>NZ_FOOR01000064.1 GCF_900113255.1 Novosphingobium sp. CF614
CGCTGACGCGGGAGATGGGCGGGTCTTGGCCGGAATGGCCTCCTGATGAGATGGTTTGGTTGCTGGACCAACCATCAACCAGGAGACCATCCCATGACTGACGCCACGGCAGCGGTAAGCCCGCTGCGTCGTCGTATGATCGACGACATGAGCCTGCGCAACCTGTCGCCTGCCACGCAGCGATCTTATGTTCACGCGGTTAAGAGGTTCAGCCGCTATTTCGGCCGCTCACCGGATCAGCTGGGGTTGGAGGATGTCCGCGCTTTCCAGGTCTATCTGGTGTCGCAGGGCATTTCGTGGGCTGCGCTCAACCAGACGGTTTGCGCCCTTCGCTTCTTCTACGGCGTGACACTGGACCGGGCAGAGATACCGGAGCGGATCGTCTATGCGCGCACGCCGCGCAAGCTGCCGGAGATTCTGAGTGCCGACGAGGTGGTGCGCTTCCTGGAGGCGGTGTCATCGCTGAAGGCGCGCGCCGCGCTGACCACGGCCTATGCCGCGGGACTGCGCGCCTCGGAGACGGTGAGCCTGAAGGTTGCGGATATCGACAGCGACCGGATGCTGATCCAGGTCCATCATGGCAAAGGCGCCAAGGACCGCGCGGTGATGCTGTCACCGCAACTGCTGGGCATTCTGCGGACCTACTGGCGGCTGGCCCGGCCTGAGGAGTGGCTGTTTCCCGGCCGGGGCGACAAACCGATCGACGTTCAGGTGCTCCACGCGGCCTGCCGGTCTGCGACCAAGGCGGCAGGTCTGGTCAAGCGGGTCAGCGTGCATACGCTGCGCCACAGCTTCGCGACCCATCTGCTCGAGAGCGGCACGGATATCCGGATCATCCAGGTCCTGCTGGGACACAACAACCTGTCGACGACCGCGCGCTATACGCATGTGGCCACGAGCACGATCGCCGGGACGCAAAGCCCGTTCGACCGTCTGACGCTGGAGGTGGTACCGCCGAACTAAGCGGTAGTGATGCGCTCGGGACTGGAGGTGGCGGATATTTTCCGCCGCCATGGTCATGCTTATCGCGCTGCCCATGACGGCCATCTTGGCCGCGTCGAACGCCGCGTAATGTCCGCGATCGAGCTTTGCCGA
>NZ_FOOR01000063.1 GCF_900113255.1 Novosphingobium sp. CF614
CCATGCCGATTGTCGCGCACCATAGGCGGACGGGAGCCGATCGGTGCCCAGACATATTCGATCGAGCCCTTCTGTCCGACCCTGGCTTCGTCCTGTAAACCATTCCCGGGTGGTGATGGATTTGATAGTATCGGGCAGATTGATGAGATCGTTCCCTGCTTTGCAGCAAGCGGTGACGATGGTGTCGTAGGTTTCATAGGCTCGGTTTGCGAGGGAGTTTTGTCTGAGATATTGCCAGATGCTTTCCTGAGGGTTGAGCTCGGGGCTGTAAGCGGGCAATCGGAGCAGGCTGATATTGCTTGGGAGTTTGAGGGATTTTGTGGTGTGCCAATCGGCACCATCGATGATGACGATGGCATGCGCGCCTTCCTCCACCTGGCTGCCGATTTCGGCGAGGTGCGCGTTCATGGCATGGGTGTTGGCGAAGGGCATGACCAGCGCCGCTCCCACGCCGCGCGCCGGACAGACGGCACCAAAGATATAGGCACATTCATAGCGCTGGTCACGCATGGCGCGTGGTCGGGTTCCTTTTTCGCCCCAGACATAGGTGAGTGTGCCCTTCTGACCTACACGGGCTTCGTCCTGAACCCAGATTTCAAGGCGCTTTCCGGCGGCATGTCCGGGGAGGATTTATGCGACTTTGGCCGCGAAGTTTTTTAAAAGCGGTTTGAACTTCGACATCGCTTTTGGGATGGAAGGGCCGTGTCGAGATGTGGCTCAGCTCCAGGGCATGGAGCAGCTTGCCGATTGTCCGCTCATGGTATCGAACCCGATATTCCGCCTCGATCCAGCGCTGGATATCCAAGCAGCGCCAGCGCACCAGCCCGTCCTTCTCGGGATCAGGGCCTTTCAAAACATGCGCCTTCACCGCCGCTGCCTGCTCAGCCGTCAGCCGCTTCTTCGGGTGGCCGCAAGGGGAATCTCGCAGACCGGCCGGCCCCTTCGCGTTGAACCGGTGAACCCAGTCGCACAAAGTCTGGCGATCAATCCCGCAGCGTGACGCCGCATCCTTCCGGCTCACACCCTCCAGAACCGCTGCAATTGCCGTCAGCCGCAAAGCAACGCGGCCATTGGTCTCACAACGCGCAAGCTTGCGTAAATCAACCGCGCTGTAATCCTCCCGGAGGGCTATCGATCCATGCATCTGCGGCTCCCATCAATGAAGCCGCCACCGAATCATTTCCTGACAAAAAAGGAATCTGGAGGGTTCTGTGAGGTCGCGCGGCGCTGAGGGTGGGGCTTGGCGCTGTGCGCGACCTCATTGAAGCCGGATTGAGCTAACCCGCTGA
>NZ_FOOR01000062.1 GCF_900113255.1 Novosphingobium sp. CF614
TACCGCAGTTCCGAGTATGCGTCCGGGGCTGATCCGTTCTTACTGCGGGCGTCGGCGATGCCGGCCACAAAACGTCCGTCGGATGTTCCCCTGCCGATGATCCCACCCCCGCCTGTACGCGGGGTTGGTGGCAGATGTCAGGCTGGTTGGGCTTCGCGGGCTGCAGCCCACATGAAGCCAACCAGTTCCCTTGCGACCGCAGTACACACTACAGTGCTTTTCTTGCCCTTGGTCGTGAGGGCGCGGTATCGCGCGGAGAGGCGGCTCTGGGCTTTCCAGGCGATGTCACGGACGGCAGGTGTCGTTTTCTCCAGCAGATAGAGCTTCCTCGCTCCAACCTTGGGGGCATAACGATAGCTCCAGGCGCTCTCGACCAACAACTGGCGCATCCGGGTATTGCCGGCCTTGGTTATGCCTCCTCGTCTCACTGTATCACCGGTTGAGCGCTCGCTTGGCACCAGGCCGATGTAGGCCATGAGCTGCCGGGGATTGTCAAAGCGCCGCATGTCGCCGATCTCGGTGACGAAGGTGATGGCCACGATGAGATCGACGCCCCGCAGCGCTTGCAAGGCGCGCACGACCGGCTCCAGTACCCACTGGGGGAGAAACTCCTCGATTGCGTGCTCAAGGCGAGCCACACGCTCCTTGGCGACGCGCACGGCATCAACCATTTCCTGAAGCGCGATCTGATGCGCCGGGTGATCAAACCGCTGCTCTTGCAGCCATTTGAGGTGCCGTGCGCCCCATGTTTTCTTGCCCGGGTAGCTCGTCCCGTGCTTCAGAAGCAATGCGCTGACCTGCTGGCGATGTACGCGTAAAATCTCAACTGCTGCGGTGCGGGCACGTATCAGATCGCGGACCGCTTCATGGGCTTCATCCGGCACCCAGACTGCCGTGAGTTCCCCGGCGCGCAGCAGCTTCGCCAGTTCGATCGCGTCGCGCCGGTTCGTTTTCACTCTGTCCCCGGCGCGTTTGGGTATCAGCGAAGGTGCGATCACCGTGCATGGATAGCCCATCGATGTAATGAGCCTGTATAGCCCGTAGCCAGTCGGTCCCGCCTCATAGCAGAAATGCAATTGCTGATGCCGGCTTGCGAGGCGCTGCACCATTCGCCGCATCGCTTCGGGGGTAGCGGCCAACTCACCCAGATAGCGCACCTCGCCTCCGCGTTCCCCATCCGCCACAGCTACGGCATTCCGTGCTTTTGCGACATCGATACCGACGAAGACTTCTGTACAATGTTCCACGGCTCGTCCTCCTGTGATGAGGATCGACTCGGCCCGTCCGAGAAACCCTCGGATGCGCAGTGTAGGGCCAGCCACCCAAGGCGCG
>NZ_FOOR01000057.1 GCF_900113255.1 Novosphingobium sp. CF614
TGGGCGGAGAAAGCGCTGATTGACGAAGCGCGCTACGAAGAGATGTACGCGCGTTCGCTTGGGGATCCGGAAGGTTTCTGGCGCGATGAAGCGCGGCGGATCGATTGGATCAAGCCGTTCGGCGTGGTCAAGCGGACCAGCTATCATGAGGCGGACTTCGGCATTTCGTGGTTCGCGGACGGCACGCTCAACCTTTCGGCGAACTGCCTCGACCGGCACCTGGAGGCGCGGGGGGATGCCACCGCGATCCTGTGGGAGCCGGATGATCCGGCCAGTCCGGAGCGCCGCGTCACGTACCGCCAGCTGCACGCGGCGGTGTGCCGCTTCGCCAACCTGCTCAAGGCGCGCGGGGTGAAGCGCGGCGAGCGCGTGACGATCTACCTGCCGATGGTGCCCGAGGCGGCGGTGGCGATGCTGGCCTGCGCGCGGATCGGCGCGGTTCACTCGATCGTCTTCGCCGGCTTCTCGCCCGATGCGCTGGCGGGCCGGATCACCGACTGCGACAGCCGGGTCGTGCTCACTGCCGACGAGGGGCTGCGCGGCGGCAAGAAGGTTCCGCTCAAGGCCAATGTCGACGAGGCGCTGGCGCAGTGCCCCGGGGTCGATACCGTCATCGTGCTCGCGCATACCGGGGCCGGGGTGCCGATGGTGGAGGGACGCGACGTGGACTGGGCCAGCGCCGCGGCCGGCCAGCCGGCGGAGTGCGCGCCCGAGGAAATGAGCGCGGAGGACCCATTGTTCATCCTCTACACTTCGGGTTCCACCGGCAAGCCCAAGGGCGTGCTGCATACAACCGGAGGCTATTCGGTCTGGGTCTCGATGACGCACGAGTACGTCTTCGATTACCGTCCGGGGCAGATTTACTGGTGCGCGGCGGACATCGGCTGGGTCACCGGGCATTCCTATGTGGTCTACGGCCCGCTGCTGAACGGGGCGACCACGGTGATGTTCGAGGGGGTTCCCAATTTCCCCGATCCGAGTCGCTTCTGGCAGGTGGTCGACAAGTTCGGGGTGGAGATCTTCTACGGCGCGCCGACCGCGCTGCGCGCGCTGATGCGCGAGGGTGACGAGTGGGTGAAGAAGACCTCGCGGCAGAGCCTGCGGCTGCTGGGCTCGGTGGGCGAGCCGATCAATCCCGAGGCCTGGTCGTGGTATCACGAGGTGGTGGGCGAGGGGCGCTGCCCGATCGTCGACACCTGGTGGCAGACCGAGACCGGGGGCGCGATGATTACGCCGCTGCCCGGCGCCACCGCGCTCAAGCCGGGTTCGGCGAGCAAGCCGATGTTCGGGGTGCGGCCGATGCTGCTCGACAATGACGGTGCGGTGCTGGAAGGCGCGGCGGACGGGTGCCTGGTGATCGCCGATTCCTGGCCCGGGCAGATGCGCACGGTGTGGGGCGATCACGAGCGGTTCTTCCAGACCTACTTCACCACATTCAAGGGCTACTACTTCACCGGGGACGGGTGCCGGCGCGACGAGGACGGCTATTACTGGATCACCGGGCGGATCGACGACGTGATCAACGTCTCGGGCCACCGCATGGGCACGGCGGAGATCGAATCGGCGCTGGTCGCCCACGCCAAGGTCGCCGAAGCCGCGGTGGTGGGCATGCCGCACGAGATCAAGGGGCAGGGCATCTATGCCTTCGTGACGACCAACGCCGATGTCGAGCCCGACGAGGCGCTGCGCAAGGAACTGATCCAGTGGGTCCGCCACGAGATCGGCCCGATCGCCACCCCCGACGTCATCCAGTTCGCCCCCGGCCTGCCCAAGACCCGCTCCGGCAAGATCATGCGCCGCATCCTGCGCAAGATCGGCGAAAACGACACCGCCAACCTCGGCGACACCTCCACCCTCGCCGACCCCTCCGTCGTCAACCACCTCCTCCATAACAGGCCGCAGC
>NZ_FOOR01000052.1 GCF_900113255.1 Novosphingobium sp. CF614
CCCGACAAATCAGCCAGGGGAAAGGTCAAAACATGGGTCACTTCTCAGTGGAAATTTATACCTCTCCCGGGGCAACTCTCAGCGGAAATCAACACAAAGACGGCCAGTCCTACTTCAATCGCATTGGAGCAGGCTTTCCGCATAAGGACGGAAACGGCATGGATGTCGTGCTCAACTCCGTTCCGGTGGATGGCCGCGTCACGCTGCGAACGGCGCAGGATCGGCTCGACACGCTCAAACAGGGCAAGGCTGAACCGTCGCAAGGTCGCGATCAGGAACGCGGGGAGTGAACCGTCCGCGTGACCTGAACGCGGGAACCCCAGACATTGCCACCCGCGCCGAACTGCTTCAGCGGCTTTCGGCGCGGGCAAGGCCATTGCCGGAACCCGCACCTGCGCAAAACCCGATGACGCGGCTCGAAGTCATGCGGGACCAGGCTCAGCACAACGAAGACAAGATTGCGCAGTTGCGGGATTCGCTCGGCAGCGCCGACCATGCGCTCACCCACGACTACGTATTTGCTGCCCTCGAAGGCCGCAGCCGGGCAGACTTCGAACGCAGTAGATAGAAAAACCTCAGGTTTCAACAATTTGCATAATACAAACCCAAAGTGGTAGAATTTAACAATGGGCCCTTGCAGCATGATTTTGATCTGCAAGAAATTTATCCGGTCAAAGCCCCCAGAGGGAGATTGATTATCGGGTAGTACGGTAAATTGAGACCATGAACTGCGTTTTCGTCAGGAAAGCTTTGTCGTGGTCAATGCTTCTGAGCGGGGCAAATACTTTGACAGACCAAGACCAGATGAGTCATATTTTTCTGGCCAAGTCCAGAAAGGTGACATCGAAGCGCGATCCTCGCTTGATCGCGATGGTGCGCTTTCTGGCGAGGCGGGCCGCCGAGCGTGACTTCCATTCGATGGAAGACGCGAACCCGGCAGGCTCCGGATCACCGCTAACGCCGAGCCAGCCATGACCAGAGTCGCTATTTACGCCCGCTATTCCTCCGATCTCCAGCGCGATGCTTCCATCGAAGATCAAATCCGCGTCTGCACGCAGCGTGCGCAAAAGGAAGGCTGGCAAGTCGTTCAAGCCTACACCGATCACGGTGTTTCAGGCGCAAGTCTCATGCGCCCCGGCATTCAGATACTGCTTCAAGACGCCCAGGCGGGCAAATATGACATCGTGGTCGCCGAGGCGCTCGATCGCCTCAGCCGCGACCAAGAAGACATCGCCGGTATCTACAAGCGTATGGAATTCGCCGGGGTGAAGATCCTCACCCTTTCGGAGGGGGAAGTCTCCACGCTCCATATCGGCCTCAAGGGCACGATGAACGCGATGTTCCTCAAGGACCTTGCCGACAAGACGCGGCGCGGCCTCAGCGGGCGTGTCGAGAAGGGCAAGTCTGGCGGTGGTCTCACCTACGGCTACGATATCGTGAAGCAGATGGATGCGAACGGGGAACCGGTTCGCGGCGACCGCACGATCAACCAGACGGAAGCGGCGGTCGTCGAGCGGATTATGCGGGACTACGTGGCCGGACAATCGCCGATCAAGATCGCAAGGCAGCTCAACGCCGAAGGCATTCCCGGCCCTTCAGGCAACGAATGGGGGCCGAGCACGATCAACGGCAACCGCGAGCGCGGCACCGGGATTCTCAACAACGAGCTTTATATCGGCAAGCTAGTCTGGAACCGGCTGCGCTATGTGAAGAACCCGGATACCGGAAAGCGCATTTCCAAGCTCAATCCGCCGGAAAGCTGGATCATCAAGGACGTGCCGGAACTGCGCATCGTCGATGACGAACTGTGGAACGCGGTGCGCGCCAAGCAAGGCAAGATCAAGAAACTGGGCACGGCCTTCTGGGATCGCCAGCGGCCTCGATACCTGTTCTCAGGCCTCATCAAGTGCGGAACCTGCGGTGGCGGCATGACGGTGATCTCGCAGACGCACATCGGCTGCGCTACGGCACGCAACAAGGGAACCTGCGACAATCTCAAGGCGATCGGGCGGGACAACCTCGAAGCAGCGGTGTTCGAGGCGCTGCAGCACCACCTGATGGACGAACAGCTCTGCGCGGAATTCTGCACCGAGTACGTGCGCCACATGAACGAATTACGCCAGCAGCGCAGCGCCTCGCTAGCGGGCTATCGCGCCGAGTTCGAACGCAACGACCGCCAGCTCGACAAGATGGTGGATGCCATCGCCAACGGCGCGCCGGTCGCGAAGCTCAAAGACAAGATGTGGGAGCTGGAAAACCGTCAGGTCGTGCTCAAGGAACTGCTCGCGGACGCGAAGGAAACGCCGGTCCTGTTCCACCCCAATATGGCCAAGCGCTACTACGAAGAGGTACGCGGGCTCATCGACGGGCTGAACGATCCGCAGCACCGCCCTGAGGCGGCGGAGATCATACGCAGCCTGATCGACAGGATCGTGCTGACGCCAGTGGACGGCGAGAAACGCCTCAGCATTGATCTGATGGGCGATCTGGCAGGAATTTTGACGATGGCCACGGGCCGGAAGGATATCCGCTTGGAGCGGGAGGTTGCTGATCAGCAAGTCAAGATGGTTGCGGGGGCAGGATTTGAACCTGCGACCTTCAGGTTATGAGCCTGACGAGCTACCGGGCTGCTCCACCCCGCGTCACCAATGTTGCCTAGC
>NZ_FOOR01000051.1 GCF_900113255.1 Novosphingobium sp. CF614
CGCACCGCGAACCGCAATATATTCCGACAAATCGCGTCATACGTATGGCGCAGGCACTGTGCTTCGCTACCTAAACGTACAAAGTCGAGATGAGGCCGGCTCGACCTGGTCGTCCTCGATGAGCTGGGATACCTGCCGTTCGCTCGATCGGGCGGGCAGCTGCTGTTCCATCTGATCAGCAAGCTCTACGAAAAGACCTCGGTGATCATCACCACCAACCTGGCGTTCGGCGAGTGGCCCACCGTGTTCGGCGACCCCAAGATGACAACCGCATTGCTCGACCGCATCACGCACCACTGCGACATCGTCGAGACCGGCAACGACAGCTGGCGCTTCAAGAACCGCAGCTAAGACCAAAAGGAAAACCGACTTCGCGCTGGCGCCGCCTCCGGTCGGGCTCCGCCCTCCCTACGCCTGCGCCAGCGCGAAATGCGCGGCACGCATCAAACCAGCGCCAAACCGCAAGGTGAGTCCCTTTTGGACGCCGATTGACACCCTTGATCACGAACATGACAATCAAACTTCATTGATCCCGATAATACTCTCGGTACCACTTCACAAATTTGGCCACGCCTTCGCCAACGCTGGTTCCGGGAGCATATCCGGTAAGCGATTTTAGAAGTTCCGCATCGGCCCAGGTCGCTGGCACGTCACCGGCCTGCATCGGCATCAAATTGCGTTCCGCCTTACGGCCCGTTGCCTCCTCAATCGCCTTTATGAAGTCAGTAAGCTGTACCGCGTCGGAGTTGCCGATGTTCACCACTCGCCATGGTGCAACCGGCGAAAGGCTGTCGCCTGCAGCCACGGCTTCGCCTTCTGCCGGTCGGGCAGGTGGCACGTCGATCAGCAGGCGGATCGCCTCCACCAGATCCTCGACGTAGGTGAAGTCGCGCTTCATGTCGCCATAATTGTAGACGTCGATCGCCCGGCCTTTGAGGATCGCCTTCGTGAACCTGAAGAGTGCCATGTCTGGACGTCCCCATGGCCCATAGACCGTGAAGAAGCGGAACATGGTGACCGGCAGGTCAAACAGATGCGCATAGCTATGCGCCATGTTCTCTGTCGCCTTCTTGGTAGCGGCGTAGAACGACATTTGGTGATCCGCCTTGTCGGTCTCCCGATAGGGCATCTCGGTGTTTGCGCCGTAGGCCGAGGAGGTGGAGGCCAGCAGCATGTGTTGCGGCGGATGAGCCCGACCCGCCTCGAGCAGTTCGAAAGTGCCGACGATGTTGCTTTCCAGGTACGAGCGTGGGTTTTCGATCGAGTAGCGCACGCCTGCCTGCGCGGCGAGGTGTACCACGACGTCCGGCTTCTCGCGCGCGAATAGGTCCATTAGTAGACCTGGCGTCTCGACGTAGTCCTCGACAGTCTGAAAGTGCTCGAACTGGAGCAGCCTTGCCTGCCGCTGTTGTTTGAGCGATACCTCATAGTAGTCGGTCATGGCGTCGACCCCAATAACCCGAAAGCCATCGCGAAGCAGTCGTTCGCAGACGAACGAACCGATAAAACCGGCCGAGCCAGTGACAAGAGCTGTGGGCACCGCTTCAATCCGATCCAAACAAATCGCGTGTGAAGATCTTTTCCTGTATGTCCTCGATCTCGCTTGTCATGCGGTTGGCGATAATCACGTCACACTCCTGTTTGAACGCCCCAAGGTCGCGCCCTACCTTCGAGCCGAAGAATTACTCCTCGGCCATCGCCGGCTCGTAAATTACCACTTCGATGCCCTTGGCCTTGATCCACTTCATGATTCCCTGGATCGAGGATTGACGGAAATTGTCCGAACACCATGCTGCAATTGCACACGAAGGCCTATACGAGGTTCTATCCGCTCCGAATAGAGTCTTATGAGATGGCCTTTTGAAATGGCCTTTATCGGCGCGCATCGCGCGAGGTGGTCGAGCCAAGCGACAGCCTGTCCCCGGCCACCCCGCTCCACATCTTCAACATCGGCAACATCGACAAGGTACGACTTGACTGCATCACGGGTTCGCCTGTGGCGGCTAGGGTGGTAATTGCCTTCTATCTCGCAACAAACCGAAGGGATTCGAACGATGAGGCGGAGTGCACTGCTAATGCTGATGGCCACGATCGCATCGACCGCTTGCAGTGGCGGAAACCCCGTCGGCGAGAATACAGGTCAGACGGACGATGCCGTGAGCACGCCACTTCCAGCGACCGCAAGCGAGGCGGACATCTGTGCAAGCATTATTGATGAAAGCGATGTTGGGAAGCAGGCGATGAAACTCGGAGTGGTGTCGATCAGCCTCCATCCCGAAGATGGGATTCCAGCACCTCCGCCTGACGCTGTTTACCAGCACACCGGCACCGAAATGCTGGAAGGCCATTGTTGGACAAGAGGCCAAATTTTGGACGGTGCAACCAATTATTTTCTCACATTGCGTTGCCCGGTCAAGCTTGTGACCGACGATCCAGGTCACGTGGGCAGGACCGTCGTGCAAATGGTGGACACCGATTCGTGTGAAACCAAGGTTTCAGAGGGCACGCCAACGGATAGAAATGTAGAAGACAAAATGAAGCGAATGCCGGCTCTAGGCATGCCGGACACCCCGGCGCAATAATCCAGGGAAACTTTCGCCAGGCTAGAGTGGGATGCGCTCAGGCTGAAACGGATCTCGCTCTATTTGTTATTTTTCCGCATTTTGCGAATTGTCGGGGGATTGAACTAACTCGCTGACGCGGGAGATGGGCGGGTCTTGGCCGGAATGGCCTCCTGATGAGATGGTTTGGTTGCTGGACCAACCATCAACCAGGAGACCATCCCAT
>NZ_FOOR01000050.1 GCF_900113255.1 Novosphingobium sp. CF614
TCGGTGGGCGGGCAGATCGTCATCGAGACCGGCAACTTGACGATCCGCGTGCCCGACGACGTGAGCGCCGATCATATCGAGCGGGTGCTGCTGGCGGTGCAGGTGAGCGCGTGATCATCCCGCCTGGACCGCTCAAAGTGCTGGTCGCGACGCAGCCCGTCGACTTCAGGAAGGGAATGGTGGGCCTCGCCTCGCTGGTCGAGCGCGAACTCAGACTCGATCCCTTCTCTGGCATGCTGTTTATCTTCCGGGCGCGCAGGGCGGACCGGATAAAGCTCCTGGTCTGGGACGGCACCGGGCTGGTGCTGGTGACGAAGCGCCTGCACGATGGCAAGTTCCGGTGGCCGCGTCCGGGAGACGGTGTAATGAAGCTGTCGGCGGCGCAAGCCTCAGCGCTGATCGAAGGCATACAGGAATATCCCCTCCAGTAAGGCGGAAGATTCCTTACCCGACGTGGTGGCGGTACGCGATCCGAGCCACCCGCTCTTCGGGAAGAGTTTTCGAGTGGTCCGAGTTTCGACACACCGTGGCGGCAATTTCGCACCGTCATATGAAGTCGAACATTGCGCTGGGATAAGTCTTCTGATTCCAATCGCATCAACTGAAGAGCCTGGTCCCTCAGAGCGCCTGACGAAGTTGAGTGTCGAGGGTCTCGAGGAACTGATTTCAGTGGTTGGGCAGCTGGAAGATGAGCGTCGATCCAAAGGATGTTTGGACGACGCTGCCGCGCAGCTTGCAGCGGCAGGTCGTCGACGAAATCGCCGCAGTATTGGCGGAGATGTGTCATGAAGTCCGAACTGGTCAAAGCGACGCACTTGGAGCGCAAGGCGGTAGTTTACGTCCGTCAATCGTCTCCAGTCAGATGGTCAGCCATCAGGAGAGCCTGCGGTTGCAATACGCGCTCCGGCAGCGAGCCAGGGAACTCGGATGGCACGAGGCTGATATCGATATTATCGACACTGATCTCGGTTTTAGCGCGGCTTCCGCCAGTCATCGTGACGGCTTTAAGGACCTGGTGGCACGCGTCGGACTGAGCGAAGTTGGAATGATCCTCTCGATCGACGCTACCCGGCTCGCGCGCAACTGCTCGGACTGGTACCCACTGCTCGATATTTGTCGCCTGCGAGGGTGCTTGATCGCGGATCGCGACGGCGTCTACGACCCTGCCAGCCCGAACGGTCGTCTCTTGCTCGGGCTCAAGGGAACGATCTCCGAGCTTGAGTTGCACACCATTCGAAGCCGCTTGACTGCCGGCCTGCTGGCAAAGGCCGAGCGCGGCGAGCTGGCGTTGACGTTGCCCGTCGGGCTCAGCCGCGATCCCTCTGGCGTGGTGGTCAAGGACCCGAATATCGAGGTTCAGGAGCGGCTCGATCTGCTGTTCGAGAGCTTCCTGAGGCTGAGGGCGGCAGCGAAGGTCATGCGGATGCTCAATAGCCGCGGACTCGACCTGCCTCGCCGCGACCGGCATGGAGATCTTCGATGGACGCATGCCCCGGCGTCCGCCGTGACGGCGATCCTGAAGAACCCTGCTTATGCTGGTGCGTTCGTGTTCGGAAGGAGCAAAACTGGCGAGAGGCGAACACCTACGGGTCATTCCATAAAGAAGCCGAGGCCGATGGAGGAATGGCGGATTGTCGTGAAAGATCGGTACCCCGCCTACATTGACTGGCCGACCTATCAGAAGATCCGTGCTATCCTGACGGACAATCGGGCCGAATATATGCGCATCAAGAGCAGAGGCGTTCCCCGCGACGGCGTGTTGCTGCTGCATGGCATCGCCTATTGCGGCCGCTGCGGCCACAAGATGTTCGTGCGCTATAAGGGTGGTGGCCGATATGTCTGCAACCATCTTCGCACGCAAACCGGTGCTCCGACCTGCCAGGAGGTCCGCGCCCGCAGTGTCGATGCCGCTGTCGCGGCGGCGTTCCTGATCGCGCTGGCGCCTGCCGAACTTGACGCGCTGTCCCGGGCCCGCCGGACACAGCAGCTGAGTGACAAGGCGACGCGAGGTGCCATTGAACGTCAGCTCGAACGCAAGCGTTATCTCGCTTCGCTCGCCGAGCGCCAGTTCCAGCGCGTCGATCCCGACAACAGACTTGTCGCCGGCGAACTCGAACGACGGTGGGAAGCGGCCTTGGTCGAACTCAAACACGCCGAAGAAGAGGCGGCACGCGAACGTCCTACCGCCCCGATCACGAACCTGACGCTGGGCAAGGCTCTCACCGAAAAGGTCGTCTCGCTCCATGGGCGGCTCCCGGAGATATGGGCGGATACCGGGACCACCGACGCCAATCGCAAAGCCTTGCTGAGGTGTCTGGTCGACAAGGTGGTGCTCGACCGCACCGAACCCGGCACCGCTCATGTGCGTATCGTCTGGCGCGGCGGAGCAACGTCCGAAATGGCTATCGCCGTGCCTGTTGCGACGATCGCAGCGCTTGCCCGCGGGGAGGAGATGCGCCTCCGCATCCTTGAAATGGCCCGTGCGCAGATCCCTGACGACGAGATCGCCGATACACTCACGCGCGAGGGATATCGTTCGCCCACCCGCCCGGATCGGGTGCTTTCCATCACCGTGAGCTGCATCAGACGACGCGCCGGCATCAGGGTCACTACACCTCGGTCCCGCTGGCGGCATGGCGAAGGTAAGCTCAAGGTCGGCGAAATGGCCGCGACAATGGGAATCCCCGAAAAATGGCTGCGCGTCCAGATCAGGCAGCGCCGAATCCTGCTCGACGAACCCGGCACGGGTGCGTTCCTCTTCGACGACACACCAGCCACTCGCGAGGCCGTCGCCAAACTCCGCAACCATCATGTCGATCGCATCGACCTTAGGTCCAATTAGCTTCAATTGAGGGGCACCAACATGCATAGTCGATCGAAGGGTTGGACTGGTCGCGCGTGCACGTTCCGCGCGTGCCCAAACCGCTCCATGCACAGTAGGCCGCATGCCTGATTCTGCTTGGCGCAAGGCCGTTCCTGACAGAGCAAAATCCGCTAGGATGCGGGCGTGGCGGCGCATCCAGAACTCCCCGCAGCGACCGGCGCAGAGGCCGGATACGATGAGCTTCCCGACGACGTCGAGCAGCTCAAGGCGATGCTGCTGGCCGAGCGCGCCCGCGCGGCGCGGCTCGAGCATATTCTCAAGCTGATCAACCGCACGAGCTTCGGCAAGCGTTCGGAGAAGCTTCCC
>NZ_FOOR01000066.1 GCF_900113255.1 Novosphingobium sp. CF614
GGAATCTGGAGGGTTCTGTGAGGTCGCGCGGCGCTGAGGGTGGGGCTTGGCGCTGTGCGCGACCTCATTGAAGCCGGATTGAGCTAACCCGCTGACGCGCGCGCGACCTATGGGATTAGTGTCGCGAGGCTCGCTCCAGATGAGTAGTTTGGGGTGGTGCAATGCTGCCATACCGGTGCAGGCGAGGCCGAAACGGCAACGCTGGCCCAGATGATTGCCGCGCCTTTCGGCATTTTGGGGTTAGCTTGGCGTGATGCTCCGGCACTTTGGGCGGATCGACAAAGATGCCGGCATGGGGCCTCATCGCGTTCGTCGGCACTGATACCGCGACGCTGACGCGATCAAAGTTTGGTCGAGATCCCATCGTCATGAGGTGTCTGGCTGCGATCGTGATGGCCCGGTGCGCCATCGCGGCAGCGTGGCGGTGATGCGCAGAATGCCGCCACAGCAGGGGCAGACGGTTGGGTCAAAGCGCGGGAGTGGCCTGGTGGTCTCGCCGGTTGCGGCGATCGGAGCGGGCGTCGTCGCGGTCAATAGCTGCCGGATGATCCTGAGCCGGGCGCGGCGGCAGCCATTGGCGAGGAAGCCATAATGGCGGATGCGATGGAAGCCGTCCGGCAGGCTGTGGATGAGGAAGCGCCGGATGAACTCGTGCGGATCGAGCGACATCAGCCTGGGTGCGTTGCCGTGACGGTAATCGCGCCAGCGGAAGGTTACGCTGGTCTCGTCCGCGCTGACCAGGCGACTGCTGGCGATGGCGACCCGGTGGGTGTAGCGGCCAAGGTAGGCGAGGACATGTTCGGGCGAACCGAAAGGCGGCTTCGAATAGACGACCCAGCTCTTGCGTCGCAGCTGCTGGATCGCGGCTGTGAAGGCACCGGCGTCACCCAGCCTGTCGAGCGCGCCGGAGAAGCGCAGCCGTCCGGCCGCATGGGCCATCTCAAGCCGATCGAGGAACAGCCGCCGGAACAGGCGAGAGAGAACATGGATCGGCAGGAAGAAGGTCGCTCGGCAGCCGAGCCATCGTCCATCCG
>NZ_FOOR01000017.1 GCF_900113255.1 Novosphingobium sp. CF614
CGGTTCCAAACCGTCAGGCCGCGTTAGCGACCTGAACCAGCCGCTTTGAGCGGCTCACATCGTAAAGCCCCCGGCTCTGCCGGGGGATACTTACTTCCAATGGTTTGTTGCGAGACAACGCCCGCTCGCCCTGAGCCTGTCGAAGGGTCGTCCCGAGCCCGTCGAACGGTATCCACTCCAGCGCCTCTTGTCGAACTCAGGACCAGGGGAGGAGGAATGGATTTTCAGCCCTGGGCGGCCGGGGTCATGGCAGGAAGCCAGGTGGCCAGGTCTTCCTTGGCCCGCGCCGTATAAGCTTCCTTGCGCTGTTTCTTCTTCACTTCGGGCAGTGGCGGGAACAGGCCGAAGTTGACGTTCATCGGCTGATAGGTCTCCGCCTCGGCATCGCCGGTGATGTGCGAAAGCAGAGCGCCCAGCGCCGTGGTGCGCGGCGGCGCGCGCCAGTCGCGGCCCGCCAGTTCGGCCGCCGCCATCAGCCCCGCCATCAGGCCCACCGCCGCGCTCTCGACATAACCCTCGCAGCCGGTGATCTGCCCGGCGAAGCGCACGTGCGGCGCGCTCCCGAGGCGCAGCTGGCGGTCCAGCAGGACGGGGGAGTTGAGGAAGGTGTTGCGGTGCAGACCGCCCAGCCGCGCGAACTCCGCCTGCTCCAGTCCGGGAATGGTGCGGAACAGGCGGACCTGTTCGGCGTGCTTGAGCTTGGTCTGGAAGCCCACCATGTTCCACAAGGTGCCCAGCTTGTTGTCCTGCCGCAGCTGGACGACGGCATGAGGCCAGCGCCCGGTGCGCGGATTGTCGAGCCCGACCGGCTTCATCGGTCCGAAGCGCAAGGTATCGACGCCGCGCTCCGCCATGACCTCGATCGGCATGCAGCCGTCGAAGTAGGGGGTATTGGCTTCCCATTCCTTGAATGCGGTCTTCTCGCCGGCGATCAGGCCCGCGTGGAAGGCAAGGTACTGCTCCTTGCCCATCGGGCAGTTGATGTAATCCTTGGATTCGCCCCCCAGTTTCGAAGGCTTGTCCCAGCGGGAGGCCATCCAGCAGATGTCCATGTCGATTGTCTCGCGGTGGACAATCGGAGCGATGGCATCGAAGAAAGCCAGCGAATCCGCGCCTGTCGCCCGGCCGATCGATCCGGCCAGGGCTTCGGCGGTCAGCGGGCCGGTGGCGACGATGGTAAGGCCGCTTTCGGGCAGCACATCGATCCGCTCGCGCACGATCTCGATTGCCGGCAGGGCCGAAAGGCGTGCCTCGACCTCGGCGGAAAACACGTCGCGGTCGACCGCCAGGGCCGAGCCGGCCGGCACTTGCGCCCTGGCGGCGGCGGCCATGATGAGCGAATCGCAGCGGCGCATCTCGTGATGGAGCAGGCCGACCGCGTTCTTCTCGTCGTCGTCCGAGCGGAAGGAGTTGGAACAGACCAGCTCGGCCAGCGCGTCGGTCTGGTGCGCGGGGCTCCGCTCGCCGGTGCCGCGCATTTCCGAAAGCCGCACCGTGAAGCCGCGCCGGCCAAGCTGCCAAGCCGCCTCGCTGCCGGCGAGACCGCCGCCGATGATGTGAACGTCATGCTTCATGGGATGCTGGGCCTAGCTTGTCTGGCGCATGCGGGGAAGAGGCAGCGTCGTGGCGGGGGATGCCGCTTGTGCCGACTTGTGTACCTTCCGGACCCCCGTTGGGTGCCGTCTCTACCCGGCTTGGCCCCGCTGGTCCGGCAGCCGCAGCGCGCCGTCCGCGTCGGTTTCGACGGGCCCATGGGCGACTACGGCGGAGAGCGGCAGCGGCGCGTAGATGTGCGGAAACAGTGCTCCGCCGCGCGAGACTTCCCACTTCACCGCATCGCCCAGCGCCGCCAGGTCGACGGCGGCGATGTGCAGGTCAGCCTGCCCGGCGAAGTGCTTTTCCAAGGTTTCCTGCGCTTGTCCTGCGGTGGACATATGGATGTAGCCATCCGCGATGTCCACCGGGGCGCCCGCGAAAATCCCTGCCGCGACCAGCTCTTCCAGCTGCGGCCCGGTCAGGATCTTGTACGCGACGGTATCGCTCACGCCTCACCTTCCGGAGCGCCGGGCAAATCCACGGAGCCTTCTCCGGCTTCCTCCCCGGCCTCCTCGTCGAGCCTGACCGCGCTGACCACATGCTCGTCGTTGGAAACGTTGAACAGCCGCACGCCCGCCGAGCCGCGGCCGATCACGCGCAGCGATTCGAGCGGCAGGCGGATCAGCTTGGCCTGGTCGGTCACCAGCATCAGCTGCTGCGCCTGGGCGGCGGGGAAGCTCGCCACCACCGGGCCGTTGCGGGCGATGTTGTCGATATTGGTGATGCCCTGTCCGCCACGGCCGGTGCGGCGGTACTCGTAGGCGGAGGAAAGCTTGCCGTAGCCGTTGGCGCAGACGGTGAGGATGAACTGCTCGCGCGCGGACAGTTCCGCCATGCGCTCGGCGCTGAGCGAGGATTCGCCTTCCTTCTCGCCCTTCCACGGGGCGAACCTGAGGTATTCCTCGCGTTCTTCCGAAGTGGTGCCGACGCGGTGGAGGATCGACAGCGAGATCACTTCGTCGTCGCCCTTCAGCGCCATGCCGCGCACGCCGGTGGAGGTGCGGCTGGTGAATTCGCGCACGTCGTCGCCGGCGAAGCGGATCGCCTTGCCCTGGCGGCTGGCCAGCAGGACATCGTCCGAAGGCTCGAGCAGGGCCACCCCGATCAGCCGATCGTCCGAGCCTTCATCGAAGCGCATCGCGAACTTGCCGTTGCTCGGAACGTTCGCGAAGGCATCCATGGCGTTGCGGCGCACGTTGCCCCGGGCGGTGGCGAACACCACCGAGAGCTTGCTCCACTCGGCCTCGTCCTCGGGCAGGGCGAGCACGGTCTGGATCGTCTCGTCCTTTTCCAGCGCGGGCAGCAGGTTGACGATCGGCCGGCCGCGCGTGGTCGGGCCGCCCTCGGGCAGCTTGTAGACCTTGAGGCGATAGACTTTGCCGGCGGTGGAGAAGAACAGCACCGGATTGTGGGTGGACGTGACGAACATCGTCGTCACCGCATCCTCTTCCTTGGTCGCCATGCCGGCCCGGCCCTTGCCGCCGCGGTTCTGGGCGCGGAAGGTGGAGAGCGCGGTGCGCTTGATGTAGCCGTCCATGGTGACCGTCACCACCATGTCCTCGCGCTCGATCAGGTCCTCGTCCTCGATCCCGTCGAAAGCGGCGGTTATCTCGGACACGCGCGGCGTGGCATAGGCGTCGCGCACCGCCTGAAGCTCCTCGCGCATGACCGCGTAGAGCTTCACCCGGTCGGCCAGGATCGCGAGGAATTCCTCGATCGCGGAGGCCAGTTGCTTGAGCTCGTCGCCGATCTCGTCACGCCCCAGCGCGGTCAGGCGATGCAGGCGCAAGTCCAGGATGGCCCTCACTTGCGCCTCGGACAGGCGGTAGCTGCCGCCGGTCTCCTCCACGCTGGGCTCGATCGCCTCGACCAGGCGGATGTAGGGCGCGATATCGCCGATCGGCCATTCCTTGGCGAGCAGCTTGGCGCGCGCGTCGGCCGGGTTCGCCGAGCCCCGGATCATCGCCACGACCTCGTCCATGTTCGAGACCGCGACGACCAGGCCCAGCAAGATATGCGCCCGGTCGCGCGCCTTGTTCAGCTCGAACTTGACGCGGCGGGTGATGACCTGCTCGCGGAACTGGATGAAGGACTGGATGATGTCCCGCAGCGACAGGATTTCCGGTCGGCCACCCCGGATCGCCAGCATGTTGGCGGGGAAGTTCGACTGTGCCGGGGTATTGCGCCAGAGCTGGTTGAGCACGACTTCGGGCGAGGCATCGCGCTTCAGCTCGATGACCATCCGCACGCCTTCGCGGTTGGATTCGTCGCGGATGTCGGACACGCCCTCGATCCGCTTGTCCTTGGCGGCTTCGGCGATCTTCTCGACCAGGCCGGACTTGCCGGTCTGGTAGGGAATGCTGGTCAGCACGATCGAGCGGCGATCTCCCCGGCCTTCCTCGATCACGTGGCGGCAGCGCTGGACGATCGAGCCGCGCCCGGTGGTATAGGCCGCGCGCGCGCCGCTCGAACCCAGGATCAGCGGGGCGGTCGGGAAGTCCGGCCCCGGAATGATCTCGAACAGTTCTTCCGAGGTTATCCCCGGATTGTCCATCATCGCGAAGCAGCCGTCGATCACTTCGCCCAGGTTGTGCGGCGGGATGTTGGTCGCCATGCCCACCGCGATGCCGCCCGCGCCGTTGACCAGCAGGTTGGGGAAGCCGGCGGGCAGGACGGTGGGCTCCCGCCGCGAACCGTCGTAGTTCTCGACGAAATCGACGGTATCCTTGTCGAGATCGTCGAGCAAAAAGTTGGCGACGCGGGCCAGGCGCGCCTCGGTATAGCGCATCGAGGCCGGCGGATCGGGGTCCATCGAGCCGAAGTTGCCCTGGCCGTCCACCAGCGGCAGGCGCATCGACCAGGGCTGGGTCATGCGGGCGAGCGCGTCGTAGATCGCCGTGTCGCCGTGCGGGTGGTAGTTACCCATGACGTCGCCGACGATCTTGGCGGACTTGCGATAGGGGCGGCCGGCGACGAAGCCGCCTTCCTGGCTGGCGAAGAGAATGCGGCGATGGACTGGCTTGAGACCGTCGCGCACGTCGGGCAGCGCGCGGCTGACGATCACGCTCATCGCGTAGTCGAGATAGCTCGTCTTCATCTCGTCGACGATGTCGACGCGGGTGTACTCGCCTTCGGGGCCGGTGTGCTCGTTATTGTCGCTGTCGTCGCTCACGCGGGTTACGTCGCTGCTTGCTGAAGGGAAGGGTGGAGAACCGCCCTAGGGCAAGCGCGAAGCGAATGCCACCCACGCTCGCATCGCCGGAGGCGCAACCGCGCGGCGTTTTCCACACTTAACGGAAAAGAGCGGGATAAGGCGCGCCTGCCGGGCGTCGGGCAAGCTGAACCGCTGCGATGAATTGCATTCAATCAGCGTTCAGTGGCGCGTGACTAACCGGGCGGTGAGGTTGCCAAGTGGTCAATTCGCCGCCACTACCGGCACCGGTCTGTTCCGGATTCCCGCTTTCGGGCAGGGCATGCTGTTGTCTGTAGAGGAGTGGCCTTGATGGCTCGCAAATTCCTGGTTTCCCGTATCGCTCTTGCGGTCGCCCTTTCGAGCGGCCTGACGGTTGCCCTCGCTCCGCCTGCGATGGCGGCGAAGAAGGAGAAGGAAAAGGCCCCCGTCGCCGATTTTTCCGACGCCTTCCGCAAGGCGGCGGCGCCGATCGAGAAGGCGATGACCGATGCCACCTCGAAAATGCCCGCTGGAGCCGGTCCTGCCGAATATCCCGCCGTCAAGGCGCAGATCGATGCCGCGCTGGGCGGTGACGGAAAGGCCGCCTTCGAGGCCGCCGTGCCGACCGCGACGACGCCTGACGACAAGCACGCGCTGGGATCGATGATGCGCAACTACGGCATCCTGGGGCAGGATATGGCGTTTAAGCAGCGCGGCACCGTGCTGATGCTCGAAAGTGGCAAGCTGGCGGCGGATTCGGTCGGTCCGATGAATTACGATGCCGGCGTCACCGCCTATCAGCTCAAGGACTATGTGGGTTCCGCCAAGTACCTGAAAGCCTCGAAGGATGCCGGCTACCGCGATCCCAACGGCCAGCTCGATCTGATCCTGGCCGATGCCTACAAGCGCAGCGGCAATGCCGACGCCGTTCTCCAGATGGCCAAGGACGATGTCGCCGCGGCCCAGGCCAGGGGCGTGGCTCCCAGCGAGGCCTCGCTGCGCAACCTGCTGCAGCAGACCTATGCTGCCAAGCAGCTTGGTCCGTCGGTCGAATATGCGGCCATGCTGGGCCAGTACTATCCCAATACCTGGAACATCGCGATTTCCGTCGTGGGCGAACTGGCCGCGCTGCCGCGCGAGCAGGATATCGACCTGATGCGCCTGAAGTACCTGGCCAATGCGATGACGGAAAAGCGCGACTACTTCCTGTACCTGGAGGATGTCGATCCGCGCGCCTATCCGGGCGAAGCGCTCAAGATCATCAACGACGGCCTTGCCAAGGGCAAGCTGACGGCCACCGAAATCGCCGCCGACAAGACGAACACCTCCGCGCGCGTCGGTGCCGACAAGGCGACGCTGCCCTCGACCGCGAACGACGCGATGAAGGCGAATGCGACCGTCGGCGTCGTGACGGGTGCCGGCGACGTGTTCCTCAGCTACGACGATCCCGCCAAGGCCGAGACGTTTTATGCCAAGGCGCTCGGCATGCCGGGCGTGGACACCGCGAAGGTTGCGCTGCGTCTGGGCATGACGCAAGTCCTGCAGGGCAAGTACGCCGATGCCGAGACGAGTTTCGCGAAAGTAACCGGCCCGCGCGTCGTGGTCGCGAAGATGTGGAGCGCCTACGTCAAGGGCAAGACCGCGCCGGCGGCGGCGAACTGAGCGTAATCGGCGCAAAGAGTCTCGAATCGAACAAGCCATACCACGGTCCTCCCCGTTCCGGGGAGGACCGTGTGAACAAGTGCCAGAGCGGAAGGCGAAACCTCGCTCGGGCGAACGGTTCTCATGTCGTTTGAGATTCCTGCCTGATGTCCACCGCTGGACATTGGATTTGTCCCAGGGTCACCGGCCTCAGGTGACCGGGGCGAACACGCGCGTCTTCTCGTCCATCAGGTGCAGGATACCGTCCGATATCGCGAAGAACGCGCCGCGCAGGCGCAAATCCCCGTCGCGCACCTTGCGGCGGATGCAGGGGAAAGTCATCAGGTTGTCGAGGCTTACCTTGACGGCCGCCTGTTCCATCTGCCGTTCCGCCGATCGGCCTTCGGTCCCGAACTCTTCGGCGACGGGCTGGCGCGCCTCGTCCAGCAAGGCGATCCAGTCGGCGATGAAGCCGCCTTCGCCCGGCTCCGTGCCGTGAAGCTCCTGCGTCAGCGCCGCCTTGCAGCCGCCGCACATGCCGTGGCCCATGACCACGATTTCCTTCACCTTGAGCACTTGCACCGCGAATTCCAGTGCCGCGGATACGCCGTGATGGCCCGGCGCCGTCTCGAACGGCGGGACGAGGGCGGCGACGTTGCGCACCACGAACATTTCGCCGGGATCGACATCGAAGATCTGCGTCGGATCGACGCGGCTGTCGGAACAGGCGATAATCATCACCTCCGGCTGCTGTCCCTCGCCCAGGCGCGCCCAGCGTGCGCGGTGCGGTGTCCAGCCCGTGTCGCGAAAGCGCCGATAGCCTTCGAGGAGGTGCTGGAGTGGGCCGCTGCTGGCGTCGGACACGGGTGAGGGCATGGGGGGCTCCCTGGAGACTGTGCAAGCACCCCTTAGCCCGGATATTCGGGCTGGCAAGGGCGCAGCCAAGTGACTATCTGGGCCCGATGAACGATCTCTCCTCCGTCCCCAGCCCCGGGCCGAAGCCCGAACGCCAGCGCAAGCCGGACTGGATCCGCGTCAAGGCGCCCACTTCCAAGGGTTACGGCGAAACCCGCCAGTTGATGCGCGATCTCAAGCTCAATACCGTGTGCGAGGAGGCCGCTTGCCCGAATATCGGCGAATGCTGGACCAAGAAGCACGCGACGGTGATGATCCTGGGGGACACCTGCACGCGCGCCTGCGCCTTCTGCAACGTCAAGACCGGGATGCCCGGCCGCGTCGATGCCGATGAGCCCGCCCACGTCGCCGAGGCGGCGGCCAAGCTGGGGCTGGAGCACATCGTCATCACTTCGGTCGATCGCGACGACCTGCCCGACGGCGGCGCCGGCCAGTTCGTCAAGGTGATCGAGGAACTGCGCAGGAACACCCCCTCGACGACCATCGAGATCCTGACGCCCGACTTTCGCGGCAAGATGCGCCCGGCGATCGAGGCGATCGTCGCCGCGCGGCCGGACGTGTACAACCACAACCTGGAAACCGTGCCGCGGCTCTATCCGACAATCCGCCCCGGCGCGCGCTACTACGCCTCGCTGCGCCTGCTGGAGGAGGTAAAGCGCCACGATCCCTCGATTTTCACCAAGTCGGGCGTGATGCTGGGCCTGGGCGAGGAACGGCTCGAAATCCACCAGGTCATGGACGACATGCGCTGCGCCGACATCGATTTCCTGACCATGGGCCAGTACTTGCGCCCGACCCCGCGGCATGCCGAGGTCAAGGAATTCGTCACCCCGCAGGCTTTCGCGGCCTATGGCGCGATCGCCCGGGCGAAGGGCTTCCTGCAAGTCGCCGCCTCGCCGCTGACGCGTTCGAGCTACCACGCCGGGGAGGATTTCGCCCAGATGCGCGCCGCCCGCGCGCTGCGGCTGGCTCAGGAAGGGCAGTCGCGGTCGACCGGGGGACAGCGTTGATGTCCACCGGTGTACAGCAAGTGTCCGGCGCGATGCCGGAAAAGGGCTGAACGTGGCGGGAATCCACGAAGTCCACCGGTTGCCATACAGCGCCGAGCAAATGTTCGATCTTGTCGCCGATGTCGGCCGCTACCAGGAGTTCCTTCCCTGGGTGGTGGCGACCCGGATCAAGTCGGACAACGGCAGCGAAATGATCGCCGACATGCTCGTCGGCTTCAAGGCGCTGCGCGAGAAGTTCACCTCGCGCGTGGAAAAGGATCGCCCCAACGAGATTCGCGTTCACTACGTGGACGGGCCGATGCGCGATCTCGACAATCGCTGGGTGTTCCACCCGGTGAGCGACACGTCTTGCGACGTTGAATTCGACGTGCGATTCTCGTTCCGCAATGCCTTGTTCGAGAAGCTGGCGGGGCAGTATTTCGACAAGGCCTTTCGCAAGATGGTCGCGGCTTTCGAAGTGCGTGCGGCCGAGCTCTACGGGGTTTCCCAGCGGACGTGAGGCGCTAGGTTACTTTATGTAACTTAAGGAACAAAAGGTAACTAAGAGTCTCGTTGCAAAGTTACAAAATGTGACTTAACGCCATAAGATATTAGTATAAAAGAGATTTTCTGCAAGGATGTGTCATCCGGGGGCGGGGTGACGGGAACTGCCTCGTTCCGAAATTCCGCGTCGCTCCATTGCCGCCCCGCTTCAGGGAAGCAGCATCTCCAGCGCGACGATCGCTGCCTGGTGGCGGATCTCGGAGCGGGTGGCGCCTTCGATCAGCTTCTGCTCGGCGTTGACTTCGTCGTCGTCGCGAATGGCGAGCGCGAAGACGACGGTGCCCACCGGCTTCATCGCGGTTCCGCCATCGGGCCCGGCGATCCCGCTGACGGCGACCGCCACGTCGGCGTTGCTGTGTTTGATCGCGCCTTGGGCCATGGCCCAGGCGGTGGCGGGGGAAACGGCGCCGAACGCCTCGATGATATCGGACTGGACGCCCAGCAGTTCCTGCTTGGCTTCATTGGAATAAGTCACGAACCCGCGATCGAGCACGGCGGACGAGCCGGGGATTTCGGTCAGCGCGGCGCAGACGAGGCCGCCGGTGCAGCTTTCCGCCACCGCCACGGTGCGGCCGGCAGCCTTGTTCTCGGCGATCACCCGTTCGGCGAGCGCGACGAGGTCCTTCGGAAAATGCAGTGTTTCGGCCATGTCGGTCCTAGCGGAATTCAGCCCTTGCAGAGCGTGATATGGCCCACCTTCGGCTCGGCATTGCTCGCGACTTCCATGGTCAGCGCGATCAGGCCGGCGGTGTTCTCGGGCGGCAGGGGGGAAAGCAGGTCGATCGCCAGGTCCAGCTTGTCGCAGGACTTGAGCGCGATCCGCTGCGAAACGAAACCTTCGACGAAGACATCGGCCAGCTGGCGCATGGAATCGTCGGGCAGGTTCCGGGAAAGCCCGGAGGCATCGCCGCCATTGGCGCCCAGCGTCTTCATGAATGCGGGCTTGGCCTGGGGCCAATACTTGTCCTTCTGCCCGGCATAGCGGGCCGCCAGTTCTCCGCCGTGGCGGCGCAGGAAGGCGTCGGCGGGAAGTGCGGCGGAGCAGCGCTTGGCAGTGCCGCTGATCGCTTGCGGCAGGGCATAGGCGATCAGCGAGGTGGCTTCGGTCCTGGTCAGGCAGACCGGCTCGGCCGCCCAGGTAATGCCGGGCGCGATCGCCAGCACGCTGGTCAACATGGGGGCCAACATAGGGGCCAACACGGGGCCGATGGCTCTCGCAAATCCTTGCATGTGCATGTTCCTAAGCTTTGGAGAGGCTGACTATGGCCTGGGCGGCAATGCCTTCGCCACGACCGGTAAAACCCAGCTTCTCCGTAGTGGTTGCCTTGACGCTGATCTCGGCGATGTCAACGCCCAGGATTTCCGCCAGCCGTGCCCGCATCGCTTCCCGGTGCGGGCCGATCTTCGGCGCTTCGCAGATGATCGTAACGTCGGCGTTGCCCAGCACATACCCGGCCTCGCGCACGAGGGCGCCGGCGTGGGACAGGAACCGGTGCGAGGCGGCGCTTTTCCACTGCGGATCGCCGGGCGGGAAGTGCTGGCCGATATCGCCGGCGCCGATCGCGCCGAGCAGGGCATCGACCAGGGCGTGAATCGCGACGTCGGCGTCGCTGTGTCCTGCCAGACCCTGGTCATGGTCGATCGCTACCCCGCACAGCCATAGTTCTTTACCCGCGGCCAACCGGTGGACATCATAGCCTGTCCCGACCCGGACAGCGGGACCGGGCGCGGCGAAGTCCGCCGCGAAAGTAAGCTTGTGCAACGCTTCG
The DNA here is from genome assembly GCF_900113255.1 of Novosphingobium sp. CF614. Taxonomy (GTDB): domain Bacteria; phylum Pseudomonadota; class Alphaproteobacteria; order Sphingomonadales; family Sphingomonadaceae; genus Novosphingobium. The sequence continues at coordinate 10,647 of NZ_FOOR01000017.1, forward strand.
TCCCCTTCGACCATGGCGACTTCCAGGCCCCAGGCCTGCGCCACCCGCGCATCGTCGCCGGCCGTCGTCGGGCCGTTCCAGCCGCGATGGGCCGCGAGAATATCGGCGAAGCGGAAGGCCTGGGGGGTCTGTACCCGGCGCAAATCCTCGCGCCGCGCCGCCGCGCCCATCACTTCGCCCCGCACGCCATGCTCGGCATGGGCAAGGCTGTCCACCACGGACAGGACCGGGATCGCGCCCTTGTGATGGACCAGCGCCGCCAGCACGCGGTCGATGACGGCGGCGGGAAGAAGCGGCCGCGCGGCGTCGTGGATCAGCACCAGATCGGGATCCGCCCCGGCCAGCACCTCCAGCCCGAGCCGGACCGACTCCTGCCGTGTCCCGCCGCCGTCGGTAAACTTGACACCAGGGACATCGCGCAAGCTTTCGCGGGCCACGCTGCCCGCCCCCTGCGGAATAACCACCAGGATCGGCGAAACCCCCGCCGCGGCAAGGGCCTCCACGGAGTGCCTGACCACCGGTTTCCCTCGCCAGATCGCGAACTGCTTGGGCAGGGGCTGGCCGGCCCGCAGCCCTTGACCCGCGGCGACCACCACGGCCGCCACCTTGCGCGCGTCCCGCCCGCCCGGCTCCTGTTCTGATACGATCCGCGACATTATCGCCGCCGGTAATCGCTTGCCGGGGCGAGGGCAATCCACTATGCGCTGCCTGTTTTTTAGGCGGCATTGCACAGAATATGACCCCATTGCCGACCCCTCCTGCGCTCAAGCCCATTCATGTCGGTCCCGTGACGATCGATTGCCCGGTCGTGCTCGCGCCGATGACGGGGGTATCGGACCTGCCGTTCCGCAAGATGGTGCGCGGCTTCGGTTCGGGGCTCAATGTTACCGAGATGATCGCCAGCCCCGCCGCGATCCGCGAGACGCGGGTGTCGATCCAGAAGGCGATGTGGGACCGGATGGAGGATCCGGTCTCGATGCAGCTGGTCGGCTGCGAGCCCGCGCAGATGGCCGAGGCGGCGAAGCTGGTCGAGGATCGCGGCGCGGCGATCATCGACATCAACATGGGCTGTCCGGTCCGCAAGGTCGTCAACGGCGATGCCGGCTCGGCACTGATGCGCGACCTGCCGCTGGCGACGCGGCTGATCGAAGCGACGGTGAAGGCGGTCAACGTGCCCGTCACCGTCAAGATGCGCATGGGCTGGTGCCATGACAGCCTCAACGCGCCCGAACTCGCGCGCATTGCGGAGGATCTGGGCGCGCGCATGATTACCGTCCACGGCCGCACCCGCAACCAGATGTACAAGGGCGAGGCCGACTGGGGCTTTGTCCGCAAGGTCAAGCATGCGGTCTCGATCCCGGTCATCGTCAATGGCGACATCTGCGGTATCGAGGATGCCGCCAGGGCGCTCGAACAATCGGGCGCGGACGGGGTGATGATCGGGCGCGGGGCCTACGGCAAGCCGTGGATCCTCGCGCAAGTCATGCAGTGGTGGCGCGGCGGTGGCGTAATGGCCGAGCCCGGCTTCGGCGAGCAGTACGAGATCATTCGCGAGCACTACGAGGCCATGCTGGCCCACTACGGGCGCGACACCGGCGTGAAGATGGCGCGCAAGCATCTGGGCTGGTACGTCAAGGGCCTCAAGGGTTCGGCCGAGTTTCGCAACCGGGCGAACTTCATCGACGATCCCGACGAAGTCCTGCGCGCCCTGGCGGAGTTCTACGCACCCTATCGGTCCACCGGTGGACAACGCCGAGCCGCATGAGCCTCGCGACGCCGACAGCTCTCCCTGAAGCCAACCGGCTGCTTTCCAGCCTTCCGCATGCCGTCATCCTGCTCGAGCCGGGACTGACGATTGCCTCGCTGAACCCGGCGGCCGAGCAGTTCTTCGGCCAGTCGCTGCGCCGCCTGGTAGGCAGCCACCTGGCCGACGTGGTCTCGTTTCCCGACCAGCGCCTGCTGGAGCGACTGAATGACTATGAGACGCCGGTATCCGCGCGCGAAGTTGTTGTCGCGCTGAAGGGCAGGGGGGTGCGGCGGATCGATATCAACATCGCGCCGGTCGCCGATACCACCGGTTGGCAGGTGCTGACGATCCACGACAACAGCGCGACCGAGGCACTCGGCGACGATTCGGGCGGGGCCGACAATGCCGTGCTGCGCGGGCCGGAGATCATGGCCCACGAGATCAAGAACCCGCTCGCCGGCATTCGCGGCGCCGCCCAGCTGCTCGCGCGCAAGGTGGACGAGCGGGACCGGGCCCTGACCGATCTCATCACCTCCGAGGTCGACCGCATCGCCAACCTGATCGAGCGGATGCAGAAGCTGAGCGGCCGTACCGCGCCTCCGGTGGGACCGTGCAACCTGCACGAGGCTGCGCGCCGCGCCATCGACGTGATCGAGGCGGCCAATGCCGAGGACGGCAGGGGCGGCGCGCGCCGCTGTCGGCTGGTGGAGGAGTTCGATCCCTCGCTGCCGCCGGTTCTCGGCAGCCTGGACGGGCTGGTCCAGGTCATCATCAACCTGCTGTCGAACGCCACCGAGGCGAGCCAGGACGCGGCCGAGCCGCGCGTGACGATCCGCACCCGCTTTGCCAGCGGCCTGCAACTGCACACCACGGATTCCGGTGCGCCGTTGCGGCTGCCGGTGGAGCTGCGCGTCAGCGACAACGGTCCCGGTGTCGATCCGGCCATGCGCGATCATATCTTCGAACCCTTCGTCACCACCAAGAAGTCGGGGCAGGGCCTGGGCCTGCCGCTGGTGCGCAAGCTGGTGCGCGACATGAACGGACGCATTACGCACGAGCGGGATGAGGAAGCGCGGCTTACCCACTTCCGCATCCACCTGCCGCTCGCGCGCGAGACCCGGGGAAGGGGAGTGAGGAGGAAGCCGGCACCATGAGCGTTCTGCTCGTCGAGGACGACATCTCGATCGCCATCGTCATCACCGCCGCGCTCGAAGACGAGGGCTTTTCGGTGGCGCATTGCCAGACCATCGCCGAGCGCGACCGCCTGTTGGCGGAAGGCTGCTTCCAGGCGCTGGTGACCGACGTCATGCTGCCCGACGGCGATGGCATCGAGACGATAGACCGGGTGCGCGCGTTGCATCCGGAAATGCCGATCGTGATCCTTTCGGCGCAGAACACGCTCGATACCGCGGTTCGCGCGACCGACACCGGTGCCTTCGAGTATTTCCCCAAGCCCTTCGACATCGACGAACTTGCCCGCACCGTGCGGCAGGCTGCCGGAACCGGGCAGGGAAGCGCCCCGCGCCACGACGAACCGCTGGGCGGCGGGCTTCCGCTGGTCGGCCGCAGCCCGGCGATGCAGTCCGTGTTCCGCATGATTACCCGCGTCCTGCGCAACGACCTGACCGTGTTGATCCTGGGCGAATCGGGCACCGGCAAGGAACTGGTCGCTGAAGCCGTCCACAACCTCGGGAATCGCAGGAACGGCCCGTTCATCGCCGTCAACACCGCCGCGATCCCCGCCGAACTGATCGAGAGCGAACTGTTCGGCCACGAGAAGGGCGCGTTTACCGGTGCGGTCGCGCGCCATGTCGGCAAGTTTGAACAGGCGGCGGGCGGAACGCTGTTCCTCGACGAGATCGGCGACATGCCGATGCAGGCCCAGACACGGCTGCTGCGCGCCCTGCAATCGGGCACCGTGCGCCGGGTCGGCGGGCGCGAGGAGATCCGGCTCGATACCAGGATCATCGCGGCGACCAACAAGGATCTGGAACCCGAGATCGCCGCCGGCCGTTTCCGCGAGGATCTCTACTATCGGCTCAATGTCGTGCCGATCCACATGCCGCCCTTGCGCGACCGCAGCGACGACATCGAGGTGCTGGCCCGCCACTTCCTCCAGCACGCCGCCAATGAGGGCCTGCCGCGCCGCCAGCTCACGCAGGAGGCGGCTGAACTGCTGAGCCGCCAGACCTGGCGCGGAAACGTGCGTGAACTCAAGAACTTCGTCTACCGCATGGCGCTGCTCGCCCGCGAGGATACGATCGACGTGGACAGCATCCTGCCGCTGCTGGCGCAGGAGCCGGCCGGCGCGCAGGTGGCGTTCCAGGGCGAGGGAGGCGATATCGCCAACGCCGTCTCGCAGTGGCTCGCGGTCGCACGCCCCGCCAACGGCACCATCTACGACAGCGCCATGGCTGCGTTCGAGCGCCCGCTGTTCGCCGAAGTGCTGCGGGAGACCGGCGGCAACCAGTTGCGCGCCGCGCAGGCGCTGGGCATCAATCGCAACACCTTGCGCAAGCGCCTGAGCGAACTGGCGCTGGACCCGGAGGAATTCGCTCGTCGACCGTGACCATGGTTTCGTGGAATCCCCTCTTGCAAGCCGGCAACAGTGCTGTTGTAACGCGGCCACGATGACGGAAGTACCGACCCGGAAGCGCGCCTGGCCGCGCTGGTGGCGGCGCATGCAGGTGGCAGCGCGCCGGGCGAACTTCTTCGCCGTCATGGAAGTGCTTTCGATCCTGGCCTTCCTGCTGATGACGGCCACGACCTGGGTGGCGCTGAACAGCGGCGCCGACAAGCGCGAACTGTTGCCGTCCAACCTCACGGCGACATTGCTGATCGGCACGCTGGTGCCGGCCATGGCGATCCTGGTCCTGTTGGGCCGGCGCATGGCGCTGCGCCGGGCCGCGGAGAACATCGGCGGAACCGGGCGGATGCATGTGCGCCTGGTCTTCATCTTTTCGCTGATTTCCGCGATCCCGACCCTGCTGGTGGTGGTCTTCGCGTCCTGGCTGTTCCAATCGGGCGTCGAGTTCTGGTTTTCCGACAGCTCGCGCGGGCTGCTGGAGAACGCCAACAAGCTGGCGCGGGGTTATTACGAGCAGACCTTGCGCGACGTGGGCTACGAATCGGTCGCCATGGCCGAGGATTCGCGCACCTGGCTTGGCGAATATCCAGTCGCCAGCCGGGAGTTCCAGGCTTTCCTAGCCGACCAGGTGCTGCGCCGGAACCTGAGCGTGGCCGCGATCATCCAGATCGACGCCAACGGCAGCCAGCGCACGCCGATCATCGTCGATCCGGACGGCAAGTCCGAAAACAACCGGATCGGCGAGGACGTCCTGGCGCGGCTCGACAAGGGCGAGCCTTATGACGTGACTTCGCGTGACAACCGCATCGTCGCCGCCGCCCCGATCGAGCGTTCCTCGGGCATCTACCTCCTGGTGGCGCGCAGCAACGACCTGCTTTCGCTCAGCCAGGGCCAGAGCGCGGAGAACATCGTCCAGGCCTACGAGGTGCTGACCAACCGGGCCCGGGTCTTGCAGCTGCGCTTCAACGTCGCGCTGTTCGTCGCCTCGCTGGCGCTGGTGGGCCTCGCGGTCTGGTTCGCGCTGCGCTTCGCCGATCGCCAGGTCAAGCCGCTCTACGAACTGGTCGACGCGGCGCGGCGGGTCGGCGCGGGCAATTACGCGCTGCGCATCGAAGGGCGCACCGGCGCGGACGAGATCGGCCTGCTCAACCGCGCCTTCAACCGCATGACGGCGCAGATCGACAAGCAGACCCAGGCACTGCTGGGCGCCAATCGCCAGCTTCACGAGCGGCGCCTGTTCATCGAGGCGGTGCTCGAATCGGTCACTTCGGGCATCATTTCGCTGGATGAAAGCGGCAAGATCCTGCTCATGAACAGCACCGCCCAGAAGCTGCTGACCGATCGTGACGGCACGCTTCCGGAGGAACTGACGATAAGCGAATTCGCTGCCCCGATCGCCGCCATGGTGGAGCAGGGCACGTCGGCGGGGCTGGTCCAGTACAACCGGGGCGGCGAGCTGCTGACGCTCGCGGTCAAGGCCAGCCGTGACGCCACCGGGCACGTCATCACCTTCGAGGATATCACGCGCCAGCTGCTGGACCAGCGCACCGCCGCCTGGTCGGACGTGGCCCGGCGCATCGCCCATGAGATCAAGAACCCGCTGACCCCGATCCAGCTGGCCACCGAGCGGCTCAGCCGGCGCTACCGCAAGCAGATCACCCAGGACCCCGAGCTGTTCGAGGATCTTACGCGCACCATCATCCGCCAGGTGGGAGACCTGCGGAAGATGGTCGACGAGTTTTCCTCCTTCGCGCGCCTGCCCAAGCCGATATTCCGCGCCGAGGACCCCGTTGCGCTTACCCGCCAGGCGCTGTTCCTGCAGGAAGTCGCCCGGCCCGACATTACTTTCAGCTTCGCCAGCGATCCCGGTGTTCCGATCATCGATTGCGACCGGCACCAGTTCGGCCAGGCCATGACCAACGTGCTCAAGAACGCCGTGGAGGCGATCGAGGCCAAAGCCAAGGAGGTCGGGGCCAAGGAGGCTGACGAGGGCTATCGCGGCGCCATCGGGGTGGAGGTCACCGGGCAGGGCGATTCGATCCTGGTGCGCATCGTCGACAATGGCATCGGCCTCTCGCAGGACCGCGAGCGCATCATCGAGCCTTATGTCACGACGCGTGAGAAAGGGACCGGGCTGGGTCTGGCGATCGTCAACAAGATCATCGAGGAACATGGCGGGGAGATGACGTTCACCCCCGCGCAAGGTGGCGGCACCACAGTGACCATGCGATTTGCGCAAGACCCGCTCGCCCATGGCCGCAAGCCGGAGGCCGCGGAATGATTACCCCGATAGCAACCATCCATTTTACCAAGACGAAGAAGACAAGGCCATGGCACTCGAAATCCTGATCGTCGACGACGAACGCGATATCCGCGAACTGGTCGCCGGTGTGCTGAGCGACGAAGGCTATGAATGCCGGACCGCCGGCGACAGCGAGGCCGCGCTCGCGGCGATCGATGCGCGCCGCCCGTCGCTGGTGCTGCTCGATGTCTGGCTGCACGGCAGTGCGATGGACGGCCTTGAGGTGCTCGACGCGATCAAGGCCCGCGAGCCCGAGCTGCCCGTCATCATCTTCTCCGGCCACGGCAACATCGACACCGCGGTCGCCGCGATCAGCCGCGGCGCGGTGGATTTCATCGAAAAGCCGTTCGAGGCGGAAAAGCTGCTTCATCTCGTCGGCCGCGCCACCGAGACCGAGCGGCTGCGCCGGGAGAACGCCCAGCTTCGCCATGATTTCTCGATAGGCGAGGAATTCACCGGGTCGAGCGGCATGATTAACCAGGTTCGCGCGACGCTCAAGCGCGTGGCCAATACCGGAAGCCGCTTGCTGATAAGCGGGCCGGCCGGCTCGGGCAAGGAAGTGGCCGCGCGGCTGCTGCACGCCTGGAGCCAGCGCGCGAGCAATGCCTTCGTCAGCGTCAATTCCGCCCGCATCACCCCCGAGCGTTTCGAGCAGGAACTGTTCGGCGAGGAGGCCGATGGTGCGCTGATCCGTCCGGGCCTGCTGGAAATGGCCGACGGCGGCACCTTGTACTTCGACGAAGTGGCCGACATGCCGCTTTCCACCCAGGCGCGCATCTTGCGCGTGCTGACCGACCAGGCCTTCGTGCGGGTGGGCGGCACGCGGCAGATCAGGGTGGACGTGCGCGTGGTTTCCTCCACTTCGCGCGATCTGGAAAAGGAGATCGCCGAGCGGCGCTTCCGCGAGGACCTGTTCTACCGCCTGAACGTGGTGCCGGTCTCGATCCCCGCGCTTCGCGAGCGGCGTGACGACATCCCCGCGCTCGTCGACCATTTCTTCGCGCGCTATGCCAACGAGCAGGGCGTGTCGCCGCCCCAGGTCAGCAATGAGGCGATGACCGCCTTGCAAGCCTACGAATGGCCCGGAAACGTGCGGCAGCTGCGCAACGTGGTGGAGCGCACGGTAATCATGGCCCCGCGCGAGAAGCTGGGGCGGATCGAGGCCGACATGCTGCCACCGGAAATCTTCAACAGCCGGGGCGGTGGCGATGCCGGCGTATCGGTGATGATGAGCGCGCCCTTGCGCGAGGCGCGCGAGAGCTTCGAGCGCGAATACCTGCGGGTTCAGATCCGGCGGTTCTCGGGGAATATCTCCAAGACCGCTTCCTTCATCGGCATGGAACGTTCGGCGCTGCACCGCAAACTCAAGCTGCTCGGCATGTCCGAGCGGCGCGAGGGCGAGGATAGCGAGGAGCCGGTGTGAGCGGCCACATGAAGCGATTGTAATGGCAACGCTACAATTCTCGTGTTTACTGCAATGCAGCAACCGGATAGGTTTCGATTCGAGTACGGTCACCGGGAACTGCCCGCGGCCAGATCGCGGACCGCAATGACGGCCGCCAAAAACAAGGAGAATGACATGGCTGGTCGAACACTTACCGCACGGCCCAAACCGACACCGCCGCCCGCCCCCGAAGCGGAAACGCCCCCCGTCAGCGCGGGGACATCGGCAGGGAAAGGGCAGAACCTCCAGGACCAGTTCCTCAATCTCCTGCGCAAGAGCAAGACGCCGGTCACCATGTTCCTGGTCAAGGGCGTGAAGCTTCAGGGCATCGTCACCTGGTTCGACAATTTTTCGATCCTGCTGCGCCGCGACGGGCAGTCACAGCTTGTCTACAAGCACGCCATCTCCACGATCATGCCTTCGACCCCGATCGACGCGCGCCAGTTTGCGAACGGTTCGGAGAGCGCGAAGAAGACGCGGGTGCTTCAGGATGTGTTCCTTTCCAGCATTCGCAACGCCGGCGTGCAGGTGACGATGTTCCTGATAAACGGCGTCATGCTGCAGGGCCGCGTCGCCGCTTATGACTTGTTCTGCATGCTGCTTGAGCGCGAGGGCTATGTTCAGCTCGCTTACAAGCATGCGGTCTCGACGATTCAGCCCGTGACTCCGGTCGACCTTCAGGCGCATGAAGAGGTCGACGATTGACCCGTCATCCTGGAACAGCCCCGGGGGTGACGCGTGTTTTTCTGAGTTGAAGCGGATCTGAATTGAACGATGAACTGAAGGGCGAGGTCACGCGCGGCGCGCGTGCCCTGGTCGTCTATCCGCAAATGCGCGGGCCCCGGTCGAGGGGAGGAGCGGACCTCGATCCCGACGCACGCCTCGATGAGGCGAAAGGCCTTGCCCTGGCGATTGGCCTCGTGGTGGCCGACGCGCAGGCGATTCCGATCCGGGCGCCGCGTGCCGGAACTTTGTTCGGCGAGGGTCAGATCCAGAACATCGGCGTCGCCTGCGAACTGAACGAGGCGGAACTCGTGATCGTCGATGGCTCGCTCTCGGCGATCCAGCAGCGCAATCTCGAGGAAAAGCTGAAACGCAAGGTCATCGATCGCACCGGCCTGATCCTCGAAATCTTCGGCGAGCGCGCGGCGACGGCGGAGGGCCGCCTGCAAGTGGAGCTGGCGCATCTGGATTACCAGGCCGGACGCCTGGTGCGCAGCTGGACCCACCTGGAACGCCAGCGCGGCGGCTTCGGCTTTCTCGGCGGCCCGGGTGAGACGCAGATCGAGGCGGACCGCCGGATGATCCGCGATCGCATGGCCAAGATCCGGCGCGAACTGGAGCAAGTGCGCCGCACGCGCGGCCTCCACCGTGATCGGCGCGAGAAGGCGCCGTGGCCGGTGATCGCGCTGGTCGGCTACACCAATGCCGGGAAATCGACGCTCTTCAACCGGCTGACCGGGGCCGACGTGATGGCGCAGGACTTGCTGTTCGCTACGCTCGATCCCACCATGCGCGCGATTCGGCTGCCCGGCGTCGAAAAGGCGATCCTCTCCGATACCGTGGGCTTCATTTCCGACTTGCCGACCCAGCTCGTGGCCGCCTTCCGCGCGACCCTGGAGGAAGTGAACGCGGCCGACGTGATCGTCCACGTGCGCGACATCGCCAATCCGGACACTGAAACGCAGAAGCTCCAGGTGCTCGAGGTCCTGGCCGATCTCGGCGTCCTGACCGGCGAGGGCGATGGAGAGGCGGCCGGAATCCCGATCATCGAGGTCTGGAACAAATGGGACCTGCTGGGGCCCGCCCATGCCGAGAAACTGCGCGAGGCCCTGGCCCACCGCGCGAAAGAGACCATCGTTCCACTCTCGGCGCGGACCGGACTTGGCTGCGAACGCTTGCTCGAAGTCCTGGGCGAAAGGCTGACGGCCGGATCGCAGGTCTACAGTTTCGTGGTGCCCGTCGCCGACGGCCAGCGCATCGCCTTTCTCCACGCGCGCGGCGAAGTCGTGGCCGAGGAGAACGCGGGCGAGGGACCGGAAGGACCGCTGGTTCGCTTGCAGGTCCGCCTTTCGGAGCGCGAGCTAGGACGATTCGCCGCGCTCTGACGCCTTGACCGCTTGCCAGTAGCTTTCCTGGACATCGAGCGGCTGCCCCGCGAAGTCCTTTCCGTCGCACGCTGCCAGCACTTCCATCGCGCGGAACCGGCGCTCGAACTTGGCGTTGGCGGCGCGCAGCGCGTCTTCCGGGGCCACGCCGTTCAGGCGCACCAGGTTGACCGCGGCGAACAGCAGGTCGCCTGCTTCCTCGATCCTGCCCGCCTCGTCTTCGGCGGCGGCGAGTTCGTCCATCTCCTCGCGCAGCTTGTCGGCGGCGCCGGCCGGATCGGGCCAGTCGAACCCGACCCGCGCCGCGCGCTTCTGCAGCTTTTCGGCCCGCATCAGCGCCGGGAGCGACAGCGCCACCTCGTCGATGGCGCTGCGTGCACCCTTGTCGGCGCGCTCGCGGGCCTTGAGCGCTTCCCAGCGTTCGGTCTGGGCGTGGCCCGAGGCGTCATCCCCGAAGATGTGCGGATGGCGCGTTTCCATCTTGTCGGCGATGGCGGCGGCCACGTCGGTGAAGGCGAAGTGGCCAAGCTCCTCCGCCATGCGGGCATGGAACACGACCTGGAACAGAAGATCGCCAAGTTCGTCGCGCAAGGAGGCAAGGTCTTCGCGCGCGATCGCATCCGCGACTTCATAGGCTTCCTCGATCGTATAAGGGGCGATCGTCGCGAAAGTCTGCGCCCGGTCCCACTCACACCCGTTCCCGGGATCGCGCAGGCGCGCCATGATCGAGAGGAGGCGGTCGATTTGCTGGTGGCGTTGTCCGGTCATGCGTTTAGGCTATTTCCGGAAACAGCGTGGTTTGCGCAAGCCGGAAGTGAGATCCGTCGTCCCGGGGAAGGTTGGGACGACGGGGCAGCCAACCGCGCATTGGTCTGGTGATACGTCACGCGCCGTTCCCCGCCGGGCCCTGGGGCGCCAGGGGCCACGCAAAGGTTTCGATACATTCGCCGGTAACCGCGGCGTCGGGCGCATAGCTGCGTTCCACTATCGTCCCGCGCCCGTCGCGTCCGATCGCGATAACCGTGCTGCAGCGCGTGCCGTAGATGGGGTCGCGAATGAAGACGGGTGCGAAGCAGGGGGTGGGGCCGTGTTCCGGGCAGTCCGGCACGGAGGGCGGGGCTTCGTCGCGCAGGGCCGCCAGCAGCGGGGTGAAATCGTGATCGCCGCCGGCCATCCACGCCTGGACGGCCTGCTGGACCCGCACGGTCTTGGGCCATGGCACGTCGAAGCCGCCGTTCGAAAGGCCGTGGACTCCCGGCGCGAGGCTGCGGCGCTCGACTTGCGGGTGGTTGCCAAGGAACCACGCGCTGCCGTTATCGATCAGCACCAGGTTGAAGGGGTTCATCGCTGCCATGTCTTGCGGCGCGGTGCCGGTCAGCAGATCGACGACGAGGCGTCCGCGCGAAGGTCGCCCGGGTTGTGGGCCCTGCGGCACGCGGTAGTTGGTGACCAGTGCGAATCGGCCCGCCTCGGCGACGCCGAGCCAGGTGCCGCCGCCGGTCAGGTCGGTTCCCGCGATCACGCCGGAGCCGTCGTCCCACCGGGAGAGCGGGGCAGCGGGGCGGGCATGGAATTCGTCCCGGTTGCCGGCGCAGACGAGCAGCCAGTCGGGATGCGCGTCCCAGGCGAGGGCGGCGACGCACATCAGATCAGCCCTTTGGCCTTGAGGCTGACATGCCCCTCGCGGCCGATGATGACATGGTCATAGACCGTGATGCCCAACAGGCGTCCGGCTTCGGCGATGCGGTTGGTGATCTCGATGTCGGCGCGGCTCGGCTGGGGCGAGCCGGAGGGGTGGTTGTGCACCAGGATCAGCGCCGTGGCGCCAATGTCGAGCGCGCGGCGGATCACTTCGCGGGGGTGGATGGCCGCCTCGTCGATCGAACCCTCGCCGGCGAGATCGTCCAGGATCAGCAGGTTCCTGGCGTTCAGGTAGAGTATCCGCACGCGCTCCACGGTCAGGTGGGCCATGTCGATCGTCAGGTAGTCGATCAGTGCCTGCCAGGAGGCGATCACCGGCATCTCGCGCACTTGCTGGCGCGCCATGCGGGTGGCGGCGACCCGGACCAGTTGCAGCGCGGCGCTGGTCGCCTCGCCCATGCCGGGGTGCATGGCGAGCGTGCGCGGATCGGCTTGCAGCACGCCGGCCAGCGAGCCGAAGCGTTGCAGCAGGCTGCGCGCCAGCGGTTTCATGTCCCGCCGCGCAACCGCCTGCGCCAGCAGGAGTTCGATCACCTCATGATCGGCCAGCGCGTCCGGCCCCCCTTCGATCAGCCGCTGGCGCAGCCGCTTGCGATGCCCGCTGGGATCGCTCGCCCGATCCGGCTGGCAATCGGGCCGGCGATCCGGCTGGCGGTGCGGGGGCGCGGCGCGTTCAGGAAAGAGAGGGGGCTCGTCAGGCATATGCTCTGCAAGCAATTGCCTTTCCCGCGCTGTCAGCGCAAGTGATGGAGCGGATGGCGCAACAGCACGACCAGTTCCCCGAGCCCGATTTCGCGGCGAACGAGGCAAGCGCGCCGGCTCCGCGCCGTGCGCGCTGGCTGCTCGCGCTTGGCGCGTTGCTGCTGCTCGCGCTCGGCCTGGCCTGGACCATGCGCAAGGACATCGCAGACAACGTAATCGCCGCCCAGCTCGAATCGCTGGGCTTGCCCGCGCGCTACAAGGTCGTTTCGATCGGCCCGTCGGAGCAGGTGATCCGCGATCTGGTGATCGGCGATCCCCGGCGGCCGGACCTGGCTATCGCGGAACTGCGCGTCGCCACCCGTCTTTACTTGGGGCTGCCGGGAATCGGCCGGATCACGATCGTGCGCCCGCGCCTCTACGGCACTTTCCGCGATGGCCGGGTCAGCTTCGGCAGCCTGGACAAGGCCTTGTTCACCGGCGCGGGAGCACCGTTCGAGATGCCCGACCTCGACGTGGCGCTGGTCGATGGGCGGGCGCTGATCGAGAGCGATGTGGGCCGGATCGGCGTCAAGCTGGAGGGCAAGGGCCCCCTTCGCGGAGGCTTTGCCGGCACGCTGGCTGCCATTACGCCCGAACTCGCACTCGATGGCTGCAAGGCCGGCCGCACCAGCCTCTACGGCAAGCTCACCACCACGGCGCAGCGGCCGCGCTTCGAGGGGCCGGTGCGGATGCAGGTCCTCTCGTGCCCGGACCGGGCGCTCACCCTGGCGCGGGCGGGGCTGCTGCTCGACCTCAGGCTGGACGAGGCGCTCGACGGCGGAGAGGGCAAGCTGGGCTTCGATGCGGGCCCCGGCGGCTATGCGGAAGCCCGGCTGGGGCGCGGTTCCGGCACTGCCAGGTTCACCTACCGCAAGCGCTCGCTCAATGCGCGTTATGGCATCTCTCTCTATGGCCTGGACACCTCTCAAGTACGCTTCGCCAGCCTCTCGTTCGACGGTAGCGCCCGCTCCGCCGAGGGGCTCGCTCACTTCGATGTCGAAGGCGATCTGGCCGGCAAGGGGATTGCGCTCGGCTCCGGGCTCGACCGGGTGCTGTTCGATGTGGAACGGGCAGGCCAGGGCACGCTCGCGGCCCCGCTGGCCGCGCAGATCCGCGCTGCGCTCGCCCGGGAGACGCGCGGCAGCACACTTGCGGTCAATCTGATCCTTCGCCGCAGTTCCGAAGGGTTCAGTCTCGTCGTGCCGCGCGGTTCGCTCAAGGGCGGCAGCGGCGCCTCGCTGCTCACGCTCTCGCGCGCCCAGGCGATGTTCGGCACCGGGAGGCTCCCGCGCGTGACCGGCAATTTCGCCATTGGCGGACAGGGCCTGCCGCAAGTAACGGGGCGGATGGAGGGCGGCGGGCGCGAAAGGCTTGCCATGCAGGTCGCCATGCCGGAATATCGTGCGGGCGAGACCCGCGTCGCGCTCCCTCGCCTGGCCTTGGTGCAAGGCGCGAACGGGGCGCTTTCCTTCAACGGAGAAGCCCGCCTGACCGGCGAGCTACCCGGCGGCCGGGCGGAAAACCTGGTGCTTCCGCTTGCCGGGAACTGGGCCGCCAACGGCGACCTGGCGATCTGGCCGCGTTGCAGCGACATCGCGTTCGATCGGCTCCGCTTCGCCAACCTGACGCTCGACCGGCGCCGCCTGTCGGTCTGTCCCGCAGCCGGCGGTGCCATCGTTCGGGGCAGCAACGGCGATCTGCGGGTGGCCCTGGGCGTGCCCGCGCTGAACCTTTCCGGGCGGCTTGGCGAAACGCCGATCCGCATCGCCAGCGGGCCGCTGGGCCTGGCCCTGGGCGGCGGGCAACCCGGCGCGCTCAAGGCGCGCGCGCTCAAGGTCGAACTTGGACCGGCCGAAACCGCCTCGCACTTCAGCATCACCGATCTTGGCGCACGTATCGGCAAGGAAGTCGCCGGGACTTTCGACGAGGCCGACATCGGGCTCTACGCCGTCCCGCTGGACTTGCGACGGACATCGGGCCGCTGGCGCTACGCGGCGGGGGTCTTCTCGGTCGAAGGCGCCACCTTCACGCTTGTCGACCGGCAGCCGGTGGTGCGCTTCCAGCCGATGATCGCGCGCGACGCCGTGCTGCGTCTCGCCGATAACACGATCACCGCGCAGGCGACGATTCGCGAGCCCAGCAGCGACCGCGAGGTGGTGCGCGCCGATATCGTTCACGATCTTGCCCGCGCCGCCGGCCACGCCGACCTCGCGGTGGACGGGATCAGGTTCGACGACAAGCTGCAGGCCGATTCGCTTTCCGGACTGGCCCTGGGCGTGGTTTCCAATCTCCAGGGCCTGGTGCGCGGTTCGGGCCGCATCGACTGGGATGCGCAGGGCGTCACCAGTCACGGCCGCTTCGCTACCGACGGAGTGGACTTCGCAGCTGCTTTCGGCCCGGTGAAAGGGCTTTCGGGCGAGGTCGTCTTCACCGACCTGCTCGGCCTTGTCACCGCGCCTGACCAGACCTTGCGGATCGCCTCGATCAATCCCGGCATCGCGGTGGACGACGGCACCCTCTCGTTCGAAATGAAGCCGGGTTACTTCCTGCAGATCAATGGCGCGCGCTGGCCCTTCATGGACGGGACGCTGACGCTCGATCCGGCGCACATGCAGATCGGCGTCGCCGAGACGCGGTACTACACGCTCAAGGTCAGCGGGCTCGACGCCGCGACTTTCGTGCAGCACCTGGAACTGTCCAATATTAGTGCCACCGGTGTGTTCGACGGCGAATTGCCGCTGGTTTTCGACGAAAGCGGTGGCCGGGTGGAGAACGGCTACCTGGTCTCGCGCCCGCCGGGCGGCAACGTCTCCTATGTCGGCGAACTGACGTACAAGGATCTCTCGGCCATGGGCAATTTCGCGTTCGGCGCGCTCAAGTCGGTGGATTACGACCGCATGGAGATCGGCCTTGGCGGATCGCTTACCGGGGATATCGTTACGCGCGTCAGCTTCGACGGGCTCGGCCAGGGCGCGGGCGCCAGGCGGAACTTCCTGACCAGGCAGATCGCCAGGCTGCCGATCCGGTTCATCGTCAATATCCGGGCGCCGTTCTTCAGCCTGTTCGGTTCGATGCGATCGCTCTATGATCCCAGCTATGTGGCCGATCCGCGCACGCTGGGCCTGATCGATCCGAAAACCGGGGTTCGCCCAGCCCTGCCCAATTCCACCATTCAGCCTCCAGTCAGCGAGAAAAGGCCATGACGGCGCATGAATTGACCGGAAGCTTTCCGGCTGCGACAAGCCCGCAAATGACACGGCGGGGAATGAACAGAGTGCAGCGGGAAAGCCAAGGGCCCGGTGGGCGCGCCGTTCGCGCCCTGTTGAAGCCGGTGTTGATGCTGATGGTTGCGGGAGCGTCCGGCGCGCTCGGGGGGTGCGTGAATCTCGCGGCGCCCGATAAGCCGATCGTGATCGAGCTGAACATCAATATCCGGCAGGACGTGGTCTATCGTCTTGATGCCGATGCGGCCAAGACGATCGAGCAGAACAGGGACGTCTTCTGATGAGTTGGTTGCAAGGCAAGATTTTCAGGATTGGTGGCCTCGGGATTGGTGGAACGGCCGTTGCGGCCGCTCTGCTCGTCGCGGCGCCGATGGCGGTTCATGCCGAGGGCCGCAGTCCCGAGTATGCGGCCGCGCGCGCCGCCGGGAAGGTGGGCGAACAGCAGGACGGCTACCTTGGCACCGTCGGCAGCCAGCCGGCCGCGATCACGGCGATGGTGCGCGATCTCAACAACAAGCGCCGCGCCATCTACACCGAAGGCGCCGCGTCCAAGGGCAGCACCGTCCAGGAGTTCGCCACCGCCACCGCCTGCCGTCTTCTGGCCGAAACCACGCCGGGAGAGAAATACCAGGCGCCGGACGGCTCCTGGCAGACCCGCGGCGCCACGTTGCCGCCGCGTCCCGCCGGCTGCAAGTGACGGCGCGGTAACGCGCGGCCCCGCACTTTCGTTGATTCGCATGCAAAAGGGTCCGGGTGGCAGCGATGCCCCTCGGACCCTTTTTCGTCGTCTCGCAAAGGCGGCGTCGATTTGGTGAAACCATGGTATTGCTGCGGCGCGCCCTTGCGCGGCGGCGGGGGCTGTCGACAAGAGTTGCAGCGCAGCACGTGCCACGGTTGACTCGGGAAAAGCCGCAACCTAAGGGGGCGGCGCCCTCGCGGGCGACCCGTTGCGCGCGTCAATCGTTCCTGTGTGAAAAGAGGAGCCTGACATGAACGACGAGCAACCCGCGCGAGACCCTGTTGGCGAGGATGCGCGCATCGATTCGCTCGAGGAACGGCTGAAGGCCGCCCGCGAGCGCGAAGAGAAACGCAACAAGCCGGTCGCGGGCGCGGAGGCGGACGAGAATTATCGTGCCGGAAACCGCGTCCTTGCCGAGCTGCTGGGGGGTATCGTCGGCGGCCTGTTCCTGGGGTGGGTGATCGATCACTTCGCCGGGACGACGCCCTGGGGCCTGTTGGTGATGTTGTTCCTCGGAATCTTCGTCGCCTTCAGGAACATCATCCGGATGTCGAACCGGCGCCCCGACTGACTCCCTGAAAAAGAGGGTAACGCGAAGGGCGCTGTCGCGCATGTTGTAGGTTAAGTCGAGGGCACAAAGACGTGGCAGCCGAAGCGGGCAAAGTCGATCCGATGCACCAGTTCTCCATCGAGCCCTTGTTCGGGACCGATAACTGGCAGATCGCGGGCTATCACATCCCCTTCACCAATTCCGCGCTGTGGATGACGATATCCGCCGTGGCCCTGCTGATCTTCGTCGCGGGCGGCCTGAAGCGCCAGCTGGTGCCGGGCCGCTGGCAGATGGCGGTGGAGACTTTCACCGGCTTCGTCGACGGGATGCTCGCCGCCAACATCGGCCCCAACGGCAAGAAGTACGTGCCCTACATCTTCTCGCTGTTCATGTTCATCCTCTTCGCCAATTTCTTCGGGCTGCTTCCGCTGGGTGTCGTAGGCGTGCACGCCTTCACTTTCACCAGCCATTTCAGCGCGACCGGCGTGCTTTCGGTCATGGCCTTCGCGATCGTGCTGATCGTCGGCTTCGCGAAGCACAAGCTGCACTTCTTCTCGCTGTTCGTGCCCCACGGCACGCCGCTGATCATGATCCCGCTGATCTTCTGTATCGAGCTGGTTTCCTTCCTGGTGCGCCCGTTCAGCCTTGGCCTGCGTCTCTTCGTCGCGATGATGGCCGGCCACGTCCTGCTGGAAGTGCTTTCGGGCTTCGTCATCAACGGCATCAACGCCGGTGTCGGAATCGGTCCCGTTGTCAGCCTCCTCAGCTTCATCCTGATGGTCGCCATCTGCGCGCTCGAGCTGCTCGTCGCCGCGATCCAGGCCTATGTCTTCGCGCTGTTGACTTCGCTCTATCTCAACGACGCAGAGAACCTTCACTAAGTCCGTCATCTTCAGACACGCTTTTCAAAAAGGGAGTTTTCACATGGATCCTCAAGCAGCCAAGCTCGTCGGCGCCGGTCTCGCAGCTATCGGTGCAGGCATGGCCGCCATCGGCGTGGGCAACGTCTTTGGTTCGTTCCTCGAGAGCGCGCTGCGCAATCCCGGCGCGGCCGACGGCCAGCAGGGCCGCCTGTTCATCGGCTTCGCCGCCGCCGAACTTCTCGGCCTGCTGTCGTTCGTCGTCGCGATGATCCTGATCTTCGTCGCCTGAACGATTGAACCTGACCTGACTGGCCTGGACCGTCCTCGGCAGGGGGCGGTCCGGCCGGCCAAGCTTCGGAAACCCGCATGCCTCAAATCGCGCAACTTGGCGAAACCTACGCCAGTCAGATCTTCTGGATTCTGCTGATCTTCGGCTTTGTCTTCTTCGTCATCGGCAATGGCATGGTGCCCAAGGTCATGGCGACGGTCGCGCTGCGCGACAAGCAGATCGGCAATGACCTTGCCGCCGCGGAAGCAGCCCGCAAGGCTGCGGATGCCGAGGAGGAAGCATGGCGCAAGCGTGAGAACGAAAATCGCGCCCAGGCTCAGGCGATCATCGCCGGCGCCAAGACGCAGGCCGCCCGGGTGACCGAAGGGCGCCTGGCCGAAGTGGCCGTGAAGCTCGATGCGCAGCTCGCCGAGGCGGATGCGCGCATCGCTGCCGCGCGCGACGGCGCGCTCAACGAGATCGAGACCGTGGCGACCGAGGCGGCGAGCGACATCGTCGCGCGTATCGCCGGCGTCACTGTCGACGAAGCGGCGGCCCGCGCCGCTGTGAAGGAAGCGCTCCATGGCTAATCTTCTCCCACTCCTTGCCGCGGCGGCGGAGCACGGCGCCGAAGCCGAGCCGGCCGCGCTGGGCCTTGCGCCCGGAGCGTGGGTCGCGCTCTCGATGATCGTGCTGCTGGCGGTCGCGGTCTGGAAGAAGGCGCCGGCCATGCTGACCGGAATGCTCGATTCCAGCATCGCCGAGATCCGCAAGGAGCTTGACGAAGCCAGGACCCTGCGGGCCGAGGCGGAAGCGCTGCGCAAGGAATACGCCGACAAGATCGCCAATGCCGAGAAGGACGTGGCGGCCATGCTCGAGCATGCGAAGCACGAGGCCGAGGCGATCGTCGCCAAGGCCGAGGCCAACACCACCGACGTAATCGCGCGGCGCGAAAAGATGGCCCAGGACAAGATCGCCGCCGCCGAGCGCGCCGCCATCGCCGACTTGCGCGCCAAGGCCGCATCCGCCGCCGCCGTCGCCGCGCGCGGGCTCATCAAGGCCAATCACTCGGCCGCTGCGGACAAGGTGCTGGTGGACGAGGCGATCGGGGGGATGTGATCCTTCGATCTCGTCCAGCCCTGGAAACAAAAGAGCCCTCGTCTTCGGACGGGGGCTTTTTTGTTTCCCGTTCCTCTCATGCCGGGTGGCGAAGTCGCCGAAGCAATCCAGGGCGAATGGATTGCCGCGCCGCCCTTGCGGCTCGCAACGGCGAAAATGTGGAAACATGCGTTTGAGCTTGCTCTCAAAAGCTGTCCTTCGCGCTCCTCAGCGCCGCGAATGTCGCCACCGCATCACCACCGCCCCAGCGAGCCTGTAGTGCCGGATCGTCGGCGCGCAGGAACGGGTTGGTCTTGAGTTCGCGCTCCAGCTTGGTGGGGACGGTGGGCAGGTTCTTGGCGCGGCGGCGGACGATTTCCTCGGCATAGGCCGCGAGTTCAAGGTTGTCCGGATCCGCGTGGAGCGCGAACCGCGCGTTGGACTCTGTGTATTCGTGGGCGCAGTAGAGCATCGTCTCGGGAGGGAGGGCCTTGATGTGCTTGAGGCTGGTCCAGAACTGCCGCGGCGTGCCTTCGAACATACGGCCGCAGCCCAGCGCGAAGAGCGAATCCCCGATGAAGGCGATGCAGGCGCCGGGCAGGTGGTAGGCGATGTGGCCCAGGGTGTGGCCGCCCACGTCGATGACCACGGCCTTGCGATCGCCGATGGTGACGACATCGCCTGGCCGGACCGTGCGATCGACCGCCGCGATCCTTTCGGCTTCGGCTTTCGGCGCGGTCACCTTGCAGCCGGTCACGGCCTTGATCGCCGCGTTGCCGCCGGCGTGGTCCTGGTGCCAGTGGGTGTTCCAGATCTGCGTGATCTGCCAGCCCTTGCGACCCGCCTGGCGCAAGTATTCGTCGGCATCGGGCGTGTCGATGCAGACGGTCTCCTGGCTTTGGTGATCGTGGAGCAGGTAGCCGTAGTTGTCGGACAGGCACGGAAACTGATGAACTTCGAGCATGGGACCTCTCCTCGTGGGAGAGATGTAGGTTTCAACCGCCCAAAGCAAAAGCCCGCCCGGATCGCTCCGGACGGGCTTTTGTCTGTTCGCTTGTTCGACGATCAGCGGTTCTTCAGCGCCTCGCCGAGGATGTCGCCGAGCGACGCACCCGAATCCGACGAACCGTACTGTTCGACAGCCTGCTTCTCTTCGGCGAGCTGGTGCGCCTTGACCGAGAAGTTCGGCTTCTTCGAACGGTCGAAGCCAGTGACCATCGCATCGATCTTCTGGCCGACCTGGAAGCGGTCCGGACGCTGCTCGTCGCGGTCGCGGCCAAGGTCGGAGCGCTTGATGAAGCCGGTGGCGCCATCGTCGCCGGCCTGCACTTCGAGGCCGCCGTCGCGCACTTCGAGGACAGTGACCGTGACGACTTCGCCGCGGCGCAGCGAGCTGCCGCTGGTGGAGGCGGTGCCGCCAGCCGCCGGGGCGCCGCGCTCGAGCTGCTTCATGCCCAGGCTGATGCGCTCCTTGTCGACATCGACGTCGAGCACCACGGCCGAGACCTGTTCGCCCTTGCGGTGCAGCGCCAGCGCGTCCTCGCCCGAGATGCCCCAGGCGATGTCCGACATGTGGACCATGCCGTCGACGTCGCCGTCGAGGCCGATGAACAGGCCGAACTCGGTCGCGTTCTTGACTTCGCCCTCAACCTGCGAACCGATCGGGTGCTTCTCGGCAAAGGCTTCCCAGGGGTTCTGCTGGGCCTGCTTGAGGCCAAGGCTGATACGGCGCTTGTCGCTGTCGACCTCGAGCACCATGACTTCGACTTCCTGGGAGGTCGAAACGATCTTGCCGGGGTGGACGTTCTTCTTTGTCCAGGACATCTCGGAGACGTGGACAAGGCCCTCGATGCCTGCTTCCAGCTCCACGAAGGCGCCATATTCGGTGATGTTGGTGACGGTGCCGGTGAGCTTGGCGCCGACCGGGTACTTGACCGCCGCGCCTTCCCACGGATCGCTTTCAAGCTGCTTCATGCCGAGCGAAATGCGCTGCGTGTCCTGGTTGATGCGGATGATCTGGACCGTGACGGTGTCGCCGATGGCGATCACTTCGCTGGGGTGGTTGACGCGCTTGTAGCTCATGTCGGTGACATGGAGCAGGCCGTCGATGCCGCCCAGGTCGACGAAGGCGCCGTAGTCGGTGATGTTCTTGACGACGCCGTCGATCACCTGGCCTTCGGAGAGCTTGTCGATCAGCTCGCTGCGCTGTTCGGCGCGGGTTTCCTCGAGCACGGCGCGGCGCGAGACGACGATATTGCCGCGGCGGCGGTCCATCTTGAGGATCTGGAAGGGCTGCGGCACGTCCATCAACGGGCCGACGTCGCGGACCGGGCGGATATCGACCTGCGAGCCGGGCAGGAAGGCCACGGCGCCGTCGAGGTCGACGGTGAAGCCGCCCTTGACGCGGCCGAAGATCACGCCTTCTACGCGCTTGCCTTCGCCGAACTCGTTCTCAAGCTTGTCCCAGGCGGCTTCGCGGCGGGCGCGGTCGCGGCTGAGCATCGCTTCGCCGTCGGCATTCTCGACGCGGTCGACATAGACTTCGACTTCGTCGCCGACCTTCAGGCCATGGTCGCCTTCACCGCGTGCGAATTCGCGCAGCGGCACGCGGCCTTCGCTCTTGAGGCCCACGTCGATGACGGCCTTGTCGTTTTCGATGGCGGTGATGGTGCCCTTGACGACGCGGCCTTCGAAGCCGTCATCGGCGACGCCGCCGAGCTGTTCGTCGAGCATTTTCGCGAAATCATCGCGAGTTGGATTGGCGGAAGATGCCATGTGCGGTTCTCTCACTCTTCGATATTTCCGGCCAGGCGGTTGTTTCCGCCGGTCTTTCCTCCGCCATCCGCACCATTGCGCCGGCGGGCCAAAAGGGCCGAACTGCCATGGCGGCCGGATGCCGGCCATGGCGCCCCCTGGACCCGGGAGTCCGCGAGACGCGCGGCCCTTATGCGTGATGGGCCGGAAAAGCAAGGAAAATGGGGCTGTGAGCGGTGAACCCGTCCGGGTCAGGGCCGCGCCGCCAGTTGCTTGCCCATGCGCTGCAGCGGCACTTCGACCCCTTCGATCGATGCCAGGTGGACCGCATCGATCGGCTCGTACCCGCAGGACCGGTAAAGCGGCATGCCCGCCATGGTCGCCATCATTTCGGTGCGGCGAAAGCCCGCGTCCCAGGCCGCGCCCTCGCACAGGGCCATGACCTGGCGGCCGACGCCGCGGCGGGCGAAGTCGGGATCGGTGTACATCGCCCGGATGCGCGCGGCGTCGCAGGCGGGGTCCAGGGACTCCGGCGCGCGCGCGACCATGCTGGCATCGCCGCCATAGAGGGTGGCGCGAAAGCTCCAGCCGCCGCAGCCGGCGATCCTGCCATCGCGCATGACGATGAAGTATGTCCCGTCCTTCACCAGCTGCGAGTCGAGCCCCATGACCTGGTGGCTGGCGCGCACTTGCTCCGCCGTCAGGAAGCCGGTCTGCAACCGCTCGATCGCCCGGCGCATCACCTCATGGAGCGCGGGCAGGTCATCCATTCCCGCCAGGCGGAAAGTCTGCGGCGGCAACGCTCAAATCCCCTTGGAGGCCGGTATGCCGTGCGTTTGAGCGTACCGCCGCTTCACCAGCCCGATCGCCTCGGCAATCGCCTCCTCGCGCCCCAGTTCGGAGGTGTCGAGCACTACGGCATCGTCCGCCGCGACCAGCGGCGCGTCCTTGCGGTTGCGGTCGCGTTCGTCCCGCGCGGCGAGGTCGGTGGCGATGTCCTCAAGCGATACCTCGCGGCCCTGCGCCTGCATTTCAAGGAACCGGCGCCGCGCCCGCGCCTCGACCGAGGCGATGACGAACAGCTTCACTTCGGCCTCTGGCGCGATCACGGTGCCGATGTCGCGCCCGTCGAGCACCGCGCCGCCCGGCTGCAAGGCGAAAGCCCGCTGGCGCTCGAACAGCGCGCGCCGCACCGTGGGATGGACCGAGACCCGGCTGGCGAGACCGCCGGTCTCTTCCGAGCGGAGTTCCGGGTCCGCGAGCAGGCCTTCCGGAAAGGCGCAGGCGGCGAGCGCGGCAACCGGATCGTCAGGGTCGCCGCCGTCAAGCCAGCACTGGCGGCCGACCGCGCGGTAAAGCAGCCCGGTATCGAGATGCGGCAAGCTGAAGCGAGCGGCGAGGGCCTTGGCTATCGTGCCCTTGCCCGAAGCGGTGGTTCCATCGACGGCGACGATCATGGCCAGCCTCATGACGCGGTGCACAAGAGTTGGCAAGACTGGAGGGAGGGGGCGTATCCGTTGACGCGTGCCAAGTCCATTTGCGCGAGACTCATCTTCTCTCTTCGTCGTTGCGAGGCGCCGCTGCCGCCGAAGCAATCCAGGGCAGCATCGAACTGCCCTGGCCAACACCCCGGATTGCCGCACCGCCTTTGGTGCCACGCATCGCCCCGACGCGGGATCGTCAATCGGCGATATCTTCCGCCCAGAGGGTGCCGTTCTCGGCAATGAAGCGGGCCATCAGGTCGA
This sequence comes from Novosphingobium sp. CF614, assembly GCF_900113255.1. Classification (GTDB taxonomy): domain Bacteria; phylum Pseudomonadota; class Alphaproteobacteria; order Sphingomonadales; family Sphingomonadaceae; genus Novosphingobium. Next base: position 34,518 of record NZ_FOOR01000017.1, read on the forward strand.
TGCAGCGCGCATCGTCGACGATCTCCACCTCGACGCCGTGGTCGCGCAGGAACTGTTCGTTGCCGCCGAAATTGCGGTTCTCGCAGATCACGACGCGGGGAATCTTGAACTGGACGATGGTGCCCGCGCACATCATGCAGGGCGAGAGCGAGGTGTAGAGCGTGCAGTCGCGGTAGCTCGCCTGCCGGCCGGCGTTCTGCAAGCAGTCCATTTCGCCGTGGAGGATCGGGTTGCCTTGCTGCACGCGGCGGTTGTGCCCGACCGCGACGATCTCGTTGCCGCGCGCCAGGGCGGAGCCGATCGGCAATCCGCCTTCGTCGTAGCTCTTGAGCGCCTGTTCGTAGCAGGCATCGATCGCGCGCCGCCTGGACGCGGCCATGCCGATCGCGGTCACTGGGTCAGCCCTTCCAGCATCGTCTCGAATACCGGAAAGCTCGTCGCGATCGGGCGGGTGTCGTCCACTTCCACGCCTGCGCGGCTGGCCAGGCCCGCCACTGCCATGGACATGGCGATGCGGTGATCGAGGTGCGTGGCGATGGGGCCGGTGGTGCCCGCCAGCGGATCGCCGCCGGTGCCGGTGATGACAAGACCGTCCTCGCGCTCCTCGATCCGCGCGCCGGCGGCGGCCAGCGCCGCCGCCATCACCGCGAGGCGGTCCGATTCCTTGACGCGCAGTTCGTCGAGGCCGCTGGTGGTGGTCACGCCCTCGGCCAGCGAGGCGGCGACGAACAGGGCGGGAAATTCGTCGATCATGCTGGGCGCGAGGGCGGGATCGACCTCGATGCCCTTGAGCGCCGAATGTTTCACCAGCAGGTCGGCGACCGGCTCGCCGCCGACTTCGCGCGCGTTGAGTTCCTCGATCCGTCCGCCCATCTGGCGCAGCACCGTGACCAGCCCGGCGCGGGTGGGGTTGAGGCCGACGTTCTCGATCACGATTTCGCTACCCGGCACGATCAGCGCGGCCACCATGAAAAAGGCCGCCGAGGAAGGATCGCCCGGCACGTCGATCACTTGCGGCTTCAGTTCGGCCTCGCCGTGCAGCGTGATGATCCGGGTGCCGTCCGCCGCGATCTCGACATTCAGCTCCGCGCCGAAACCGCGCAGCATGCGTTCGGAATGATCGCGCGTCGGCACCGGCTCGATCACGGTGGTGATCCCGGGGGTGTTCAACCCGGCGAGCAGCACCGCGCTCTTCACCTGGGCCGAGGCGACCGGCAGGCGGTAGGAAATCGGTACGGCCGGCGACGCGCCCCGGACGATCAGCGGAAGCCGCCCGCCCTCGCTCGCCTCGAAGCTTGCGCCCATCGTCGCCAGCGGATCGATCACCCGGCCCATCGGCCGCTTCGAGAGCGAGGCGTCGCCGACGAAGCTCGCGGTGATCGGATGGCTGGCGACCAGGCCCATCAGCAGCCGCGTCGAAGTGCCCGAATTGCCCATGTCGAGCGGCGCTTCGGGCTGGAGCAGGGCGCCCACGCCGACACCGTGGATCGACCATTCTCCGCCCGCATCACTGGCGCCGGTGCGTTCGACGCTAGCGCCCATGGCGCGCAGCGCGGCGGCGGTGGCCAGCACATCCTCGCCTTCGAGCAGGCCCGTGACCCGCGTTTCTCCCACGGCCAGCGCGCCGAGCATGATCGAGCGGTGGCTGATCGACTTGTCGCCGGGAACGCGAATCCGTCCCCTGAGCGGTCCCGTGGGCAGGAAGCGGCGGGGGCGCATCTGGGAATGGGCGGCATGGCTCACGGAAAACGGCTTTCGCTTGGGGAACGAGGATGAGGGTGTTACGGGCGGCGGCTTTTGACAGCGCGCGCCGCCTATGGCAAGGCGCGCGCCCTGATGCGAGCCTGACGCTTGATTTTGTGGCCGGGCCTTACCATCAAGACACGGATTTTTTCGCGCCCCACTTGCGGGACGCGCCAGACGAGGACGATTCATGGCCAAGCCAGAGTGGGGTGCCAAGCACGGCTGCCCGAAATGCGGCACGCGCTTTTACGATCTGGGCAAGGACGACCCGGTTACCTGCATCGAATGCGGCAACGCCTGGCACCCCGAGCCGGTGCTGAAATCGAAGCAGCCGATACCCTTCGAGGAGATCCAGAAGAAGGAAGTGGTCGAGGTCGAGGACGTCGATCTGGCCGAAGAGGATCTGGACATCGACGAGGATTCCGATTCGCCCGACAACGATGTCGATCTGGGCGGCGATGACGACCTGGGCATCGGCGCGGGCGACGACGGCGACCGCGACGATTGAGGCCTTCGGGGCGCCTGCCGAAAAATGCGGGCGCCTCCAAATTCCCTCTTGCCAACCGGGATGCCCCTCACTAGACGGCGGCCTCCCGAGCGCAAGCACCAGGCTGGTGCGGGGAACGGAGCGGACCTCCCAGGCCCGATCCGGATGAAATGGCACGGGGCCGTAGCTCAGCTGGGAGAGCGCTACAATGGCATTGTAGAGGTCAGGGGTTCGATCCCCCTCGGCTCCACCATTTCAAGAAATGGTTGCACCTCGGGACTTCTTCGGAAGAATTGGGGCTCCGCCATTTCGACATATGAGTTTCGCGTGATCGCGATACGCTGGTTGACGAGGTTTCGTCCGCCGGCGTTTTTCGCGTAAGAGTCACGGCACGCCGGTCAGCGAGGTTTCGCCCACCGGCGTTTTCGGCGTTTCGGCGCCATGTTGAGGAGTTGGTTGATGTTCGACAGCCTCTCGGATCGTCTCGGCGGCGTGTTCGACAAGCTGCGCGGCCGCGGCGCGCTGAAGGAGCAGGACGTCCGCGACGCCATGCGCGAAGTGCGCATCGCGCTGCTGGAAGCCGATGTCGCGCTTCCGGTCGTCCGCCGCTTCGTGGACCAGGTTACCGAGAAGGCGGTGGGCCAGTCGGTGCTGCGCTCGGTCACGCCGGGCCAGCAGGTCGTCAAGATCGTCAACGACGCGCTGGTCGAGATGCTCGGCGGCGAGGACGTGCCCGGCCTCGATCTCGAGGCGGTGCCGCCGGTCGTCATCATGATGGTCGGTCTCCAGGGCTCGGGCAAGACCACCAGCACCGCCAAGATCGCCAAGCTGCTCAAGGAGAAGCACGGCAAGAAGGCGATGATGGCCTCGCTCGACGTCAACCGTCCGGCGGCGCAGGAGCAGCTCAAGGTGCTCGGCGAGCAGGTGGGCGTCGCCACCCTGCCGATCATCCCCGGCCAGCAGCCGACCGAGATCGCCACCCGCGCCCTGCAGGCGGCGAAGCTGCAGGCGGTGGACGTGCTGCTGCTGGATACCGCCGGCCGCCTCCACGTCGACCAGCAGCTCATGGACGAGATGAAGGCGGTCGCCGCAATCTCCAACCCGCGCGAAACGCTGCTGGTGGTCGATTCGCTGACCGGCCAGGACGCGGTCAACGTCGCCCAGTCCTTCGCCGGGCAGGTGGATCTCACCGGCGTCGTGCTCACCCGCATGGACGGCGATGCGCGCGGCGGCGCGGCGCTGTCGATGCGCGCGGTCACCGGCAAGCCGATCAAGTTCGCCGGCACCGGCGAGAAGATGGACGCGCTCGAGGTGTTCCACCCGAGCCGCGTCGCGGGCCGCATCCTGGGCATGGGCGATATCGTCTCGATCGTCGAAAAGGCGGCCGAGTCGGTCAAGGTCGAAGAGGCCGAGGCGCTCGCCAAGCGCATGGACCAGGGCAAGTTCGACATGAACGACCTGCGCATGCAGCTCAAGCAGATGCAGAACATGGGCGGCCTCGGCATGCTCGCGGGGATGATGCCGGGCATGAAGAAGGCCAAGGCGGCGATGGCGCAGTCGGGCATGGACGACCGCGTGCTGGTGCGCATGGAGGCGATCATCAGCTCGATGACCCCGAAGGAGCGCGCCAACCCGGCGTTGCTCAATGCGAAGCGCAAGATCCGCGTCGCCAACGGTTCGGGCACCCAGGTCCAGGACGTCAACAAGCTGCTGAAAATGCACATGGAGATGTCCAAGGCGATGAAGCAGATCAAGAAGATGGGCGGCCTCAAGGGGCTGGCCGCGATGTTCGGCAAGGGCGGCCTCGATGCCGCGATGCCGGGGCTCGGCGGCCCTGCCGCCGGCGGCGTTGGCAGTATCCCGGACTTCAGCAAGTTCGGCAGGAAGTAATTTTTCAGAAGTTTGACAGAAAGGTAGAAAAATGTCCGTTTCGATCCGTCTTTCGCGTGGTGGCGCCAAGAAGCGCCCTTATTACAAGATCATCGTTGCCAACTCGCGCGCGCCGCGCGACGGCAAGTACCTGGAGCAGGTCGGCACCTACAACCCGATTCTCGCCAAGGACGATGCGAACCGCGTGCGCCTGGTCGAGGATCGCGTGCGCTACTGGCTCGGCGTCGGCGCCCAGCCGACCGACCGCGTTGCGCGCATGCTCGACAATGCCGGCATCAAGGAACGCGCCGCCACCGTGAATCCGAGCAAGGGTGAGCCCGGCAAGAAGGCCAAGGAGCGTGCCGAGGAGAAGGCCGAGAAGCTGCGCGAGGCCGAAGAGGCCGCCAAGGCTCCGGTTGAGGCCGCGGCCGAGGAAGCTCCGGCCGAAGAGACTGGCGCCGAGGAATCGACCGAGGCGTAACCCAGAGTGTCTCGATTTCGCTCGACAGGAACGGATTTCGTGATCCGGTTCGCTTCGAGCGAAGTCGGGAACCGCTGAAGCCGGCGCCATGTCCAAGATCGATCGCCCCGTCACGCTCGCCGCCATTGTTGGCGCGCACGGCGTGACCGGCGAGGTCCGCCTCAAGCTGTTCGGAGAAGGCGTGGCGGCGCTGAAGCGCTACCGCGTCTTCAACGATTCGTCGCTGACGCTCAAGGTCCTGCGCGATGATGGCAAGGGCGGGGCCATCGCCCGTTTCGCCGAAGTGGCAGACCGCACCGCCGCCGAGAAACTGCGCGGCACCGCCCTGACGGTGCCGCGCTCGGCGATGCCGGAGTTGGCGGAAGGCGAGTATTATCACGCCGACCTTCTGGGTCTGCCGGCGGTCTCGACCGAGGGCGAGGCGCTCGGAACGGTCGTGGCGGTCGAGAACTTCGGCGCCGGCGATGTTCTCGAGATCGAGCGGCCGGTGGGCGAGGATGGTAAGAAGCACCGCTTCATGGTGCCCATGACCGAGGCCGCGGTGCCCGGATGGGATCACGAGAAGCTGGTGATCGCCGCCGCCTTTGCCGAGCGGTGAGGCGTCACCGTCAGGCGAGAGGCGGGGGCGTGAGGCATGCGGTGCTGGCCGCATGGCTGGTTTCCGGGCCGGCGACGGCCGCCATGACGAGCAGAAGCACGGCCAGGACGGTGCCTGCGGTCAAGCCGCCGAGAAACGCGCGCCCTGTAAGCCTGGCTTTGCGCGCCAGCGGCGATTCTCCGCACCGCCGCTGGAATACTCCCCAGTCCGCGCCATAGCGGTGCAAGCGCCGTGCCCTCGCGCGGAGGGCATCATCGAGATCGGCGGAAAACCGGACATGGCCGGCATTCCAATCGCGTAAAAAGTGTTCGTCCTGCATGATCTGGTCCCTCTTTCCGATGGCCTGGAAATGCGCGTTTCAAGGGCGGCGCGCCAACAAAAACTCTGGCCAAGGGTATAAGGCAGCCTTATTATCCAGGCATGGATCGTTTCCCGTCCCTGACCGCCGTGCGCGCCTTCGAGGCGGCGGGCCGGCATGAGAACTTTTCGCGCGCGGCGGAAGAGCTCGGCATGACGCAGGCGGCGATCAGCTACCAGATCCGCCAGTTGGAAGGTCATATCGGCCGCCCCCTGTTCGTGCGCGAAAAAGGCAGGGCGCGCCTTTCCGACAGCGGCCGGCGCCTGCTGCCGGCGATCAGCTCCGCCTTCAAGACGATCGGAGACGCTTTCGCGGCCATACGCAGCGAGGACGACGGGGTGCTGGCGATACAGGCTTCGGTTTCCCTCGGCGCCACGTGGCTGAGCAGCAGGATCGGGCGTTTCCAGTTGCGCCATCCCGATTTCGCCGTCCGGCTTTCGCTGGCGAACGAGGTCATCGATCTGGTGGCTTCGAACTACGACGCCGCGATCCGCGTCGGCTCGGGGCAATGGGAGGGATTGCGGAGCGAATTCCTCTTCCGCCAGCACTTCACGCCGATCTGCGCACCCTCGTTCCTGAAGCAGCATCGCATAACCCGCCCCGAGGACTTGCTGACCGCCGAGCGTTTCGCACCGAATGACGTCTGGTGGACCGAATGGTTCGCGGCGGCGGGCGTCGAAACGCCGCCGCTGCCGCGGCGCGGGGTGGTGATGGACAACCAGATGCAGGAGGCCAATGCCATGCTGGTTGGGGGCTTCGGAATAGGGCTGATGTCTCCCCTGTTCTGGCGCACCGATCTTGAGAGCGGGCGGCTGGTGCAGCCGTTCGAGACGCTCTATTTCCCGGGTAACGCGCAGTGGCTGGTCCACTCCGAATCCCGCGTCGGCGTGCGCAAGATCGAGCGCCTTCGCGAATGGCTGCGCGAGGAAGTGGCGGCCGACCGCGATTTCCTGCCGGCCGAGGTCTGGGAGCCGCTGTGATTGACGGTGCTCGCGGGGTCAAGTATATACATCACGTATATACGGAGGCCGTCATGGGCAAGGAATATACCGCGAAGAGCTTCAAGTCGGGAAATTCGGTCGCGATCCGCATGCCGGCCGGGCTCGGTATCGAGCCGGATCGGGAGTGGATCGTGGCCCGTGATGACAACGGCGATCTGCTCATCAAACCCCGCGGTCCGCATGGAAAGCGGATCGACCTCACCGGCATTTACGGCTCGAAGCCGGGCCTGAAGCCGCTTGAGCCGGAGGATCGGTCGCTTTCCGGGCGCGAACTGGATTGGTCCGGGCAGAGGCTTGCGCGTGATTGAGCCGCTTTACCTGCTGGATTCCAACATCTGCATCTATCTGCTCGAAGGCCTGTCCGACGCCGCGCGCGACCGGGTCGAGGCGTGCCAGCCCGGCGAGGTGGTGACTTCGGCTATCTGCCTGGCCGAAGTGATGCGCGGCGTGGACCGTGCGGATCAAAAATCCTTTGCCAAGGCGGAACGCCTGTTCAAGGTCATACCGGTGCTGGACTTTGGCGCCGCGGCTGCTTTGTGCCACGCGGGTCTACCCTTTCGCCGGCACAGCTTCGATCGCCTGATCGCCGCGCATGCACTCTCCGCCGGCTTGACATTGGTGACGAACAACGAGGCGGACTTTGCGGATGTGCCGGGGCTGATGGTGGAGAACTGGACAATGGGATGATCGCAGTTCTTCTCTTGCTCATAGTTATCCCTCTCCTCTTCGGCGCCCCCATTGGGTATGGCGTGTTCAAGGTTGGCACGAGAATTTACCCGCAATGGAGCGGCGGGCGATTGCTCGTGCTTGCCGTGATTGCCTTGCCATCATCTATGCTTCTGCTCGACGGTCCGGCTTTCCTCGCGTTACTGGTGGGCGAGGCGCCTTCTGACTCGCTTGACGATGCTCCGCAGCGTGGCTTTTGGATGTTGCGGTTTCTTCTTCTGCCTTTCTGTCTCGCAAGCATTCCATGTAGTTATCTTGGTGCGTGGCTGGCATTGCGACGTCGGCGGATACCAACGAGGCCAGGCTTGGAAACGTTCAAATGACCTTCACCGCAACCGTCCTCACCCTCTACCCGGAGATGTTTCCCGGCGCGCTCGGCCTGTCGCTGGCGGGCAGGGCGCTTGCGGAGGGGAAGTGGTCGATCACGCCCGTCCACATCCGCGACTTCGCGACCGACAAGCACCGCACCGTCGATGACACGCCCGCCGGCGGCGGCGCCGGGATGGTGCTCAAGGTCGATGTCCTTGCCGCCGCGATCGATCGTGCGCGCGTGCTCAGCCCGAACGCGCCGGTCATCGCCATGACCCCGCGCGGCAGGCCGATCACGCAGGCCCGCGTGCGCGATCTGGCGGCAGGGCCGGGCGTCACTATCCTGTGCGGCCGCTTCGAGGGCTTCGACGAGCGCATCTTCGCCGGCAGGGGCGTGGAGGAGATCTCGGTTGGAGACATCGTGCTCTCCGGCGGCGAACCGGCGGCGCTGATGCTTCTGGACGCTTGCATTCGCCTGCTTCCCGGCGTAATGGGCGCGCCTTCCAGCGGGGCGGAGGAGTCGTTCGAGGACGGCCTTCTCGAGTACCCGCACTATACCCGCCCCACCGAGTGGGAAGGGCGCACGATCCCTGAAGTGCTGCGATCGGGGGATCATGCGAAGATCGCCGCCTGGCGGAAACAACGGGCGGAGGACGATACACGGTTACGCAGGCCGGACCTTTGGGAGCGTCACAGGGACGCTCGGGGCCAGCCTGCCTCTGGCGCGCGGCATGAACATGAGGACTTGGGTTCATGAACCTGATTCAGCAGATCGAGGCCGAGGAAATCGCCAAGGCCGCCAAGGATATTCCGGAGTTCCGCCCGGGTGATACGCTGCGCGTCGGCGTCAAGGTCGTGGAAGGTACGCGTACCCGCGTCCAGAACTTCGAAGGCGTGTGCATCGCGCGTTCGAACCGCGGCATGGGTTCGAACTTCACCGTGCGCAAGATGAGCTTCGGCGAAGGCGTGGAACGCGTGTTTCCGCTCTACTCGCCGAACATCGATTCGATCACCGTGGTCCGCCGCGGCGTCGTGCGCCGCGCCAAGCTGTACTACTTGCGCGGTCGTACCGGCAAGCGCGCCCGCATCGCCGAGCGCCGCGAAGTTAGCGAAGCCAAGGCGTAAGGCCGGCACCGGTCCGGCCCCGCGGGGTCGGGCGGCTTGGGAGGCGGTTCGATTTCGGGCCGCCTTTTTTGCACTCCGCCATTAAGGCGGATGCATGATTTCTTAAGGTGCACCAAAACGGCGAAACGGCAATTCGGCGCTCACAATGCTGCGCTGCGGTGCATGGTCGCGCCGCGGAGTCGGGCGATTGTTCGGTTGTCGATGCTGCGTCGCAAAATCCCGAATCGCTGTGGAAATGGCGGAAAAACGCGATAAACTGCGGGTTTTGAGCCGGTTTTGGCTTTGACAGGACCTTCAAAAACGGCTCAATTCCGTCGCCATTCCGAGGCGATTCAAAAACATCCCATCACATCCGTTCCACTGAAAGGTAGGGGGTTCCCATAATGAACAAGAACGATCTCATCAGCGCTGTCGCCGATTCGAGCGGCCTGACCCGCAGCGATGCGACCAAGGCGGTCGAAAGCGTGTTCGATGCGATTTCGGGCGCGCTGAAGAAGGGCGATGAAGTGCGCCTGGTGGGTTTTGGCACGTTCTCCGTCGCCAAGCGCAAGGCCTCGACCGGGCGCAACCCGCGCACCGGGGAGCCGATGGAAATCAAGGCTTCTGCCCAGCCCAAGTTCAAGGCTGGCAAGGGTCTGAAGGACGCCGTCAACTAAGGCTCCAGGCGGCCTGTAGCGCCTCGCAGGTCGAAACGAATACGCCGCGCCAACCTTTCGGGTTGGTGCGGCGTTTTTCGTTCAGCGATCCATCTTCAGCAGCGCCGTGGGCGGAGCCTTGGTGCGCGGGTTGACCTTCCAGGTGAGCGATTGGCCGTTCGGCGCCGGTCGGGGTCCCTCGTCGGTGTCGTTGGCGAGGATCTGCGCGTTGGTGAGCACCGTGAAAGTGCCGTCGGCCAACGCGGTCGGCCCCTCGCCGGAATCGGAGCCCTTGGCCATGCCGGACATCATTCCCGCCATTGCCGCCCCTCCGCTTGCCGGCCCGAAGCCCGGCGCGTCGATGCGCACGGTGCCGTCCTGGCGCAGCATGACCTGGACGAACGCGTTGCTCATGGGAAAGCCTTCCATGGTCGGGAACACGAAGTCATGGTCGAGCTTGCCGGAAATTCCGAAATCGACGTCGAACTTGCCGTTGCCGAGGTACTCCACCTTGTTCCAGCCGGCCTGCCGGCGCAGCTTGTCGGCCAGTTCCTTGCCGGCTTCGGGATTGCCGGGATCGATCCCGCCCAGCAGCATCTGGGCGGCCTGGGCATCGCTCTTCTTCTTTTCCTCGCGCTGCTTGTCCCACTCGGCTTTCTGATCGGCGATTTCCGCCGGCGTGCAGTCGCGCTCCTCGTAGGTCTCGTCGTCGTGACAGGCGTTCGCCGTGAACGGCTCGTCCTTGTCGGTCTTCATCAGCGGCACCATCAGGATTTCGCCGGTGTAGCGAAACGCGAAGCTGCGGTCCTTGCGCAAGTCGAGCTGCGACGTGAACTTGCCGGGCGCGAAGATGCAGGCCGCGACCAGCAGCGAGAGCGCGGCGACCGCCAGACCGGCGAACACGCGGCGATTTCCCGATCCGGGCAGTATGTGGCGCATGATTTCCCCTCCTTCGATCAAATCCGGAACCGTTCTACAGCATCTCGCGGGTGGCCGCTGCATAGAGCGCGACGGCGGCCGCGTTGCTGACATTGAGGCTTTCCATCGCCTCGCTGATCGGCAGCCGGGCGATGGCGTCGCAGTGCTGGACGATGTTGTGGCGCATGCCGTCTCCCTCGGCGCCGAGCACCAGCGCGACCGGCCCGGTGGGCAGGGCCTCGGCCAGCGTCGTCTCGGCCGCGCCGTCAAGGCCGACGCGCCAGTAACCGGCGTCGGCGATCTCCTCCAGCGCGCGGGCGAGGTTGACCACGCGAACCCAGGGCAGCACTTCGAGCGCGCCCGAGGCGGACTTGGCGAGTGTACCCGATTCGGGCGGGGCATGGCGATCCTGCGTCACGATGGCGCAGGCATTGAACGCGGCGGCCGAACGCATGATGGCGCCGACATTGTGCGGATCGGTGACTTGATCGAGCACCACCAGCGGGCGGGCGGCATCCCCGTCGAGCACGTCGGCAAGGAAGACGTCGTCGAGCGGTTCGCATTCGAGCACCAGGCCCTGGTGCGGCGCATCGCGGGCCACGAGACGGGCGAGGTCCGCCGGCTGCGCCCATTCCACGGCGAAGTCGGCCGGGAGTTCGCCGTCGAGCGATTCGACGCCCTCGCGCGTTGCCCAGAGCTTGCGGTGATGCCGGTCCGGGTTCTTGAGCGCGGCTTCGACCGCGTGGCGGCCCCACAGGCGCACCGCACCCGAACCGGCGCGGCCGCTGCCCCGGCCGTTCTTCATCCGGCCGGCGCGGCCGCGCAGGGCCCGCCCCGGCTGCCCACTCTCCCGGCTGTCGCCGCGATTGCCCATCGATTGTCCTTTCAACGCAAAATGTGTTCCCGCTCTGGCAGCGACCCCATTGACAGGCAAGGCCCGGTTCGGCAAAGGCGCGGCTCCTCGGCAAGGGGGCTCCTTCCGGAGCTTCAACAGCGGGTTTTCCCGCGGCCAGCAACTGGTGTGGACAGGTGGCCGAGTGGTTAAAGGCAGCAGACTGTAAATCTGCCCGCGCAAGCGTACGTTGGTTCGAATCCAGCCCTGTCCACCACCACCCTTCCCGTAATGACACGCTGAATCCCGTAGAAATCCCGGAAACACTGGGCTATTCTCCCCGTGCAGGCCCGCCTGCGCCCGCTGCTTATCGCCTCTAGCCGAGGCGTAATGTGGGGGAAGTGTGGGGGAGGATTGGCTTTCCCCCACACTATGATCCCCGAATGTGGGGGAGGAAAGTGTGGGGGAAGAACATGGGCAAGCTGACGGCAGTTGCGGTGAAGGCGGCTTTGGCGAATCCCGGCACCTATCAGGACGGCGATGGACTGTTCCTGAAAGTGGATAAGCGTGGCGGCGCGTCATGGACCTTGCGACTCCAGCGCGATGGCAAGCGCCAAGACATCGGGCTGGGCTCTGCCCGCCTGCTGACGCTGGCCGAAGCCCGCGACAAAGCCAATGGGCTTCGCAAGGCGGTCAAGGTCGAGCGCCGCGATATTCTGGCGGAAAAGAAGGACGAAGCTGCCGCCAAGGTGACGTTCCGCGATGCTGCGCGCCAGTACCATACGGAGAACGAGGCAGGTTGGAAAAGCGCCGTCTATACGCGCCAATGGCTCGCCAGCTTGGAGAACTACGCCTTCCCAAAGCTGGGCAACGTGCCGACCGGGAGCATCATGGCTTCGGACATCATCACCGTGCTGACGCCGATCTGGCAGGAAATCCCCGAAACAGCGCGGCAGGTGCGCAACCGGATATGCGCGGTGCTGGACTATGCCCACGCGAAGGGCTGGCGCTCCACCGAAGCCCCCTCGGGCAATGGCAGCCTGAAAGCCGGGCGAGGCCTTCCCCGACAGGTGAAGGAGCGGGAGAACCGCAAGGCCATGCCCTATGTCGCCGTGCCGGGCTTCCTCACCGCCTTGCGCCGGAAACCATCATATGGACGGCTGGCGCTCGAATTGCTCGTCCTGACGGGTGTGCGCAGTCAAGAGGTGCGGCTGGCAACATGGGGCGAGTTCGACCTTGAGGCCCACCTGTGGGCGATCCCAGCCGCTCACATGAAGCGGAACAAGGCGCACATAGTCCCCCTGTCCGACGCGGCACTAGCAGTGCTGGCGAAAGCCGCAGCCTTGAAGCTGGAGGGCACCGATCAGGTGTTTCCCGGTGCAAACGGCGGGCCAATGTCCGATATGACGCTGTTGAAGGTATTGCGCGACATGAGCGAGCCCTACCACGTTCACGGGTTCCGTTCCGCCCTGACGGACTGGGCGGCGAACGAGGGCTATCCCGATGCCGTGGTGGAAGCCGCCCTCGCGCACAAGACGCCCGACGCGGTGCAGGCCGCCTATCGCCGGACAACCTATCTCGGCACGCCCGGCCAGCCGGGCCAGCGCGTGAAGCTCATGGCGGACTGGGGGCGCTATTGTGCCAGCGTCGCGGCTGGCAGCGGGAAGGTCGTACCGATCAGGAAGGCTAGGGGCGGCAAATGAGCGAGGATTGGATCAGCGCACGCGAAGCGGCGGAAGTTATGTGGCCGGGAAAGAGGCCAGCGCCGGTGCCCAACGCCATAACGAAACGCGCGGAGGAAGGGTTGATAGAGGCGAGGGCTGAATTGCTGACGAAGCAAGGGCCGGGTGGCAAAACTAAAGTGCCTGACGACCCTATTCCCACAGAGTTCTGGGGCGGGCGAGCGATGGTCCCGGACTGGGAAAGCGGTGTCTTCACGGCGCACGTTCAGCAGAATGCATCAGAAGAAGAGTGGAAGGCGTTTGGTGTCACCTTCAAACGGTCGAAAATTGAAGCGATGGCACCGCTCAAGACTGGCGAGATAGGAGCCCCAGCGCCAGCACCAACCTTGGCCAAAAATCAGGGTGGCAATCCAGGAAAGTACGATTGGGCAGTCGCCGTCGGCACCATCGTATTCAAATGGTCTGATCCGGGAAATTGGCAGCCCCTGGATGTCGAGGAAGTTCGTGCTGCCCTAGAAACCCACTTTGCCAAAACGCAGAAGTCTCCCGACGAAAAGTTGTTCAAAAAATACGCTGAGTGGATTTTTCAGGAAATCGAGAAGCGCAAGTAACAACCGGAATAACCAGTTCTTCCGGTTGTTCCGTGACAACTCATCCCGTTTTCTCACATCAATCCGCCACGGCCAGCAGCAATCATGCGCAGGCCTTGGCGGAGTATTGAAAATGGCAACATGCCCACCTGAGCCCCTGCTTACGTCTAAAGCGAACGGTCGCCGGATGTTGGGCGACATCGGATCGACAAAATTCGACGAGTTGATTGCCAGCGGCCAAATCGAAAGCGTGAAAATCGGCTCACGGCGTCTCGTAGTGATCGATAGTGTCCGTCGGCTCGCTGGCATCGATCCTGAGCAGCGGGAGAATGCGTGATGGATACGCTCACTTGGAAAACTGCCCGGATTGTTGGGCATCCTGACGGTGACATCTGGGCTGCCATCTCGGCTGACCATTTCGACATTGCTGCTGGGGCGCTCGACACCGTTGCGGCGGCTGCCGCTCTGATGAAGGGTGCTTTGCCAGTCGGGGGACTGGTCGCAGAATATTTGTTCTGTGAGGCGTTGGAGTGTGTAGCGCTGGCTGCCGAGATCGAAGTCATGCGGGCGCAACGAGAGTTCTTGAAGTGCTCTCTCATGCCCAACACCTTGCTGGAAGCGCACGCCCGGATCGAAGCCGCCGGGCACCGTTATGTCAGCGCCACCATGTCCGCCCTGGCGGCCATCGCGGACGCCAAGGCTGTCTCCCGTGGCTTTTTACATGGCGGCGCCTTCGTCGCCATGCAGAGCCAGCCCAGCGACAAAAACGCTCCCCGCACCATTTCGTGGGAGACAGGTCATGACGGCTAAGCCTAGCACGAATACCGGCACCCAAGCGGTTGAGTATGTGCGCCACAGCTTGGCCGTGTGCGCGATCCCGCTCGGTCGCAAAGGCCCTACTGCAATAGGTTGGAACTTGCTTGAGAACGCGATCACCTGCCCCACTGCGGCGGCTACGCTGACAGGTAACGTCGGCCTGCTTCACGCTTGGTCCGGCACAATGGCGCTGGATGTGGATGACTGGGGCGCGGCCTCGGAATGGTTGCTGGCTCGTGGTGTGAACCTTGCACAGTTGTTCACGGCGTCTGACCGCGTGGAGATCGCCTCCGGGCGTGCGGGGCGCGCCAAGCTGCTCTTTCGGCTGCCTGCGGGCCTCCACACTCCTGTCCAGACATTGCAGGTCAAGGGCGGTGACAGCGGCATGACCTTGGAATTCCGCTGTGCCGATGCCAGCGGCAATTCGATGCAGGACGTGCTCCCGCCGTCGATCCACCCCGACACTGGCAAACCTTACCAGTGGGGCGGTTCTGGAGACTGGCGCAATCTGCCAGTCATCCCCGAAGTGCTCTTGCAGGTGTGGCAAGGCGAATTGGCGAAGCGGACGAAGGGCAGTGCTCCGGCTGCACCTTTGACGGTGCCGCCTGCATTCGCTCCCCAGAGCTTCGCACCCCATCCGGGTTTCGCCACGCTGGAGGAAAACCTCTGGGGTGTGACCGTGGTGGAGTCGGCACTTGATCATGTGTCGCCGGACACTGATTATCCCACTTGGCGCAACATCAGCTGGGCCATCATGTCCACGGGCTGGAAGTCTGCGCCGCAAATTGTTCATGGCTGGAGCCAGTGCGCGCCGTTTCGCTATGACAGGGCTGCAACTGACACGCTGATCCGGAGTTTCGACCCGACGCGAGGCATTACGCTGGCCACCCTGTTCCACCATGCGAAGCAAAATGGCTGGACAACACTCCAGCAATATCCCCTGGCGGTCGTCTCTTCGCCACCGCAGTCGTCCGCTCCCGGCTATGTCACTCCCTATCATCCGGTCGACTGGTCGGTGCATGGCGACATTCGCAACGCCCGGCATTTCGCAGCGATGTTTGGCGGACGGATGCTATATGTCCACGGCCACAATGAGTGGCTGCGCTGGTCCAATGATCGGTGGGTGGTGTGCGATCAAGGGCAGGAAATTGAGGCGGTAAAGCAGGCGGCGCAAGCCATGATGGCTGATGCAGCGTTTAGCCTTTCCGTGGATCAAGATCGGGGCAAGGGGCACGTCAGGGAGGCGGTAGCGGCTCATCGAATTTCGCGCATGAAAGCTGCTCTGGAACTCGCGCAATCTGGACCGGGGATGTCAACTGGACCTGCGGACCTTGACGCAAATCCTATGCTGCTGGGCGTCGGCAACGGTGTTGTGGACCTGAAGGTGGGCGCGCTGATCGCCAATCGCCCGGAAATGCTTATCACGCGTCACTGTGCGGCTGACTATGACATGGCGGCGGCATGCCCGCGCTGGCTCCAGTTCATGTCCGAGGTGTTCGGTGGCGATCTGGCAACCATCGACACGGTGCAGCGCCTGCTTGGATACACTCTCACCGGCCTGAATACCGAAGAAATCATCGTCTTCTGCAGCGGCTTCGGGGCCAACGGCAAGTCGATTTTCGGCAACATCGTCAACAGGATCCTCGCCAGTTACAGCAAGGTTGCGCCTCACTCCCTGCTTGCCGCGCGACGGCGTGACGATCACGGCCCGCGTGGTGACATCGCCATGCTGGAGGGCGCTCGGCTGGTGTCGGTCAACGAATTGCCCGGCGGGATGCAACTCGACGAACAGTCCGTGAAGGCTTTGGCCGGGCGCGAGCCCATCTCGGCACGGGAACTGTACGAAAGGTTCCGCACGTTCGAGCCGCAATTCACGGTCTGGGTGCGGACGAACCATCGTCCCATCATCAAGGGCGATGACGATGGCATCTGGCGCAGGATCGTAGTCCTGCCGTTCCGGCAGAAGTTTGAGGGCCCACGGTGCGACAAGCACCTTGAAGCCAAGCTCTGGGCAGAGCGCGATGGTATCTTGCACTGGATGATCGAAGGGGCAGGTAGGTATCTCGCATTGAACAGCCTTGCCTTCAGCCCGACAATCCTTGCCGAGCAGCGCCAATATCGGCGCGATAGCGACCTGCTGGGCGAGTTTCTGGCCGACTGCACGGTGACCGATCCTGCGGGCCGGGTGCCGGACAAGGAACTGTTCGGTAGGTGGCGTCACTGGTGCGATGTCAACGGGCACAAAGCCGGGGGCAAAGCGACCTTTACCCAAAGGCTCGCTGAACGCGGCTTCCCGATCAGTCGCAGCAACGGGGATCGTTTCTACTCCGGCGTGCGGGGGGTGCCGTGACAATGCGGCACAGAGCAGGGAGGGCGGAATTGACCTTCATTTCCGTAAGGTTCTCCAATTCGAACTTCACGATTGGATTTTGCTAAAAATGCTGCCCTGTCCGCCCTGCCTGCACTTCAACTATCGAAATTGAAGCTTGTGGCCTCAAAACCACTGCCACCACCATCAAATAGAGAAAGACAGAGCATGGGCACTGCGATGACAGCAGCATGGAGCAGGGAACTGCTTGAAGAGGCCGGCATGGATCAACTATCCAAACCGGACCTGAAACAACGATTTGTCGCTTGGTTTGATAGCCAGCCGGAAATCAGCCGTAACCGTCCATACGCTATGGTCGAACTGGAGCAAGCGACCGGCGCACCCGGCAGGCAGCTTAGCGCAGTTCTATTGAGCCTCGGCTGGGAGCGCCGTCGCAAGTGGTCGAAAACAGGCCAGAGCCCCCGCTACTGGGTGCCGCCGACGCAGCGGTGGGGGGCATAGTCCCGTCAACGAACGTTCGGGTCGTTCATGCGCTCCAAATCCATACACGCTTCGCCATTGCCTCGGTCACATTTGTCTGAAACGTCGGAGTGGGCAGCGAAATAGGCAAGAAAGAGCCCAGCGACCGCGAGCCAATTGGCTTGGCTCATGCCGGATTTCCCTGCCGGAGATGTCCCCTTCAGATGCCAAGCGATACCGCCGATTAACATGGCCACGCCGATCCAAAACACTGGATTATCTCCCGCCTCTAAGGCTCGATCCCTCCGCCGTATTGTCCAATCGAGCGGTCGATGTCACGCCGAGGATCGATGGAAATGGAATCCTGCATCTGCGCCATCGGGTCCATCTCATAGCGCATCTGCTGTCCTGGATCGCTCAAGTCGTATTTATACGATGACCCCGACAGTCCCCTGTATCCGGCTCCCCCTGTGCCGCGCGCACTCACTGAACCCATGCCAGAAGCTTCATCAACGGGCCGATGGGCTGGGCCATAGTCCGAACCGCGTTGCGTTGGTGCCGAAGAATATGACGGCGTCGTGTGGCCCGGATAACGGATGCTCCTCGGTGACGCTTGCCCATTCAGAATTTGTGAGGCCACTGCAATGTCACGCAACGTCATCTTCGGATTGGATAAAATAGCATTCGCCGCACGCTCCGCCGGACTTAGAGGAATTGAGGACTGGAAGTTGGATTCGACGGTAGCGTCTCGGCCCGTGGCCCGGTCTGCAAGATACCGTTCCCGAGCTGCGAGCAGTTCCGGTGTATAATTGCCTTGTGGTCCGACACCTGCGCTTGCCGCTGACGTTGGCAAGGCCAAAGGCGCTTCTTGAGGTATTCCCCACAACCCCTTCGCAAATTCGTTCGGGCCTACGGGCACCAATGCATAGATCGCAGCACCGAGAATGTAAGGCCAGCTCTTGTGCATTGAACAATCTCCAGTCCTCAATGTGTTTGGCGCTTTACCAAGCTCTCATTTTCCAATGTGGCGTTATTCGCAGACAGTCGGGTTGGCGTGGCCATCCCAGTCGGTGTGGCAGTCCGATCCACTATCCGAGCTACCTCCACCCGAGCACATTCCAAGCAGGAGTAGTGCAGCAAAAATGGCGATGATTCCCCAACTCGAATCGCTCATCGTCCTGCCCATCAAAGTTAGTGCGGTTTGGCAGGGAATAGTGCCAAAAGGTTAACATGGGGCTTCATACTCCGTGGACGAGTAATCCGCTTTCCCGCGACTTGGGGCGGTGGACCCGTATTTGGACATCCTTGGGCAACGAATTCGCGCTGCGCGCCGGGAACTCGCAATGTCGCAGGAAAGGCTGGCGCATGAGGCGGGCCTTGATCGCAGCTACGTTGGCCGTGTCGAGCGCGGCGAGCACAATCTGACTTTCGTCTCGCTCGTGAAGATCGCCCGCGCCCTGGGTCGCGATGTGGCCGCGCTGACCAAGGGGCTTCCAATCATTCAGAACGATGCCGCTGAGCCATCCGTCTATTGATGCGCCGTGCCAAAATCTGGAAAATCCCCGCTTTTGAATAGTGCCCCGGAAATCCCAACCCAAAAATTCCGCGAGGCACCATCAAGACCCCCTCCCTTGGGTGAGATCGAATCCCCCCTCGGGGACCTCCCCGGAAAAAGGATTCCTTTTTGGCCTGCCCGGCTGTCTCGTCCCAGCACAGTAGTCGGTTGCCCGGCATTCATTCGGCAAGTAGCGTTCCGCCCTCGACTCACCTCGGTTGCGCGACTGGGGAAGGGCGAAGCCACTCGCGTTGCGAGCGCGCCGGGCCTCCAAAAGTGTGGGGGTGAATGTGGGGGGGGGGGATACGCGTATTTCAAAAAACTGATTAATTACAAATCAGTAATTCGATAGTTCTATACAAGCCCTGCCACCACCAGCTTTTCCCGCGTCGGCCGGTCGATCTCGTCTCAAGAGGCTTGGTATGAGTTCGCTGCATATGCGTACAGCCCCGCCGGCGCTGGGCGCGGCATTGCGGTGCCCGTGCGTACCGACTAGATGAGGGCGATGCCTTCAGACATTCTCGATAATCAGGGTCGCGGCGAAGCTTCGTGGCAATGGCCCTCCATTCACTCCGAGGGGCGCAAGTTCGGCGCCATTGCAGGGGTCGTCGCGCTCGCCGCATGGCTGTTGCTGGGCCCTTGGCTCGGTTGGCCGCTGGCGGTGCTCACGCTGTGCGTTCTCGCCTTCTTCCGCGATCCGGTGCGCGTCACGCCGCGGGACGATCGTTGCATCGTTGCCCCTGCGGACGGCCTGGTCACCCTCATCAGCAAAGTGCCGCCGCCGCGCGAACTCACCATCGACGATGGCGGCGGTTCGGCCCCGATGGCAAGCGAGGCGGTGACCCGCATCTCGATCTTCATGTCGGTGTTCGACGTGCACATCAACCGCGCGCCGATCGGCGGCACGGTGAGCCGCGTGATCTATATTCCCGGCAAGTTCGTCAATGCGGACCTGGACAAGGCGAGCGAGGAGAACGAGCGCCAGCATGTGCTGATCGAGCGCGGCGACGGCGTGCGCATCTGCTTCACGCAGATCGCCGGGCTGGTCGCGCGGCGCATCGTTCCGTTCATCAAGCCGGGGGACATCATCGCGGCGGGCCAGCGCATTGGCCTGATCCGCTTCGGTAGCCGGGTCGACGTGTATCTGCCGGCGGGAACCGAGCCCCGGGTGCTGATGGGGCAGAAGATCGTGGCCGGCGAAACGGTGCTGGCGGAACTTGGCGCCGCGCCGACGATCGAGGGCGTCGCGCAGTGAATTCCGCTGCGCCCGACGAGCCCGACGGCTTCGCGGAAGGGCGCCCATGGCCGCGCCGCCGCATCGCGCGCGGGCTCTCGATGCGAGCGATCGTGCCCAATGCGATCACCGCAGCGGCGCTCTGTTCGGGCCTGACCGGCATCCGCTTCGCGATCGGCGGCGATTTCGAGCGGTCGGTGCAGGCGGTAATCCTTGCCGGGCTTCTCGACGGTATCGACGGACGGGCGGCGCGGCTGCTCAAGGCCGAGACCCGCTTCGGCGCCGAACTGGACAGTCTTGCCGATTCGATCTCCTTCGGCGTCGCCCCGGCACTGATCGTCTACTTGTGGACGCTGAACCAGGTGCCGAGCCTGGGCTGGATGGCGGCGCTCGCCTTCGCGATCTGCTGCGTGCTGCGGCTCGCCCGCTTCAACGCGCGGCTCGACATGCTTGACCAGCCGTACAAGCGGGCGGGTTTCCTGACCGGGGTTCCGGCACCGGTGGGAGCGGGCCTCGCGTTCCTGCCGATGTACTTGTGGATCGCCAGCGGCCGCCCGGAATTCGCCAATCCGATCCTGGTGAGCGGCTGGATGGTGCTGATCGCGTTCCTGATGATTTCCAGCCTGCCCACCCTGGGCTGGTCGCGCTTGCGTCCGCCCAACAGCCTGCGCCTGGGGACGATCGCGCTCGTCGGCCTCACTGTCGCGGCGCTCCTGACCGAGCCGTGGTTCACTCTGGCGGCGATCACCACCGGCTATCTGCTGCTGATCCCGGTGGGGATCGCGACATACGCGAAAATCAGGCAGCAAGCGCCGGCGACCATCCAGATGCCTGTGGGGCCGACACCTGCCGATCACGCACAGGACGCGCCGCCCGGTCCTTCCTGAGCGCGGCGAGCGCGGGCAGCGGCACGCGCTCGACCATTTCCCAGCGAAGCTCCATCGCCCCCGGACTGGCCGCGAGCCGCGCGCGCAACCCAAGCGCCTGGCGGCCATAGCTCCGCCAGCTCGCCATCATGGTCCAGATCGAGGCCAGCGCGGCCAGGGCGAAGAGGCAAGCGGCGAATGCAGTCATGACCGTTCCTTTCGAACCATCGCCCATGACTTGTCGCCAAGTCAGTGGACGGCTTGTGGATAAGGCGAATCTGTTCTACCAATGTTCCTTGGTGCTTTAGTTCCCTTTTTGTTCCCTACAAGTCAAGCGGAAATTGTTCGGCTACGGCACGGGCAGCGGCGGACGGCTTCCGGCATCTTGTCGAACGCCATGGTGATAAGTGCCATATGATTGAAAGTTAAACGAAAATCTGCTCACCTCGTCGAAGGGTGCGGGCTTGGCGCCAGTGTCCTTCGGCAAGCTCAGGACAAGCGGAAGTAGCGCGATTTCCCGCAGTCGCACGGAGGCCCGCATCCGCGCCGGATCGGCCGTCAGCCGAGCGCCTTTTCCTTTTCGGCATAGAGGCGTTCCAGTTCGGCGCGGCTCTTCTTCTCGGCGGCGGTCTTGAGCTGGCCGCAGGCGGCATCGATATCGCGGCCGCGCGGGGTGCGCACCGGTGCCGAGATGCCCGCCGCGAAGACGATGTCGGAAAAGGCGCGGACGCGCTCGGGACTGGAGCATTCGTAGGGCGCGCCGGGCCAGGGGTTGAACGGGATCAGGTTGACCTTGGCGGGCAGCTTGTACCGCTTGATGAGGCGGACCAGTTCGCGCGCGTCCTCGTCGCTGTCGTTCCTGTCCTTGAGCATCACGTATTCGAAAGTGATGCGCCGGGCATTGCTGGCGCCGGGATAGTCGGCGCAGGCCTGCAACAGTTCCTCGATACCGTACTTCTTGTTGATCGGCACGATCTCGTCGCGCACTTCCTTGGTCACCGCGTGGAGCGACACCGCGAGGTTGACGCCGATCTCCTCGCCGCACTGCGCCATCCTGGGCACGACCCCGGAGGTGGAGAGCGTGATGCGCCGCTTGGAAAGGGCAAGCCCGTCGCCGTCCATGACGAGGCGCAGCGCGTCGCGCACATTGTCGAAATTGTAGAGCGGCTCGCCCATGCCCATCATCACGATGTTGGTGAGCAGGCGGCCGTCGGAAGAGTAGGAGCCCCCGTCCTCGCCATCCTCGTCGAAGTCGTCCAGGCCCGCCATGGTCCCGCCCCCCTTCGGCCACTCGCCCAGCGCATCGCGCGCCAGCATGACCTGGCCGACGATCTCGCCGGTGGTCAGGTTGCGCACCAGCCGCATGGTGCCGGTGTGGCAGAACCGGCAGTTGAGCGTGCAGCCGACTTGCGAGGAGACGCAGAGCGTGCCCCGGTCCGCGTCGGGGATGAACACCATCTCGAAGTCATGCCCGTCGGCGGTGCGCAGCAGCCATTTGCGAGTGCCGTCGGAGGAGTGCTGCGCCTCGACGATCTCCGGGCGGCCGATCACGAAGCGCGCGGCCAGCCACGGGCGCATGGCCTTGGCGATGTCGGTCATCGCCTCGAAATCGATGACGCCGCGATGGTAGAGCCAGTGGAACACCTGCTTGGCCCGCAGCTTCGCCGCCCTGGCATCGAGCCCGGCGGTTTCGAACAGTTCGGCGATGCGCTTCTTCGGCAAGCCGATGAGGTCGACGCGGCCATCCTCGCGCGGGGTCACCCCTTCGACGAGGCCGGGACGCGGGACGGGCACGGGATCGATGTGGCCGGGGATTTGCATGAGTTTCGTGTCTGGCATGATTGGCGGCCATATAAAGCAAGTAGCGCGATTTCGGAAGGGAGCACGATTCTTGCGTGCGCATGAGCGGGTGGGTCGCCGGAACGCAGGAAGGTGCGTTTGGTTCCCGCCCTCCGACGCAGCGGCGTGCCTTCCCACCGTCCGAGTGTTGCCCAAAAACACCAATCATTTCGTTATGTTAGGTTCATGAAACTTCGCCCCTCCGTCAGGCATTCCACGGGTCCAAGCGGGTGTGACCCCGTTCGTGGAGAAGATTGGAGTTAGGTATGAAGAAGATCCTTGTAAGCCTCGCCGCCGGCGGCGTGATTGCGGCGGCTCCGGCCATGGCGCAAGATGTCGCACCGGCAGAGCCCTTCAAGGGGTTCCACGTCGAGGCCCTTGCCGGCTACGACGTCACCAAGGCCGGCAGCAGCGTCGACGATGACGCCAATGTCGACAACGACCAGTCCATCGACGGCCTGCTCTATGGCGTCGGCGCGGGTTATGACTTCAAGTTCGGCAAGCTCGTGGCCGGTCCCGAGGCGGAAGTGACCTGGTCGACCGCCAAGACCGAATTCGACAACGGCGACTTCGAAGGCTTCGGCGTCGGCAACGTCAAGACCAACCGCGACCTCTACCTGGGCGCGCGCGTGGGCTATGCCTTCACGCCCAAGACCATGGTCTATGCCAAGGGCGGCTACACCAACGCCAAGTTCGATGTGCGCAACGGCAACGGCACGGTGGAGATGAACGACGATATCGATGCCGACGGCTGGCGGATCGGCGCGGGCGTGGAGCAGGCGATCAGCAACAACGTCTTCGCCAAGCTGGAGTACCGCTATTCGAACTACGAGAAGGGCGAACTGGACTATACCGGCGACATTCCCGACGGCCAGCGCTTCGACCTCGACCTGGATCGACATCAGGTGGTGGCCGGCGTCGGCGTGCGATTCTGATCGGATCGCGATCGGGAAGGGGGCGGGAGCGCGGGGCTCCCGCCCTTTCCGGTGGATGAAGCTGAGCCTCTCGAAACAAGACTCATCTCTCCCCTCATCTCGCCCTCGTCGCTCGCGAGGCGGGCAAGAGCAACACAAGGGCAACAGAGGTCAGCGCAGGCGGGCGCAGCCGATCAACGCGGCGTCCATCGCCGAGGCGGCCCCGGCCAGCGGCCAGGTGTTGGAAAAGCGTCCACCCCTGGCGCCTTGGCCGCTCACCGTCATGCGGGGGGCGGCGCGCATCGCGGCGATGATCGCGGCATTGTCCCGCTCGTCGCGCGGCCAGGCATCGCCGCCGCCGCCGATCAGCTCGAAGCGCCCGTCGCCGATGCCCAGCGTGATCCGCGCGCCTTGCGCCATCTGGCGCGAAAGCCGGAAATGGACCTGGTTGCGCGCGCCGCGCCGCGGCCAGGTGCCGACGGCGACGAACGGCTGGTAGTCGCGCCACTGGGTGCCGGGCTCGGCCATGGCGATGGCATAGCAGCGCGGCACCACGGGATCGCGGAACGCCCCCCAGATGCCGAACAGGCCGAGGCTCTCGCGGGCCTGTGCGGGCTGCACCGGAGCGACCGCCAGAAGCGCGGGCAGGATGGCAAGGTATCGGATACGCGGCATCGCCCGCATCTATAGGCGGTCCGATGCGCGGAGGGAAAGGCCCGCTCGTCCTGAGCCCGTCGCCGCGACGGCGGCCCCTTCGACGGGCTCAGGACGAGCGGGCCTTGATCTGGATTTCGTGCTGTGCGCCCTGGAAATCGTTGTTGCGTTGCGGCGCGGCAGGCAGCAAACTCGCTGGCGCTTGCGGAGGAGAGGAACGCGCGCGGCGGTGACGCCGGCACGGCTTCCGGGGGCATCGAGTGTTGGGGCGATACGAATTCATCGTGATCGGCAGCGGGCCGTCCGGTCGGCGCGCGGCGATCCAGGCTGCGAAACTGGGCAAGTCCGTCCTGGTGATAGAGGGGCGGATGAAGGTGGGCGGCGTGTCGGTGCATACCGGCACGATTCCGTCCAAGACCCTGCGCGAAACCGCGCTCAACCTTTCGGGCTGGCGCGAGCGCGGCTTCTATGGCCGTTCCTACCGGGTCAAGAAGGAAATCGGCAGCCATGACCTGTCGATGCGGCTGGGCAAGACGCTCACGCACGAGGTCGACGTGCTCGAGCATCAGTTCCTCCGCAACGGCGTCGCCACCATGGCCGGCTTCGCCCGCTTCGTCGATCCGCATCGCGTGATGGTCACTTCGCCCGACGGCAGCGAGATGGTGATCGAGGGCGAGCGCTTCCTGGTCGCGGTGGGAACCGTGCCGTTCCACCCCGGGAACGTCGACTTTTCCGATCCCGATATCCTGGACAGTGACGAGGTGGTGGAAATCCCCCGCCTGCCGCGCTCGCTCACCGTCGTCGGCGCGGGCGTGATCGGCATCGAGTATGCGACGATCTTTTCCGCGCTCGACGTCGCGGTGACCGTGATCGAGCCGCGCGACAGCTTCCTCGATTTCATCGACCGCGAGATCATAGAGGAATTCGTCCATCAGCTGCGCGACCGGGGCGTCGCGTTCCGGCTCGGTTCGCCGGTGGAGAAAGTGGAGAAAGCCGGCGATGGCCGGGTGCTCACCACGCTGAAGGACGGGCGCACGGTGCGTACCGAAATGCTGCTCTACTGCGCCGGCCGCATGGGCGCGACCGCCGATCTCGGGCTCGAAACCTGCGGCCTTTCCACCGATGCGCGCGGGCGCCTGGCGATCGATCCCGAAACCTACCAGACCGAAGTCGCGCACATCTATGCCGCCGGCGACGTGATCGGCTTTCCCAGCCTTGCCTCGACCTCGATGGAACAGGGCCGGATCGCCGCCTGCCATGCCTTCGGCCTGCCGCTGCCGCCGGCCCCCGCCTTTTTCCCTTACGGCATCTACGCCGTGCCCGAGATCTCCACCGTGGGCATGAGCGAACAGGAAGTGCGCGACCGGAAGATCAACTACGAATGCGGCATCGCCCGCTTCCGCGAGACCTCGCGCGGGCATATCATGGGCCTGGAGCAGGGGCTGATGAAGATGATCTTCTCCAACAAGACCCGCCGCCTGCTGGGCGTCCACATCATCGGCGAAGGCGCGACCGAACTGATCCACATCGGCCAGGCGGTGCTCAACCTGAAGGGCACGATCGACTACTTCATCGAGAACACCTTCAACTACCCGACCCTGGCCGAAGCCTACAAGATCGCCGCCCTGGACGCATGGAACAGGATGGCGCGCTGAGGGCTGGGGGGGGAATCCTCCCCGGTACGGGGAGGGGGACCATGCGCAGCATGGTGGAGGGGCCTCTCGCCCCGACGCACCGCCCGCGTGGCCACGCGAATCCCCTCCACCACGCCGCTGCGCGTCGCGGTCCCCCTCCCCGTTCCGGGGAGGATCGGGCGTCAGGGATAGGCGATCGCGATCACTTCCCACTCCCGCTCGCCCGAGGGCAGGCGCACCGTGCGCAAGTCGCCGATCGCGGCGCCGCGCAGGGCGCGGGCGAGGGGGGCGCTCCAGCCGATGCGGCCGGCGCTCGCATCCTGTTCGTCGTCGCCGACCAGGGTGACGGCCAGCCGCTCGTCGTTCTCGTCGGCAAGCTCGACGGTGGCGCCGAAGAAGACCTTGCCGCGATCGGCCTGCCGCGCCGGATCGACCACGCGCAGGTTCTTCATGCGCCGCGCGAGGTGGGCCAGCTCACGATCGATCTCGCGCATGCGCTTGCGGCCGTAGAGGTAGTCGCCGTTCTCGGAACGATCGCCATTGCCGGCCGCCCACGAGACGATTTCGACGATCTCCGGGCGCTCCTTGCCCAGCAGGTGGTCGTAGCGGGCGCGCAGCACGGCCATGCCGGCGGGAGTGATCGGGGGACCTGCGGGTTTCATGGCAGTTCGTTAGAGCATTTTGAAGTCGGGTGAAATCACCCGACGACTCGCAAAATGCCGAAAACAAATAACAAATAGAGCGGAATCCGCCTCTGCCCGAGCGCATCCCGCTCTAGAGCTTCGAGCCTGAAATGCGAACCCCCCGCTCGCTCCGGACGAAAGCGCCCCGTCAGCCCGGCGTGCGCTTGCCGGGCATCAGGCGGGAAAGCTTGTTCGGCCCGCTGTAGCCGGACTTGTCCGGGTACAGCGTTTCGTAGACCACGGCGTTTTCCAGCACGCGCTGGATGTAGTTCTTGGTCTCGTAGATCGGGATCCGCTCGATCCATTCGATCCAGTCGACCGCGCCGCTGCGCGGGTCGCCGTTGGCGTTCAGCCACTTGTTCACGTTGCCGGCACCCGCGTTGTAGGCGCCGACCGCGAGCGGGGTGGCGCCGCCGTAATAGTCCATCATGCGCCCGAAATAGCCGTCGCCCAGGCGGATGTTGTAGACCGCGTCGGTGGTGAGGGCCGAAACGTCGTAGCCGATGCCCATCTTGCCCGCCTGCTCGCGCGCGGTGCCGGGCATCAGCTGCATCAGCCCGCGCGCGCCGGCATGGCTCAGCGCGTTCTGGGCGAACTGGCTTTCCTGCCGCGTCAGGGCGTGGACCATGGTCCAGTCGGTGCCGGGCGGCGCGGGAATGAGCGGATAGGAAATCGCGCCGAATTCGCCGTAGCCATCGGCATGCGCTTCCTGGCCCAGGATCACGGCCAGGTCGCGGCGGCCGATTTCCCGGGCGAGATCGGCGACCAGGACATGATCGGCTTCGCTCCTGGCCTGGTCGCTGATCTGCCGGAAGAACTGGATGGTGGTGCGCCAGTCGCCGTCGCGGGCGACGTCGCGCACGGCATTGGTGATCGGCAGCGCCATGAACGCATCGCGCTCGGCCCTGGTCGGCACCGCGCGCGGCACCGTGTCCAGGCCGGGCAGGGGGCGGCCGAGGCGCTCCAGCGAGAGCTGGCCATAGAAATACTGGGGATACTGCGCGGCCATCTCGAAATAGCGGTTGGCGCCCATGGCGTCGCCCGCCTGGGCGAGCGCGCGGCCGGCCCAGTAGAAGCCCTTGGAGCGGGTGCCCGGCGTCTGCGCCGCCGCGCCGTAGCGATAGAACAGCGGCGCGGCGCGGCGCGGATCGCGCAGGTCCCACAGCGCCTTGGTGCCGCCCAGCCAGACCAGCGAAGTGTAATCGTCGCGCAGGCGATAGGAGAGCCGGCTGATGTCGGTGCCCGGCGCGAAGGCGTCGTCGATCGCGCTGGCGATCCTGACTGCGCTGTCGGCCCCGGCGCCGCGCGCGGCGGTGAGCAGTTCGCGCACCCATGGCCCCGGTTCGGGAACCGGCTCGCGCAGGGGCGGCCGGTTGGCCAGCATGTTGATCTCGCTCGGCAGGTTTCCCGATCGCCGTGCCTGGACCGCGCGGTTGTAGACATAGCCGGGGTCGCTCGCGATCTCGGGCGGCAGGACCATGCCCAGCGTACCCGGCGGGGAGCCCTGCAACAGCGCCAGCCGCTCCATGAACGCCGCGCGCCTGGCCGGCGAGACGAACGAGATCTGCCGCTCGGCCTGCGCGGTCTCGCCCTGCCAGAGCAGCCTGTTCATCCGCGCGTCGTGGTCGGCCGGGGTCAGCGCATCGCTGTAGAACGACAGCAGGGTCGCCTCGGCGTTCGGCGCCAGGCTGCCACCACGCCAGGCCGCGATCGCCTTGTCCCGCGCGTCGTAGCGCCGCACGGCGGTCAGCGCGGTGGCATAGCGTCCCGCCGCCTCGTTGCCGAGCGGGGGGAAGCGGTCGAAGAAGGCGATCACCGTCTGCGCATCGGGCGATTCGGTGAGCAGCGCCTTCTCCGCGAAGCCGCGAATCTTCTCTTCCTGCGGATAGCCGGGATAGGTCAGCAGGAAGCCGGCGTAAGCGGCGAAGCCCATGCGATCGTTGGCGACGAGCAGCTTCCAGCGGTCGATCGACTGATGCACCGTCATGTCGTGCATCTGCATCGCCCGCGCCCGCGCGGCGTCCCACTCGCGGCCGTCCTGGCCCCAGGCCGGCGTCCCGATGGCGGCGAGCGGAACGGTCAGGAGCAGGGGAAGGATGCGCAACATACTGGACATTTTGGAAAGAGGCTCCTTATCAGGCGCTGAACGTGAAGGCCGACGCGGACGGGGGTGGTCCCCACCGGGCCGATAATTGAACGTCACCAGGGGTAAAGTCCATGTTCTCGGGGTCCATTCCGGCGCTCGTCACACCGTTTCGCGATGGCGCCTTCGATGAGCAGGCGTTCCGTCGCCTCGTCGATTGGCAGATCGAATGCGGCTCCTCCGCGCTGGTCCCGTGCGGCACCACGGGAGAGAATTCGACGCTTTCCAACGCCGAACACCACCGCGTGATCGAAGTTTGCATCGAACAGGCGGCGGGCCGGGTGCCCGTGATCGCCGGCTGCGGCAGCAACGATACGATGAACGCGCTTCTCCACATGAATTTTTCGAAGAAGTGCGGCGCCGCCGCCGCGCTGGTGGTGGCGCCTTATTACAACAAGCCGAGCCAGGAAGGGCTGCTTGCCCACTTCTCATACCTGGCCGAGCACAACGACCTGCCGATCGTGCTCTACAACGTGCCGGGCCGCACCGTATCGGACCTTCAGCCGGAGACCGTCTGCGAACTGGCGCGCCGCTATCCCGGCACCTTCATCGGCATCAAGGACGCGAGCGGCGATCTTTCCCGCGTGACCGACCACCGCATGGGGATCGGCAAGCAGTTCTGCCAGCTTTCGGGCGACGACGAACTGGCGCTGCCGTTCAACGCGGCGGGCGGCGTGGGCTGCATTTCGGTGACCGCCAATGTCGCGCCCAGGCTCTGCGCCGAATTCCAGGCCGCCTGCGCCGCCAATGACCTGACGCTGGCGCGCGAGCTCAACGACAAGCTCTATCCGCTGCACTACGCGATGTTCGAGGACAGCTCGCCAGGCCCCTGCAAGTACGCGCTCGCGCAAGTCCATGACTGGATCGCCAACGAACTGCGCCTGCCGCTGGTGCCCTGCAACGAAACGGCGCGGCGGGCGGTGGACAAGGCCCTGGTTCACGCCGGGCTGCTGTGAGGCGCCGCGCCCGAACCGTCGCAATCCGCGACTTTCTTTCCAGAGGCGATTGACAAGCCGTCAGTCGAACGCGAAGATCCTGATATGTTCTCATGCGATCAGCCCGCGCCCATCACCCCGCCTGCCCCGGTTCCGGCTCCCGTTCCGGCCCATGCCGATCTGCTCGCGACCGCGCGGGGAAAACGGTTCGGGACGATTCTTGCCGACCCCCCGTGGCAGTTCCAGAACCGGACCGGGAAAGTCGCCCCTGAACACAAGCGTCTCAGCCGCTACGGGACGATGTCGCTGGATGAGATTTGCGCGCTGCCGGTGGCGGATGTCGCGGACGATCCCTCGCACTTGTACCTGTGGGTTCCCAACGCGCTCCTGCCGGAGGGGCTTCGCGTCATGGACGCCTGGGGGTTTCGCTACATCTCGAACATCGTCTGGCACAAAGTGCGCAAGGATGGCGGCTCCGATGGCAGGGGGGTGGGTTTCTATTTCCGCAATGTCACGGAACTGCTCCTGTTCGGCGTGCGCGGCAAGAACGCGCGGACGCTCGATCCGGGCCGCAGCCAGGTCAACATGATCCAGTCGCGAAAGCGCGAACACAGCCGCAAGCCGGACGAGCAGTACAAGATCATCGAGGATTGCAGCTGGGGCCCCCGTATCGAACTGTTCAGCCGGGGCAAGCGCAAGGGCTGGACGGTCTGGGGCAACCAGGCGGACGAAGGCTACAAGCCCAGTTGGGATACCTACAGTTACAACAGCGCGATATCCGTGGCGGCGGAGTGATGCTGGAAGGGTTGCGCGAACGCGGCTTCGAGCTGGCGTTCGCCAGCCATGCGGCGGCAATCCTGGCGACCGATTTTCGCGAGGTCGTGGAAGCGCTTGAAGCGACGCTGGCGGGCGTTCGCCTGCCGATCACCGAGATCATCGGCTCGGGCGGCGGAGAGGCGCAGGTCACCCAGCGCCTGCGGCGCGGCTTTCATGAACTGGGCTGGCGCAAGCGCAACGTGGAAATCAAGAAGATCGTCGACGGGATCGAGCGCGAATCGATCAGCCACGAGATCGATCACTTCCTCGCGACCTTGCAGGGGAACTTCGCGCTTGAGATCGAATGGAACAACAAGGATCCGTTTTTCGATCGCGACCTGGAAAATTTCAAACGCCTCCATGCCGAAGGCGTGATCGGGGTCGGCTCGATCGTCACGCGCGGGCCCGCCCTGCAAGCCGAACTCCGGCACATGATCGGCCGATGGGCGCACCGTGAAGCGATCGAAAGCTTCGACGATCTGCGCAGGCGGGGATTCAAGCGCCCGACCGAGCGGCAGGAAGCGCTCGTTGCCGGACGCATGGTGCGCGGCGATTCGTTCCCGGATGCCTGGGCCGCGATGTTCGCCAGCGATAAATTCGGCATGGCGACCACGCATTGGAGCAAGCTGCAGGACCGGATCCGCCGCGGCGTGGGCAATCCCTGTCCATTGCTGCTGATCGGACTGCCGGCCGCGATCGTCGATATCGACGCCTGATACCAGGTTATGCCAAGTCTCTTTGAGCGGGACTCATCTCCCTCCTTGCGAGCCGCCAAGGCGGCGCGGCAACGACGAAGGGAAGGGAAACGAGAGTTCCGATCAATGGGATTTGGTGTGAAAGCCGGCCCTGGGCCGGCGGGCTCGAAAGAACCCAGGCCTCACTCCGCCGGGTTGTGCTGCTGCACGAAGCGCACCGCCGCTTCCAGCATCTGCTTGCGGGTCTCGCCGCGTGACAGCCAGTGATCCTCACCTTTGAGGACCACCATCTCGTAAGGCTTGCCGGCGTCCTTGAGCGCATCGGCCATGACCTGGCTCTGCTTGAACGGCACCACGGTGTCGTCCTTGCCGTGGATCAGCAGGATCGGCGCGTCGGCCTGCTTGGCGAAGCGGCGCGGCGAGATCTCGTCGTAGCCCTTCGGATCGCCGAGTTCGTCGCGCAGGGCCCTGCCGGTCATGCGTGAGTTGCCGCTTTCGAAGACGTCCGTCTGATACATCAGTTCCACGTCCGCGACCCCGGCAACCGATACCGCGCAGCGATAGCGGCCCTGTTGCAGCGTCACGCCGGCCAGGGCGGCGTATCCGCCATAGCTGGCGCCGACGATGCAGGCGCGCTTCGGATCGACGATCCCGCGCTTGGTCAGTTCGGCAAGGCCATCGGTGATATCGGACTGCATCTTGCGCCCCCACTGGCCATTGCCGGCGCGGCGGAAGGCGTCGTCGCGATTGGTGGAGCCGCGAAAATTGGGCTGGAACACGGCATAGCCGCGCGAGGCGAAGGCCTGCGCCCACCAGTCGAAGCCGACCTCGTCGTGGGAGCCGGGGCCGCCGTGGGGCAGGAGAATCACCGGCAGGCCTTTCGCCTCGCGTCCCGGCGGCAGGGTGAGGATGCCGTCCATTTCCAGGCCGTCGGCGGCGACATAATCCACTTTCGAAACCGGTCCCACGTCCGGCGCCGCGATCTTCAGGCGCTCATGGCCGATCGGATCGGCGCGGCGCGTGGCCATGTCGACCATGTACCAGGTGCCGCTGTCCTGGCTGCCGTGGGTGCGCACGATCACTTTGGAGAAATCGGGAGTCCAGTCGACCAGGCGGGCATTGCGCCCGGAAAAGGCCGCGAAGATCCGCGACACGAACTTGTCCAGCTTGGGGTCGTACATCACCGTCTTCGGCGTCGCCCCGCGTTCGCGATAGCCGATGATGCGGCCGGTGCCGCGATCGACGTACGTGGTTTCGACCTCGACGTCCGGGAGGAACGCTTGAGGCGTGCCGCCCGCCAGCGGCACTTCCAGCCAGCGGCTGTTCCCGTTCTCGTCGTCGATGGAATAGACGAGCGTCGATCCGTCCTGGCCGAAGAACATCAAGCTGACGTCGCCGAGCGGGTCCACGCCGCGCGCGATTTCATCGCCCCCGGAATTCCTGATACGCCACAGCCCGTTGGATGCCGCGACATCGAGCCTCGCCGCGACCTTTCCGCCGGCATCGACCAGCCAGTCGCTGTAATGATCTTCGGCGGGCGCGGTGGCGGCCAGCTTCGCCCGGTTGTGGGCCAGATCGACCGCGTAGAGCGTGGCCCGACCGTGGCGGAAATATGTGCCGCCGAGCGTGACGTCGAGGGCAATGCCTCCGAAGTAGCCGACCGTCGCGCCGTCGATCGTGCGAATGCCGTAGCGGCCGCGCGTGGTATCGGCGATGCCCTTCGATCGTGCGAAGACCAGTTC
This sequence comes from Novosphingobium sp. CF614, assembly GCF_900113255.1. Classification (GTDB taxonomy): domain Bacteria; phylum Pseudomonadota; class Alphaproteobacteria; order Sphingomonadales; family Sphingomonadaceae; genus Novosphingobium. The sequence continues at coordinate 67,186 of NZ_FOOR01000017.1, forward strand.
CGGCTTGGGATTCGTGATGGAAAAGACGATGGTCCCGGCCAGTTCGTACTTGCTGGCGGTGAAACCGGGGCCGAGCGAGACGGTATCGGTCTTGGTCACCAGCAACATGTCGTCGTCGGCCCAGTCCACGCTGCGCACCTTGGCGTCGCCGACCGGCGCGTTGATTCGTAAGTCATTCTTGGCATCCAGGGCAACGACACGGCGCATGCCGGCGATCTGGGCAAGCGTGGCGAGGTTGCCGCCCGGCGAGATCGCCATGTCTTCCACCGCCGGCAGTTCGCCGTAGGCATCGAGCGGCGGCGGCGCGGCATGGGCAATGCCGGACGCGATCGCAAGCGCCAATAGTCCGCTTGCCGGTATCATCTTCATTCGCACGATTGTCCCCCTGCGCCGAATGCCTTTTCGATATTTCGCTTCGGGGAAACTTGGCAAGTGACAATCTGTTGAGCCGTGCCGAATGGCTGTGACGGCCGGCCGCCCGCAAGGGGCGTTTCCTTTTGGTCCGCGCATCCCTACATGGCGCTCCACCATGGTACGTCCGCAGCATACGACATTCGACAAGGTCAAAAGCGTCGCCGAGAACCGCAGGGCTCGCTTCGACTACTATATCGAGGACAAGTTCGAGGCCGGCATCGCGCTGACCGGGACCGAAGTGAAGAGCCTGCGCTTCGGCGAGGGCTCGATCGCGGAGTCCTATGCCGAGATCAAGGGCGGCGAATGCTGGCTCATCAATGCCAACGTGCCCGAATTCAGCCACGGCAACCGCTTCAACCACGAGCCCAAGCGCCCGCGCAAGCTGCTGCTGCATGAGCGCGAGATCGCCAAGCTGCAAGGCGCGGTGGAGCGCAAGGGGATGACGCTGGTGCCGCTCTCGATCTATTTCAACAGTCGCGGCCGCGCCAAGGTGGAGCTGGCGCTTGCCAAGGGCAAGAACGCGGCGGACAAGCGCCACACCATCAAGGAGCGCGATTGGAAGCGCGAACAGGGCAGGATTCTGCGGGAAAACCGATGAGCACGATTCTCTCCCGCCTGTCCCGCTGGCTGCATCGCCAGATGCCCACGCACGAACAGCTCGAGGCGAATCGCTTCACCGCGCCGTTCGCGCGCCGGCAGGAACTGTTCCGGTTCACCCGCCGCTCGGTGCCGCGCGGTGTCGCGGTGGGGCTGCTGGTGGGGATCTTCGCGCTGATCCCCGGCGTCCAGATCGTCGGCGCGGCGCTGATGTGCGTGCCGTGCCGGGGCAACATCCCGCTTGCCGCCGCCATGACCTTCCTGTCGAATCCGGCAACGACGCCGCTGATCCTGGCCGCCTCGATCTGGATCGGCAACATGCTGGGCTATCACGCTGACGTGTCGACCTTCTATGCCCTCTACGAACGGGGCGCCGGGCTCGGTTCCTGGATGCGCTGGCTGCTTTCCGATGCGGCGCCGGCGCTGCTGGTCGGCCTGTTCGTGATCTCCACCGTGGCGGCCGCGATCGGCTATCTCCTCTCGTCGTGGTTCTGGCGCTTCTGGATCGGCCGCAAGCACCAGGCACGGCGCCTCCGTCCCCGGCGCGAAAGCGTGGATGCGGCCGAACCCGCCGGCACGGACCCGGTTGCATGAAGTCCCTGCTGGATCGTGCGCCGGATCGTGCGCCGGATCGTGTACCGGATCGCGCCGGAAGGCTGCCGGACGCGCTCATGGTGACGCTGGCGCTGGTCCTCAGCGCCGCGCTGGTCTGGCTGGTTTCCGAGGACTCCGTCCTGATCGGCGTGTTCGTCGCCGCCATGGCGATGCTTGCCGTGCTCGCCTGGATGATCTCGAACCGCCGTCCGCCGGCCGCCGCGCCCGAGTTCGCGCAGCCCGACTGGTCGGTGACGGTGGCGACGATCGACCGCCCCGACATGGCGATCGCGGTGACCGACCGCGCGGGACGGCTGACTTGCGCCAACAGCAGCTACGAGGACTGGTTCGGCGCGGCCAGCGCGCCGCCGCGCCTGCCGGTGGAGGATATCTCGCTGGATCGCCTCGCCGATGCCACGCGGATCGCCTGGCGCGATGGCTCGGCGCAAGTCGAGGTCACCGGCGAGAACGGCCGGCGCTGGCGGGTGGAAGTGCGTCGCTGCGGGCGCGGCGACGATTTCCTGGCCTGGCGGCTGGTGCCGGTAGATGCGGTCGATTTCGTGGCCGAACTCGTCGGCCATCTGGACGGCAAGCTCGGCAGGGGGCTCGCCAAGGCGGGCATCGCCGCCGCGCTGGTCGATCCGGACGGCGCGATCCGCGCCGCCAGTTCCGGCTTCGCCTTGCGCGCCACCGGCGATGCCTTGGCCGACATGACCGGGCAGGACTTCGTCTCGCTGCTCGGCCAGGAGGAAGGCGAGCGCATCGGCTGGGTGCGCGATGGCGGGCGCGGCGGCCCGCTGGTGCTCTATCACGTCCCGGTCGCCGATCCCGATGCGGCGATGGAGCCGGACCCGGATACCACGCCTTCGCTGATGCTGGTGGTGGAAGCGGCGCAGGGCATCGGTGCCAGCGGTGGCGGCACGGCCGCCGCTCCGCACCTCGAGGCCCTGCTCAGCCAGCTTCCGCTGGGCCTCGCCATGGCCGATCGCGACGGGCGGCTGCTGTTCGCCAATCCCGCCTTCATGCGGGCCGCCGGCCGCGAGGGGCAGGAACCGCCGACCTATCCCATCGATCTCGTCGTCAAGGAAGACAAGCGCGCGCTGTCCGAGGCGATCCGCCGTTTCGCGCAAGGCCCGGCCGCCGCGGGCGACCTCGCCATCCGCCTGGCCGCCCTGCCGGACGATCCGGTGTCGCTCAGCCTCGCCGGGGTGCGGGGGCTGGGCGAGGCGGCGGTGCTGCTGGGCCTTACCGACAGCTACGAGGAGGCGCGCCTCAAGCGCCAGGTGGCGCAGGCGACCAAGATGCAGGCGGTGGGCCAACTCGCGGGCGGCGTCGCGCACGATTTCAACAATGTGCTGACGGCGATCCTCGGCACGTGCGACCTGATGCTGATGCGGCATACGCCCGGCGATTCGGACTATGACGATATCCAGCAGATCCGCGCCAATTCGAACCGCGCCGCCTCGCTGACGCGCCAGCTCCTGGCCTTCTCGCGCCAGCAGACGCTGCGGCCCGAAGTGCTCCAGCTTCCCGATGTCGTCGCCGATGTCTCGCAGATGCTGCGCCGGCTGATCGGCGAGAAGATCCAGCTCGTCGTCAGTCATGACCGCGACCTGGGGCCGGTGCGCGCCGATCCCACCCAGCTCGAGCAAGTGATCGTCAACCTCGCGGTCAACGGGCGCGATGCCATGCAGTCCCGCGGCGACGGATCGGGCCGGCTCACGCTGGCGACCCGCAAGGTGACCACCACCGACGTGCGGGCGATGCGCAGCGAGATCATCCCGGCCGGCGAATACACCGCGCTGATCGTGGAGGATACCGGCGGCGGCATTCCCCCCGAGAACCTGGGCAAGATCTTCGAGCCGTTCTTCACCACCAAGGAACAGGGCAAGGGCACCGGCCTGGGCCTCTCCACGGTCTACGGCATCGTCAAGCAATCGGGCGGCTTCATCTTCGCCGAAAGCGAACCGGGCAAGGGCACGCGCTTCGTCGTCTACCTGCCGGTCCACCACGTCGCGCCCGGCAGCGTGGTGGAGCCGGCGGCGGCGAAAGTGGAGCCGCCGCCCAGCCAGTGGGCGGGCGGCGGCGCGATCCTGCTGGTGGAGGACGAGGATCCGGTGCGGGTCGTCGCCGAACGCGCGCTCACCCGCCAGGGCTATCAGGTGACGTGCGCCCGCGACGGCGAGGAGGGGCTGGAGCTGGTGCGCGAAGGCGGCCGGTACGATCTCGTCGTCTCCGACGTGGTGATGCCGACGCTGGACGGCCCGGCCATGGCGCGCGAGATTCGCAGGATCGCGCCGGGCCTGCCGGTGCTGTTCATGTCGGGCTATGCCGAAGAGCAGCTGCGCAAGGAAATCGGCATCGCCAACGCCTGGTTCATGCCCAAGCCCTTTTCCGTGCAGCAGCTCTCGGAAAAAGTCGGGGATGTTCTGGCTCATACCGTGGGCGGTGTTAAAAATCGGAAATAAACCACAGTTCTCCTCTTGTTCTCACAGAACAAAAGGGATACATAGGCCCTTGCGACGTTGACCTTTCCGGTCAGGCCGGTAGCAAAGGGGAAGTGTAATGGCTGCTCAGCTCAAGCTGATCCAGGAAGGCAAGGAAAAGGACTCCATGGACCGTCAGAAGGCGCTCGAAGCGGCGCTTGCCCAGATTGACCGGGCGTTCGGCAAGGGTTCGGCGATGAGGCTGGGCTCGAAGGAGACGATGCAGGTGGAGGCGGTTTCGACCGGCTCGCTCGGGCTCGACATCGCGCTGGGCGTGGGCGGCCTTCCGCGCGGCCGCGTGATCGAGATCTACGGTCCGGAAAGCTCGGGCAAGACCACGCTGGCGCTGCACTGCATTGCCGAGGCGCAGAAGCTGGGCGGCACCGCCGCGTTCATCGATGCCGAACATGCGCTCGATCCGGTCTATGCCAGGAAGCTGGGCGTCAATATCGATGAACTGATCGTCTCGCAGCCGGACACCGGCGAACAGGCGCTGGAGATCACCGACACGCTGGTTCGCTCGAACGCGATCGACGTGTTGGTGGTGGACTCGGTGGCGGCGCTGGTTCCCCGGGCCGAGATCGAGGGTGAGATGGGGGATAGCCACGTCGGCCTTCAGGCACGGCTCATGAGCCAGTCGCTGCGCAAGCTGACCGGCTCGATCAGTCGTTCGCGCTGCATGGTGATCTTCATCAACCAGCTGCGCATGAAGATCGGCGTCATGTACGGCAATCCGGAAACCACCACCGGCGGCAACGCGCTCAAGTTCTACGCCTCGGTCCGCCTCGACATCCGCCGCACCGGGCAGATCAAGGACCGCGACGAGATCGTCGGCAATGCCACCCGCGTCAAAGTGGTCAAGAACAAGGTCGCCCCGCCTTTCAAGCAGGTCGAGTTCGATATCATGTACGGCGAGGGCATCTCCAAGATCGGCGAGATTCTCGACCTCGGCGTCAAGGCGGGGCTGGTGGAGAAGTCGGGCGCGTGGTTCTCCTACGATTCGATCCGCATCGGCCAGGGGCGTGAAAACGCCAAGACCTACCTCAAGGCCAACCCGGAAGTCTGCGACCGCCTCGAAAAAGCCATCCGCGCCCGGACCGAAGGCCTGGCCGAGGAAATGATGGCCGGCGCTTCGGCCGAGGATGACATCGAGTAATATCAACCGACGTTTGGAATGACCCGTCGTCCCGGCGCATGCCGGAACCGCTGGCGGCTTGACGCAAGGCCACGCCGATGACGTCAGCGGTCGCGGATCGAGTCCGGGAAGGCGAGTCACCGGGAAGACGAGTCAATCGAATGGGTCATACCAAGCTGCGTTGACCGCGATTCTTCTCCCCTCCCCTTCAGGGAAGGGGCCGAGGGTGGGTCTCTCCACCACCGCCACGCCTAGCCGATAGACCCCACCCCAACCCCTCCCTCTTCAGGGGCTACGCCATTCACGCATCGTGATTGAAAGACAGCGCCAGGTCTGATGTCCTCGATGCAGGAGATGGCCTGATACGCTCGGCTTCATTGATTGACCTGTGCCCATTTGCGTGACCCGATTGAAGTGATTTGCTCTGGTTGAGCGATGAGCCAGTTCCAAGCGTCGC
>NZ_FOOR01000014.1 GCF_900113255.1 Novosphingobium sp. CF614
GCGGCTCACGAAAGCAAATGTCGCGATGGGTTCCCGGATACGTCAAACTATGATGGTCTCCCCGGCATAGCCGGGGGATTACCTTTGGGATTTATTGTCTTCAGGGTGATGTCGTCACGTTGCGACGCACTTCCCCCACCCGATCAGCACGAGCACTTTGGCTTCGGCCGGGGCGGCGGCGCGGTGCGGGCGAATTCGCGGGGGGTGAGCCATTGGTCCCGGTCGGCGTCGGCCTGGTCGAACTTGTCGGCCGTCGCCACCGCCCACTCCTCGAACGTCAGCAGGTTGTTGCCGTCCTTGTCGAGTTTGCGGAAACCCTCGCTGCGGGTCGAGAGCATCTCGTTGCGCGAAACCCGCCCGTCCCTGTCACGATCGTAGCGACCGAAGCGGCGCTGTTCGCGGGTCAGCGCGGTCGCCTCTGGCGGGGCGGGCCCAGCGAGATCACCCGCATCGGCGCTCGGCAAGTCCTCGGGCGCGGCCGAAGGCTGGGCTTCGGGCGGCGGCGCCGCGTCTTCCACCGCGGCGCGGCCCTGGAGCCAGAACAGGCCCACGCCGAGCATGACCAGCACCGCCAGGCCACCAAGCAGGAAACGATTCACTTGGGGACTCCTTTCATGAGAGCCCTGATAGAACCGCACCTTTCCCTTGTAGAAATTACATGTTCTTCATCGCCGTCAAAAACCCAGCAATCCCAGCCGCATCGCCTTGAGCAGGGCGGCGGGTGAGAACGCGGCCGCTTCCTCTCCCTTGTCGAGCCGCCGGTGGGCCAGTGCATGCAGGACCAGCAGCGGGCGCAGGCGGCGCGAGAGGCGCGGCCGGGGCCCCTTCCCGGCGCCGGCCAGCGCCGCCGCCTCGGCACGCTCACGCGGATCGCCGAGGCGCACGGCCAGGTCGGCCAGCCCCCATTGCTCGCCCAGCCGGGATGCAGCTTCGGCTTCCGCTTCCCGTCCCAGCGCGCGGGCGAGAGCGGCGAAAGCCTCTCCCCGGCCGCGCGCCATGGCCGCCAGCGCCTCGCCCGGCAGCGGCGCCGGGCCGGTCAGCGCCTCCCAGCCATCGACCAGCGCGGTCAGCGCCTTGTGCTCGCCGTTCCAGCTGCGCAGCGCCGCCAGCAGCGGCTCGCCTTCCGGCCACTCGCCCTGATCGCGCCCCAGCGACTCGCGCCACCACGCCAGCCGCAACTGCGCGAGCATCGGTTCGCGCGAGTGGCGCAGCAGCCCGGCCAGCCGCGCATCGAGCCCCAGGAGCGCGAGCGTCGGCAAGCGGGCCGGCCCAGGCGCATAGGCCAGCGCCAGCCGCGAGATCGTGGGCAGCGACGCGACGAGGATCTGTTCGTTTCCCGGCATCATTTCAGCTGTTTCCGTCATCCCGGCATTCGCCGGGACGACGAGGCGCCCAAGAGGCGCCCGATCAGCGGTAGCAGACTTTCCTCACCGCCTCGATCACGCGCGCGGTATCGATCAGCGCCGCTTTCTCCAGGTTGGCGGCATAGGGCAGCGGCACGTCCTCGTTACAGACGCGCACGACCGGCGCGTCGAGGTGGTCGAAGCCTTCCTCCATGCAGATCGCCGAGATTTCCGAGGCGATCGAGCAGACCGGAAAGCCTTCCTCGGCCACCACCAGCCGGTTGGTCCTGGCCAGGCTGTCCAGCACCGCCTGCTTGTCCAGCGGGCGCAAGGTGCGCAAGTCGAGCACTTCGGCCTCGATGCCCTCGGCCGCGAGGGTCTCGGCCGCTTCGAGCGCGATGCCGACGCCGATCGAATAGGATACGATCGTCACGTCCTTGCCCTCGCGCATGATCCGTGCCTTGCCGATCGGCAGGACGTGATCGTCAAGCTCGGGCAGTTCGAACGTGCGGCCATAGACCAGTTCGTTCTCCAGGAAGACCACCGGATCCTCGCAGCGGATCGCGGCCTTGAGCAGGCCCTTGGCATCCGATGCATCATAAGGCGCGATCACCACCAGGCCAGGGACGCTGGCGTACCAGGGGCCGTAATTCTGCGAATGCTGCGCGCCCACGCGCGCCGCCGCGCCGTTGGGGCCGCGAAACACCACCGGGCAGCGCATCTGGCCGCCGGACATGTAGTTGGTCTTGGCCGCCGAATTGATGACGTGGTCGATCGCCTGCATGGCGAAGTTGAAAGTCATGAATTCCACGATCGGACGCAGGCCGCCCATCGCCGCGCCGGTGCCGATGCCGGCGAAGCCATATTCGGTGATCGGCGTGTCGATCACGCGCTTGGGCCCGAATTCGTCGAGCAGGCCCTGGGTGACCTTGTAGGCGCCCTGGTATTCGGCCACTTCCTCGCCCATCACGAAGACGCGGGGATCGCGGCGCATTTCCTCCGCCATGGCATCGCGCAGCGCCTCGCGCACGGTCGAGGTCTTCATGTTGGTGCCATGGGGGATTTCAGGGTCCGTCCGGGGCCGGACCGCGCCGGCCGGCGGGGCCGAGCCGCCTGGGGGCCCCTTCTTCGTTTCCTGGGCCGCGGGAGCCTCGCTCACCAGCGGCTCCGCCTTGGCCGGCGGGGCCGCGACGCTGGCCGCATCCTCGTCCTCGCCCGCGAGCATGGCGATGACGGTGCCGACCTTCACGCCCTCGGTGCCTTCGGGCACCAGGATCCTGCCCATGGTGCCTTCGTCGACGGCTTCGAATTCCATCGTCGCCTTGTCGGTCTCGATCTCGGCGAGAATGTCTCCGGAAGTGACCTCGTCGCCTTCCTTGACCAGCCATTTCGCGAGCTTGCCCTCTTCCATCGTCGGCGAGAGCGCGGGCATCTTCAGTTCGATCGCCATCAGTAGCGCTCCACCAGCACGTCGGTATAGAGTTCGGACATTTCCGGTTCGGGCGAATTCTCGGCGAAGTCGGCCGCCTCGGCCACTTGCGCGCGCACCCGCTTGTCGATTTCCTTGAAGCTCGCTTCGGAGACGCCCATTTCCATCAGTTCGTTCTTGGCATGTTCGATGGGATCGCGCTTTTCGCGCACGCCCTGCACTTCCTCGCGGCTGCGGTACTTGGCGGGATCGGACATCGAGTGGCCGCGATAGCGATAGGTGTTGAGCTCCATCAGCACCGGCCCGTTGCCGCCGCGCACATGCGCCAGCGCGATCTCCGCCGCCTTGCGCACTTCCAGCACGTCCATGCCGTCCACCTGCATGCCGGGAATGCGGAACGCGGTGCCGCGCCGATAGAAATGGGTCTCCGCCGAAGAGCGATTCACGGCGGTGCCCATGGCGTACTGGTTGTTCTCGATCACGAAGATGATCGGCAGCTTCCACAGCGAGGCCATGTTGAAGCTTTCGTAGACCTGGCCCTGGTTGGCGGCGCCGTCTCCGAAATAGGCCAGCGTCACGCCGCCGTCCTCGTTGTACTTGTGGGCAAAGGCCAGGCCCGCGCCCAGCGGCACCTGGGCGCCGACGATGCCGTGCCCGCCGTAGAACCGGTGCTCCACGCTGAACATGTGCATCGAGCCGCCCTTGCCTTTGGAGATGCCCGAATGGCGCCCGGTCAACTCGGCCATGATGACCTTGGGATCGATCCCGTAGGCCAGCATGTGGCCATGATCGCGATAACCGGTGATGACCGAATCGAGTCCACCCTCGAGCGCGGACTGCAAGCCCACCGCCACCGCTTCCTGCCCGATGTAGAGATGGCAGAAGCCGCCGATCAGCCCGAGCCCGTAAAGTTGCCCCGCCTTCTCCTCGAACCGCCGGATGAGCAGCATCTGCTCATAGAGATGCAGCAGTTCCTCCTTGCCCGCCTTGTGACGGCGATCGGCCGCATGGGCTTGCTGGAGGCTGCGCAGGGCGAAGTCGTCCTCCTCCGCCGGAAGGGCAGCGGCGCCTTCGCCGTTCGGTTCATTTCTCGTGGCCTTGGGCAACGGGGACTCCCCATTCTTGGTGCGATCGATTCACACGCGATATAGCAAGGCCCCGCGAAAGCGGAAGCCGCGCGAGGGGAAATAGGCATGGTAAGCCAAATGCAATAGCCCCTTGACGGGCCATCGACCGGCGGTCAGCGCCCTTCGGGCAGCAGCATCACCATTTCGTCTGGACGCGCGACATTGAGGTTGCCGCGCAGCAACTCGCCCGCCAGGTCCGGATCGACCTTGTTCGGCGCGAGGAGATTGACACGGTTCTTGAGCCGATCGCGCTCCGCCATCAGTTCGACAAGCTTGACCCGGCGCTGTTCCAGCATGCGCTGGTTTTCGCTCCAGGCGATCAGGCCGCTGGGACCGGCGACCACGAAGAGACCCATCAGCAGCAGCACGGCAAGCGCCAAGCCCTGCACGAGCCGCTCCTTCGCCAAGCTGGAATCCTGCCGCATGGTTCTCATCAAATCGATAGAATCACAATTGCTTGCGCATTGCAAGGCGGGGTTTCACGAAGCCGCCGAAGCGATCCGGGGCGGAGCGTTGCCGATCGCCTTGTTGATGGCGACGAAGCGTGTGCGCAGGCGGCCTTCGGTGTCGGCCAGATCGCGCAAGGCTTGCACATGCGCGCGGCGGGCGTCGATGACCGGCAGGTAGTTGGTCGTCCCGGCCCGGTATCGGGCCTCGGCGAGTTCGAGCGCAGCGGCGGTGTTGCCCACCCGGGCGGCCAGGCTATCCCGCTGTTGCCGGTCGGCGGTGTAGCCGCTCAGCGCGTCGTCGATCTCCTGCCATGCCGTCAGCACGGTGCGCTGGTAATTGACCGCCGCCTCGCGCGCTTCCAGCTTGCGCAGCCGCACCACGCTGCGGCGGCGGCCGCCGTCGAACAGCGGGAGGTCCAGGCTGGGCCCGATCGACCATGTGCGGCTGGCCCAGTCGAACAGGTTCTGGCTGCGATAGGATTCGAGGTTGAAGCCGCCGCCCAGGCGAATGCCGGGATAGAGATCGGCCACCGCGATGCCGATGCCGGCGGTCGCGGCGTGGAGCTGCGCCTGCGCGGCGCGCACGTCCGGCCGGTCCAGCGCCACTTCGGAAGGCATCCCCAGCGAAAGGTCGGGCATGGCGCCTTCGACGGGCCCCGCCACCGGACGCAGTTCCTCGTCGATCTCCCCGGGGTGCCGGCCCAGCAGCACGGCGACGCGGTTGACCTGCAGGGCCTCGCGCGCCTGGAGCCCGGGCAGGCCCGCCTCCAGCGCATGGAGCGCGGCGCGTTCGCGTTCGATCTCGGATTCGTCCCCGAGCCCGCCCTTGACCCGGGCGGCGACCAGTTCCGCATGGTCCCGCAGCAGGGCGATGTCCTCGCTGGAAAGCGCGATCTGGCGCTGCGCGGTCCGCAAGTCGAAATAGGCCTGCGCCACTTCGCTGGCGACGCTGAGCCGCGCGAGGTCCAGCAGGGCCTCCTGCTGCGACGCCCGCGCCCCCGCCTGCTCGATCGTGCGCCGCACTTTGCCCCACAAGTCCAGCTCCCACGACGCGTCGAAGCCGCCGTGGTACAGCGTGTAGGGCTGGGACAGGAACTTGGCGAGCGTCGCCCGGTCGGCCCCGAGCACGTCGAACAGCCGCGTCGAGGCGCCATACTCGCTCTGCCGGGTGCGGGCGACGTCGGCCCGGGCATCGACCTGCGGCAGCCCCAGGCCCCCCGCACCCTCCAGCTGGACGCGCGCCTGGGCATAGTGGAGCGCGGCGGTCTCGATGTCGGGACTGGCGGCAAGCGCCTCCTGCTCCAGCCGGTCGAGCACCGGGTCTCCCAGCAGGGTCCACCAGTCGGCCGGCATGCGCGCGCCGGCCGCGACCGGCGAGACCAGCGCGGGATCACCGCTGCGCCAGCTTGACCAGTCGTCCGGCGCGGCCGGCTGGGGAGCGGCGAAATCGGGCCCCACCGTGCACCCCGCCGGCAAGGCGGCAAGACCGAGTGCGAGACCGAAGAGAGGGGCGGCGCGGGCGGCGTTCATGGCGTGGATTCCATCTTCATCAGGCCAGGCGATTGCGGAACAGCCAGGCGGCAAGCGGCAGGGTCACGCCTGCCACCGCCACCATCGGAAGGAAGTCGAAGACGACATCGCCCAGCCCGGCGCCTTCGAGATAGACTCGCCGCACCAGGTCGACGCCGAAGCGCAGCGGGTTCGCGTAAGTCGCGATCCGCAGCACGTCGGGCATGTTGCGCACCGGCGTCAGCAGGCCCGAGAGCAGCGTGAGCGGCATGATGACCAGGAACGTGTGCAGCATCGCCTGCTGCATGTTCAGCGACAACGCCGAAATCGACATGCCGATCCCCACCGACGCCCCGGTGAAACCCAGCAGCCCGAGGTAGAGCAGCCACGGCGAGCCGGCCATCGGTATCTGGAACCAGAAGCGCACCACCAGCAGCACGAGCGTCGACTGCATCACGCCGACCATGATGGCGGGAACCGCCTTGCCGACCAGGATCTGCAGGGGTGTCAGCGGAGTTACCAGCAACTGGTCGAAAGTGCCCTGCTCCCGCTCGCGCGCGATCGAAAGCGCGGCCAGCAGCAGGGTTTGCAGCATGCTCAGCGTCGCGATCATGGCGGGCATGATCTGCCAGCGCGAATCGAGATTGGGATTGAACCAGGCGCGCCGCTCCACGGTGATCGGCGAGGCCGCGCCCCGCGCCTTGTTGAAGGCCATCGTCACCGCGGCGACATAGCCCGCCGCCGCGCCCGCCGTGGTCGAATTGCGGCCGTCGAGGATGACTTGCAGCGGCGCCTCCCGGCCGGCCGCGAGGCGCGTCGCGAAATCGGCGGGAATGCTGATCGCCAGCAGCACCTTGCCGTCTTCGATCACCTCGGCGATCTGGCCGGGACTGGCCAGCGTCGCCTCGCGCTCGAACACGCCGGTGCCATCCAGCCGCGCGAGGAACGCGGTCGAGGCGGCGCTGCGGCTCTGGTCCAGCACGGCATAGGGCACGTGCTTGAGGTCGAACGTGGCGGCGTAGCCGAACAGCATCGACTGGATCATGATCGGGGCGGCCAGGATCACGCGGTTCGCCGGATCCTTGAGCAGCGCGATGATCTCCTTGCGGCACAGCGCGAGGATCTGCGCGAGGCTGGCGACGAGGCGCTCCATCGGCCCGGTCATCCGAATGCGCCGTTCGTCGTCACAATGGATGCCGCAGCACGTTCGGCATGACGGCCCGAAAGTGGCCCGAACTTCGTCACCGCCACCACCTTCAATCCAGCCGCTTGCGCAAGGTGCGCCAGGTCAGGGTGAGCAGGACCAGCGAATAGCCCAGCATGATGGCCCCGTTTCGCAGCACCATCGCCCAGTCGGTCCCTGCCAGGAACAGCGTCTTGACGACGCCCACGAAGTGCGTGGCCGGCACCAGCTGGCTGACGATCCTGACCACCAGCGGCACGTTGCGAAGATCGAAGACGAAGCCGGAGAGCATCAGCGCCGGCATGAAGCTGACGAGCAGCGCCATCTGGCTCGCCGCGAACTGGTTGCGCGTGATGCCGGAAATGAACAGCCCCATCAGCAGCGACACGATCAGGTAGAGCAGCGATGCCGCCAGGATCACCAGCAGCGATCCGCGGATCGGCACATTGAACAGGACCCGCGCCGCGACGATGCACATCGCCAGGTCGATCAGCCCCACCACCAGATAAGGCGCGATCTTGGCGAGCACGAGTTCGAGCGGGCGCACCGGCGTGACGAACAGCGCCTCCAGCGTTCCGCGCTCCCACTCGCGCGCGATCAGCATCGAAGTCAGGAACGCGCCGACCAGGGTCATTATCAAGACCACGAGGCCCGGCACCAGATACCAGGTGCTGTCCCCAGCCTCGTTGAACCAGATCCGCTGCACCAGCACGACATTTCCAACACCTGCCCCAACCACGCCGCCCCGATCCATCCGGCGCTGGACGACCGTGCCGATGGCGCCGTTGACATAAGCTTCCAGGCTGGTCGCCATCGTCGTATCAAGGCCGTTGAGGATCAGCTGGACTCGCGCGTCGCCCTGTCCCTGCCGGCGCGCGAAGTCGACCGGCACGCGCACGATCGCATCGACCTTGCCCGACCGCAGCATCGCTTCCGCTTCGGCCATCGTCCCGACCCGGACCGGCACCATGTATGGCGAGCCTTCGATCCCCGAGACCGCTTCCCGGGCGACGGCCGAATTGTCCTCCAGCACCATCGCCACCGGGGCATCGGTGACATCGAACGAGAGCCCGTAGCCGAACAGCAGGATCAGGCCCATCGGCAGCAGCAGACCCACCAGCAGGTTGCTGCGATCGCGCAGCATCTGGCGGCTTTCCTTGCGGATCAGGGCGATCAGGCGCCTGAGGAAGGGAGCGCCGTTCATGCCGCCACGCGCGCGTGGCCTTCCGCGGCGCGGGCCTGCTCGACGATGGCGATGAAGGCCTCGTTCATATGGCCCGCCGCAGTGCCCGAGCGCGCGCGCACTTCCCGGGGCGTGCCGAGTGCCAGCAGGCGCCCGGCATCCTGGATGGCGACCCGGTCGCAGTATTCGGCCTCTTCCATGAAGTGGGTGGTCACCACGATCGTGACGCCCGCCTGCGAAAGCGCGGTGATAGTGCGCCAGAACGCCCGCCGCGCAAGCGGATCGATGCCGCTGGTCGGCTCGTCCAGGAACAGGATCTCCGGTTCGTGCAGCAGGCCGGCGGCCATCGCGAGGCGCTGCTTGTAGCCCAGCGGCAGGTTGCCGCTGGGGGCCGAGGGATCGAGGTCGAACTGGCGGATGATCTCCCTGACGCGGTCCTGCCGCCGCTTGCCGCGAAGACCGTAGGCACCGCCGAAGAAATCCAGGTTCTCCCGGACCGTCAGGTTCGAATAGAGCGAGAATTTCTGCGCGACATAGCCGATCCGCGCCCGCGCCGCCGCGCGCGCCGTGCGCAAGTTGACGCCGGCCACCCGCAGTTCCCCGCTGCTTGCTGGCAACAGGCCGCAGAGCATCCGGAACGTGGTGGTCTTGCCCGCGCCGTTGGGACCCAGCAGTCCGAAGATCTCGCCGCGCCGGACGTCGAAGCTGGTGTTGGCGACCGCCGTGAAATCGCCGAAGCGCCGCACCAGGTCGCGCACCAGGATCACCGGCGCCCCGTCATCGCCGGGGATCGGCCCATCCGCCCGTCCGGCGGCCAGCGGCGGCGGAACCGAAGCTTCCCGCGCCGGCCCCTCGTGCTCGTGAAGCAGGAGCATGAAGGCGTCCTCCAGTTCCGCCTCGCGCGGCTGCGCGTCGCAGCCGTGCAGCAGTTCCTTCAGCCGGGCATCGTCGCAAGCCGGCTGCCGGATGAAGCGCACTTGCCCGCCGCTCGGCACGGCATCGACGACAAGGCCCGGCGCGTCGATCAGCCGCGCCTGCAAGTCCCGCGCCGGCACGTCCGCGTCCGGCGTGACCACATAAGTCAGTCCGTCCGCCCGCGCCGTCAATGCCGCCGGCGTGCCTTCGGCCAGGAGCGCCCCCCGGTTGAGAACGAAGACCTGGTCGCAGCGCTGGGCTTCGTCCATGTAGGCGGTGCTGGCGATCACGCTCAGCCCCTCGGCCTCGATCAGTTGCTCGATGATCCGCCACAAGTCGCGGCGCGAGAGCGGGTCGACCCCCACGCTCGGTTCGTCCAGCAGCAGCAGGTCCGGAACGCGAACAAGCGTGCAGGCCAGGCCCAGCTTCTGCTTCATGCCGCCGGAAAGCTTGCCGGCCGGGCGCTGCGTGAAGCTGGCGAGATCGGTCATCGCCAGCAGACGGGAGAAACGCTCCGCGCGCACGGCCGGCGGCACGCCGTGCAGGTCCGCGTAGAGATCGAGGTTCTCCTGCACCGAGAGATCCTCGTAGAGGCCGAAGCGCTGCGGCATGTAGCTGATGCGGTTCTGCACCGATTGCGGATCGACCAGCAGGTCGATGCCCAGCACCGACAGCTTGCCGCCATCGGGCCGCAGCAGCCCCGCCATCATCCGCATCAGCGTCGTCTTGCCGGCGCCGTCGGGCCCCACGAAGGCGGTCAGCGTGCCGGGACGGATCGAGAGCGAAATGCCTGCGACAGCGTCGAACGGCTTGCCGTCGGGGCCACTGAACGTCTTGCGCAAGCCTTCGATGACGACGCTCGGAGGTGCGTCGATCACCGCGGCGCCCCGGTCTGGAGGCGGACCGTGACGGGCTGGCCAAGCCGCAGCAGGCCCGCCCGATCATCCACCCGCACCCGCACTTCGTAGACAAGGCTGGTGCGCAAGTCCTCGGTCTCCACCGACTTGGGCGTGAATTCGGCGACCGAGGAGATATAGCCCACTTTGCCGGGCACCGGCCGGTCGGGCGCGCTGTCGGTGGTCACCCGCGCGGCCATGCCCGGCTTTACCCGCCCCAGGTCGGCCTCGCCCACATAGACGCGAATCCACTTGGGGCTGGCCAGGGCCAGCTCGAACACCGCCCGTTGCGGAGAGGCCATGTCCCCCACCTCCAGCAGGCGGGAACGCACCACCGCGTCTTCGGGCGCGCGCAGTTCGCCTTGCGCGATCCGGTGGCGCGCCAGCGCCAGCGCCGCCTGAGAAGCCTTGAGCTGCGCCTGCGCGCCCGCCACGTCTTCCGCGCGCGGCCCCTTGATCGTGAGCCGCAAGGCCTCGCCCGCTTCCTGCGCTTGGGCGCCGGAAGCCTTGGCGGCGCTGGCGGCACGGTCGATCTCCTGCCCGGACACGCCGCGCCCCTGCGTGCTCGCCGCCACCTCGCGCAGGCGCGCCAGGTCGGCGGCGGCGCGCGCGGCGTCCGCCTGCGCGGCGGTAAGGCGTTCGCGCGCCTGCCGCACTTCCTCGGGCCTTGCGCCATTGCGCATGCGCAGGAGATTCTGCTGGTCGGCAGCGGCCCTGGCCTCGGCCTGCTCGGCTTCGAGCCCAAGCGTGCTGGTATCGAGCACGGCGAGCAGGTCTCCCGCCTTGACCAGATCACCCTCCTCGGCCTTGAGCGCCGCGACACGGCCACTGCCGTCGAACGCAAGCGAGACCTGGCGCACGTCGACATTGCCGTGCAGGACAAGCGTGCCCGCATCCCCGCCACCGCGCGACAGCCACCAGAGCGCCCCTGCGGCGACGAGCGCGGCAAGCACGAGAGCACCGATCACGGATTTCTTCATCGACACTCCCGGCCTTGCTGGGTGAAACCTTTACTGCCGCCTGTGCCAAATTCCATTGGTTCGAACTCATGTTCCACGAAACTTGGTATTGTGCTTATACGATCCTGTCATCGCATTGCAGCAGGTCAAACTCCAGGGAAGTTGACCTTCGTCAGATAAAGTTCGCCGGATGGGGGCGTATCGCGGTTTTGCTTTCGCCCGCGTCCTGCTAGGCGCACCCACCATGCTGACGATCCGCGACATCACCGTGCGCCTTGGCGGGCGCACCATCCTCGACGGCGCGAGCGCCACGCTTCCGCAGGGCGGCAAGATCGGCCTGATCGGCCGCAACGGCGCCGGCAAGTCGACGCTGGTCAAGACCATCATCGGCGAACTCGAGCCGGACGGCGGCGCGATCGACATGCCCCGCCGCGCCCGGTTGGGCTACATCGCGCAGGAAGCGCCGAGCGGCAGGCGCACGCCTTTCGAGGCGGTGCTGGAGGCGGACACCGAACGCACCGCGCTGCTGGCCGAATCGGAAACCTCCGTCGATCCCGATCGTCTGGGCGACGTGCATGAACGCCTGATCGCCATCGACGCCTATTCCGCCCCGGCCCGCGCCGCCCGCATCCTGGTGGGCCTGGGCTTCGACGAGGCGATGCAGGCCCAGGCGCTGGACAGCTTTTCGGGCGGGTGGAAGATGCGCGTGGCGCTCGCGGCGCTGCTGTTCAGCGCGCCCGACGTGCTGCTGCTGGACGAGCCTTCGAACCACCTCGACCTGGAAGCCACGCTGTGGCTGGAGAGCTTCCTGCAAGGCTATCCCGGCACGCTGCTGGTCATCAGCCATGAGCGCGACCTGCTCAACACCGTGGTCGACCACATCCTGCACCTCCAGGCGGGCAGGCTGACGCTCTATCCCGGCACTTACGACAGCTTCGAGCGCCAGCGCGCGGAACGCGCCCTGCAGGCCGCCGCCGCGCGCGCCGGCCAGGAAGCGCAGCGCAAGAAGCTGGCGGACTACGTCGCCCGCAACTCCGCCCGCGCCTCCACCGCCAAGCAGGCGCAGTCGCGCGCCAAGATGCTGGCCAAGATGCAGCCGATCGCCGCCGCAATCGAGGATCCATCGATGCGCTTCGACTTCCCGAGCCCGGACGAACTGCGCCCGCCGCTGGTGACGATGGATCTCGCCGCCGTCGGCTACGCACCCGGGGAGCCGGTGCTGCGCCGGCTCAACTTGCGCATCGATCCGGAGGACCGCCTGGCGCTGCTCGGGCGCAACGGCAATGGCAAGACCACCCTGGCGCGCCTGCTCGCCCGCCAGCTCGAGCCGATGGAAGGATCGCTCAGCTTCTCGCCGAAAATCCGCATCGGCTATTTCACGCAGTACCAGGTGGAAGAGCTTCCGGCCGACTCGACGCCGCTGGAACTGATGACCCGCGCCATGACCGGCAAGCCGCCGCAGACGGTGCGGGGCCAGCTCGGCCGCTTCGGCTTCTCGGGCGACCGTGCGACGGCGGAGACCCGGACCCTCTCCGGCGGAGAGCGCGCGCGCCTGGCGCTGGCGCTGGTGACGCGCGATGCGCCGCACCTGCTCATCCTCGACGAGCCGACCAACCACCTCGACGTCGACGCGCGCGAGGCGCTGGTCCAGGCGCTCAACCAGTTCGAAGGCGCGGTGATCCTGGTCAGCCACGATCGGCACATGGTGGAACTGGCCGCCGACCGCCTGGTCCTGGTCGATGACGGCACCGCCACGAACTATGACGGATCGATGGAAGATTACATCGATTTCGTGCTCGGCCGGAACCAGCCCCGGGCCGACGACAAGCCCGCCGGCAACAAGGCCACGCGCAAGGCCGGCGCCCTCGCGCGCGAAGGCCTGAAAGCGCTGCGCCGCAAGGTGACCGAGGCGGAAACGCGGATGACCCGGCTGCAACGGCAGCTCGCGGCCTTCGATGCCGCGCTGAGCGACCCTTCAGCCGCGACCGGGGACCTCAAGGGCCTTGCCATCGGCGAGATCGGCCGCCGCCACACCGCCACCATCGCCGAACTGGAACAAGCCGAAACAGCCTGGCTCGCCGCCAGCGAGGAACTGGAAGCGGCATTGGGCGGCGGCTGACACCGACCAACTCATACCAAGTCTCCTTGTTTTCGTCTTTGCGAGCCCGCGAAGCGGGTGAGTTCTTATCAATGCCGGTCAGTATGAGCCGCAAAATGGATGCTGAACCAGGTTCAGCATGACGACCTTGCGAGGAGTATTCCCATAAGCGATTGCCCATCCCCGGAAGGGGACGGGCTTCACGGGTTCGCGCCAGGCCGGCCCGTCCGCGCTTCGGCGTCACTCCGGCCGCTTGCCCTTTTTCGGCTTCTTGTGGAACGGCTTGCCGCCGGGCTTGCCGGGGCGAACGTCAGGGCGGGTGTCGGGCCGCCCGCCGGGTCGGTCGCCGGTCGGGCGCGGGCGACGGGGGGCGCTGTCGGGACGGGACTCGCCCTCCCCGTGCCCATGCGGGCGACGGCCGCGCCCTTGCGGCCCGTCGCGGTCGCGGCTGCGATGCCTGGCGACATCGCGCGGCGTGTCCGGTGCGCGCTCGATGCGGATGCTCGCCTCGTACTCGCCATCCTCGCGCGCGGTACGCTCGACGGCGCGGGCGAACTGGTCGGCCAGGGCCGCGGGGATCTGGAAATGCGTCTGGTCGGCCGAGATGCGGATCTGGCCGACGGCATCGCGCGTCACGTGACCCCTGCGGCACAGGACCGGCAGGATCCAGCGCGGCTCGGCGTGCTGCTGGCGGCCCGCGTCCATGCGGAACCACACCACGTCGTCGAAACCGGGACGCTCGCGCTTCTGGCGCGCCTCGGGCGAGTTGCCGAGCAGTTCCTCGGGCTGCGGCAGCGCCGCGCGGTGGGCGCGGACCAGCGCGGCCGCCAGGTCCTCGGCGCTGACTTTGCCGAGCAGTTCGGCGGCGATCGCGCGATCCTCCTCCTCCGCTTCGATCGGGGTAAGCAGCTTTTCCATCAGCCGCTCGCGGTCCTTGGCGCGGATCGCTTCGGGATCCGGCGCCTCTCCCCACTCCGCCTCGATCCGGGCGCCGCGCAGCATCATCTCGACCCGGCGGCGGCGGGGATAAGGAACCACCACAACGGCGGTGCCCTTCTTGCCCGCGCGCCCGGTGCGGCCGGAGCGATGCTGCAACGTTTCGGCGTCGCGCGGGATCTCGACGTGGATGACAAGGCTGAGCGAAGGCAGGTCGATGCCGCGCGACGCGACGTCGGTGGCGACGCAGATCCGCGCCCGCCGGTCCCGCAGCGCCTGCAAGGCGTTGTTGCGCTCGTTCTGGCTGTGCTCGCCCGACAGCGCCACCGCGGAAAATCCGCGCTCGACCAGCGTGGCGTGCAGGTGCTTGACGTTGTCGCGCGTCGCGCAGAACAGCATCGCCGTCTCCGCCTCGTGGAAGCGCAGCAGGTTGACCACCGCGTGCTCGATATCGGAAGGCGCGACCGTCACCGCCTTGTAGGCGATGTCGCCATGCCCGCGCGCCTCGCCCATGGTCGAGATGCGCAAGGCATTGCGCTGGTAGCGCTGCGCCAGCGCCTCGATCGGGCGCGGCATGGTTGCCGAGAACAGCAGCGTGCGCCGCCCCTCGGGCGTTGCGTCCAGCAGTTCCTCCAGATCCTCGCGGAAGCCCATGTCGAGCATCTCGTCGGCCTCGTCGAGCACGACCGCCCGCAAGGCGCCGAGCTTCAGCGCGCCGCGTTCCAGGTGATCGCGCAAGCGCCCGGGCGTGCCCACCACGATCGTCACGCCGCGCTCGAGCTGGCGGCGTTCCCGTACCGGGTCCATGCCGCCCACGCACGTCACGATGCGCGCGCCGGTGCGGGCGTAGAGCCATTCCAGTTCCCGGCTGACCTGCTGCGCCAGTTCGCGCGTCGGCGCGATCACCAGGGCCAGCGGGCTTTCGGCCGGCCCGAGGGCACCGTCCGGCTCATCGGCAAGCAGCTCGTCCGCGATGGCAAGGCCGAAGGCCACGGTCTTGCCCGAGCCGGTCTGCGCCGAGACGACGAGATCGCGGCCGCGCGCCTGCGGTTCGATGACGGCCAACTGGACGGGCGTCAGCGCCTCATAGCCATGCGCGGATAGAGCCTCGGCAAGAGGCTGGGGAAGAGGAGGAAAAGTCATGATTTCTGAAAGAATCCTGCCGCGTCGAGCGGTTCGAATGAACGGGGGGAAAGATGCGCGAAAGGCCTGCCTTCGGGCTGGTTGGCGGCGCTATAGCGCAAATCGCGACATTTGGCGCGCACCAATTTCACGGGCCGATTCCATCGGGCGGGCGGCCCCCGTGGGATCCCGGCGGCTGGGGATGATCCGGTGTCGCGGCGCCGTCATGGATCGGGCATAGAGACAAGCCATGACTCCCTCCAATGGCGACAAGCGCCTCCTGGCCAATGGCGACAAGCGCCTCCTGGCGTCGATCCATGACGTCGGCCCCGGCTTCGAAAGCCAGGTCGAGCAATTGTGCGGCCTGCTGGAACGCCGGCTGGGCGGCCCGCGTTTCGCGATGCTGGTGGTGCCCGATCACTGGGGCCGCCATCCCTTGCGCGCGGACCAGGCGTTCCAATCGAAACTGCGCGCGTGGTCCGATGCCGGCGTGGAGATGTTCGTCCACGGCTGGTTCCATCGCGACACCGCCGAACACAGCGGCGCGGCGCGGTTCAAGGCCCGGCACCTGACGGCGGGCGAAGGCGAGTTCCTCGGCCTTGACGAGGCCGCCGCGCTCCAGCGCATGCGCGACGGCAAGGCCCTGGTCGAGGATGTGATCGGCCGCCCGGCCGCCGGCTTCATCGCCCCGGCCTGGCTCTATGGCGAAGGCGCGCGCGCGGCGCTGCGGCAGGCCGGTTTCGCCCTTGCCGAGGATCACTGGAAAGTCTGGGACGCCGGCAGCGGCGCCGTGCTGGCAAGCGGCCCGGTCGTGACCTGGGCAAGCCGGTCGCGGATGCGCACCGCCTCCTCGCTCGCCTTCGCCGCGCTGGCCCGGCGCGTGCTGGCACCGATGCGCACGGTTCGCGTCGCCGTTCACCCCGGCGATGTCACGAAGCCTTCCCTGATCGCCAGCATCGATGCCACCCTGCGCCGTTTCGCACGCACGCACCGCCCCTCCCGATATGCGGAAATCCTCCGCTGACGGGAGGTTCATGGCGGTTCGGGGACGGTTTCACGTCGCCGGCGTGACAGGCAAGGCACCGTCACAAACCCGAAATCCGGACCCCGTAGAGCCCCACGGAATCTCCAGGAAAAAGCCACCGCGCAAGCTGCGGACGGCGATCAACGGCGGCGTCCGATCGAGCATGCAAGGACCACTCAGGATCACGGTGCCAATCCACAGCCTGGAACCGGGCGGCGTCGAACGTGTCGCACTCGGACTCGCTTTGGAATGGCATCGTGCCGGCCACCGCGTGACCGTGGTGCTCGGCCGCTCGGGCAGCCGCAACTTGTGCAGCGCCCCGCCGCTCGACTACTGGCAGATTCCCACCCGGCTGCCGACCGCATCCTGGGAAACGCCCTGGATGGTGCATAGCCTCTACAGCTATCTGGTGGCCCATGGCAGCGACGTGCTGTTCTGCCCGGGCAACACTTACGCCGTGGTCGCCGCCGGGATCAAGCTGCTGCTGGGCGAACATGCGCCGCCGATGGTGCTGAAGGTCAGCAATGCCCTGAGCCGGCCGGACATGCCGCCGCTGATGCGGCGCGGCTATGCATCCTGGCTGCGCGTCCAGGGCGCGCTGTTCGATCGCCTCGTCGGCCTTTCCGAGCCGATGCAGCGCGAAATCCGCGAGAGCACGCTCGCCCGGACGGAACAGGTTCCGGTGATCGCCAACCCCGTAATCACCCGCAAGCGGCTTGGCCAGCTCGCCCGGCTGAAGCGCGCGCCCGGCTCGGCCTGGGGCACGCGCTATCTTTCCGCCGGACGGCTGGTGCCGCAGAAGAACTACGCCATGCTCCTGCGTGCCTTCGCGCGCGCCGCCCGCCCGCACGACACGCTGACGATCGCCGGCGAGGGACCCGAGCACGCGGCGCTGGAACGCCTCGCGGAGCGGCTCGGGATCGCCGCGCGGGTCCGGTTTCCCGGCCACCTTGCCAGTATCGACACGCTCCTGCCCGAAACCGACGTGTTCGTGCTCAGCTCCGATTACGAGGGCCTGCCCGGCGTGGTCGTGGAAGCGCTGGCGGCGGGCCTGCCGGTGCTGGCCACCGACTGCTGCGTCAGCATGGCCTGCCTGCTCGACCACGGCCGCACCGGCCTGCTGGTGCCGCGCGGCGACGAGGCGGAGTTCGCCGAAGGGCTTGCCCGCATCCGCCAGTTCCGGACCGACCCGGAGCGCGCCCGCGCCATCGCCGCGATCTACGAAGTGGAAAGCGCCGCGCGCCGATACCTGGAAATGATGGCCGAACTCAGCCGCAGCCACCGCCGCGAAAGCGGGCGCTGGCCCTGCCTCAACCCGATGTCGCCGCGCACCACCCGCCATCACATGCACTGAACCGCGAAAGTCCCCCGGAGAAATTTGTGCCCGAAACCGCTGCCGCCGTGGCAACCGACATGCCGGCGATCGAACTGACACCGCAGGACCGCAACCCTCATCGCGGCCGCAACGCGGTGTTCTCGATCGCTCTTTCGCTCGCGGTGATCGGCGCCGTGATCCATGAAATGGGCGGGCTCGACGTGCCGCGCCTGCTGTCGATGGTGCCTGCAAGGCCATCCTTCTGGATCTTCTTCGCGGCGGCCTACCTCGTCACGCCGGCCAGCGAGTGGCTGATCTTCCACCGCCTGTGGCGCATCCCGCCGGCCGGGTTCCTCGCGCTGCTGCGCAAGAAGGTCTACAACGAGCTGCTGCTCGGCTATCTGGGCGAGGCCTATTTCTATACCTGGGCGCGCCGACGCGTCTCGCTCGATGCCGCGCCCTTCGGCGCGGTGAAGGACGTGGCGATCCTTTCCGCGATGACCGGCAATGTCGTCACCATGGCGCTGCTGGTGGTCATGCTGCCGCTGCTGGGCAAGACCGGGCTGGGCGTCGACACGCGCATGCTGGCGCTCTCGCTCGGCGTCATCCTGGCCCTGTCGCTGGCGGCCATGGTCTTTCGCCGACGCGTCTTCACGCTGCAGCGAAGCGAACTGGTGATGATTACCCAGACCCACCTGGCGCGCATCATCCTTTCGACCGTGCTTTCGGCGGTGGTCTGGCATCTTGTACTGCCGGAGGTCCCGCTGTCCTGGTGGCTCTACCTCTCGACGCTGCGCCTGCTGGTCTCGCGCCTGCCGCTGATACCGAACAAGGACCTGCTGTTCGCCGGCATCGCCGTCCTCTCGCTGGGGCACGAGCGCGACATCGGCGCGCTGATGACGCTGATGGCCGGGCTGATCCTGGCGACGCACCTGGTGCTCGGCAGCCTGATCGCGATCAACGACCTCGCGAACCCGGAGAAGCGCGCGTGACCTTCACCGGCTGCCCTGTCGTTTCCCTGATCGCGGCCCTGCCGCTGCTGACCGCCGCCACGCTTCCCTCGACACCGGACCTCGGCAAGGCGGAAGGACGCTGCCGTCCGGGTGAGGGCGGGCCGGCGTTCCTGGTCGCCGTGGAGGGCCTGAAGGACCGCCAGGGCAATCTCAAGCTCGAAGTCTATCCGGACAACGACAAGGACTTCCTGGCTGACGACAACCTGCTGATCGGCGCCGGCAAGACCTTTCGCCGCGTGGAAATCCCGGTGCCGCCCTCGGGAACCCCACAGCTCTGCGTGCGCCTGCCCGGGCCCGGCACTTACGCGGTGAGCCTGCTTCACGACCGCGACCGGGACCGCAAGTTCAACTGGCGGATCGACGGCATCGGCTTTGCCGGAAACCCCCGGCTCGGCTGGGGCAAGCCCAAGGCCCGCAAGGCGAGCGCGGCGGCCGGCAGCGGGCTGACGCCGATCGCCATCGTGCTCAACTATCGTAGCGGCCTTGGCGTCGCGCCGCTTCGGACGGGGCTGAACCGATGAAGATCCTCGACGTCTGCGCCTTCTATTCGCCGCAGGGCGGCGGCGTGCGCACTTACGTGGAACAGAAGCTCAGGATCGGCCCGCAACTCGGGCACGAGATCGTGATCGTGGCGCCGGGCGACGAGGACGCGGTGATCGCGCGCGGGCCGGGCGCGCGGATCGTGCTAATCAAGAGCCCGCGTTTTCCGCTCGACCGCAAGTACTGGTATTTCAACGAGGCCGAACGCCTCCATGCGACGCTCGACGCCGAGGCTCCGGATTTCGTCGAGGCGACTTCGCCCTGGCGCAGCGCCGGGCTCGTCGCCGACTGGCCGGGCCGGGCACCGCGCAGCCTGGTGATGCATGCCGACCCGCTGTCCGCCTACGCCTACCGCTGGTTCGGCGACATCTTCTCGCGCCAGACGATCGACCGGCGGTTCTCGCTGTTCTGGGAACACCTGCGCCGCCACAGCCGCCGTTTCGATCACGTGGTCTGCGCCAACAGTGACCTTGCGCGGCGCCTGCGCGAAGGCGGGGTGGCCCATACGGTGACGATCCCGATGGGCGTCGAGCCGGGCTGCTTCTCGCCCGCGCACCGCGATCCGGCCCTGCGCGCGCGGCTGCTGGCCGCCTGCGAGCTGCCCGAAAACGCCGCCCTGCTGCTGGCGGCCGGCCGCCTGGCCCCCGAAAAGCGCTGGCCGATGGTGGTCGACGCGGTGAACGCCGCGAGCCGGGACATGCCGATCGGGCTCGTCATGCTGGGCGAAGGGCGCGAACAGCGCACGATCCTGCGGCACATCGCCGGCAATCCGCACATCCGCCTGTTCACCCCCGAGCGGGATCGCCGGGCCTTCGCCCGGATCCTCGCGAGCGCCGATGCGCTGGTCCACGGCTGCGAGGCAGAAACGTTCTGCATGGTCGCCGCCGAGGCGCGGGCAAGCGGGATTCCGGTGATCGTCCCCGACGCCGGCGGTGCCCAGGACCACGCGCTCGGCGGCGCGGGCCGCACTTATGCCGCGTGCGATCCCGTCGCGGCGGCGGCGGCCATCCGCGACGTCGCGTCCGCGCGCTTATCGGAACAAGGAACGCGAAATCGGGATCAAGGTCCGTCCACCTTGCCGAAGGGTGTTGGGTTCAGCGGGGCGGATTTTCGGCATGGCGCTCCGGCAAGCACCCGCACCATGAACGAACACTTCGAGGAACTCTTCACGACTTATGCGGCCGCGGCCGCAACCTCGCGGCGGGCGGCCTGATACGAGATTCCCTCGGTCGGACCGCTTGCCTCCCTCCCGCCGAGGGACCTGGCATCAGCGCCAATCCGGCCAGAGCGGCCGCGTCACTTGCGGGTGGTTGCCGGGATCTTCGGGAAGCTGTTCGTAGCGGGGCTGGAATCCCAGCAGGACGTACATCTCCCGCTCAAGGTAAGGCGCCGCGTCGCCCGCGCTCATGTCGACTCGGGCGCATTCGCCGAGACCAGGCAATTTCGTCCGGAAAAGTCCCCTGCGCATGACGGAAACACCTCTCGAACAGCCGCCTGGACCGCCCGGCTACTGACAGTGCCCATGGCGATCAAGCTGGCACCATGATTGTCACAAAGCCGTCAATTCCGCAACGGAGCCGGGCAAGGGGAGCCAGGTGCCGTGATCCGCACCCCGCGGCTTGAGGTGAGGCCGCGACTTGCCCATAAGTCCGGGCGATGAATCGTCCCTTCCCCGCCGCGTCGATCGGCCAGATCGTCGCATCGGACCCCGCCCGGGCGGTGGCCGTGCTGCGCGACGCGATCCTGCGCGATGCCGACGATGCCGGGGCCTATCGCCTGCTGGGACGGGCGCTGCGCGCGCTCGGCCGCGACGCGGAAGCCGCCCTTGCCGAAAGCGAGGCGATCCGCGCCTCCACGCGCGACCCCGAACTGATCGCGATCGCCCGGGCGCTGATGGCGAACGACCTGCCCGATGCGGAGGCGCGCCTGCGCCGGCGCCTGCGCGAGGAACCGCTCGACGTGGCGGCGATCCGGATGATGGCGGAGCTTGCCGCGCGCATCGGGCGCCTGCACGATTCCGAGACGCTGCTGCGCCGCGCGCTCGAACTGGCCCCGGGCTTCGCTGCGGCGCGGGCGAACCTTGCCACCGTGCTTTACAAGCAGAACCGCTTCGCCGACGCCGTGAAGCAGCTCGACGCCGTGCTTGCCGCCGAAGGCGCCGACCCGGGCAGTCTCAACTTGCGCGCGGCGGCGCTCGGACGCATCGGCGATTACGAAGAAGCGCGCCGGCTCTATGCCGAACTGACCACGACTTTCCCCAACCACGCCAAGCTCTGGATGAGCCAGGGCCATATCCTCAAGACGCTGGGCGAGCAGGATGGGAGCGTGGCCGCCTATCGCCGGGCGCTGGCGATCGAACCAGGCCTGGGCGAGGCCTGGTGGAGCCTCGCCAACCTGAAGACCTTGCGCTTCTCCGACGCCGACGTCGCGGCGATGGAAGCCGCGCTTATGCGCGAAGGCCTGGACGACGATGACCGGCTCCACTTGCATTTCGCGCTCGGCAAGGCGTTCGAGGATCGCGGCGAACCGGAGCCGTCGTTCCGCCACTACGCCGCCGGCAACCGCCTGCGCCGCGACCAGCTCGGCCACGATCCGCAGGCCGTCTCGGCGCAGGTCGACAGCATGATCGCCACCCTGACGCCCGGGTTGCTGGCCGCCCGCGCCGGCGCCGGCGATCCCTCGCCCGATCCCGTCTTCATCCTCGGCCTGCCGCGCGCCGGCTCGACGCTGATCGAGCAGATCCTGTCGAGCCACTCGCAAGTCGAAGGCACCATGGAACTGCCCGACATTCCCGCCATGGCCCTGCGCGAGGCGCTGGAGACCGCCGGCAAGCCCAGGGACTGGGCGGCGGCCCTTGCCGCCATGCCCCCGGCGCGCTTGGCCGAGCTGGGAGCCGAATTCATCGAGCGCACCCGCATCCAGCGCAAGACCGCCAAGCCGTTCTACATCGACAAGCTGCCCAACAACTGGGCCTACCTGGGCTTCATCGCCCTGATCCTGCCCGCCGCGAAGATCATCGACGCGCGGCGCCATCCGCTCGACTGCTGCTTTTCCAACTTCAGGCAGCACTTCGCCAAAGGGCAGGCTTTTTCCTACGATCTCGATCACATCGGACGTTACTATGCCGATTACGTGCGGGCCATGGCGCATTATGACCGCGTCCTGCCCGGCCGCGTCCACCGGGTGATCCACGAACACCTGCTCGACGATCCCGAGGGCGAGGTTCGCCGCATGCTCGGCTACCTTGGCCTCCCCTTCGAGGAAGCCTGCCTGCGCTTTCACAGCAATACCCGCGCGGTGCGCACCGCGTCGAGCGAGCAGGTGCGCCGCCCGATCAACCGCGACGGCGTGGGCCAGTGGCGGGCTTACGAACCCTGGCTCGGCCCGCTCAAGACAGCGCTGGGGGACCTGCCCGAAACATACGCGGCCGGCTGACCCGAGGCGGCCACGCGATGTGGCAGAAATGCCATACATTGCACTGCACAATAGCAATCCGCCACCAAGCCTATTGTCAATGCCCGGGATTTGTGGCGCCTTTCGCGCAAAGCAAAACATAGGAGATTGCGGGTGATCTCATTGCATCTGGCTTGTCGTCGCGGCCTGGCTATCGCGCTGCTGGGATCCACCGCTCTTGCCACGGCGCAGCCCGCGCTGGCCCAGGACACGCCCGGCGGGACGGATGAGGGCGACGTCATCTACGTCACCGCCCAGAAACGGACCGAAAACCTGCAGAACGTGCCGATCGCGATCACCGCGCTGGGGACGGAAAAGTTGCAGGAACTCCAGGTCAAGGAATTGCAGGACACCGTCAAGTTCCTGCCCTCGGTAACGATCCAGACCACGCAG
Source organism: Novosphingobium sp. CF614 (assembly GCF_900113255.1). Lineage (GTDB taxonomy): Bacteria > Pseudomonadota > Alphaproteobacteria > Sphingomonadales > Sphingomonadaceae > Novosphingobium. The sequence goes on from NZ_FOOR01000014.1 coordinate 22,888, forward strand.
CCGGGTTTCAGCCAGATCTATTTCCGCGGCGTCGCCTCGGGCGAGAACGCCAACCACTCCGGGCCGCTTCCCACCGTCGGCACTTATCTCGACGAGATGCCGATCACCACGATCCAGGGCGCGCTGGACATCCACGCCTACGACCTTGCCCGCGTGGAAGCCCTGGCCGGGCCGCAAGGCACGCTCTACGGCGCCAGTTCGATGGCGGGCACGATCAAGCTCGTCACCAACCCGCCGGACTATTCGGGCACTTACGGCGCCACCGACCTGGAGCTCAATTCCACCGCGCACGGCGCGATGGGCGGCGTCGCCGAAGCGTTCATCAACCTCAAGCTCTCGGACCATTCGGCGCTGCGCGTGGTCGGCTGGTATCGCCATGACGGCGGCTATATCGACAACGTCCCGGGCAGCCGGACCTATCCCTCTTCCGAGATCACCCAGAACAACGCCGCTTTCGTCAAGAAGAACTACAACGACGTCGATACCTACGGCGCGCGCGCGGCCCTGGGCATCGAACTGGACGATAGCTGGACCGTCAAGCCGACCCTGATGGGCCAGGTCCAGAAGACCAACGGCAGCTTCGCCCAGGAACGTTCGAGCGCGGTCACCGGCAAGCTCCAGACCGTCCAGTACAATCCGGAAAGCAGCAAGGACGAATGGTATCAGGCGGCGCTGACGGTCGAAGGCAAGATCAGCAACTGGGATCTGGTCGCCACCGGCGGCATTCTCAATCGCAAGGATCACACGCAGTCCGACTATTCGGATTACGCGTACTTCTATGATGCGCTCTTCGGATCCGGCGCATACTTCTACGACAACGCCGGAGATCTCGTCAGCCCCAACCAGTACATCCAGGGCAAGGACAAGTATCACCGCCAGTTCGGCGAGCTGCGCATCAGTTCGCCGCAGGAGAACCGGCTGCGCCTGATCGCCGGCCTGTTCGCCCAGCGACAGGTGCACCAGATCACGCAGGACTACATCGTCGACAATATCGCCGATTCGATCACCGTCCCCGGCACGGACAGCGATATATGGCTGACCCGGCAGAAGCGCGTCGACCGCGACTATGCCGCCTTCGGCGAACTGAGCTTCGACATCACCGATCAACTGACCGCGACCGGCGGCCTGCGCGCTTACAAGTACAAGAACTCGCTGGTCGGCTTCTTCGGCTATAGCGACGGCTTTTCCAGCAAGACGGGCGTGGCGGCCTGCTTCGCCGACGCGATCGTCAGCGGATCGCCCTGCACCAATCTGGACAAGGCGACTTCCGATTCGGGCGTGATCCCCAAGGTCAACCTGACTTACAAGATCACCCCCGACGCGATGGTCTATGCAACCTGGTCGCGCGGGTTCCGGCCGGGCGGCATCAATCGCCGCTCCACCTTGCCGCCTTACGGCCCGGACACGCTCGACAACTATGAACTGGGCTGGAAGACCCAGTTCGGCCCGTTCCGTTTCAATGGCGCCGTCTATCAGGAGGACTGGAAGAACATCCAGCTTTCCTTCCTCGGCGAGAACGGCCTGACGCTGATCCGCAACGCCGGCGTCGCGCGCATTCGCGGCGTCGAGTTCGATCTCGGCTATCACCAGGACGGCCTGACCCTCAGTCTCGGCGGCAGCTACAACGACGCGACGATCCGCAAGGATTTCTGCCTCGTCGCCAATGCCGAATTCGACTGTACCCTGCCCGGCGGCGACGGGACCGAAAACGCGCTGCTCGCCACCAAGGGAACGCACCTGCCGATCACCGCGAAGTTCAAGGGCAACGCCATCGCCCGCTATGAATTCCCGGTCGGATCGTGGGAGGGCCATGTCCAGTTCGCCGCCAACCACATCGGCAAGCGCCGCAGCGACCTGCGCGACTACGAGAATTCCATCAAGGGCGAGTTCGGCGCCTATACCACCGCCGACCTCAGCCTGGGCGTGAAGAGCGACAAGTACCGCTTCGAACTCTACGTCACCAACCTGTTCGACAGCAACGGCGTAATCAACAGCAGCGTCCAGTGCCTCGAGACCACTTGCGGCGATCCTGACAATGTGAGCGGAACGGGCGGCGTCTTCTACGATTACGTCATCAAGCCCAGGATCATCGGCATCAAGGTCGGCACGGATTTCTGATCCGCCGGCGGACGGGCTGACGGGAGCCGGATTGGCAGGAGCCGAGCGGACAGGAGCCGGGTCGGCGGGGGCCGGGCTAACTGAGGCGCGGTGCGCGGGGGCCGGGGCGGCGGGGGGTCGCCTCGGCCTCATTGCCGCGATCGCGCTGGTCATGGGCAACATGATCGGCTCGGGCGTCTTCCTCCTGCCCGCGAGCCTCGCGCCTTATGGCTGGAACGCGGTGATCGGCTGGATCGCGACGACCGCCGGCGCCATGGTGCTGGCCTATGTCCTCACCCGGCTGGCCCGCGCCCTGCCCGAAGCCGGCGGCCCCTCCGGCTTCGTCTCGGCGGCTTTCGGACGCGCCGCCGGGTTCTTCATCAGCTGGATCTACCTGGTCTCGATCTGGACGGCGGTAGTCACCATCGCCGTTGCCGCGATCAGCTATCTTTCGAGCATGGCCCCCGCCCTTGCAACCGCTCCAGCCATCGCCGCGGTCGTGCTGCTGTGGCTGGTGGCACTGGTGAACCTGCGCGGCGTTCAGGCGGCCGGCGGGTTCCAGGTGGTGACGGTCGCGCTGAAGATCGTGCCGCTGGTGGTGGTCATCGTGCTGGCCGGCGGGGTGCTGCTGCACGGCCACGCCGCGCTGCCTCCGCTGGCCGCCGGAAGCGTGACGCTCCATGCCGTCAACGGCGCCGCCAGCCTGACCTTGTGGGCGCTGCTCGGTTTCGAATCCGCCAGCATCGCGGCGGCGCAAGTCAGGCGGCCGGAAGTCAACGTGGCCCGCGCCACGCTGTGGGGCACGGGCCTGACCGGCGTGCTCTACCTGCTGGTCTGCTCCGCCGTGGCGCTGCTGCTGCCGGCCGCGGTAGCCGCCGGCTCGCCCGCGCCTTTCGCCACTTTCGTCGCGCGCTTCTGGAACCCGCAAATCGCCGGCCTGGTCGCGGTCTTCGCGGTAATCAGCTGCGTCGGCGCGCTCAACGGCTGGACCCTGCTGGAAGCCGAGATGGTGCGCGCCATGGCCGCCCGCCGCCTGCTGCCCGCCTGGTTCGCCGCCACCGACGGGCGCGGCACCGCGCGGCGGGCGCTGGTGATCTCGACCGTGATCGCCAGCCTGTTCGCGGCGATGAACGCAAGCCGAACCATGCAGGCGCTGTTCGAGTACCTGCTGCTGCTTTCGACCTCGGCATCGCTGTGGCTCTACCTCGCCTGCGCGCTGGCGGCGCTGCGCCTGGGGGTGGCGCGTGTTCCGGCGCTGATCGGCGCGCTCTATTCGCTGTGGGCGCTGTGGGGCGCCGGCATCGGCGCGAGCGGGCTGAGCTTCGTGCTGATGGCGCTGGGCCTGCCGATCTGGCTATGGATGAAGCGCCGCTAACATAGCAACGCGTCGAGCCATTTCTCCGCCAGCGCTTCCGCCTCCTCGGGCGTGAACGGCGCCTGCCCCAGGCTCAGTTCGAGCCAGAGTCCGTCGATCAGCGCGGTCAGCGCCACTGCCGGCAGGCGCGTATCGGCAAGGTCCGGGCGGCAGGCGCGGATCAGCGCCTCGATGCCGCCGCGAAACTCGCCGTAGATCTCGGCATGCAGCGCGCCGATCGCCGGGTCCACGCGAGTCATGCTCCAGAACGCCAGCCAGGTCGCGAGCAGTTCGGGATCGGCGATCGGCGGGCGGAAGCTGGCGGTGACATAGGCCAGCAGCCGCGCGCGCGGGTCCGCGCCGGCCCCGGCCACCGCCTGCGCCAATGCGCCGGCCACGCGGTTGCCGGTCCAGCGATAGGCCTCGCCGATCGCCTCGGACACGCCGCCGAAGTAGTGGCGCAGGAGACCCGCCGAAACGCCCGCCGCCGCGCAGATGGTGCGCACCGAAGTGCCGCCCGCGCCATGCAGCGCCAGGCAGCGCGCGGTCGCTTCGACCAGGCTCTGGCGCCGCTGGTCCGGATCGGCCCGCCGGAAGGATTGCTGCCTGCCCATCATGTTGTTATACGTTCGTACAACAAGGAGCGCACGATGGCAACGCAGGCCGCCGAGACAACCGGGATCGACCCGCTGGAAGGCTGGAGCCTGCCCGCCTGGACTTATTCCGATCCCGAGTTCTTCGCCGTGGAGCAGGAGCGCGTGTTCGCCCCGAGCTGGCAAGTGGTCTGCCACCAAAGCGACCTGCCTTCCCCCGGCGACTGGCACACGCTGGACTACATCGGCGAAAGCGTGATCGTGGTGCGCGGCGCCGACGGGGCCCTGCGCGCCTTCACCAATGTCTGCCGCCATCGCGGTTCGCGCATCCTGGATGGCGCCAGCGGCTGCGCGCGGAAGCTGGTGTGCCCCTACCACGCCTGGACCTACGAGCTCGACGGCCGCCTCTCGGGCGTGCCCGACAGCGCCAGCTACCCCGCCTTCGACCGCGCCGGCCACGGCCTCGCCCCGGTCGGGCTCGAGATCTGGCGCGGCTTCGTGTTCGTGCGCCTGGTCGACGACGGCGGGCCCTCGGTGGCCGCGATGATGGCGCCTTACGAGGCGATGATCGCGCCCTACCGCTTCGAGGCACTCCAGGCGCTCGGCCGCGTCACGCTGCGCCCGCGCGCGGTCAACTGGAAGAACGTGGGCGACAACTACGCCGACGGGCTGCACATCCCCGTCGCCCATCCCGGCCTCACCCGCCTGTTCGGCAAGGGCTACGGCGTCGAGGCGCGCGCGCATGTCGACCGCATGTGGGGCGACCTGATCGAGCGGCCCTCCGCCAACTGGTCCGAGCGCCTGTACCAGAAGCTGCTGCCGCCGGTCCCGCACCTGCCGCCGGAACGACAGCGCCACTGGCTCTACTTCAAGCTCTGGCCCAATATCGCCTTCGACATCTACCCCGACCAGGTCGACTTCATGCAGTGGCTGCCGGTAGGCCCCACCGAGAGCCTGATCCGCGAGATCAGCTACGTGGCGCCCGGCGACGACCGGCGCGAGATGCGCGCGGCGCGCTATCTCAACTGGCGGATCAACCGGCAAGTCAATGCCGAAGACACCGCGCTCATCACCCGCGTCCAGCACGGCATGGCCTCGCGCAGCTTCGCGGTCGGCCCGCTGTCCGACAAGGAAGCTTGCCTGCGCCACTTCTGCAAGCGGATGCGCCGGATCATTCCAGAGGCCCGTCGCGAGACCAGGCCCGCCCCCGGCTGGAGCCATGCATGACCACCCAGTACGACGCCCTGATCGTCGGCGCCGGCCACAACGGCCTTGTCTGCGCCTTCTACCTTGCCCGCGCCGGGCTGAAGGTGCGCATCGTCGAGCGGCGCGACGTGGTGGGCGGCGCGGCGGTGACCGAGGAGTTCCATCCCGGCTTCCGCAACTCGGTGGCCAGCTACACGGTCAGTCTCTTGCAGCCCAAGGTCATCGCCGACATGCGCCTGGCCGATCACGGCTACCGCGTTATCGAACGGCCGATCAGCAACTTCCTGCCGCAGGAGGACGGCGGCTATCTCAAGCTCGGCGGCGGGCTGGAGCGCACCCAGGCCGAGTTCCGCAAGTTCTCCGCGCATGACGCCGCGGTGCTGCCCGCCTACTACGACGCGCTCGAAGGCGTGGCCGAAGTGCTGCGCCACCTCGCGCTCAAGTCCCCCCCGAACCTGGGCGACGGCTTTCGCGCCTTGATCGAGGGCGCGCTCCAGGGCCGCAGGCTCGCCGGCCTCTCGCTCGAACAGAAGCGCGACGTGCTGGACCTGTTCGCCAAGTCGGCGCGCGGCTTCCTCGATTCGTGGTTCGAAAGCGAGGCGGTGAAGGCCGCGTTCGGCTTCGACGCGGTGGTCGGCAACTATGCCTCGCCCGATACGCCGGGCAGCGCCTACGTCCTGCTCCACCACGTCTTCGGCGAAGTGAACGGCAAGAAGGGCGCCTGGGGCCACGCGGTGGGCGGCATGGGCGCGATCACGCAGATCATGGCCAAGGTCTGCCGCGCCGCCGGGGTGGAGATCAGCCTTGAAAGCCCGGTCGCGCAAGTCCTGGTCGATGGCGGCAAGGTTTCCGGCGTCCGGCTCGAAAGCGGCGAGGAGATCGCCGCCCCGCGCGTGATCGCCAATGTCGGGCCCAAGCTGCTCTACGGCCGGATGATCGCCCCGGCCGACCTGCCCGCCGACTTCGCGCGCCGGATGAAGGGCTTCAAGGCGGGCAGCGGCACGTTCCGCATGAACGTGGCGCTGTCCGAACTGCCGCGCTTCGCCTGCCTTCCGCAACCGGGGGAGCATCACCAGTCGGGCATCATCATCGCCCCGATGCTCGACTACATGGACCGCGCCTTCCTCGACGCCAAGCGCCTCGGCTGGTCGCGCCAGCCGATCGTCGAGATGCTGATCCCCTCGACCGTCGACGACAGCCTGGCCCCGCCGGGCCGGCACGTCGCCAGCCTGTTCTGCCAGCAGTTCGCCCCCGAACTGCCCGGCGGCCGGGACTGGGACGCCGAGGAGGAGGACAAGGCGGCGGACTGCATCATCGACACCGTGGAGGAATACGCCCCGGGCTTTCGCGCCTCCATCCTCGGCCGCCAGGTGCTGAGCCCCAAGGGCCTGGAGCGCAAGTTCGGCCTGGTCGGCGGAGACATCATGCACGGCAACATGACGCTGGACCAACTCTGGTCGGCCCGCCCAATGCTCGGCCACGGCGCCTATCGCGGGCCGGTGAAGGGCCTCTACATGTGCGGCGCCGGCACCCACCCCGGCGGCGGCGTCACCGGCGCCCCCGGCCACAACTGCGCCCGCGAAGTCATCGCCGACCGCGGCACCTTCCGCCGCTTCCTCTGACGCGGCGGATTGAAGGCAAGGAACACCAGACCCCCACCAAGGCCCGCGCGTTCCAGCATCCTCCGGCGGGCCCGGGACGAGCGGAGATGGCGCCGATTTTGGGCGCGATATCAATGCTTCACGATTTCAAAGAGCGCGGCAGGCCAACCCGCCGCGCGCATTATGTCATGGGCGGAGGATGTAGGAAAACGTTTCGTCGTTCCCGATCGGGTTCCGAGAGGCGTGGCCGGAAAGCGTAAAATTTCCGCCCAGGTCATTGCGACAATGCGGCTGACGCAGGCGGTGCGGCCGATACCAGGCCTCTTGGACGGAGACTCATTTCCCCTCGTCGCCATCACCGCCACCATGCGAAAGCTCATCACCATCGCTAACGCAAAACTCCGAGATGCAACAATCCTTCTGAGTTGATGACGAGGGGAAGGGGAACAGGAGTTCCGATCAATGATATTGGGTATCAGACCGATACGAACAGACGACGTTTGACGCGGTGCAGCGCCATCGCGGCGCTGATGACGACCAGCGGCGTCGCGAGCGCCAGTATCTCGGGCGCATGGAAGCGGCCGTCCGCCGCCTCGATGCCCTTCAGGACATAGCCCAGCAGGCCGATGCAGTAGTAGCTGAGCGCCACCACCGAGAGCCCTTCCACCAGTTGTTGCAGGCGCAACTGCAACGAGGAACTGCGCTCCATCGATTCCAGCAGGCGCGCGTTCTGGTTCTCGATCCGGGTTTCGATACGGGCGCGCAGCAGGCTGGTGAAGCTGGCGGTGCGTTCCGACAGGTCCGCCACGCGCCTTGTGTGTGCCGCGCAAGTGCGCACCGCGGGAAGCAATCGGCGCTCGGTGAAATCGGTCAGCGACTGGAACCCGGCAATCGCGCGCGGCGAAAGTTCGGCCAGTCGCTCTTCCACCAACTGGGCATAGGCCTGCGTCGCACTCATGCGATAGCCCGTGCCCACCGAAATGCTCATCAGGTCGAGCGAAAGGCCCGAAACCCGTTGGAGCAGGATATCGTCGGTGATCTCGGGGCGGGAGACGTCGCCCGACAATTCGCGCAGCGTGCCCTCGACCTGGTTGAGCACCGCCCACGAAGCATGCGCGGCCGGAAGGCCCAGCAGCGCGAGATTGCGATAGTTCCCCAGTTCCTGCACGCGCTGCGCCAGCCGCGTGAGATCCCTTGCCCCGGTGCCGTTCGCGGCGATGACCATGCGGCCGAATCCCTCTCGATCGATGCGAAAGTCGGTCCACACCCGTGCTCCCGCTCCGATATGGCAGCTTACGAGGTCGGTTTCGGTCAGACCGAGCGCATCGACCACCGGCGTCGCCGCCGCATCGTCGCTCACGATCGCCATGCGCGTGGCCCGTATCGTTTCACCCTGGAGGTGCTTGGCCCATTCCAACGCGGCCGCGGTCGAGGAATCCAGGGCCGAACCGATCAGGTCGGCCGGATCGGCGATGGGCGTGAAGAACGTGAATGCACTCGCCTCCGTGTGGGCTTCCCATACGAAAGCAGTGCCTCCTGGAAGTTCTCCCACCAGATGCTTCGGGTTATCCGTATCGGTGACGCGCGATCCTGCAGGCAGCGAAGCCAGCATTTCGCGCGCGCTGATGCGTTCGTTCTCGGACACCAGCCGCAGGATTTGGATGACCAGCGTCGGCGGCTCGATGGTCGGCCACCGCCGCAGATGCATTTCGCCGACGATCTCGCGCCGGGATGCATGTTCGCGCAGGATATCTTTCTCCATCTATTTGGACGCGCCGAAGTTCATTACCGCGTGCCTATCGATAGTTCGCGACGATGATAATACACCCGTTCCGCCACTGCCCGGGCGCGAGCGAAGGCCCCGCCCCTCACTTGCCCGCAAGATCCTTGTAGAGGCTGAGGTAATAGGTGATGCCCGGATTGATGTTGAGCAGCGGCTCGCGCTCGTTGAGGCCGTGGGCGAAATCCTCCGATTCCTTGATGAGCGTGGCGCTGGCGCCGTAGCTGGGCACGCCGAGCGCGCGATACCACATCGAATCGGATGCCCCGGAAGCCTGCATCGGGATGATCGGGATCGGCCCCCAGGCCGCCGTCACCGCCTTGCGCGCCGCCTTCACGAAGTCGTCGCGCATCGGCGAGGCGGGGGCCGCGACAGACTCGTCGCCGGTCATGTCGGTGAACTTCGCCGCCGGCTCGGCCGCGACCTTTTCCAGCTCGGCCAAGATCTCCTCGCGCGAGTGGCCGGGAAAAATGCGGCAGTTGATATTGGCGGTGGCGCTCTGCGGCAGCGCGTTCTGGGCATGGCCGCCGGCGATCATGGTGGGCACGCAGGTCGTCGCGATCCGGCCGGCCGTCGCGGGGTTGGCGCGCAGCACCCCCAGCGCGCCGTGGTCCTGCGGGTCGGCCGCGAAGGCCTTCATCGCCGCCGCCTGCCGGGGATCGGCTTCAAGCTTGGCGGCCTCGATCCAGTACTGGCGGGTTATGTCGTTGAGTTCGGGCTTGAAATTGTAGTGCCCGATCCGCGCCAGCACTTGCGAAAGCTGGACGATGGCATTGTCCTTGCGCGGCATCGAGCTGTGCCCGCCCGGGTTCGTCACCTCGATTTTGTAATCGACATAAGTCTTCTCGGCCCCCTGCCAGCTCCAGAACAGCGGCTTGCCGGTCTCTTCCGACAGCACCCCCGAAGCGCCATCGACATTGAGCACGATGTCCGCGTTCTTCAGGCGCTGCGCGATCAGCTTCGAGGTGTTCATGGTGGTCTCCTCGTCGCCCGAATAGGCGATCACGAGGCCGCGCCGGGGCTTGAAGCCCTGGCGCCGCAGCTCGATCATCGCCGAAAGCGCCAGTGCCGCGTCGAACTTGGTGTCGCTGGCGCCGCGCCCGTAGAGATAGCCGTTTTCCACCACCGGCGTGAAGGGATCGCGCTCCCAGTCCTCGGGCTTGGCCTCCACCACGTCCATGTGCGCGGAGACCACCACCGGCCCCAGCGAGGGATCGCTGCCCGGCCAGGTGGCGATCAGGTAGGCGGTGTCCTCGTAAGGGACGATCTCGATCTGCCTGGGATCCCACCCGCCCTTGACGAGGGCGTCGCGGAACAGCTGCGCCACTTCCCCGGTCTTGTTGCCCGGCCCGCGCACCGATCGCAGCGCGATCGCCTGCCTGGAAAGCTCCAGCACCTGCCTTTCGGCTTCCGGATAGGGCTTCGCCCAGGCCGGGCCGGAGGCCAGCAGCATCGCGCCAAGGGAAATCGGGATAAGGGTTCCAAGCCGCATCGGAAAATTCCACTGCCAGAAGGGGGGAGGAGAAGCACCGCCGAACCCGCTGGAGAACCCTCCGAATCCGAAAGCCCACCCAGTCTGCCCGCGCGCTTCGCCGACGGCAAGAAATAGCCTTCGCGCGCGTGATTGCCGCTGACGTGCGGCTGGCCGTGTATGGCTAGCAGGACGAGAGGACAACCGATGGCGACCATGGCCGTACGAGGTGCGCCAGCAGTTCGTCAGCCATGACGTGGACTGGCTCATCACCGATCGGCGCTTTCCCGGAGCACTACGTTTCCCCAGCCTCAAAGCCATCGCCGTGACCGAAGCCCAAGTCGAGCGCGCAGGACGAACCTTGGTCCGTCTCCAGTCAAATCCGCTGGGGCACGGAATGAAATTCCTTTCGAACGCCGTCCCGATGCTGTGCGAGCGCTGGAAGCCGGTGCGGATGCCGCTCTGGATCTGCCCCAGGAGTTCGGCGAGGCAGCCAAATCCCAGACGGCCGTTAACTGCTTCTTGCCGACGCACAACTTCCGTTATTGGGAGGAGTTGCGTGAGGATGATCCGCACGCCTATCAGGCGGAAAAGCAACGCGTGGCCGAGGCGGTCATCGCCATCCGCCCGGCATCACGACCGATATCGAAGTCACCGACATCGCCTCGCCCGCCGCGGTCATGCGCTACACGGGCAATTGGAAGGGCAGCATGGAAGGTTGGCTGGTGACGCCCGATACCGGCTTCAAATCCCTGCCGCTGACCTTGCCGGGGTTGGGTCGATTCCTGCGAGCCGGAGAATGGGTGCAACCGGGCGGCGGTCTGCCAACAAGCCTGATGACCGCATGCGCTGCTATTCGGGCCATGTGTCATCAGGATTGCGTGCCGTCTTCAGCGTGAAGCCTTGGCGGGAAGCAAGGATTGCTGACGCGCCGAGAACAATCTATTTCTTAGGGTATTGACTGATGAACAGGCGGCAATTGCTGATTGGCGCGGGCGCATTGACGGTCGGAGGCGCCGGTGCGGCTCTATTCGGTATCTCGCGCACCGACTCGATGGCCGACTATGCCGATGCGGTCGCCATGATGCGGGCGACGCTTTCCTTCGCAGCGAAGTCGCCTGGGAAATAGACGGGAACGAAACCATCCACTGGCAAGGCCGTATCCAGCAATGGGGAGCGCTGAGCGTGTGAGCGCGGTTGATGCGACGCCCGACCGGCCTGGGGGCGGGCCGCGCATCGCTCGGCCTCCCGCTAACAGCCCAGTATACGCCGTATTCAGAATCCGGACGGATGGCGATCAGGTGAACATTAGCGGGTCACTCACGCCGTGCTTGCCATCTTCCATACGGCCGGCCAGGCGAACCGAAAGGCCGTAAGAAGAAATGGTAAAATCGTACCAGTGCTGGGTCTTCGCGACGGGCCAGCGTGCCTTCGCCGATTGACCGGCTACGACGCTGATTCTCTGCGGCTTGTTCACCCGGTACTGATCGTCACCGATGGTCAGATCAATGGAACTGGTGCCGGGATTGGTGATCACCAGATCGAGAGCCTTGCCCTCCGGGTCGTAGCGTGCGGCCAGTGTAGGTATCGAGTTCACGCTCGCGAAGACGAACGACCGCCGGAAGCCATTGGGGCCCAATACCAGAAGATCGAAGCCGCCTTGGCCGTTCGCCGTCCAGTTGTCGTCCAGCGTCCTGCCCGGCTCCACGCAAAAGCGGCGCGAGAGCCGGTCGAGGTGGTGCCTGTCGTAGACGTGGAATACGGCGCCGGCATCGCCTTCGTTGAGAAAACGAAGCGTAAGCGAGCTGCCGTCCGCACCCGGCTCGGCATCGACGTGCAGCACATAAGGCAGCGCGCGGGATCGGCGCAGGCCCTGCTCCTGAAACAGCTCCTCCGGTGTTCGGGGAGGCAGTATCTTTGGTCGCTGCAGATGCCGCGCCAGCGCCTCGTTCGAACCCCTTGTGTCCGGCAAAGGCGGGAAAGCGCCATCCCCTTGCAAGCTGAAGTCGAAGCAGGAAGTCAGATCGCCGCAGATCGCCCTGTGCCATGGGCTGATCGCCGGGATGGTCACGCCGAAACGCTTCTCGATGAAGCGGCCCACCGAAGTGTGGTCGAAGGTCTCCGAACTGACCCAGCCGCCCTTGCTCCAGGGGGAAACGACATACATGGGCACGCGGGGCCCCAGGCCCCAGGCTCGGGTGGTGCCGGTCACGACATCATCGCGTGAGGTATACTTGTCTTCGTGATCGTCGAAATACTCACCGGCGAGGTCGAAGGTCGACTTGCCCGCCAATGTGCCGTCCCTGTTCCACGAAGGCGGCGCGGGTGGCGGCAGATGGTCGAACAGGCCATCGTTCTCGTCAAACGTCTGGAAGAACACCGTGCTCGCCCAGACATCCGGATTGCCGGTCAAGGCATCGAGCACGCCGGCCGTGAATTCGGCGCCTTCGATAGGCGTGGACGCGGAAGGATGCTCGGACCATTCCTTCGGCGGCAGCACCCAGGAGACAGCCGGCAGCGTGCCGTCCTTCACATCCTGAGCGAGCCGCTCGAGCGACCAGTGGCGCATGCCGCGCTCGTAAAGCGGCTCACCCGGTTTGGCGTCGCGAAAGCCCTTGAAGGCAAGGCCGCCGTGCATGGCACCGGTCCAGTTGTCGTTGGGATCCTGATAGATGCGCCAGTCGATTCCGTGGTTCTCGAGCACTTCCGGGATGGTCGGCCACTCCAGCGCATTGCCCGCATACGTGTAACCCGGTGCCGGCAGCGCGCCTTTGATCCAGCAACGCAGGTTGTTCGGCTCCGATCTGTCGTCACGGCAGTTGACTCCGCGCGCTTGCAACGCGGGATCGAAGCTGGACCCCGACCAGAAGACGATGCGGTTTGGGTCCGTACCGCTCGTGATCGAGCAGTGATAAGCGTCGCAGATGGTGAAGGCCTCAGCCAAGGCGAACTGGAATGGGATGTCGTCGCGCTTGAAGTAGCCCATGGAATAGTCGGTCTTGAACTTGGGCCAGAGGCCAAAGCTGCCCTGGTTCCAGGCTGCCTGCGCATCCGCGAAGGAATGCGGCGTACCGGGCACTTTCATCGCGTTGGTGGCCTCGGTGTCGAGATGGAAAGGCGGAAGCACCCTGGCACCGTTGAACTGTTCCCAGACGGTACGGCCGCCCAGCAGCGGCACCGTCTGACGGTCACCGAAGCCACGCACGCCTTTCATCGTGCCGAAGTAGTGATCGAAGGAGCGGTTCTCCTGCATGAGAATGACGATATGCTTCACATCGTTGATCGTGCCGGCGACGCGGCGGGCGGGAACAGCGAGTGCCCGGTCTATGCTGGCGGGAAAGGAGGCGGCCGCGCCGAGCGCCCCCATCACCTTGAGGAATTCACGCCTGTTGTTCGTCACCATGGGACCAGTCTCCTGCGGAAAGAGGCGGAAAAAGTGGAGCTAAAGGAAGCGTCGTCTCAAGCGCGCTGAAAGTTGATCCAGAGCCAGGACGACGAAGAAAATTGCGAGCAGGATCGTCCCGACATGCCCGTATTCGTACATGTCGTAGCGGCCCTTGAGCTCCTGGCCGATACCGCCGGCACCGACGAGGCCGACCACCGTGGCCATGCGGACATTCCGGTCGAGCACATAGAGCGAGGCGCCGATATATTGTGGCAGGACCTGCGGCAGGACAGCCAGGCGCCAGATCGCCAGTTGCCCTGCACCGATCGCCGCCAGCGCTTCCTGCGGCCGTGCATCGGCGTTTTCCATGTCATCCGCATAGAACTTGCCGAGGACGCCAGCGGCGTGAAGGCCAAGCGCCATGAAGCCCGCGATCGGACCGAAACCGTAGGCGATCACAAGGAACAGCGCGCTGATCAGCTCCGGCACCGCGCGCAGGAAGCTGACTGCCGAGCGAGCGAGAAAACGCACGCCGGCGTGCTGCGTGATGTTGCGAGCGCTCAGCAGCGCCAGCGGCATGCCGAGGAGCGCGCCGACCAGCGTGCCCCAGAGCGCGATTTCCAGCGTCTCCAGGATCTTGACCGCGACATGGTGGAGATAGCCCAAAGGCCTGACCAGGTAGGTCCTGGTGACTGTCTGCGCATTGATCTCCAGCATCTCGGGATCGAACACCTTCTCGCTGGCCTGAACTTTCTCCAGATAGGCGAAGGACGGGAGCCGTTCGGGATCAAAATTCTCGATGCGCCCGACTTCCTGCCGGTCCGAAATCTGCAGCGGGAAAAGGCGGGCGAGGACATTGCCCTGCCCGCTTGCCCGCTGCTCTCCGCCGAGCAGCGCCGCGCCGGTCAATGAAAGCATTCGCCCGACTTCGACCCGTTGGCCGGTGTAGGACAGCAGGGCGAAGGCCAAGAGGAGGACAAGCAGGCTTTTCGCGCCGAAGGGCTGCGGATAGGTCCAGCCGACGGCGCTACGCACCGGAGCGGAGGCGGCGGTCATACGGCCTCCTGCAGGCGTACGGGTGCAGGAGCAGCTGCATTTCCGCCTCTGGCATAGATTACCGCCAGATCCCGCGCATTGAGTGCATCGGGTGCACCGTCGAAGATGATCCGGCCCTGATGCAACGCAACGATCCGGTCAGCGAACGCACGGGCGAGGTCGAGCTGGTGCAAGCTGCAAAGCACTGTTGTGCCTTGCTCGCGCGCTTGGTTCCTGAGCAGTTCGAGCACCTCGCGGCCGAGCGTCGGATCGAGGCTGGCCACGGGTTCGTCGGCGAGGATTATCGCCGGATTGAGCATGAAGGCGCGGGCCAGGCCGAGGCGCTGCTGCTGTCCGCCGGAAAGCTGCTCGGCCCGGCGCCGCAAATGAACTTCGTCCAGGCCCACTGCGCCCAGCAGATGGCAGGCCTTGCGTTTTAACGCTTCGGGATAGAGCCCGGTCAGCACGCGCCAGAGTGGCAATGCTGATACGGCGCCGGCCATGACATTGGCCGCGCCGCTCGCGCGGGACACCAGACCGAAATGCTGGTGTACCATGGCAATGCGGCGGCGCAGGGTCGGCAACGATTGGGAAGCGACCGCTTGGCCGTCGACGAAGACCTGTCCCGCAGTCGGATTCTCAAGGCCATTGACGCAGCGCAGCAGAGTCGACTTGCCCGCTCCGGAATGGCCGAGCAGCACACAGAACTGGCCAGCCGGGATGACGAGGTCGATCTCGCAAAGCGCCTTGGTGCCGTCCGGCCAGACCTTGCTGAGCTGTTCGAAGCGAATCTCCACGATGCCCCTCAGCGCTCCGACGATTTCTTGAGGATTTCGCTCTTCAACTCGTCGCTGAGCAGGGCCATCTTGCGCGCCGCGCTCTCGAAGCGCTCGGGCGGGAAGTGCGCGTCATATCCATCGACCTGTTTGCCGCCGTAGCCGCGGATCATTTCCGGGTGGATGCCGGGCGCCTTGGCAACGCCCTCGAACGCCTGTCGGAGCTTCTCCTTGAGAACCTCGGGCAACTTGCTGTTCATAACGAGCGGTGGGTAGGGAATGGGTTCACTGCGCGCGACAACACGGACGTCAGCGGCCCCCGGCACGCCTTCCCGCACGGCCTTCTCATAGGATTCGAACGACAGGGCGGCAGCATCGACGCGGGCTTCAAGCAGTGCCGCAAGACTGTTGGCATGACTTCCGGTAAGCCGTAACGGGCCCAGATCCTTCACCGGGTCGATGCCGGCGTCAATCAGCATGGCAATCGGGAACAGGAAAGAGGACGTCGAGTTGAGATCGCCGAAGGCGACACTCCTGCCGCGCAGATCCGTCAGCGTCCGGATCGGCGAGTCTTTTCGCGCGAAGATGCCGGCAAAGTACTCGGACCGACCGTCCTCGACTGCCACGGCCAGCAGTTCGGCACAGCCGCGTTCCTTCGCCTGCAGGTAAGTCACCGGCCCGACGAAGGCCACATCGGCGGTGCCGTTGCACAAGGCCTCGACCACCGCGCCGTAGGATTGCGCGACCTTGAGGTCGAAATCGAGGCCAGCCGTTTTGCCGACGGCTTGGAAAATGGGTCGATAATCGGCGAGCGTGCCGCTTTCGGTGCCGCCATCAGCCGGAATCAGCAGAGCATGGAGCGGCGCATTCTGGTCCTGGCTTTCCTTGGTCGAACAGGCGGCGAGCCCTGCAAGCGCGAGCATCGCCAGTGCCCAGGCAAAAGTTTCTCGCATCATCGTCTTTCTCCCAATGGCCCGCTTGGGCCCGCTACCCCCGGTCGCTAGAACTCCGGCGTGACAAGGCGGTGAAAGTCGTCCGAAGATGCGGCTGATGAGCATCACGGTTCCTGACAAAAGTCCGGACGGAGAGGACTCCGCCCGGACCGACGTGAAGCTAGAAAGTGGTCGTGTAGGAGAAGAAGACGCTCCGCGGCTTGCCCTCGAACGGGTAGCCGTAGAAGTATTCCGGGCTGCTCGTGGTAATCTCCCCGCGAATGAAGGCCGAACTGAAGCGCATGTTCCCGAACCCGTAGCGTTCGGCATAGTGCTCATCGAAGATGTTGACGAAACGAACCTGGAAGCGATGCTGTTTCTCCTCGCCGGCCCAGTAGCCAAGCGAGCCGTTCACTACGAGGTAGTTGCCGAAATTGTGGCGGAGACTGCTGTTGACACCACCCGTCGAGTATTCCGGCCCTTGATAGCGGGGGAACAGATTGACGTGAAAGCGCTGGTCGGGCGAGTTCCAGGCCAAGGTGCCCTGGATCATGTATTCGGGCGTCTCGTTGATCTGCCAATCGGAGCCCTTGAGATGCGCCTTCTGGCGCGTGAAACCCACGTTGAATGACCACTGCTGACCGATCGCCAGGTTCAGGTCGGCTGTGAGCCCGCGGATCTGCGTAACGGCAGTGTTGTTAAAGTAGGTATTCGGCGTCAGGCCCGAGGTGGATTGGATGCGGTTCGAAATATCGGTGTGGAACATGCCCGCTTCGCCGCTGAAGTTGACGCTGCCGACCGTCTTCGCGAAACCGATGGCTCCATTGTAGGTCTTCGTCGTCTCCGGCTTCAGATCCGGATTGCCGACAAGCGTTGCGCTTTGGGCGAAGAGTTCGTTCGTCTTCGGCAGGCTGTAGGACGTGCCGCCGTTGGCGCGGATGTAGAAGTCGCCGATCGGCTGACGGAAACCGAACTTCCAAATGAACTTGGAACCAAAAGTCCTGGCGAAGTCGACGCGTCCCGCAAGACTTATATTGGTACTCGGACTGAACGGCAGGACCGGCCGCATGTCAAGATAGACACCGGTGGTGGTGTTCCACTCGTGGCTGATCGGAAACACTGAATCGGAATCGTTGCGGTAGGACGTGCGCTGCACGCCGAAAACCGCCTCGCCCACCTCCGGCAGGGTCAGCGTGTTGCGCAGGTTGAGGCCGTACTCCATGAACGCACTGACTTTGGAATCCTCACCGAATCCCTTGTTCGGGTACGGAACGGAGTGGCCAGTCGCTTGCCCAAAGGGAATGGTCCTGCTGGGGTTGCCGGGGTCAACGCAGCCCGTCTTGATTCTGCAGATCTCGGCAAATGTCTCGGTATTGTTGAGCTTGGGGTTGCTCCAGTAGGCAGCGAACTCGGTCAGCAACTTGTCCGACCAACGATGGCTGATGTCGGCGTCGATGATGGGATAGCGCACCCGGTTGGGCGAATAGGTCTCGTTGTCCGGGAAGGCATCCGAGAATTCAATCTGCGTGTACTGCCCATTGAGACGAATCTCCGTGGCGTCGCTCGGCTTGATGAGGAACTTGATGCCGACGTTGTTGCGATTCAGCGGATATTTCTGGATGCCGCCCGCCGCTGCCACGTTGTCCACGAAGTCGTCGGGATTGAAGATGCGCGGACCATCGGTGTTCTGCATGCTGCCGTAGACCATGGCGCTGATCCGGCCTTCATCGTCGAGCGCTCCGCGGGCGTTGCCCCACAGTTCGCGCGAGTTGAAGGAGCCGATGCTGGCGCCCAGTTCCACCTTGTTGGTGCCGTCCGGGCGTTTGGTCACGATGCTGACAACGCCAATGCCGCCATTGCTGCCGAAGAACAGGCTGTTGCCGCCGCGGAAGACCTCGACGCGTTCGATCATATGCGGATCGATCGTCGTCGTGCCCCAGATTTCCTCGAGCGCGGGTCCGCGATCGTAAAGCGGCACGCCGTCGAGAACGACCAGCGTATCGCGATCGCCGCCTCCGTCCAAGCGGATCGTATATTCACCTTCGTCGGGCGAATAGCCGACATTGGCCCCCTTGATAAGGAACTGCGCCAACTCGGCAAAGTTGCTAGCCCCGCTCGCCGCGATCTGCGCCGCGGGGACGACCTGGACGTAGTTGCCGAATTCGACGGCTTCCTCGGCGATTTGCGTGGTCTCGACAGCCTGGCCGGTGACGATGATCGTCGATGGATCGGCAGCTTCTTCCGCGTCCTCGGCCGTATCCGCCGCGTGAGCTGGAACCGTGACCAGCAGCGCCTCAGCCGCCACTGTGGCCAGGATATATGCGATTTGATGTTTGAAGCGCTTCTTCACCGTTTGAGCCCCCAGAATGGAAGAATCATCTCGTGCGGTTCCGGCCCGGTCCTGCTGGCGCTTCCTGGGGCGCACTTCAGTTCCGGCCCGCAGTGCCGACGCGGAGTCACTACTGATTCGATGTGACAGTTGAGTGAATCTTTCTCATTTATAGAAATGCATAATCATGAATAATATACATTTGTGATTGAGCTATGCGCCGCGATGGGCGGGCAAAAGCCCTGTTTTCCCACAAATTCACATCTTGAGTGAATCTCAACTCTGGCCGCCCGTGCCTTGAGCATGCATGGTGATCGCCGTGACGCTACGGAGGTCCGCAAGTGGTAAATTCGCCCAAGATCCAACAAGGTCGGAACAATCAGACCGTAAACAGGCCGGTCGAAAACGCACTCGGTCGAATCAGGGTAGCGCTGCCCTCCATGGCCAAGAGCGCGCAGCGAATCGCCGAATTCATTCTCGAACGGCCCGAGGACATTGTCGGCATGTCGGTGACCGAACTCTCGGAAGCCACTGGCGTCAGCGAAGGCAGCGTCATCAATTTCTGCCGCAGTATTGGACTTTCCGGTTTCCAGCAGATGAAGCTGAGCCTTGCCCAGGAAATCGTGCAACCGGTCCAATTCATTCACGAGGACCTGGACCGGGAAGACGATACGGAAACCGTCTGCCGCAAGGTCTTCCATTCCGGCATCCAGGCGCTGCGGGACACGCTCTCGGTTCTGGATCCCGGCGCGCTCGCACGCGCGGTAGACGCGGTTCGCACGGCCAGGCGAGTGGAAATCTATGGCATCGGCTCATCGGCTCCCATTGCGGAAGATGCGCATTATCGCCTGATTAGGATCGGCCTTGACGCCCGCGCTGTGACCGACAGTCACGTTCAGGCGATCAGCGCGTCGCGGTGCGACCCGGACGTCGCGGTAATCACCATCTCGCACAGCGGAGCGACGCATGAGACCGTCGTCGCAACGAGGCTGGCGAAAGAAGCTGGCGCGCGCACTATCGTAGTCACCAATTTTGCCCGGTCCCCGATCCAGGCCTATGCGGATATCGTGCTGTTCACCATGGCGCGCGAGACGCGTTTCCGGACAGAGGCGATGACCAGCCGGATAGCGCAGCTCTGCGTGGTCGACGCGCTTGTCGCCGGGCTCGCACTTGCCGATTACGACCATGCGACCGACGTCCTCAAGAAGACGTTCGACGTCCTCTCGATCAAACGCTTCTGAGGTTAAGCCGCGATGGGCTCGAGCAGATCTTCCAGCTTGAGCGATGAGGCACCGCCGATCAGGATCGACCGTATACCGAGTCGCAGAGCGCCCTCGCCGTCAGTTTCCGGATTGTCGCCGATCATCACGGCGTGCTGTGGTGCAACGTTAAGGTGTTGGCACGCCCGCTGGAACAGGAGTGGGCCTGGCTTGCCGATCACGCTCGGCTCGAATTTCGCATCGCCAGCGCAAGCCAGCAATGCCGCCAGCAGAGCGCCGGTTTCGGGAACGACCCGGTCAGCAGGGCCGGGATGCGTCCGATCGGCATTGGCTACAACCAGCCGTGCGCCCTGCCGCAGGGCATTGGCTGCTCTTTCCAATTTTGCGTAGGAAAAACGCGCATCACGCATAAGGACCAGGACATCTGGGTTGTCGCGCACGAGAGGAACGCCGAGCGTGCGGGCCAGATCGCGGATCTTCGGCGCTGACAGTAGCATGACCCGCTTCGCGCCGGACTGCGCGACATCACGCACCGCTTCAACGCCCGCCAGGAATATCCGGTCCTGCGGAAAATCCACGTCGTGCCAAGCCAAGATCTCCTTTAGGTCGGCCGGCAGATGGGTGGAATTGTTGGAGACGATCGCCACACGATCGGCATGCTCTGCGATGAGGCGCTTGGCGCACGGCAGAATGCGCCCGCCGACGGCGACGCAGCCATCCCAATCCAGAAGGATTCCTTTCGCGAAACCGAGCACCCGGCGTTCAGCCAAACCGTTCGATATCCGCTGACTCAAGGACAAGCTCCACCCCCATTTGCGATTTCCAGCCAATTCGGGATCTGTCTATACTCAATATTGCGTGGAATTAAAGATGAAATATTCTCATAAATTTGGCTATATCGGAGCATCACCGCCCACCCCGATCCGCACCAGGCCGCGTTCCGTCGGCGCTTACGACCGTCTCGGTCGCGGTGATCGTTGCCGTGGGGATGAACAGCGATGGCCGCCGCGAAGTACTGGGCATGGACACGGCCCCTCGGAAGCCGAACCCTTCTGGAGCGCCTTCTTGCGCAAACTGACACATCAGGGCGGTCGTCTCCAAGCTGCTGAACGCAATCTGGCCGCGCTGCCGCGTTCACTTCATGCGCAACGCGTTGGCACACGCCGGCAAGAGCGGAAGGCGCATCGTCTCCGCGTTCATCGCCACCGCCTTCGCTCGGCAGGCGCCCGAGGCCGCCAGCCAGCAATGGCCTTCCGTGGCCGATCAGGTGCGCCCCAAGCTGCCCCAACTCGCGACCCTGATGTGATGTGCCGGCCTAACTGACCTTCCCCAGAGAACGCCGCGCCAAGCTTCACGGCACGAATCCCATCGAGCGCCTCAACGGCGAGATCAAGTGCAGGACCGAGGTCGTCGGCATCTTCCCCAATGAGGCTGCCATCACCCGCCTGGTCGGCGCCATCCTCATGGAACAGTCCAACAAATGGGCCGTCCAGCGTGCCCGCTACATGACGCTTGAAACCATGGCGCCGGTCAGCGACAATCCCATCATCATGCTCTCGGCCGTGCCCGGCACATGATCGGCCCGAACTGACGCCGGAAGACGCGCGGAACGACCCCAGCTACACCACGCCGTGGGACACGATCTCTGAGCAAGCTGCAGCAGTGCTGGATCGGACGGCTTCCAACGGCCAAGCAGGGGAAGATCGCTGCCCAGACAAAGCGAAAGACAGATGATGGCCCATTCGCACGCCCAGGTAGTGGACGTGGCAAATGGCATCTTCAGCAAGATCTCCTTCATCGCGCATCGTCGTCAACGAGGACGTGACGGGGATTCGGATTGTCCTTAGCATGTCATCGTCGATGCCGCGCCCCTTCGCCTTCAGATATGCTTCGCATTCCGTCCAGAGGCGTCGGACGAGTTGGTCCCGGCCATCGCCGGATAGTTGGCGGACCCTTTCGATGTCGGGCTCCCGCAAGAACAGTTCCGCAAGCGCAAGGCTATCTTCCAGCGACTCCAACGGTTCGATATCGACGCCCAGCGGGTGCGGGCCGACCGCAACGGCCAGCGCAGCTCGGCTATGGCTAACGTTGTAATGAAAAGGTGCCTCAGGCACGAACGGCTTGCCTTTACCCGACCTCACAATATTCACCTCGGTCGGCAAGCAGCCCAACAGTCGCGACAACGCATGGCGCGTCAAGCCAAAGGACAAGCGCCGACGCATGCGATCTTCCGCGAAGCGCTTCGCATCGGCTTTCGCAAGTTCTTCGTCTGAGAGACAGTCCGTCACGGCATCGTGGACCGCCTCCCATTCATCCAATGCAAAAAGGAATACAGCGCCGCCGCCGGTCGGCCAGGCCACATGGTCAAGCGCCGCGCCCGTGAAAGCGAGGGTTGTAAGGCCTCGCCCAGCAGCGATCCTTTCCCATTGCTCACCCGACAGCATAAGCAACAGAACGCTCTGCCTGGGCTTCAATTCCATGATGGAGGGCATCAGTAATCTCGCTCGCCCGCATGGGGAGCACCGACAGCAATGAATCGCTCAAGCCATGCGTGGCTTCGCAGCATCCCTGGAGGTATATGCCCGCATCGCACACTGGCGCGGTAGGTAAGCTATAATCCCGGTTGGGAACCATGGATTCGAGGCAGGACCTCATTGGCTCCAGAAACGCCGCAGACGGTGCGTGCCGGTATCCTGTCGCCAGCACGACACCGCCGAAGCTGCGCGTCTCGTGCGATCCATCATCCAGATTGTGCAGATTGAGTTCGATCCGGCGCCCCTGATCCCCCACACGCACCGCTCGAACCTCATGCCGGGGCGAGAGCCGGTGCCGTTCCGCCTTTACGACCTGCTGCTGATAAAAGGTATCAAAGATCTTTTCGATCAGGTCGGGATCGACGACGGAATAGTTCGTGCTGCTGAAATTCCCGACGAGTTGCCTGCGCTCCTCCAGAGGTCTTCCATAGAAATAATCGGTATATTCCGTGTTGAAGATTTCATTCACGAAAGAGCTGCTGTCGGCTGGCCGCAAGGTCGAGGCCCGGGCAATCAGGTCAACAGCAACGCCCCGGCTGTGTAGGTCCATAAAGATTTCTGCAGCACTTTGCCCGAAACCGATGACGGCGACCCGGTCGGCCGAGCCCAGCCGGTCCACGGCCGATAGATAGCGGCTCGAATGGATGATGGTGGAAACCTCTTCCAACCCTGCGAAAGCTTCGGGGACGCACGGCCGTCCTCCCATACCGATAACGGCATTTCTCGCCAGCCAGTGCCGCTCCCGCCCCTGCCTGTCGCGCGCGTGGACGCGGACATGCCGGACACGGCCGTGGTCCCACACGGGCTCGATTGCCAGAACTTCCTGACCGTAAGTACATTGCGCCTCGAAATGGCCGGCGGCCCAGCGCAGGTAATCGTTGAACTCATGACGGCTGGGATAAAACGTGCGCGTGTTGATGAAGTCCTCGAATCGTCCGTGAACATGGAGGTAGTTCAGAAAGCTGAACGGGCTGGTGGGATCGCGCATGGACACGAGATCCTTGAGAAAGCATATCTGCATCCGGCTGCCATCCAGCAGCATGTCGCCGTGCCAGACGAAGCTCTCGCGCTTTTCGAGGAAATGGCAGGCAAGGCGACTGCCTGCTTCGCGCATGGCAATGGCAAGGGCCAGGTTCGAAGGGCCGAATCCGATTCCCACACAATCCAGGGGCGCGGAGATTTGGGGCGAAGTTGTAATATCGGTCATGATGGAATCCTTCCTGTTCTGCTGGCACGGGGTTGCCGGGCGCGGTATGCTGGGAACTGCTCAGATCCGGGGGACCCACAGCCGCTCCGCGAAGAATCGCGCACGAGAGAGGGAGACGAGAAGCGCCCGCTTGTGGGGAAAATCGAACTCCTTGACCTTGGCGAAACCGCCCCGGTCGAGGTTGCGGATCTGTTGGTGATGATTGGCTGCCGGTTCACCCACGATTCGCCGTGTCCTGGGATCGGACAGCAGCATGTAGTGGACGATCGACGGCATCCAGGCCGTGATATACTCGCGCCCTCGCACGTCCTCCTCTCCGATCAGAACGTGCCAGCCGCGATCGTAGTCATCGGCATCGTAGTGAGGGCCGAGCCGGTTCTCCTTTGCCCAGTAGACCTCGAAATAGCCGAAAGGCCGGTTATCGAGGCTGACAATGAGCGGAATAACGTGAGGATCGTCCAGCAGCGCCTGGAGATAGCGACGATGATAATCGAGATCGCCCTCTTCCAGCCAGAAAGGTGCGATACGCGGATCGTTCTGCCAGCGGTGGAAGAGCGCGATATCGCGATCGAGATCGACGAGACGAAGGGACAAGGTCTTGTCAAGCCAGGGGATGTGGCGGGCATAGACCTTACCCTGCCGGGTGGGCGGACGCCTGGGGTGATATCGCCCTTCGGTCACCGTGTAGCGGGCGGGATAGGCGCTGCCGGATTGTCCCAGTGGACGCAGCCAGAGGTCCGGAAGCTGAAAGAGGGCCGACGCGAAGACCCTCCATCCTGCCCCCTCTTCGGCTGCGATCACGCCGTCCTGCCACAACCGGTGCCGCAGCCTGTCCTCGATCGCCACTGCCAGATCGGCTGGATTGCCCGCCCGGGCGAGTGCCGCCTCCAGCGCCGCCAGGGCGCAGATCCGGTCGCTCATGTCCGTGCCCAAGCCCTGCTCCCGCAGGGTCTGTTCCAACATCAGAACAGGCTCTCCACACCGATCGGCCAGTCGCCAGCGTTGAGCCCCACCATCTTGCAGGATCACCGACAATCGCTCGCCATCCCACCGGGGCAGGGGCGTGTCCCGATCGTCCGGATGGGAGCCGCCTTCAGGCGATGGCACCGCGTCGGGCATATCCGCACGCATCGCGGTGACCAGCACGTCGTCATTCATTCTTCGGTTCCTTTGACAAGGTCGGTTGCTGGCAAAGCCGATTGCATTCATCGCAGGATCGACGCTGCGCCGTCCGTTACAGGACGGCTCCCATGCGATGCGACACATCCTCCGCCCGCCATGCCGACAAGATCCCGGCGTCGCATTGCAGGACACGGTCGGCCACGTGGAAGAAGCGATCGTCGTGGCTCACTGCGATGATCGTACGTCCTTGCGCGCGCAGTTCGGGCAGCAGTTCCTCATAGAAAAAGCGGCGGAATACGGGATCCTGGTCCGCGGCCCACTCGTCGAGCAGCAGGACCGGCCGTTCCTCCACCAGTGCACCGAGGAGGGCGAGGCGCTTGCGCTGTCCCTGCGACAACTGGATGTCGGACAAGCGGCTGTCCTCGATGGAGACCTTGTCGTCGAGGCGCAGGCGGCGCAGGAAAGCCTGGGCAAGCGTCTCGTCGAGCCTTCCGCCCGGGCCAACCAGGCGGTCGAAAAGGAAAGGCAAGGAGAAGACAGCGCTGATCTGTTCCCGCAGCACGCGCCGCTCCGCGTCGGTCACATATTCGCCTGCCAGGCGGATGCTGCCGCTCGTGGGCCGGCGCAATCCGGCAAGGATCGACATCAGCGTTGACTTGCCGCTGCCGTTTCCCCCGACGATGAAGACCGTCTCTCCCCGCTCGATTGACAGGTCGAGGGGCCCCAGACGAAAGCCTGGTTCGCCGTTGGCCGGAGAATGCTGGAACACGATGTCCCGAAGCTCGATCAGAGGAGAATGCTCCTTCCGGTGATCGTTCGCACGCCCGGGAAGCACCGGACGTGCGGATGCATGAAAATCGCTGCGATGCTCTTCCAGCCGCAGCGATTCCACCCGTGCGAGAGCGACATTACCCGCCAGCAGGATCGGCAACGTGCCGACCAGTTCGTTGAGCGGCATGCGCAGGAACATCAGCACCAGCACGAAAGCCGCGATATTTGCCGAAGGCAGGCCCAGCATTGTTCCGACGATGAAGATACCCGCCATGACGCCGAGGACGAGCAACGCCGTCCAACTGAGACTCAAGGCCCAATAGCCATCGGCACGGGTTTCCGTTACCCGGGCATGTTCCGCTGTCGCGGTCACGTCCTCGCGGTGGAATATCTGCCTGCGCCACCCGTTCAGCGCCAGTTCGTGGCGGCCTTCGATCGCACCACGATAGGCCTCCATCAGGCGGTCGTCGGTCGCGCGCACTTCCATCATCAGGCCGCGCATCCGCAGCACCCATCGGTAGGCGACGGCCACAGCGGCCCCGATCAGGCCCGCGCTGAAGGCGAACAGGGGCAGCGAAAGCCAGGCGAGGTAACAGAAGCCGCTGAGCAGCATGACGGCATTGGCAAACAGCAATGGCAATCGATTGAACGCCTGCCCCACTGCGACGATGTCCTTGGCCAGCGTGGCATAGAGAGCAGATGCGCCGATCTCGTCCAGCCGCTCCAGATCAGTGTCCATGATCCGCTTGACGGTCTTGACCCGCATGTCGCTGACGACGCGATGGCCAAGGGCGGTCAGCATCGATTGCGACACGAAGCCGCATACGAAAACCGCCGCAAGCAGCGCCGCGATGAGGAGTACCCGATGGGTGTCGAGCGGCAAGGTGCCGGCTACAAGCGCGTTGATTGTGGCGACTAGCGCCAGGCCCGATACCGCACCGCCTGCGCCCAGAAGCATCGCCAACGGAATACGCCAGCGGAACTGGCGCAGGAGAGACAGGAGCAAGCTCATAGCGTCTCCAGCAGATTGCGCATGAAGGCGAGATCTCCCGCGGCATCGACCGGAGCCCGCTCATCGATCAGCGCCGCCATGTCGCGCACGGTCGGCGCGCGGAACAGCATCTGAAGCGGCAGTTCGTGGCCGAATTCCTTGCGTATCCGGGTTTGCAGCCGCGCCAGCCGCAGCGAATGGCCGCCCAGCGCGAAGAAATTGTCCGTCATACCGAAACTCGTGCGATCCAGCACGTCATGCCAGAGCGCCAGCAGCCGCGCTTCGGTCTCGCTGGCCGGACCAGCTTGTTTGGCGGCGAGCGCCTTGTCCGGCGGGATGGCGGACAAAGCCGCCCGGTCGATCTTTCCGCTGGCGTTCAGCGGTAGGCTGTCCAGCACGGTCCACCGTGCCGGTATCATATAGCAGGGCAGATAAGAGGCTGCATGAGACCGCAGAGCAGTCGAATCCGTCTCTGCCGCACTGAGCACATAGGCAGCCAGCGTCATGTCCTCTTCCGCCTCTTTGCGGGGAACGACGACCGCCTGCGACACGGCGGGGTGTCGTTCCAGAACGGCCTCGATTTCCGCCGGTTCCACGCGAAAGCCACGTATCTTGAGCTGGTGGTCGCGGCGGCCCAGGAACTCGATCGCACTATCGGACCGGCGGCGGACGCGATCTCCGGTCCGGTACAGGCGCGTGCCTGCTGCCCCAGCGGGATTGGCAAAAGGATCGGGCAGGAACGCCGCCGCGGTCAACGCTGGCGCGCCCGCATAGCCGCGCGCCAGCCCCTCACCACCGATCCATAGTTCGCCGACGGCGCCCGGCGGTACGGGCTCCATATGTCCGTCAAGTATGTAGAGCCGAGTATTGGCAACGGCTTGGCCGATCGGCACGGTCGCGCCCTCGCCGAGCTGATCGACCTGGAATGCGGAAGACCAGATCGTCGTTTCGGTTGGGCCGTAAACGTTTGTGAGATCGATGCCCCGTTCCAACATGCGCGCGGCGAGCGATGCTCCCAGAGCTTCTCCACCGCAAAGGCCCCGCATGCCCGGCCAGCGCGCCTCGGTGCCGTCGAGCAGAAGACGCCAGCTCGCCGGCGTGGCCTGCATCACATTAATGTCATGACGGCGGATCAGGTCGGCCAGCGCCAGCGGATCGCCGACGGCGTCCTGTGGGGCGACCACCACGGTTCCACCGCACACCAGCGGCAGGAACAACTCCAGCCCGGCTATGTCGAAGCCCAGCGTCGTCACCGCCAGCAGTCGATCACCGGGTCCCATCGGCACCAGCTGCCGCATCGCCGCCAGGAAATTGGCAAGGGCATGCCGTTCGATCGCGACGCCTTTGGGAACCCCAGTCGACCCGGATGTATAGAGCACATAGGCGAGCTGCCGTTTATCTGCAGGCCGCGCGGGATTTTCTTCCTCCCCTTCCGCAGCATCGCCAAGAAGACGGTCGAGCGGACTGTCAATCGTGAGGAGAGGCTTTGCGTGGCTTCGGATCAACGCGGTGCGCGCCTCTGGCTGAGCCGGATCCAGCGGAAGATAGGCACCACCCGCCTTGCCGATCGCCAGCAACGCAGCAATCATGTCCAGCCCCCGCGGGAGGGCCACGCCGACCAAGCGTTCCGCCGCCACACCGACCTTGCGCAAAGCATGGGCAAGGCGGTTTGCCCGCGCGTTCAATGCGGCGTAGCTGATGCTCTCATCCCCGCATACAGCGGCCAGGGCATCGGGTTGGCGCGCTACCATACCCTCGAACATCGCGATCATGTCATGCGAACCATCGACAGACACTTCCGGCCCCGCCCCGCCTACCAGCGCAACGTGCCTGTCCGCCGCCTCCCACATCGGTAAAACATCCCACGCGCGCCCGGCCTCCGCCGTGATCGATGCGAGCAGCACTCTGAATTGCGCGCCCATGGCCTCGATCGTCGTGCGGTCGAACAGGTCCGTCGCGTATTCGATGGAGCAGCGCACGCCTGATGCCGAATAGGTTACGTCAAGGCTGAGCTCGAACTTTGCGGTATGCTCCGGAATCGAGACCAGCTCGACAGCCAATCCCGGCAGGCTCAAGGCCGCATTGGCATCCATCTGCACATTGACCATCGTCTGAAATACGGGCGTGCGCCCATTGCTCCGGTCAGCGGCGGGCAAGCGTTCCAACAGCCGCTCAAAGGGCACCGGCCCATCGTCCAGCATCGCCCGGGCATCCGCACGCAAGGCCTGGATCAACTCGCGCCCCGTCATGCCAGTGCGTAGCCGCAGCCGATATACTTCGGTTTCAACGAAGAAACCGACGACATCCTCGAAATCCTCGTCTCCGCGTCCGGCATTGGGCACGCCGATGGCGAAGTCGTCCTGGCCGGACCAGCGGCCCAGCAGTATCGCCCAAGCCGCCAGAAGCACAATGAAGGGCGTACACCCCTCGGAACGGGCGAAGATTTTCACGCCCTCCGCCAGTTCCGCGCTTAGGGGAAAGTTCACCCGGTCTCCCGCGCTGGTCCTTTGCCCGTCGCGCGGCCGATCGACGGGTATTTCCAGAACGGGGATCACCGTTCTGGCATCCGCCGCGTTCTTGTCCAGCCGGTCGGCTGCCCTGTCCAAGGCCTGCGACACGCGGCCGGAGCCCAGCGCATCGCGCTGCGCCTTCACATAGTCGGCATATTGCGCGACGGCCGGTGGCAGAACTTCGGCAGCATCCCGCCCGGGTGCGGCCACTGCCGTGCGATAGGCATCGAGCAGGTCGCGTACCAGTATCGCATTGGATGCTCCGTCCGACACTATGTGGTGCATTGACAGGACGAGCACGGCCTCATCCTGCGCGATATCGAGCAGCAGCGCGCGATAGGGCGGTTCGGCGGCAAGATCGAAGGGCCGCGCTGCCTCCGCATCGATGCGCCGGGCGATGCCCGCTTCGTTGTCATCGAAGCCTTGCCCGCCATCGAGCCGTTCGCACTGCAGGTGCAGCACGGGGCGATCCAGCACCTCCTGACAGGGCGTGCCGTTCTCTGTCGCGGGAAAGCGGCTGCGCAACAGCTCGTGCCGCCATGCAAGGGCCGTCAAGGCAGCTTGCAGCGCGGCTTTGTCGAGCGTGCCGCGCAGTCGGAAGGCGCGCGTCAGATTGTAACTCGTATCCTGCGGTGCCAGCCTATGCAGGATCCACAGGCGTTCCTGCGCGAAGGAGAGCGGCGACCGCGCGAAGGGCCCGTTTTGCGGTAGCTCGAAGGTCATCGGCTTACTCCGCAGCTTCGGGGATGTGCATGGCGCAGGCCATGCGGATGGCGGTGCGGAACCGCTCGGCAATCTCATCGATCTCATCGGCCGTGACGATCAGCGGACACAGGAACCGGAGCACGGCACCGTGGCGACCACCGACTTCGAGGATCAGCCCCTGTTCAAGACAAGCCCGCTGCACGGCCCGAGCCAGGGCCCCGTCGCCCGGAGAAGCGCCTAAGCCCGAACCGACTCTTGGAGCCGTTTCGACTCCTTCAACGATTTCCACGCCGATCATCAGCCCCCTGCCCCGCACGTCGCCAATGAAAGAGCAGTCGGCCTGAATAGAGCGCAGATGTCCGGCCAGCCGCTGACCCATCGCCTCCGCATGAAGGTGCAGCGCTTCTTCCCGGACGTGCTGGATAGTCGTCAGCCCCGCTGCCATCGCCAACTGATTGCCACGGAATGTTCCGGCATGAGCGCCTGGCGCCCAGCGATCCAGATCCTCCCGGTAGATTATCACTGCCATCGGCAAGCCGCCTCCGATCGCCTTGGAAAGGACAACGACATCAGGCTCGATACCTGCCCGTTCGAACGCGAAGAAAGTACCGGTCCGTCCCACACCCGTCTGGATCTCGTCGATCACCAGCGGCACGCCGGCGGCCCTGGTCAGGCGGCGGACACCCTGCAGCCAGCGAATCGGCGCCGGTATGACCCCGCCCTCCCCCTGCACCGCTTCCAGAAGGACCGCCGCCGGTGCCGGAACGCCGGACTCGGGATCGTTGAGCACCTGATCCAGCAGATGCAGATGCACATCGATCGCGCGCTCCCCGCCGAGCCCGAACGGGCAACGGAATTCATAGGGATACGGCATGATGTGCGCGTCCCCCATGGCTCCGCCCAGGGGCTGCCGAACGGCCAGATTGCCCATCAACGACAGAGCGCCGGCGGTCATGCCGTGATAGGCACCGGAAAAACCCACGACCGCCCGGCGTCCGGTAGCCGTGCGCACCAGCTTCAATGCTGCCTCCACGGCGTCGGAGCCGGACGGGCCGCAGAACTGGATCCTGCCCTGTCGCAGGCCGGCGGGCAGGCTCGCGAAGAGAGCCTCCACGAACGCATCCTTGAGCCGCGTAGGCAAGTCAAGAGTGAGCAGGGGGGCACCCGAATCGACCGCATCACGCAGCGCCGCGATCACCGCAGGGTGGTTATGTCCCAGCGCCAGGGTACCCGCGCCAGCCAGGCAATCGATATAGAGTTGCCCCGCCGCATCGCGCACATAGATGCCGCGAGCCTCACTCAGCACCAGCGGAATACGGCGCGGGTAGGATCGCGCACTGGATTCGCGCTGTTCCTGCCGCGATAGGATGGGATCCGGCCGCAAATGAATCGGTGGCTGGGCGCGAAAAAAATCGAGCGCGAACGCACCTGAAGCGATGTTCATCGCATGCTCCCGTTGATGGTGTCGAAAGGAGTGCGGCCTCAGCCGGCACTCGCCCCGTCAAGCGCGTGACGCAGACTTAGAGGACGCATATCCGTCCAGACCTGTTCGATATGAGACAGGCATGCCTCGCGCGTGCCCGAAGCGCCGACTTCCCGCCATCCTGCGGGGAGCGCGCGCGATTCAGGCCAGATCGAATATTGTTCTTCTCCGTTTACGACGACGACAAAACGCGTGTTCGGATCGTCCCAACTCATGTGGATTATTCCTTCTCACAATCACATTATTGCAATTGATAATCAGACTCATTATCTGATTCGCAGCGATGGTCGTAGATTTATGGATATTTTGCAATAGGTTATGGAAAATCACCGGGCTGAACGGTGCAACCGCAAGACTGCCGCCAGGGCAATACGGCGTCAACACCTTTTTTAATAGTGACTCGCATTAGCATTTATGGCTATCCATGCGAGCATCGGAAAAATGGAAAACATCTGAATGAGCCTGGCCACCGAACACGCCGACCGCGTTCTCGAAATCGCGCCTCTTTTTGGTGGAGATTCGACCGCGCTGCTGATCGCACCCCGCACCGGACAAACGTCTTGCGCATCGGACTGGCGTGACCTGTGGACGTCAGCCCATGCGCTCGCCGCCGCGCATCTTCCCCAGGCCGGCGCCTTGCTCTTCAGGAACTGCGCGCCGCCGGACGAAGCGCTGTTTCGCGCATTCGCAAGCTCCTTCGGCTCTCCTCTGATCGGATATGATTTCGCATCCACTCCGCGCAAGTCTGTCGGCGAGGGCATATACACTTCAACTGAATACCCGGCACATCAGACGATCCCGCTGCACAACGAACAGTCCTACACCCTGACCTGGCCGCGGCGGATCTGGTTTCATTGCGCGGTAGCTCCGGACGGTGGCGGAGCGACGCCCATCGCCGACAGTCGACGGATTTTCGCAATGATCGACCGCGCGGTCCGGGAAGAATTCGCGGCCAAGGGTCTGACCTACACCCGCAACTACGGCAACGGGCTGGACCTGCCCTGGCAAGAAGCCTTTGGCACCAGGGATCGGGGTGCAGTCGAACGCTACTGCCTGGAAAATCGCATCGCCTGCGAATGGAAAGCGGACGGGGAACTGCGGACGCGGCAGACCTGCCAGGCCGTGGCCCGCCACCCGGCGACAGACGACTGGGTCTGGTTCAACCAAGCCCATCTATTCCATCCCTCCAATCTTCCGGAAGCCGTCAGGGAAACGCTCTTGACCATCGTCGGCGCGACCGATGCATTGCCGCGTCACGTCCGTTTCGGCGATGGCACCGACATCTCCGAGCAGGCCATGAGCCATATCCGCCATGTGCTGGATCGATGCGCCCTGTCCTTTCCGTGGCGCTCCGGTGACATCCTGATGCTCGACAATATGCAGACTGCGCATGGCCGCGAGCCCTTTTCCGGTAGCCGCCGCATCGTGGTCGCCATGGCCGATCCTGTGCGCTCCGCGATCCTGCCTTCCTGACACATTCGTTTTTGAGGATCCCCGCCATGGACGATCTGACGCCTTCAAGCGCCGCCCGTCGCGCACTGCCGCCCGAAGCAGAACGAATCGGTTCCGCCCCGGGCCAGACGAGCATGGAGATCAGCGAGCTGCAGCACCCGATCTGGGCCGCCTATCGCCTGGCACCGGAAGACCCCAGCTACCACATGGTGCTGGGCGGGCGGCTCGCGGACGATGTGGACCCACTTGCCCTCGCTGCGGCATTCCGCGCCGTGATCCGTGGGCATGAGGCGCTCCACGCTGCTTACAGGGAAGATGGGACCGGTCGGGTCCACATGGTCTGCGACCCGGGTTTCGCGCCCGATATCACCATCACCACGAAGCCGCCCTTTTCGGAAGCGGATCGCATGCGCTGGCTGGAAAACGCCATTGATGCACCCTTTGCACTGGAAACCGGCGTATGCTGCCGCGTGCGCATCCTTGTAGAGGAAGGCGGCGCCGACTTTCCACCACAGAGCCATATCGTCACGGCCGTCCACCATATCGCCGGTGATTTCGTTTCGGTGGAGATGCTCTGCGAAAGAGCCTTCGCACTCTACGAGGCTCAACGCGACGGCAACTGCGCGTCCCCCGGAGAACGCGGAAAATACTGGCGCTGGGTTGCTCGCCAGCGCGCGGCCGAACGATCGCAGAACCGGACCGGGCAGGAGGATTACTGGCGCGGCTACCTCACCGGGGCGGGCGGCTCACCGGCATTGTTTCGCGATCCCCTTCCCGACGCGACAATCGCCATGGCCGAAGAGACGGACATAGCCCTCGACCCCGTCCTGGCGGACAAAGTGCGCGAAACGGCGAAACGGTTGGGCGTCGGCCTCTTTCCGCTACTGACTGCCGCCTATCAGCTTTTCCTGCACCGCTGGAGCGGACAGGACCGGTTCCTGATCGGAACGCCAGTATCGGGCCGCAGCGGCGCGGCCGAGCGCGACATGATCGGCTATACGCTGAACACCCTTCCCTGGACCGCCGATTTCACGGGAAATCCAAGCGGCGCCGATCTGGCGCGTGCTGCACATCGCAACCTGATGACAATGCTGCGGAACCGGCATCTTCCCAGCGGCCGTATAGCCACGCTTTCCGGCGAAGACCGGTTTCAACCGCGCCATATGACGACCTTCGTGCCGATCGGGGAGCGCAAGGCCATCCGCCGCGTCATGCCTGTCGAGATGTTCGCCAATCAGCGTGGTGCGGCGCAGGAAATCAACCTTCGCTGGGTCGATCACGGTCACACGATCATTGGTCAATGGCGCCACGATCCAAGGTGCTTCTCACCGCAGACGGCGCAGCGCATGCGGGCCGGCCTGCTTTACGCGCTCATGCGGATCATCGACGCACCGGAGTTGCCTATCGCGGCGCTCCCCGCCGATCCCATGGACCAATCGATACTGGCCTCGGTGCCGGTGCCGAAGGATCAGCAGACGGCGCTCGGCCGGTTCGAGGCTTTGACGGCACGGCAGCCGAGCGAAGTGGCCGTGGAGGATCGGTTCGGGCATCTGACCTACGGCGAAGTAAACGAGCGGGCATCCCGCTTCGCCCAGGAACTCGTCGCCGCAGGTTGCCGACCGGGTGATGTCGTTGCGCTCCATCTGCCGCGAAGCGTTTCGATGGCCGTCGCCATGGTCGCGGCCTGGAAGGCGGGTGGGGCTTTCCTATGCCTGGACCCGGCGCAGCCTGCCGCGCGCAAAGTGATGCTGGCCGCGGATGCGCGGGCAACCGCGGTAGTCGGCCAAGGCCCCATGCCCCCGGCCGGCATGGAAGGCATGAAGTGGATCGACATAAGCGCCAACCCACTTGGTGATTCCTCTTTATTCTCCTGCCTGCGTCTGCCCACGCTCCTCGCCCCACGTCACGAATACGGCGCCTATGTCATCTACACGTCCGGCTCCACAGGTAGGCCGAAAGCCGTATCGGTCACCCAGGGCAATCTGCTGCACTACGTCGACGGGCTCCTGGACAGACTACGGCCGACACCGCCAGCCCGTTTCGCGACGCTTGCTTCGCCGGCGGCGGATCTGGGTTTCACGGCATGGTTCGGTGCGTTGCTCGGCGGCCATGCGCTCCATATCCTGGACGACGAACTGGCCGACGATCCCGCCGCGCTAGCCGATCATTTGGGCCGGCATTCGGTGGACGTGCTCAAGATCGTCCCGTCCCACCTCGCCGCGCTAATGGCGGTTCCCGATCCCGCGCGTCTGCTGCCACGCCAATACCTGGTGCTGGGCGGTGAGGCTCCCGCCGCAACGCTCGTCGAAGAGGTTAGCAGACTGGCGCCCGATTGCCGGATCCTCAACCATTATGGCCCCACCGAGACCACCGTGGGTTGCCTTGCGGGAGAAATCGGGGTCGATGCGGCCGGCGCTATTCCGCTCGGATCGCCCCTTCCCGGTAACCATGTGGCCATCGTCGACGCCCATATGCGACCCGTTCCCATCGGAGTGGCCGGAGAACTCGTGATCGGGGGGGACGGTGTGTCCGCCGGATACCTGCACAGCCCAGCGGCAACGGCAGAGCGGTTCCTGCCCGACCCCACATCGCCCGGCCGCCGCCTGTACCGTAGTGGAGATCGAGTCAGACTCACGTCCGACGGGAAGCTCCTGTTCCTCGGGCGGATCGACGATCAGGTGAAGATCAGGGGCTTTCGGGTAGAGCCGGGCGAAGTGGAAGCATGGCTCTGTCGTCAGCCCCGCGTCAGGGAAGCGACCGTCGTAGTCCGGCCAGGTGGAATCGGCGGAATGGGTCCGCTGCGCCTCATCGGCTTCGTCGCTCCGGCCGGGCTCGATACGGCCGAGTTGCTCGCCGCCATGGCCGACGAACTTCCGGACGCCATGGTGGTCAGCCACCTTGTGGCGCTGGATAGCCTGCCTCGCCTTCCCAACGGCAAGATAGACCGCAAGGCATTGCCCGATCCTTCCTCCGTGGCGGGAGAACCACGCCCAACCGAGCCTCTCTCGCCGCTGGAGGAACAAATCGCCGCGCTGTGGCGCGAGACGCTCAGCGTGGAGGCGGTTGGGCCGGAGGATGATTTCTTCGCCATCGGCGGCGACTCCATTCTCGCCCTCCAGATCATCGCCAAGGCCCGGCCAGCGGGGCTTGCCCTTACTCCCCGGCTCTTCTTCGACAAGCGAACCCTGCGCGCGATCGCCGCCAGCCTTCCCAAGGAGGCTGTGCCTGAAACGGCCGCGCAGGGAGAGAAGAGCACCGCCGCAGCACCGTTATCGCTCGCCGCCCTCGACGATGAGGAAATTGCCGCAATTAAGGCCGAGGGGGCAGAAGACGCCTATCCACTCACACCGCTTCAGGAAGGCTTGCTGTTCCACGGCCTGCGGGAACAAGGCAGCGGCTCCTACATCAATCAGCTCGTACTGGATCTGGAAGGCCCATTCGAAGCGGGCCATTTCGTCACGGCCTGGTGCGAGACGATGGCTGCCCATGCCGTCATGCGGACAAGTTTTCGCCGGGATGGGCGCGACATTCCGTTTCAGATGGTTCATCCCATGACCGCGGATGCGCTGCGGGGAAGCGTCCGGGTTCTCGATTGGTACGACCAGAGCGAAGCCGATCGGCACACAAAACTGGATCAGCATCTGGAGGAGGATCGCGAGACTGGCTTCGCGCTCGACACACCCCCGCTGACCCGCCTGATCCTTGTCCACATGGCGGAAAACCGGTGGACGCTTGTCTGGACCCGCCATCACCTGATCGTCGATGGCTGGTGCTCCATACTGCTGCTGGACGAGATGCTGGAGCGCTATCGCGCCAAAATCGCATCCGTACAGCCGGTACTCGCGGAGCGCCGGCCGTTCCGAGACCATCTCGCCTGGCTCGCGCGGCAGGATCGCGACGCGGCGACCGCCTATTGGAAGGAGGTGCTGGACAACCTGGATGACCCGGGCCTGTCCATCACGCCGGAAGACCATGCCTCGCCGGGCGAAGCCCCGCCGCATCTCTCTCGGGAGATCGTGCTGGACCGCACGGAAACAGTCCGGCTGGTCGAGGCGGCGCAGCGGCACAAGGTGACGCTCAACACTTTGGCGCAGGGAGCCTGGGCACTGACCCTCTCGGCCCGCTCCGGCAGGCGCGACGTGATCTTCGGCGTCACCTCTTCCGGGCGCCCGGCCGGCCTTCCTGGTGCCGATGCCATGATCGGTCCGTTCATCAATACCCTGCCGCTGCGCGTGCGACTGGACAGCTCTGCGAAGGGGCGAGGACCGCGCGATCTCCAGGCCTATCTTACGGACTTGCAGACGAGCAGTGCCGCGATGCGCGATCATGAACATATGCCGCTCGTCGACGTTGGCCGGATCGATCCACGGGCCGTCCAGTTCGACACTATCCTGGTATTCCAGAACCTGCCCAAACTGGAGGGCCGCAGCCGGCAGGTGGGCGCCCTGTCCTTGCGGCAACGCGACAATGTCGAACGGACCCACTACGGCCTGACCGTCGAGGTGTTTCCCGGCGAGACACTCAGTATCGCAATCGATGCGAAGGGATGGGAAGCCGAGGCGCTGCACCGTCTCGCCGAAGGATTCCGGACCGCCCTGCTGGCCATGGCAAATGATGGCGCGACGCCCATCGATACCATCGTGTCCATGGGAGAGGCCGAGACACGGCTGCTGGCCGATTGGAGCGGCAATCCACCGTTCTACGACTTGCAGCCCGACTGGGTTGAACGAGTGGCCGCAAATGTCGAGGTACACCCTGATCGTATCGCGGTGCGCCATGAGGAACACTCGCTGACCTACCGCGAGATGTGGCACCGCTCGGCGATGTTCGCTCGCGGCCTTATCGCTGCGGGCGTCCGGCCGGACGAACCCATCGCCCTCCTCTTGCCTAGAGGCATCGACCTGTTCTGCCTCATGATCGCGACGCAGCGGGCGGGATGCGCATGGATGCCCCTCGACCCCAGCCACCCACCCGCACGCTGGAGAAAAGCGCTGACGCAGGCCGGCCAACCTCTGGTCGTGCGCGCATCCGGTATCGCCTTCCCGGATCTGTCGCTTACGCCCGAAGACCTCGCTGCAAAGGGAGAAAGCGCAGACGGCACCAGCATCGCCATCGATCCGCCGGCTCGGGGCGACCAACTGGCCTATGTGCTGTTCACCTCCGGTTCGAGCGGTGAGCCGAAAGGCGCGATGGTCACGCGCGACGGCATGCTCAACAACATGCTCGCCAAGATCGACCCGCTGGGTCTCGGGGCGGACGACGTCATCGCGCAGACCGCGCCCTCCTGCTTCGACATATCGGTCTGGCAGACGCTGATGGCGCCGTTGATAGGCGCCTGTACGGAAATTATCGCCGACAGCACCGTCCGCGATCCGGACAGCCTTATCGCGACCCTGGAGCGGAGCGGAGCGACCATCTTCGAGCCGGTGCCCTCACTGATGCGTGCGCTTGTCGAAGCGAGCGATCCGGCCGGCGGCTCGCTAACCCGGCTGCGCTGGACTCTTCCCACAGGCGAGGCGCTTTCATCTGCCGATGCGCGGCGCTGGTTCGCCGCCTTCCCTGCCTGCCGGCTGATGAACGCCTATGGCCCCGCAGAATGCGCCGACGACGTCGCGTTCCACGCCATCGAAAGCGCCGAAGCCATCCGGCATCCCGTGCCGATCGGCCGTCCCACGCAAGGGGCCGTAGTGCGCGTCATGGACGAAGCCCTACACCCCGCACCCATCGGCGTGACGGGGGAGATCGTGGTCAGCGGTATCGGCGTAGGGCGTGGCTATGCCGGAAACCCGCGCCTAACGGCCGCGTCGTTCCTGCCCGATCCCGACGGCCCGGCCGGGTCACGCCTCTATCGC
This sequence comes from Novosphingobium sp. CF614, assembly GCF_900113255.1. Classification (GTDB taxonomy): domain Bacteria; phylum Pseudomonadota; class Alphaproteobacteria; order Sphingomonadales; family Sphingomonadaceae; genus Novosphingobium. The sequence goes on from NZ_FOOR01000014.1 coordinate 61,294, forward strand.
ACCGGCGACCTCGGCCGCTGGACCAGCGAAGGCCTGCTGGAGTGGGCCGGCAGGCGCGACTTCCAGATCAAGGTGCGCGGACACCGGATCGAGGCCGGCGAGATCGAGACATGGCTGGAGCGCCATGACGCCGTGGCTCGCGCCGTTGCCATGGCGCATGACGGCCGACTTGCGGTATGGTGGCAACCGGCCGCAACGATTGCCGGCGAGGACGCCCAACAAGCCGTCACCAGCACGTTGAAGTCGTATCTCGCTGCGCTGTTACCGCATTACATGATTCCCGACTTCTGGGTCATGTTGTCCGACTGGCCGCTCAACGCCAATGGGAAGCTCGACCGCAAGGCGCTGCCCTCGCCCGGGGATGCCGGTATCCGGCCAAGTGCCGAGCCGCCCGTGACGCCGACCGAGCTCCGGCTGGCGACCCATTGGCAAGAGCTGCTGGGGACAGGCGTGGCCGACCGCGCGGCCAATTTCTTCGCAATGGGCGGCCATTCGCTTACTGCTGCGCGGCTCGTTTCGCGGCTGCGGCGGGAAGGGTGGCACGCGCTGCCCCTGTGCGCGATATTCGATCGGCCCGATCTCAAAACCCTTGCCGCGTTTCTGGACGAATGCGGCCCCGACAGCACCGGAACGCTGGCGCTCCAACCGCTCCCCCGCGCGGCAACCATGCCGATCGCGCCGCTGCAGCACCGGCTATGGCTGATCGATCGACTGGGCCAGGCAGGAAGCGCCTACGCCATGGCAGCCTCTTTCGAGATCATCGGCGAACTCGATCCGGCCGCCACCCAGTCCGCGCTCAATGCGATTGTCGCGCGGCACGAGATCCTGCGGACATGTTATCCGGAGAATGACGATGGCGACCCCGTCACCGTCGTCGCGCCCTCATTGATGCTGGACATCCCGCTGCACGACCTGACGGGATTTCCCGAAGCGGAGCGGGAGGCCCAAGCGCAACGCCTGGCGGCCAGCCATGCCGCCCGGCCGTTCGATCTGGCGTCAGGTCCGCTCGTGCGCGCCGAACTGATCCGCCTCGACGCGCAGACCTGGCACATGCCCATCGCGATGCATCATATCGTTGCCGATGGTTGGTCGGTAGGCGTTCTCGCCCGCGATCTGGCCGCTGCCTACCGCGCCGCGCGTGCCGGAGAGGCCCCTACGTGGCAACCCCTTGCCGTGCAATACGCCGACTATGCGGCCTGGCAGCACCGACTGCTGGCCGGCGCAAGGCTGGAAGCGGAGCAGAATTTCTGGCGCGAGTACCTTCGCGGAGCGCCTTCGGTGCTCTCCCTGCCGACCGATCGTCCCCGCCCCGCCATAGCCTCGACTACAGGTGGCTCGCTGCAGTTCGAAATACCGGGCGATCTGGCCTCCCAGGTCGAGAATTGGGGAAGGTCACGGGGCGCGACGCCATTCATGGCGTTGCTGACGCTCTTCCTGGTCCTGCTGCACGAGGAGAGCGCGTATGATGAACTGATCGTCGGCACCGACACGGCAGGGCGTTCTACACCCGAACTGGAAGAGCTGATCGGTTTCTTTGTCAATGTCGTGCCGTTCCGCTCTCGCGCAGCTCCCGAGAACAGCTTCAACGATCTTCTCGACCGGACACGGCGGACCGCGCTTGACGTCCTCGAGCATGACATCTTGCCGTTCGAACGGATCGTGGACGTGTCCGGGGCCGCAAAGGACCGTTCCCGCAATCCGCTGGTCCAGCATCTGTTCGTGATGCAGAACGTGCCCGGCGGGGCGCTGCATCTCGATGACTGCACCATCCGCCAGCTTCCACCAGCCGAACGCCATTCGAAATTCGACATCGCCCTGTTCGTCGAGCCGGCGCGCGCCGGTTCGACGGAGGCGGCACCGATGATCGCGGACTGGGTGTTCGCGACATCCCTCTACGACACAGAGACGATCCGGCGTCTGCATGCGCGCTGGATCGCCATCATCGAGAGAGCCATGACCGATCCCGACCAGACAGCCGTGGCCGGACAGACTCTTCCCGCCCTTGGAAGCAAAACGGAGGCAAAGTCCATGGACGGCCCCTCATCGCCCCCGGACATGATGGCATCGAAGCTCAGCATGTTGGGCAAGAAGGCACTCAGCGGCCCTGCCCGCGCCACAGTAAGCCAAACCCTGTTGGCGGATGGCGCCACCATGCCGATCGTCCTTTCTCCCTCGGAGCCGGATATCGATCCCGCGAGTTGGGCTCACGACAACCAAGCGCTCATCGCAGCCCTGCTTTTAAAACATGGCGCCGTATTGTTTCGGGGCTTCGATCTTCCGGGTGCGCACGCTTTCAGGGCCTTTGCCGACGCGATGCAGCCGGACGGGCTCTACGGCGCCTATGGCGACCTGCCGCCAAACAAGGACGCGGAGGGACTCTACAACTCCACGCCCTATCCAGAACAGGAAATGATCCTGTTCCACAACGAAAGCTCACATCTCGACCGCTGGCCCCGCAAGCAATGGTTCTTCGCGGAGGAAACGGCGGTCTCTGGCGGGTGCACGCCCATCGTCGATTGCCGGGAAATGCTCCGCCGTTTGCCTGCGGACGTTGTCGCGCAGTTCGAGCGGCGCGGCCTCCTCTACGTGCGCACTTTCATCCCGCATCTGGACGTGGGCTGGCGCGACTTTTTCCGTACCGACAATCGCGAGGTCATCAATGACCGCTGCGCGCGCGAAGGCATGGACTGCCGCTGGCTCGACGATGAGACGCTCCAGACCCGCCTGTGGGCACCGGCCGTCATCCGCCATCCCCTGACCGGCGAGACGAGCTTCTTCAACCAGGTGCAGCTCCATCACCCCCATTGCCTCGATCCGGAGATACGATCCGACCTGCTCGAAATCGCCGGCATCGAGCGCTTCCCGCGCAACGTCCTGTTCGGCGACGGCGCGCCCATTCCGGACGAGATCATGGCCCTCATCGGCACCACGTACGAAGACTGCGCCGTCCGCTTTACCTGGCAGCGCGGCGACACGCTGATGGTGGACAACATGATGACTGCCCATGCGCGCGATCCCTTCGAGGGCAGGCGGCGCGTTCTGGTCGCCATGGCCGGACTCGTGAGCCGTTCGGAGCTTGTGTTTGCCTCAGAGGAGAATGCTGGATGAACACACCGCCGGACTATCAGGACACATCGCCGAGCGCCCTGCCCCGCCTGACCGGGACAGAGCAGGCGCTGCACGAGGCCCTCGCCTCGCCCGGGCCCGTGCGGGGCGTGGAGATGATTCCCGACCTGCTGGTACGATGGGCATTGCAGAGGCCGCTAGCCTCGGCCCTGGAGCATCGCGGGACGGTATGGACTTACGGCGATCTGGAAGAGCAGACGCGCCGCCTCGCCTGCCATCTCATAGCAAAGGGCATACGCGCGGGTGACCGGGTGGCCCTCGTCATGCCGCGTTCACCCTGTCTCGTTTTGGCGCTCCATGCCGTCCTGCGGGCAGGCGCGACCTTCGTGCCGATCGATCCGGACTGGCCGGAGGCGCGGCGCGCCACGATCATCGAACAGGCCGCCCCGGCTTTCATCTGGAATGAGGCGGCGGTTGACGTCATGCTCGGGCACGACACACCGCTCGACCCCATCCCGCTACCCTCTCCAAGCATGATGGGCGCGGCATATATCCTGTTCACTTCCGGCTCCACCGGCACGCCCAAGGGGGTCATCGTGGAGCATGCACAGCTTGCCAGCTATGTCGCGGCCGCGCGGGACGCACTCGGCCTCGCGCAGTGCAGCCGCTTCGCGCTCAGCTCGACAGTGGCCGCAGATCTCGGCCACACGACCCTCTTCGGATCGCTCGCGGTCGGCGCAACGCTGATTGTCGCCGGCAACGAAGACATGGCGGACGGCCAGGCTTTCGCTTCATTCATCACGGAGCGGGCAGTGGACTGCATCAAGATCTCCCCCTCCCATCTCGCCGCGCTTCTCGAAGGGTCCGAGTCCCTCCTGCCGGCGACGATCATTCTGGGTGGGGAACCGCTGCCCCGGCGATTGGTGGACGATATCCGGCGCCGGTCGCCCGAAGCGCGGATATTCAACCACTACGGACCGACCGAAACCACAGTGGGCGCGATGATCCACCGTGTTCCGGCAGCGCCGGCGTCTTACAACGCCCCGCCACTCGACCAGCCACTTCCCGGATGCCGGATCCTGCTGCGTGCGCCCGATTTCACGCGCACGCCTGTCGGGGATGTCGGCGAAGTCTATATCGGCGGACCGCAAGTCGCACGCGGATATCTGGGCCAGCCAGCGAATTGCGCCTTCCTCGACGATCCCGAGAGGCCGGGGGAGCGCCTCTACCGGACCGGTGACCTTGCCCGCCTCAACCGAGATGGCTCGCTGTCGCTCGTGGGCCGCACCGACGATCAGGTGAAGATACGCGGCTTTCGCATCGAACTGGCCGAAGTGGAGGCAGCGCTGCTGGACCTGCCTGAAATCGCACAGGCCGCGACGATCCTCCAGGGCGAAGAGGATGCGCGCCAACTCGTCGCCTATGTCGTCGCGCGCCAGGGATGTGTGACGGACCCAAAAATGATCGGCGAGAAGGTGCGCGGCAGATTGCCGGAAGCCGCCGTGCCCTCCGCCATCCTGACCCTGCCGGACCTTCCGCGGCTTGCAAACGGCAAGATCGACCGCGAAGCACTCAAGGCCAGGCCGATGACGGACAGTCATCCCTTGGACAGTACACCTGCCGGAGCTAGCGCCGATCCGCTGGAGGCACTCATTATCGAACTGGTGTCGGACCTGCTGCGAACGGTCCGGGTCGGGCGTGAGGACAACATCTTCGATCTGGGCGCACATTCGCTGATCGTGATCAAGCTGGCGGCCCGACTTCGCAAACGCCTGGAGATGGCGGTCGCGCCGAGTGCGATATTCGATCATCCCAGCCCAGCCCTCCTTGCCGAGCGGCTGCGCAGCGAAGGCGTCACGCCCGGCAAGATCCCCATGCCCGCCTGAACGACGCCTCACGGCCTCCACCATCCCTTCCATCTTGCTGCAAGCAGGAACCAGACCCATGGCCACGCAAGCCGCATCCCTCCTCGATATCGCAAAGGGCTTTGCCACCCTGCCCCGAGACAAGCAGCGCGCCTTTCTTCATGCGTTGGAAAAGCAGGGTATTCCGTTCTCCCGTCTGCCCACCCCCCCACGCGAAGATGTCGAGGGAGCCCACGGGCTATTCGCCGGGCAGCAGCAGATATGGCGGGCCAGCCGTCTCGATCCGGATTCGACGGCCTACATCATGCCCGGTCTGTTCACGCTTTCCGGCGCGCTTGACGTCGCCTCGCTGGAAACCGCGCTGGAAACCATAGTTGCCCGCCATGCCATTCTTCGCACCTGTTTCAGCGAGCGCGACGACGGCAGCGTACATGCTCTGACGAGGCCGGCAGGACCGATCCCCCTCCCTCTGATCGACGTGTCTGGCCAGCCGGAAAGCCAACGCACCGACGAGGCCGAACGACGGATCGCCGCGTGGAACAGCATTCCCTTCGATCTTTCGGCGGAGCCGCCCATGCGCGCATGCCTGATCCGCCTTGCCGGCGACCATCACATGCTGCTGCTCGCCGTGCACCATCTGGCCGCCGATGGTGGTTCGATCCCGATTCTGATGATGGAACTGGAAGAAACCTATCGCGCCGCGCTGGAAGGGCGTGCGCCGAATTTGGCGCCATTGCCTGTGCAATATGCCGACGCGATGGCCTGGCAAACGGCCTGGCTCGACGCGGGCGAAGGCGAAAGGCAGCTTGACTACTGGCGTGCGAAACTGGCCGACGCGCCGCCGCCCTCGCTGCGCGGCCCGGCCCAACAGGCCGATATAGCGGGTGACGAGGGCGGGGAGCTGAGTGCAGTGCTGCCGCGCGATCTCAGTGAAAGCCTGCGCAGCCTGGCGACAGAGCGCGGCCACGCGCTGTTCCCTGTTCTGGCGGCGTCCTTCTTCCTGCTTTGCGCGCGGCTTGGCGATCAACCCGATCTCGTGCTCGGCATCCCGGCGGACAACCGGCGCGGGGCGGAGGCGGAACGGCTGATCGGATGCTTCGTCAATTCCGTGGCGATCCGGCATCGGATGGACAGCCGCCTTTCCTTTGCCGCGCTCATCGACGACCTTGCGCAGACTGTTGCCGAAGCGCTCGATCATCGCGACATCGGGTTCGGCGAGATCGAGGCCTGCCTGCGCGCGGAGCGCGGCGGCGCTCCTCTCTTCTCCATGATGTTCGATCACACGCCGGAACGCCGTCTGGCGCCGATCCAGCTTCCCGATCTGGTCATGACACCCCTCGAACAGCCGGTGAGGACCGCCAAGTTCGACCTCGCCCTTGCCACATCCGATCTGGCGAACGGAACCATTCTGGCCCGCATCGCCTATCGCACCGCAGCCCATAGCGCTTCCGAGGCCGGCGTCATCCTCGATCGCTGGATACATCTGCTGAGACAAGCCGCCGCACAACCGCACGCGCCGCTCGACCGGATCGACGTGCGCACGGAAATGGAGGCGGAAACGCTCGCGCAGTGGGGCCGAGGACCGGAATATGGCCTGCCCATGCCAGAGGCTGTGCCCACGACACTGGCGCGACTGGCGCGCGAGAAGCCCGACGCACCGGCCGTGATCATGGACGGCGGGGTCCTCACTCGGGGCGATCTGGACAGAGCGTCGAAAAGACTGGCAGCCAGGCTGGTCGCACAAGGCATCGGCCCCGAAATCCGCGTCGGCATCTGTCTCGATCGGTGCTTTGACATGATTATAGCCCTATTGGCCGTCATGCGTAGCGGTGGCGCGTTCGTTCCACTGGACCCCAACGACCCGCCGGCAAGACGGCGCGCCATCGCCCACAAAGCGAAACTGGCACTGCTGATCGCGCGGGAGGGGATCGACGATATACCCTGGCTGCTGCCGGCAGACCCCTTCGGCGAAGGGGACATCCCAGGTGAAGAGGAACCACCCGCCATCTTCATCCATCCGTCCAGTCTGGCCTACATCATCCACACTTCGGGCTCTACCGGCGAACCCAAGGGCGTGATGGTAGAACACGGCCCGCTAGCGGCGCATTGCCGCGCCACCGGCGCGCTCTACGACATGGACGAGAGCAGCCGGGAACTTCATTTCATCTCGTTTACTTTCGATGGCGCGCATGAGCGGTGGATGACGGCGCTCTCCTTTGGCGGCGCCATCATCCTGCGTGACGACGAACTCTGGTCGCCCGAAAAGACTCTTTCGATCCTCGCCGGACAGGAAGCAACCCATGCCGGGTTCCCGCCCCGCTACCTTCAGCAAGTCGCGTCCTGTGCCGAAACCCAAGACTCGCCGCCGCCTGCAGTGCACCTTTATTCCTTCGGCGGGGAAGCGATGCCCAAAGCGGGCCTGGAAAGCGTGCTCCGCACCCTGAAGCCGCGCCACGTCATCAACGGCTATGGGCCGACCGAAACGGTCGTCACACCGATGGTGTGGAAGGGAGACGGCAGGTCCATTCCGGACAGCCCGGTCGTACCGATCGGCCGGCCGGTGGGTGACAGGCTCGCCCACATCCTCGACCGCGATCTCAACCCCGTGCCGCCGGGCGTGGCAGGGGAATTGTGGATTGGCGGCGGCGGTGTGGCGCGCGGCTATGCGGACAGGCCCGGTATGACGGCCGACCGCTTCCTGCCCGATCCCTTCGGCGCGCCCGGAGCGCGCATGTACCGCACCGGCGACCTGGCGCGATGGCGGAATGACGGCGAAGTGGAATTCCTCGGCCGCCGGGACGATCAGGTCAAGGTCCGGGGGTTTCGCATCGAGCTGGGCGAAGTGGAAGCGCATCTCGCCGCGCTGCCCGGCATTCGGGACGCTGCCGCCGTGGTCGACGAGCGTGACGGGATCACGCGGCTGATCGGCTATGTCGCGCCGCATGCCGGACGCACGGTCGATCCGGCAAGTCTGACAGGTGCCCTGGAAGCCGCCCTGCCGCCGCACATGGTTCCCGCCCGGCTGATCGTCCTCAACACCCTGCCCGTAACCCGCACCGGCAAGATCGACCGTGCCGCGCTGCCCGCGCCGGACTGGTCGAGCGGAACGACAGGCGTGGCGCCACGCAACGCGGCGGAAACGGTGCTGCTCGAAATCTGGCGCGGCGCGCTGGGCGTCAACGCGATCGGCATTACGGACAACTTCTTCGAAATCGGCGGCGATTCCATCCTCGCCCTCCAGATCGTCGCCCGCGCCCGCGCCGCCGGGTACAAGATCACGCCCAAACAGTTGCTCGAAGGGCAGACGGTCGAAGCGCTGGCACGAGCCGCGCTGCCAGTCGATGCACAGTTGCGAAAAGCGGAGATCCTGCCCGACGGCCCGTTACCATTGACCCCGATTCAAACCTGGTTCTTCCGCCAGCCGCTCGCCAATCGCAACCGCTGGAACCAGTCGGTCCTGCTGGAAGCGGTCAAGCCGATCGCTTTCGCGACGCTGCGGGACGCGATCACCGTGCTGGGTCAGACGCATTCCGGCTTCCGCCTGCGCTTCCGTCTGAATGCGAACGGGCAATGGTTTCAGGAATACGCCCCGGAACCCGGTATCGTCTGCGATGAACGTGCCGCCGAAACGGCTGAAGACATCGCGCGCCTGTGCGACGAAGTGCAGGAAGGGTTGAACCTGGAACATGGCCCGTTGATGCGCGCACGGCTCATAACTCTGCCGGGTGGCGGGCAAAGGCTGTTCCTGGCGGCCCATCATCTCGTGGTCGACGGCGTTTCGTGGCGAATCGTGCTCGATGATCTGCGCGGCCTGCTGACCGCGCCCTGCCAGCGGATCGCGCCGGAACCGGCAACCACCCCGTTCGGTCGCTGGGCCTCCCTGCAGGCGAAAGCCCTGCCCCGCTTTCTTGACGAACGCCCGTTCTGGCGATCCATGCTGGATGCACCGGCTATTCCTCTCGATCACGAGGGCCATGCCGCGATCCGCGGCGATGCCGAAACAGTATCGCTTCGGCTCGACGCGCCCACGACGCAGGCCCTGCTGACAAGGGCCCCGGCTGCCTACCGCACGCGGATCGACACGCTACTGCTCGCCGCTCTCAATCGGACAGTGGCCCGGCATTGGAACCTTGAAGCTGTCTCTGTTCATATGGAAGGCCACGGACGCGAGGAAGGCCTGTTTCCCGACACGGACCTGAGCCGCAGCACGGGCTGGTTCACCAGTGTCTATCCAGTCCGCTTCACGGCTTCCTCCGCGGACTGGGGTGGCGCCATTCGGCATGTGAAGGAAACGCTTGCAGCGATTCCCCTCGGCGGACTGGGATTCGGTATGCTGCGCCATCTGGCACCCCCCGACGTTCAAGAGACACTTGACAGCGGGGGACTTCCCTCGCTGTCGTTCAACTATCTGGGACAGTTCGACAATGTCGTCGACGGGAACTGGCGGCTGGCGGCAGAGGACTGCGGAAGCGGAACCGACGCCGGCGCCCCGCTGGGCGCGGCGATCACCATCGACGGTCAGGTCGCGGAAGGCAAGCTTGTCCTCCACATGCGCTATAGCCGCCAGCAGTTCGAGGCCGCCACCATCTCCGCATTGATGCGTGCCTACGAGGCTGCTCTGCACGATCTGGTCGCACACTGCATGACGGTCACGCCGGGGCAAGCCACACCTTCGGACTTTCCGTTGGCCGAAATCGATCAGCGGCAGATCGACACACTGTCCCTAGCCGCTCCAGCCATTCTGGACATCGTTCCGCCCTCGCCCCTGCAGGCGGCCATGCTGCGCCACAGCGCGGCACATCCTGGCTCCACGGCATATCGCGTACAAGTCTGGGCAAGCATCACCGGCATGGACCCGGACCGCATGCGCGCGGCCTGGGCAAACTTGGCCGCGCGCCACGACATATTGCGCAGTAGCGCCGGATGGAGAGATCCGGACCAACCCCTGCTCGTCATCAAGAAGGAAGATCGCAGCACCGCGGACATTCTGGACTTCAGCGGACAGGCGGACAAGGAAGCCGCATGGACCGCACTGCGAGACAGCGAATATGCACGCGGCTTCTCATTCCATGACGGATCAGCGCTAAGCCGCCTCAACCTGGTCCGCATGGGGACCGACGACTGGCGGTTCCTGTGGACCTGGCACCACGCGCTGCTCGACGGATGGTCCATGTCGCGGGTTCTGGGCGAATTGCTGCGGCTTTACGACGGGGAAGCCCTGCCGCCGGCCGGCAGCGGGCCGCGGCAGGTCGCGCTATGGCGCAGCCGGCAGGACGAACGGATTCACGCGGCCTACTGGCGCGAACGCCTGGAACGGCTTCCGCAGCCGAGCCTGCTTCATCGCGCGCTTGGAAACGAGCCCCGCGACGCCGATGACCTGACGGCAGGCGCCGTCGAACATGTCGTTGCCGAGCCGGACGTGCAGGCCCTGCGCGCCGTTGCAGCAAGGCACAAGGTCACGCTCAACACACTGGTGCAGGCAGCGGTTGCTCAGGTGATCGCCGACAGGACCGGCAGCGAAACCACCTCCTTCGGCGTGACGGGATCGGGCCGCTCGGCGGACATGCCGGGCATAGAGGACATCATCGACCTGATGGTAGGCACCCTCCCCCTGATCTGCGACGTATCACCGGGGCAGGACCAGGGCGCATGGCTGCGCGGCCTGCTGGCCGACAACATCGCCATGCGCCAGCATGAACATGCGCCGCCGCCCGCCCTGCAATGCTGGACCAATGCCGCCACGGCGCCGTTCGACACGCTGCTGGTGTTCGAGAACTACCCGGTCGATGAGGCGCTGTGGCACGAAGTGCGCGGCGATCTCGCCTTCTCGGATGTGGGCAATAGGGGCGGCACCAGCTATCCGCTGACCGTCGTCGTGGTGCCGCGCGACACGCTGACCTTCCGGCTCGAGTATCGCCGCGCCTACTTTACCGATTTGGGGGTGAGAAGCATTCTGTCTGCGCTGATCGAGAGGCTGACCGCACTTGCTCGCGAGTAAACGCGCGGGGCGACCTTGCCTTCCCGCCCGGCCGCTGCCGGAGGACAAACGCCGTGGTCGCCAGCGCGACGACCGCCAGGGCAGCCAGGCTGAGTTCGCCCAGCCAGCGCACGACAGGTATGGCCCCGCCTGACAGAGAGATCACGAACGACAGCAGCAGCAAGCCGTAACCGGTCCATTGCAGGCCGCGCCGCCAACCCGGAGACAGCTGGCGAGATAACAGGTCACGCTGATGACGAACCATCGACAGGCAAAGGCATGCCATTCCCGCCAGTGCAGCCAGAAAGCTCATGTTGCAACGTTCCGCCACCGCCGGGGCATCGTCACGGCCAGCATGGTAATTCCCGTCAGGATGAGGGCGAGATCGACACCGGCGCGCACGTGATCGCCCGTGCCGATCCATGTAAACAGGCCGCTGCCCGATACGAACATCAGCGGCATCGGAGCGGCCAGACACAAGAGCCCGGTGCAACGGACTTGCCATATCCACGCCCTCCCGGGCCGCATGCATAATGCGTGAACCAGCGCCGCAAGCCAGGCCAGAAAGAACGCCGTCGCTTCCCAGACCATCCTGCCCGGCAAGGCGACGGGCAAGAGACGGTTGGCCAGCAGCAGCGCTGCTATGGCAAGCGGCAGCCCCGCAATTATCGCGACGTTCATCCGCTCCGCCGCCAGGGGCCGGCCGGCCCCTCGGGCAGACGGCGCTTGACCGCCCAGAGGATCATCCCCGTCGCGATCATTCCCGTGCCCAGCAGCCCCGACAGGAAGAACAGCGCCCGCAGCCCGGCATCGGAGAAGCGGCCCAGGTGCAGGCCGTAAAGCCAGCCCTGTGTCGTTACGGCGGGTCCTCCGCCGTCATAGCGGGCCATAAGGTGCCCGTCGGCCCGGAACCGTACCCATTGCTTGTCGTATGAGACACGGTCGGAGTCGAGCCGTTCAATCGTGACCGTCGCCCCATCGGACAGAGGAGTATCGACGAGAATTCGGCCCGCGCTTCCCCCGTGCCATGCCTGCCGCGCCCGATCGACCATGGCCTGAACCGTGGCACCGGAAAGATGCGAAGTTCCCGGCGACGCGGCGGCGGCCATGGCGATTGTCCGCCCCTCCCCCGACAAATCGCGCGCATAGGCCGCCAAGTCGCCCGAATAGACGCGCTCAATCGCCCAGGGCATGAACATGCTCGCCAGCGTCACCAGCCCGGTAAAGCTAATCATCAGACAAAAAGGCAAGGCCACCACCCCGGTGACGTTATGCGCGTCCAGCCAGCTCCGCTGTCCCTTGAGCGGGCGGAAGGTGAAGAAATCGGCGAAGATCCGACGATGTGTAATGACGCCGCTGATAATCGCCACCAGCATGGCGATGGCGGCAAAGCAGACCAGCCAGCGACCCAGACGCCCCGGCGCGTTCAGGTCGAAGTGGAAGTAGTAGAGAAAATCCCCGCCCATCGTCTCGCGGCCTTGCACCGTGCCGCCGGTACGCGGATCGAGCAGCTCCGACCGGAAACCGCCCATAGGGCCCTTCCACATGATTTCGGTCACGGGATTGCGCGCGGTGGGCTGTTCGATGCGCCAGAGCTGCACGTGGCCGCCCTTCTGCCGCAATCGGTCGATCGCATGGTTTACCGCCTGCCGATCGGCGACCGCGCCGCTCAGCTCCGGGCGCATCCACTGGTTTATCTCCTGCCGGTAATAGGTCAACGTTCCCGTCAGGAACACGGCATAGAGCAGCCAGCCGGGGATCAATCCGGCCCAACTATGGAGAAACGCCATGGTCTGGCGAAAACCATCCTTCATGCAGGTCGTCCGCTCGTGGCTCCGATCATCATGAATACGCCGATCAGCGCGAGGACACCCGCCCAGACGGCCCAGCCTCGCTGCGGCACGAACGACCAGAGCGCGACGAGGACGAACAGCGCATAGGCGATCAACTGCGCCGTCACGGCTGCCTCGACCGGAGGCCCCGGCAGCGCGGCGGCCAGCCCCGAAGCCGCAGCGGCCGCGACGGCATAGCCGCCGCCAAGGCCCGCCGCGATCCGGTTCAGCACCGCCTTCCGGGCAGGCGGCGCTGACCTCACCACCGCCATGCCAGATCGGCGATTACGTTGCGCGCCTGGCCATAATAGCAGCGGTCGATGCCGACGCAGGACGAAACGTACTTCTTGTCGAAGACATTGTTCGCCTTCACCGACAGCTCAAGCCCCTCCAGATTGGCCAACCATGCGCCTAGATCGAAGCGGACAGACGCATCGAACAGCGTGAAGGCAGGCACGCGCGACAGGTTCGCCGCATCGCCGTATGTCGAGCTCGAATAACGCACACCGGCACCCAGCGCGATACCGATCGGGTTCACGTAGTTGACCCAGAGCGAGGCGTTGTGGCGCGGCACCGCCTGCAACCGCAATCCCTGCTGTTTACGGCTCTCGACAGCAAGCGTCTCCGGATTGATGCCGGAGACGGTATCGGCGCTTTCCGTCACCTTGGAATCCAGGAGCGTATATGCCCCCATTAGCGTCAGATCGGCCTGCAGCGCGACGTTGGCTTCCAGTTCGAGGCCGCGCATCCGAACCTCGCCATTCTGGCGGGAGAAGCCGGGATGATCGGCGTCGGTCGTCAGATAGTTGCGACGGCGCAAGTCGAAGATCGAGGCCGTCAGGAAGCTCTGTGTCCCCGCGGGCTGGTACTTCACGCCGGCTTCATACTGCCGGCCTTTTTCGGGATCGAAGCTGTTGCCTTCGAAATCCGAACCATATTGCGGCGTGAAGCTTTCCGAGTAGCTGACATAGGGCGCCAGCCCGTTGTCGAACGCATGGAGCAGGGCGGCCCGCTTGGTCAGCGCCTTGTTCTTGGACTTCTGGCTGACGTTGCGAATGAGATCGGATGCCTTAAACGATGCCCAGTCCTGGCGCATACCCAGGAGCAGCCGCGTTCCCCCGAGTGCGATCTGGTCCTGCAAGTAGAGGCCAGTCTGCTCGTTGCGGTATATGCGGTGCTGGAAGGGGGCGGGCTCAGGAATGGCCTGGTTATAGACCGGCGCGAAGACATCGAGCGTCGGCGCGATCGCGAAGACGCGATCGGTGCTGTATTTCAACTTCTGCCAGTCGAGGCCCGCCAGCACCTGATGCGAGATCGCACCGGTAGTGAACGTGAACGCGGCATGATTGTCGATTGTGAGGTCGTCAGAGTTTTCCTGAAGACCGAAAGCCTGGCGCCCTGCGGTTCGAAGGTCGGCCGAAAGGCGGCTGATGTAGATATTGCGATTGTCAAGCTGGGTGTCGGTATAGCGGAAGTTCTGCCGGAAGGTCAGAAAATCGCTGAAACGGTGCTCGAACTGATAGCCCGCCGATGCGGTTTGCCGGTCCCACCGCTGATAGTTAGGATCGCCGGTAAAAAGCTTCCGTGAAATTTGCCCATTGGGATTATCGATGACCGTACCGATCGTCGGCAGCCAGTTCAGCGTGGAACCCGCGAAATCGTCCTTCTGATAATGCGTCAGGATGGTGAGGCTGGTGCTGTCGCCGAGGCTCCAGGTCAGCGACGGCGCGAACAGCACGCGCTCTCTGTCGGAAAAATCATAGATGTCATGAGTCTTGAACCAGGTGCCCGTCACCCGGGCGAGCAGGCCGCCATCCGACGTCACCGGGCCGGTAGCGTCCAGCGCGAACTGCTTGCGGCCGAACGTACCGTACCGCGCGATCACTTCGCCGTCGAAATCGGCCTGCGGCCGCTTGCTCACCATATTGATGAGGCCGCCGGGGACTGACTGGCCGTAGAGAACGGAGGCAGGACCTTTCACCACTTCGACCCGTTCGTATAGATACGGATCGAGAGCGCCGCTCACATAGCCGGTGCCGCTCAGGCGCAGGCCATCGACATAAGTGTTCCCGGCTGTGCCGGTCGTGCCGTCGTTGCCGAAGCCGCGGATGGCGATGGCATCGCCGCCATAGGTCACGCCCTTGGTGTTGGTGAACACGCCGGCACTGTAGGCCACGGCATCGCCGACCGACAGGATGCTGCGCGACAGCATGTCATCCATGCTGATGACCGAAATGGACTGCGGCGTCAGCAGCAGTGGCGTGTCAGTCTTGGTCCCGCTGATCGATTCCTTCTCGGCGCGCAGGCCGGTAACGATGATGGCATCCCTGTCGCGGTCATCCGCAGCTGCGCCACCGCCGTCGTCGCTCGAGGTGACTTCGGCGCTCGCCCGGCCGGGCGTCGATGCGGTCGCCAGGACTGGCGATGCAGGCACCAGCCCGGTCAAGGCCGATGCCATAAGTATTTTGCGCAAAAACTTTTCTGAAACCATCTGTTTCCCCCTTCAGCGCTCGCCGAATCTTATTGCAACCAATAATCATTAGCGCTGTTACCAAGAGAGAATCGCCTTGGCTATAGGGGCAGGAAAAATACCTGAAAGGCCGTTGCAGCGCCCGGCACTTGTTCCTCCCGCGCAGTCCGAAGGCCATCCCAGCCTTCACTCAAGACCTTGAAATCACCAGAAAATACTGAAACATCGGGAAGCAAATGGCCATCCGGACCAAACAAAATTGGTTTGTTCCAGGAACGGAGAGACGAACCACGGTCCGGCGGTAGCCAAACCCGCGTATCAGAGTCTGGTCAACCCTCGCCTTGCGGTCGCCGCGCCCGACCCTGCACAACCTATCCCCCTCAACTGAAGATCGGCTTCGAAGTGGAGGCCCGCTTCAAAGCCGATTCACATCCCAGGCGCTGGATGAAGGACGGAAGGTGCGCCCCGCGGCAAGCGCAGCAAGATCGAGAGCGGATAGATTGGCTTCGACGTGCATCGCTCGATCCTCACAGGCGTCTGTCGGCGCGGCGATCACGCCGTTCCGAACCTTCGCTTTCGCCGGGATCAGTTCGTCGCGGCGGTGGCAGGATGGGCCCGCCTTTCCGCAGCCTGCCTGAACTTCTCGGTTCCCTTCCGCCGCGCCTCGTCGAACACCGAATTGCGCTCGATGAAATAGTTGAAATAGCCGGCAGGCGTGTCGGGTTCGACTTCCCAGAGCCGTACTTCGGTCATGCCGGCTTCGGGCTTGAAGGCGCCGCGGTTCACGAGCCGGTTGATCCGCTTCATCGCATCGGCCTCGGCCTTGTAGCTCGCCGAGAACCACATCTCGGTATTCCAGTCCTGCACGTCGAAATAGTTTTGGGGCAGTTGGTCTTTGCACCAGCCATTGGCCAGTGGCCGGCAGACAAACACGTCCTCGAAATTGTGCAGTTCGGACAGAATGCAGGAGCGATGGTAAGCACCGTCGATCAGGCCGCCTGGCATGCCGGCAAAACCGTAGAGCGAAAGCCACAGCGCAGCTTCGATGGCCTGTTCGTCGATCTTGTGGATGACTTCCTCGTCGGCGCCTTGCTTGCCGGCCCTGGGATCGGCGCTTCGCTGATCTTCGAGCACGGGAACACTGCTTTTTTGCTTCATTCGCTGGCGCGCAGCATTGTTGCCGTAAAGCTTGCCGCGCCCGGTGGAGGGATCATAGGCATTGAACACCACGCCGATTTCGTGGCCGTTGAAGGTGTCCTTGATGCGTTTGATCGTCGCGGCGGTGCGCGAGGGTCGATAGATCTGGGCCGGCAGGAAGCGATCGGCGAAAAAGTCGAACCCGAGCCCGAGATAGGGCGGCTTCAGGAGCCGCGCGACCGCGTCGGAAAGCGCGGGCTCGAAGACGCCGTCATAGCCGAACAGGGCAATCTGCAACTGGGCGAGCGGATTGCCTTCGATCGAGGGATCGATGAGGCCGGCCTTGAGATCGGGAACCTCGCGCAAGTAGGCCTCAAGGACGACGATCTGGCCGCTGGTGGCAGTCACCAGGTCGGGCACGACATCATTGTCCCGCGCGGCCTGGAGGAACCCGGCGCCGTGAGCGTTGAAGCCGCCCAGGCCCGCCAGCGCAAAGGCGATCTTGGTTTGAGCCATGTTCGACTCTCCCGCAGTGAGAATCGGATAATCGCATATTTTGGTGCACTGCGATATCGCATTCGCGAACGGGCGCTTGAAACGATGCGGCCGGGCAACGGCTCACATCGCAAACCCGGGCTTCCGCGTCTCATCGCGGCCGCAAATCATGGCGTAGAGCGTTTCGTATCCATTAGAACATGTACTCGATCTTGACACCATAAGTTGCGGGTTTCGAGTACGTCACCGCCGTGGCGGTTCCCGAGATCAGGATGCCGGCGATATAAGTCTCGTCGAAGATGTTGTTTCCCCAGATGCTTGCGCGCCAATGCTCGTCGGGCGTGGTATAGGCGATGCTGGCGTTTACCACAGTAAATGCCGGTTGGACCGTGTTGCTGGAAACATCGTGGTACATCTTGCCGGTGCGCGAGGCGGTGAGATTGAAATTGAGCTTGCCGCCGTTGGCGACCCCCGTCTCGTAGGCGACGGTTCCATTCACCTGCACGCGCGGCGTGCGGATCATCGGATGCCCCGATGCATCGAAGATGAAGGTCGCGTTGCCGCCGATCGGAACGCCGCTGGCGTTCGTCGCCGGAATGAAGCCCTGCGCGCCGGGGAAGCTCTTGTACTCGCCATGGACATAGGCAAAGCCGCCGCGCAACGTCAGCCCCGGCAATGGCAGGGCAGTGGCATTGGCTTCGAAGCCGTAGATCTCCGCTTTGGCCGCATTGCGCAGGATCAGCGTCGTGGGGGTCGTGCCGAACGAAAGCTGCTGAAGGTTCTTGTAGTCATAATAGAACGCCGAGGCATCGAAGGAAAAGGTCGGCGACACTGCGCCCTTCATGCCGGCTTCGAAGGCATCGACGGTCTCCGGCTTCACCGCAGTCGCCTGAAGGCCGTTGGAGTTGAAGACGCCCGACTTGAAGCCCCGGCTGTAACTTGCATAGGCATTGAGCGTGGGCGTCACCGCGTACCGCATCGCCACGCGGGGCGTGAAGCTGGAGAAGGAGTCCGAGGGGCTGACCCGAGTGGCCGGATTGGGCTGACCGGTGGCGACGACGACGGTCGATCCCGTGTAGGAGGGCTTGTCGTTGCTGAAGCGGCCGCCGACGATAACCGTCAGCCGATCGGTCAGGCTGTAGGTCAATTCGGCGAAGGCCGCGTAAGCCTTGATGTCGACTTCGGGAACGTAGCGTCCCGCGGTGAGCGGAGGTGCCGCCGCCGGCGTGAACAGCCCCCCGTAGGTATAGCTTATGAGAAAGCCCTGCTCCCGATAGTAGGTCCCGCCGAGCAGCCACTTCAGCGGACCCTCGTTCGTCGATGTGAGTGTCAGATCCTGCGAGATCATGTCGGTTCCGAAATTGATCTTGGTCTGCAGGTTCGCGGCCGGGGTGAGATCGGAATCGGTGAAGACGAACTGCCGGGCGTTCGCAAACGCGGTCAGCGACGTCAGCTTCGCAAAGCCGAGATCGCGTTCGATGCTGAGACTGCCACCGTAAACCTTGACCTTGTTTACCGTTTCGATGCTAAGCGCCGAAGTATTGGGTTCGGTGGCGAGCAGGATGTCGGGCACCGTCCGGCGGATCACGGTATTGCCGTCAAGCGGCTGATTGCCGAAGCTGCCGAGATCGTTGCTCCAGCGATAATGGCCGGTGAGCAGGATGCTCGTACGCTCGTCCGGTTCGATCAGGAGCTTGGCGCGCCCGCCGTATGAGCGCAAGTAACCCACATCCCTGTTCAGGAAAATGTCACGGCGGAAGCCATCGTTGCGTATGAAGTTCCCGGACAGGCTGGCGGCGACCGTGTCCGAAAGCGGCACCGAGACGAAGCCGTTCAGTTCCACTTCGTTGAAGCGGCTGTAGCCGGCGCTGAACTTGCCCGTGGCGGCATCGAGCGACGGCTTGAGCGTGGTGATGCTGATCGCGCCGCCCGCGGCGTTGCGGCCGAACAGGGTGCCTTGCGGGCCCTTGAGCACCTCGATCCGGTCAAGATCCCCAAAGCGCAGGAAGTTGGCGGCCTGGAAGGGCTGGTAGACGCCATCGATATAGATCGAGACATTGGAACTGTCGCCGACCGAGCCTCCTGTCGAGCCGATGCCGCGGATCAGCGGTTGCGCCGAGGATCCGAACTGCTGGAAATTAAGCCCCGGCGTGATTTGCATCAAGCCGCGCGCATCGGTGACGCCGGTCTTGGCCAGGCTTTCGCTGTTGAACGCGGTGATCGAGATCGGCACGTCGCGCTGCAGCTCGTTGCGGCGCTGGGCGGTCACGATGATATCGCCGAAAGTCTGACCCTCGGGGGGTTGTTCCGCCTGCGTGGAGGGAGGCGCGGACTGCCCGGATGTCTGCGCCGCAGCACTGTGCGAAATCACCATGACCGACGCACACGCCAGCATCCCGATCCTCGAAAGCCTCAACATCATGCTCCTCCCAATTTATTGTTTGTATTTTATGCGCCGTTGAGCGCCGGCGTCCCATCGCCAATGGCTGAGCGGCCACATCAATTCGACCGATGTTCCGCGATTGAACGGATGTCGTTTCGACGGCCGCCGGCGATAAAACCGCCACGCCGGTCCGCAGGCTCTTCCGAACCCTCAAGGCTTCGATGCCCTTCATCGCACACCCCCGTGCCCTCGCGCCGGAATTCCCCGGTCACCACGCTCTGGAACGCGACTGAAAGCAAAACCCGCATCAGGCAGGGCAAAAATTTACGTGTGTCCCCGCGAGGGCATCAACGGGCTGGTTCGCCCACCATGCTCAATTCAATGTTGTCGTCCGGCAGTGGGCGAGAGCGAACAGGGAGCAATTCGCCGACTATGGCGCCGAACCGTTGCGGATTGCCGGTGCGGAAAACACCACTGATACGCAGGTTTCCGATGACATCGTCATGAACGATGAGCTGCCGGCTCGAATAGCGGTTCATCTCCCGGACGGCGGCGGCAAGTGGAACATCGTCGAACTCCACGAAACCTTCGCGCCATCGAAGCTGCTGATCGACATCGACATGGGCAAGCTGGGGGGCAGAGCCAATTGCCGCGACGAACTCTTGCCCCGGTGCCAACACCATCGGCTTGATAATCGCAGCGTTCGCCGGACGGTCGCTGGCAGCGTCGACCACGACCTTGCCCTCAACCAGCGTTACTTTCATGCGATCCCGATCCAGCATGACCTCGAAAACCGTGCCGAGCGCGGTTACCTGGCGATCGGCCGCTTGTACGACAAAAGGCCGACGACGATCCCTGGCCACTTCAAAAAGAACCTGGCCTCGCAGAAGACGAACGAAGCGCCGTCCTGGTGCATATGCCACGCGAACAGCGCTGTCGGTGTTCAGCGTAAGCACGCTTCCATCGGCCAGATCTATGGCACGTCGACCTCCTCTTCCAGTCGCGAATTCGCCTTGACTGGGCTTCAAGGCTTCCATCGCCACCGGTGCGGACGCCACAGCGACATCGGCAGCTTCCTTCGGGGATGGCAGGAGGAGATCGATGTTGAAAGCGGCGGCAGCCAGCAAGGAGGCGGCGATCCCCGCGCCTGCCCCCAGCCAGATTCCCCGCCGGGATTCCGGGCCAACTTCGAGCGCCGATTCGCGCAGGGCCTTCGAATGGGAATCGCCTTCCGCGCTCTCGAACAGGTTCCAGGCCTCCTGTGCGCGTTCGAAGGCGGGGGAATTGATAGGGGACCCCGCATGCCACGCCTCAAATTCAGCCTGCTCGCGAGGGTCGAGCGGCCCGGAATCGAGACGAACCAGCCAATAGGATGCTGCCTCGTCCGGTGCGAAGCCACGCTTTGAAAATCGTTGTTTGCGCAGGATCATTCCTGTTCGATCCGCCGCATGAGATGGGTAACGGCGCGCTGCATGTGCTTCTCGACGGCGCTGACGGAAATGCCCAATCGCGCGGCGATTTCGTTGAAGCGCATGCCTTCCAACCGTCTCAGCACAAAAATCACCCGCGTTCGTTCCGGCAGCTCCAGCAGCACGGCGGTTGCCCGCGCAAGCCGCTCCTTACCCAACAGAACGTGTTCGGGTGAGAAATCCACATCCGAATGTCTATCGCTGTCGAATGGTTCATGAGCTTCGACGCGGTGCGTTACATGCTTGCGCAACCGATCCTTGAGAACACTGCTGGCGGTTTCGAAAACATAGCCGCTCAGATTTTCGTGCGCGAGCGCGGAGGTGCCGCCCCGGCGAATCAATCGCACGAACACTTCCTGGACCATGTCTTCCCGATCGGCCATGTCTTTTGTACGCCGGCCAAAATAGCGTAGAAGCGAACCACGAAAATGACGGCTCAATTGTTCGAGCACCATTTGATCTTCATCACTTAAGGCGATCGCGAGCTTTTTCTGCATCCTGCGGCTCCCGTATCGAAGTGTGAGTCAAATTCGCAGCCACTGCAAGGGCGAGGGAACAATCCCCCCAACGGATTGGGGCAGGACGCAATCGGACCGACGCCGCCGGTTTATTGTCGGCAAGTACAGTCAGGTCTCCGCACTTGGCCCGGCTGCTCAATTCACGCGATCCCGTTCGCTGGTACGCGCCGCCAGCAGGTAGTGGACGATGGCCCAGATCAGCATCAGGCAGGAAGCCAGCAGCGCATATCGCAGGCTCTCGCGCCCCACAGCCGGCATCAACATATCGCTGGCCGTGCCGATCAGGAATGGACCAAGACCCTGGCCGAGAGCCGACGACATAAAGAAGACCAGCGCCACCGCAGTGGCGCGCCGGTGGGGTTCGGCGAAGGACTGAATGGCCGCAAGCGCAACGCCGCTGGCGATCGCCGCCATGTAGGTGGCCAGCATCTTCATCACGATCGCCAGCCCCGCCGTCGGGCTCAGGGCCATCAGCACGAACATCGGCGTGGCGACCGCCATGGTGATCGCGGGAAGCCACAATTCCCAACGCGGATCGCGCTTCATCAGCCAGGTCACGAGCAGGCCGCCGGTCAACAATCCCGATACCGAACTCAGCAGTGAAGCAAGCCCTGACAAGGCGCCGACTTCCACCAGCCCCAGCCCGAAGCTGCGGATGAGAAAGCTGGGTAGCCATTGCATGATCCCCATGCTGCAGATCGAGCCAAGCGAATAAGCGAGAAGGAGATGGACGAAGGCGCGTCTGCCAAGCAACGCGACCAGTGCCTGGCGAGTCGATTCCTGGCGTTCGGCGCCGGGCTGCCGCGCGCGCGGATCGCGCACGGTCAGGACAAGGATCAGCGCCAGCGGCAGACCGGCCATGCCGATGATCTGAAACGTCGCCCGCCAGCCGAAATGCTCACCCAGCCAGCCTGCCACCAGCAAGCCCGCGCTGACACCGACCGTTGCCCCGCATTGGAATATGCCGATGGCCAGCGCCCGCTTTTCACGCGGGAACAGTTCGCCGATGAGCGAGTGCGCGGGCGGTACGCAGCCGGCTTCGCCCACACCAACGCCCATCCGGGCAACGAACAGTTGTGCGTAGCTTCGCGCGAGGCCGCAGACCGCGGTCATGACGCTCCAGGCCACGAGACAGGCGGCCAGCATCCGGGGCCGCGATGCCCGATCGGCAAGGCGGGCCAGAGGAATGCCCAAGGCCGAATAGAACAGAACGAAAGCCAGGCCGAGCAGGATGCCAAGTTGCTGATCGGTCACATGCAGCTCGGCCTTGACCTGCTCTTGCAGCATCGACAGGGCCATCCGGTCGACATAGCAAAACATGTTGACCAGGAAGAGGACCGCCAGAACATACCAGTTGGCCATCGGAATGCCCGGGCGCGAATCGTTTGGCACCGCGACACCATCCGTTTCGAAACCGGCTTCGCCCGGAAGCGGCCTTTCGCCCTGCGCCAGAATTGTTCCGCTCATGTCGTCATTGGCCCCATCCCCGATCGCTGGACGAACCGCCGCCTTGCTCCATCGCAGAGGGCGGTTATTCGCCGAACCGGTACTTCGCACGCAGGCCAAACATGCGTGGTTCGCCAAGCAGGACGAAATCTGCACCGATGTTATTGAGGTTGTTGGTGGCCGCCACGGTGTATTTCCGATTGGTGACGTTGGTTGCGAACAACGCCAGATCGATAGGGGCGCCGCCAACGTCGTTCCAATTGAGATTGAGTGCCAGCAGATCGGTTGCCGGCACGACGCTCGTATTGATCGGAACGATGCCCGCGGCAAAGGCGTGGTCCACCGTGTGAGACACAAATTGACGGTCGGTATGGGTGAAAGTGGCGCCAAGTGAAATCCGCCCGAACCCCTCGTTCAGTGGCAGCCTGTATGTACCGGTCAGCGTGACGCGGTTTTTCGGCGCGAACGGCAATGTATCGCCCGCCTTCAGAAAGACGCCGTCGATGCAATTGTAGGCGGTGTTGTCGCAAGGTGCCGCTTCGGTCGACTTCACCTTCGCATCGAGATAGGCATAGCCGATCTCGATGCGAAGGCCGTTTGCCGGTTCGACCATGGCGTCCAGCTCGAAGCCCCTGATACGCGAGTGGCCGATGTTCTGGATGCCGGCAACAGGCACCGCCGCGCAGGTCGGACGGCCCGTACAGTTCGGGATCGAAAGGCTGACCTGTTGGTTGCGGAAGTCGTTGTAGAAGGCGCTGATGTTCAGTGATCCGCGCAAGGCACCGGAAAAGCTGGACTTCAAGCCGGCCTCATAAGTGTCGAGCTTTTCCGGATCCCAGGTCTCATTGTTGACCGCGGTCTGGTTGACGCCGCCGCCACGATAGCCGCGGGCATATTTCGCATAGAGGAGAACATCCTCGGTCGGCCTGAAATCCAGCCCGGCAAGCCAGGTCGGCCTGCTGGATTCCTGGACGAACCGGCGGAAACAAGTCCCGTCCGTGTCGAAGTTCGGACCGGATAGGCGCGCGTTGTTCGCATCTCGTTTCTGGCTGCAAGTAAAGTTGCCGACCCGGCCCGTCGGTGAGGGTACGGCGGAAAAACCGTCGCCGGTCGTCATGGCCCGGTCATGGGTATAGCGAATGCCGCCCGTGAGGCTGAGCTGCGGACTGAACTTGTAGGTAGCCTGGGCATAGCCGGCATGGTTTCTGAAGAAGTAATTGTTCCGCGCCACCGAAATGCTGCTGCCGGCAACCACCGTGCCGACCCGGTTCACGCCGCAGACGTAGTTGTAGATGTCGGAGCAGCGCGAGAAGATCGAGGTCCACTGCTCCTGCCCCCCCAGCGGATTGCTGCGCTCCATGTAGAATCCCGCCTGCCAGACGAAACGGTCGTTCGCGCTGCGGCCCTGGAACTGAAGCTCCTCGGTGAAGGAATACTGGCTGCCTTGTGGTTTGCCGATGCCGGGATAGGTGGTGACGAAGGGCGTCGCGATATTGTCGCCGGTGACATTGACCGAATAGGATTCCTGCGCTTCTCCATAACTGACGATGTTCTTGATCGTCAGCCGATCGTTTGCCTGCCAGGTCGTCGTATCGATAATCTGCCAGATGCGGCCCCTGACATAGGGATCCGGATTGGAATTCTCCGCCTCGTGATAGCCATAGGACGCCTGTGCATCCAGCTTGGCGCAATTGGCTAGCCGGATGCCCGACAAGGCGATATTGCCGTCGATGCCTGTCCCGGCCCCCGTGCGATTGCAGATGGCGACTTTCGCCAGCGGACCGTGGGTGTCATATTTGCTGTAAGTGGCGATGACGTAGTTTTCGAGATTCTCGGTAAGCTGCCCAAGGATGCTCAGCCGCGCGGCGAAATAGTCGATGTCGTTGAAATCCCTGGGACCGATGCCCGAACGGCTTTTGACATAACCGTCGCGCTTGTTGCGATCGATGCCGATGCGGACACGAAAGGTGTCCGACAACGGCAGGTTTATCACGCTCTGCACCCGATGGGCATCGTAGTTGCCGATCGTCCCTTCGACGTAGCCTTCCAGCCGGTCCGTCGGCCGCTGCGGCACGATCAGGATCGCGCCGCCGGTGGTGTTACGGCCGAACAGTGTGCCCTGCGGCCCCTTCAATACCTGGATGTTCTGAAGATCGAACAACGAACCGACCCCGGCGCCGTTACCGCTGGTGGTATTGGAAACGAGACGCGGAGAAACGACATCGGCAAAATAGACGCCGACCGTCGGCAATGTGTTCAGGTCCTGCGAAAAGCCCCTGATGGCGAAACTGGCCTTGTCGGGCCCGAAGCGGCTGTTGACTGCCAGCGACGGGGTGTAGCTGGCAAGCTCGACGCTGCTGGTGACGTTACGGTTCGACAGTTGCTCCTGATTGAAAACGGTGATGGAAATCGGCACGTCTTGCAGCCGTTCCTGGGTACGGCGAGCGGTGACGATAATATCGGCACTATCAGCGCTCTCGCTTGACGTCGCGGCGCTTCCGACGTTTCCTTCCCCCGTATCGGGCGCCTGCTGGATCAGATAGGCTCCTTGCGGTGTCCGCCGCACGTTTAGCGAGGTGCCTCGCAGCGCGACTTGCAGCGCTTCTTCCGGCGTATAGTTTCCGCGAACCGCTGGAGCACGTCGTCCTTGCACATCCTCGGAGGTGAAGATCACTTCGGAGGAAGTCTGTCGCCCGATCTGGTTCAAGGTCATCGCTAGTGGCTGAGCCGGCACGTTGACTTGGCCGACGCTCGCAGACTGCGCAAGTGCCGTCTCGGCAGCCGACAGCGACAGAGCCGCTACCCCCATCCACAGGCGCCTACGAAGCTGCAAAGCCCTGTCTCGCGTCATCGCTACATCCCCCCTTTGTTCTTGCACGGAATTTTCCGGTCACCCCCGCCAGGAACGCGACCGAGTGCAGAACCCACATCAGGCGGGGCAAATTTAGTCGCCGTTACTCGCCGGGCCTCGATTTGCGGGCATGAACGAGGCCTGCCGCTTCATATGCCGCCAAGGCGAACTAACAATCTGGCGCTTGACCTCACCTTCAACCCGCGGAGAAGGCGATACCAGAGCTCCGCAGGCATTTCGGTGGGTCAGGCTGCTGGGAATCGGATCTTAGCATTACAGTTGCATTTTAACCCTCAGATGAGCGCGTCTTGCGGCGGCTTGGTGAGCGCGTCGCCAACATGACCACGCGATGATACGTGCGGGCTGGATCTGGCGCATGGCCAGCTTGTTGGCGATGCGTCGGACTTCCTGGATCGACCAGCGGATCAGATCCCGATGGTCGGCATCCTCGGTCTTTTTTGGGGTGTTACATCATTGGCGCGGTAACGGATCACCGCCATCATGGCGAAGGCGAGCATGACGAGCGATACATGGCGGTGCCACCCGTGCCACGACCGGGTTTCGTTGTGGTCGAGGCCGAACTCGTTCTTGGCGGTCTCGAAGCTGTCTTCGATTGCCCAACGATGGCCTTCGACAGCGAC
>NZ_FOOR01000023.1 GCF_900113255.1 Novosphingobium sp. CF614
CCGCTTGACCCACTGCCCGCACTGCGGGACATACCACCCACCCGGGTCACTTCTCGATGGAAATCCCGGGTCAACTCTCAGCGGAAATCAACACCGAGGAGGTCTCGGGACCGAACTTTTGGCGTGCCAAGCTTTACCGGGCGCTGGCAGCAAACGGCGCATTCTGTGACGGCGGCTTCGAGTTGTCGAGGATCCACTATCGCCCCAACTAGTACAGTCGCAGGGATTTCACGCTGGATCAGAGCGTGACGTCGAGCATCATGCGAACAGTCGGCATAAGCTGACGGCGGAGACGCAGGCGTTCCGGCCCAACGATCGCACAGTAGATTAGCACGGAACGACAGGCTGAGGCAGCGCCGTCAGCGCGCGCGGCGCAGCGGAGCCTCCAGCCGCCGGCGGATCGTTCGCCGAGAGCGCTCCAGATTGACAAGGATTTGTCGCACGCGCGTTTGGGAAAGGCCAAACTCCGTTGCCAACGTCTTGACTGACGCTCCCGACATGTATGCCGTTTCGATCTGGAGGTTGCGCGCAGCCTTCGACAAGATTTCCATCTTTCCTCCGTAAACCCGTTGGCAGGCGTTGGATGAAGTTCGACTAAGATACCGCCTAGCCAGTGAGCTGATTTGCGGCCGAAGAAGGTAAGCCGAAGACTGCGGGATATACACGGCCGGCACGCGCAAGCGCAGCCATCAAGGTCAGGTGCGCTCGCCAGCCACGATATTCGGGGTCGTCGTCAATACCGAGCGACCGGTCCCCGACCGGCGCAAACTGCATCAGTTGGTGGCTGATTCCCTGGCGGCCAAAAATCCAGCACCCGATGCGGTGCCGCGAGAGCATAACGCACAGCCGTCCAGCGTCGAGATGGAACGCGGTCGCGTCTGCTCGTCCCGACAGCGGGTGATGGACGAACATGAAGGGTCGCTCGATCCCTTGAAAGCGATTGGCTGTCTCGACGAATACACCTGCGAGGTCAGGACCGAGGCGTTCGCGGACGGCATTGACCTGGCTGACATGCGCACAAACCACACCAATCTTGTCGGGCGTGATCCATTCTGATGCACCGTCGTCGTGCATCCACGCGCTGCGTCCAAGCAGCCGGGTGATTGAGGTCACTAACTCCTGCGCCAGTTCGCCGTCGGCTTCGCCGGTGATTTGCGCCGGGAGCTCGACCATGACGATCGACGATCCCGCGGCCACCGCATCGAGCGCCGCGTCGAACGGCATGATGCCCGCCACCTGGAAATGCAGCGATCGATTTTGGCTCAACGCCCGGAACGGCATGTCGGGATAGAAGGCGGGCTGTACAAGGCTGACAGTGTCGGCGTTCAGTCGCCGCGACACCGGTAGGTCGAGCTGGAGGACCGAAGGGTGGCGCTCGACCAGCGCCGCCGGGCACGACACCTGTGGGCCCGCCGGGTCGCAGCGCCAACGCTCGATTTCGCAATTGACGAACGGATCAATCTGACCTGGATCGCCGATCAGCACATGGCGCGGCGCAAGGTTCGAGATAAGTTGGAAACGATAGTCGGGAAGCTGAAACGCCTCGTCGACGATCTGCACGTCGAAACACGGTTCCTCGGTTTGAATCCATGACCATTTCGCGGCGTTGCCAATGGTGATCGACGGCTGCTGCGGCAGGCTCGCAACGTCATGCACCACCACCAGGTTCGGAAGTTGAGCGACATCGGCCGGAAGATTAATCGCCTTCTTGGCAAACAGATGGATCGGCATGCCGTGCGCGTTCGAAGCAAGGCGGCGCGTCAAATCGAATGCCTGTTCGTTAGTCTGCGTGACGACCATGCAGCGCTGATCGAGCATCGTGGCACTTTGCAAGGCGACCCGCTGGGCGACGCCGGTCTTACCCGCACCGGGCGGCGAACGCAGCACCAGCGCGGGCTCGCCCCGCCACTGGCTGGCAAGCACTGTCTCCAGCGCAGCGTCGGCGATCGCTTGCGCGTTAAACGGCGCGGTCACGTCAGGCTCTCCACTGCTGCAAGTAGGTTGGGGGGCATGGGTTTCGCGACCGAAACCGCTGCCGGCAGCGTTTCGCCGTGCGTCCAGGGCTCGTAGGTGAGCCGCTTCTTCATCTGGCCTAGCTCGTTGCCGATCCCGCGCCAGTCCGGCGCTGGCGGGCCAAAATCGAGCGTAAGCCCGCTCGTCATCTTTTTGATCGTATTCTTACCCGTGCCGACAGTAGCCTCGATCCAAGTGAAAGGCCCGCGCCGCTCGACTGTATCAATTCGCAGCGAGAATTTAGGATCGTCCAGCGTCCATAGGACATCGCCCGAACGAAGATGGAGGCTGTCCTGGTAGCTGGTTAGCTCGAGATGATATTCGAACAGTCGCGGGCGGACCTTCTCTTCGGCGATGACAGCAATCTGCGCGCGCAGCACGCTGCCATTGACCACGCCCTTTTCACGGGCCGCTCGATCGTGCCGGAGCATTCCGGCATCGAAATTGGTAACAGCATGTTCACGGGCCACTATCTTCATCGCGGCGGCCTTGGGCTTGTCGTGATAGGGGAGGAAATGCCCATCGTCGCGGCCGCCCATAAAGCGCTCGAATTCGTCCGATTCCTGCTGCGCGAGCGCATCCAGCGACGGGTTTGCCTGCCACCGCGTCGCAGTCAGCAATGCGATAGCGCGCTGCGTATTCGCGTAGATCGGGCGGATGACGCCTTCAAGCAGCTGTTGGATGCGTGTCTGATGAAAGGCGATGACCGAGGCCGGCTGGCCAGAATTGCGCGCCGCGTGAAAATCCTCGATCGCAGGCTGCAACGCATTGCGGTCGAACCGTGGATCGGTTTTGACCCCCATCGGTTGCGCCTCGGCTGCGGCGACCGCCGCGAAGATATCGCGCCCCGCTGGCGGTTCGATCCAGGTCAGTACTGAGCCAAGATGCTCGTCCTCGGACTCCTGTTGTCCCGTAGCATAATGGGCGCGCAGCGCGGCCGTGGCGCTGATCAACGCTTGCTGGCCTGCAACTGGCGACCGTTCGCCAGCGTAGGTCCATAGCGTACCGAGACGTTGGATGTCTTGCTCGTCGGTGAAGCGAAGTCGATCTGCAAGCGTGTCGAGATGCCCAAGCGCCCCGGTCGAGGCGACCCAAATCTGCGGGAATGTCGCCGCCGCACGGCATTCGGCGTAATAGGCCTCGAACTGCGGCAAGAGCCAGCGCAACAGATCATATTGATCATCGCGGCGACGCGGGTCAGCGACGACATTGATCTGCGGCGGCTCGCCGAAGCGGCCGAGTGCAGCAGCATGGACCGACGTGTCTTCGCCAGCCATCGCAAGAAGCGTCAGAATCCGCGCATGAGGCTGTATCACCACCTGACGCTGCGAAACCACCGGGACCGCTCGGCCATTTTGCAGCGCACGGACCCGCGCAACGACATTGACGAGGTCACCCATTTGCAATCCGATCCAACAATGCTGAGGCAGCGCGCAGATCACTGGCAAGGCTGGCCTCGGCAGGGTTGTCCGGCGGTCGGCCGCTGCCATCGAGAAGATCGATGACGCGTGCGATCGAACCCGCCGCCGCAAGCTGTTCGGAGGCTTGGTCGCCCAGGATGATCGGCAGCCCGGCGCTGAGCGCCTGCGCGCGACAATGCTCCCAGAGGGCGCAATGCTCCTTGCAATTCGACCGGTAATTGTTGGGCAGCTGGTCGATGACGGCGCGATCTGCAAAGCTCGTATTCGCTGGAACGAGCCGCTCGACATGGTCGAGATCCGCCGGTGCTGCCGACAACGCGCGGGTCAGCGATGCCAGCTCAGACTCGGCGCGATTAGCGGGGAAAAGCCGGGGAATGAACGATCCCGGCGCACGGAGGACCATATCGACGCGGTCACCCGCAAAAGCCTGGTCGCCGCCGCGACTGACAATATGCTGCCCTAGCGCGAGCGTCCCAACGGCAGCCTCGCGCAGCGCGGCGCGAATATCCGATTTGTCGGTCTTTCCACCGCGATCGGCATAGGACTTGATGACTCCGACCCGGTAGAAAGGATCGCGGTCGCTCGCGACCAGATAGTCGAGTTCGATCGGATGCGTGACGCCAACCAGCATCAGCGGTAACCGCGGGTTGAGGATCAGATTGGGTGCGAGCGGATCGCCTCGCAGTTTTAGATCGACGAGACGCTGGGTTTCGAGCACGCGCTGATGCTGAGCGAAGCTACTGCCGCCGGGCGCGTGGTTCGCGACCGACGAGACTTTGACTTCAAGCTGTGTGAGCATTTGCTTCTCGCGGTAGGCCGTAAGCAACGACGATCCGCCATTGTCGAGCAACCGGCGTTCATAGGCTTGGCTCAAGGTCATCGCGAAAGGCGACATGATGTCGGGCTGCATGCCGAAAACGTGCTTGATGATCTCGGTAGGCGTGAGCCCTGCGATCACGATGGCGCGCAGCCGCACGCAGCCAGTGTTACGCGCCACGCTCTCGATGCCACGCGCGCCGACCTCCACGGGTGCGATGCCGCCGCGAAGACGGGCAAGGCGCGCGTTTGCGGGCGTCACCGAATAGCCCTCTCGGCGATCTCATTGTCGATCACCACCGGCCGACCCCACAGCTTGAACGCCGTGCTGCTGTTCCCAAGCTTTGCCACGGCTTCCCGGCGCTCGGTGAGATCGGCCTCATCCAGCACCGCAAGCTCGCCTTGCGCCGCCTCGATCACTCGCTTTGGATCGATCGGCTGACCCGTGTCATTGGCCCCGGGGATCGAGCGCGCGAACGGGAACAGAAGGCGCTCGATATTCTTAGCCTCAGCCGCGCCGATCTCACGCAGCTGCGCAAGGCGGTTAGCGAGGCTGATCGCGACACGCAGATTGTCGGTTCGCATGCTGCGCGACCCGATGATCCGGCGCTCCAGGCTCCAGGTCGAGCTGGTAAGCAGTCTCGGGATGGCCGTCAGCTGCGCCGCACTGATGGCGGGTACGATCCAAGCTGGACGCGCCGCAAGATTGCGCCGCGCGGCGTTCTCTTCATCGCGCTTCAAGCTGGCAAAGCGCGACGGAGACGGGCGGTCGCCGGTCAGTGCCGCAGTCAGATCTGCGATCAGTGCGGGAGCGGCAGGGACGCCGAGATCGTCGAGCGCATCGAGGGCAAGTTCGCGCAACGGCTTGTTCGGCTTGCGCGCACGCGGTGTCGCAATGTCGCGTGCTTCGAGTTCGCTGAAGCGCAGCGCATCTGAAAGGCGCTGATACTCGGCGTTCAGCTCGGCAATCTTTGCCTGCGCCCGGTCCCTGCGGGCTTGGTCTCCCAAGGACAATGCCTTGGTGAGCTCGGAATAAGCTTCCTGCTGCCGCTTGGCGTTGCGCGCGAGTTGGTCAGTAAGAGGCAGGGCACGAGACATGCTTCCTATATAGTCTTCCACGCTTTTCCATGCAATACCATGCTTGTCCTAGCCTACGCGCAACTAAGATAATGATTCTAGAGAAGTTTCGTCTTGGTCGTTGAAAATGCGTGCGGGGCTCGCGCCTACCTGGCGAAGCAGAGCACCGACTCGGTCGCGCCCGATGGGCGCTCATAGGACAGTCGGCCACGATGGATGTCGGACATCGAGCGCAGGTGAAAATCCTTGCGCTGCTTGAGGCTCAGACCATGTGCCTGGCCAATCTCCGAGATGATCTTCGGCAGATCGTTATGCAGCTCCTTGTAATAGGAGTCTTGCACGACAAGAATTGCCCGGCCACCCGGCTTAAGCGCACTGGCTAGGCGCTCGATTGAGCGGGTCATCTTGTCATAGTAATCGAGATGAGTCCGGTAATAGTATCCACCGGATGCTTTGGAGGGGTGGGCCTTCAGCTGCTTGAGGAAGGCAGCGCAGGTTTTGCCCCAGGTCGCATCGACATCGATCGTGTTATCGGGAACTTGGGTTGTGCCGATCATTTGTTTGCCGAGCGCTCGCGCACCCGTGCTCAAGAGTGGTCCGAGCACCGCCAGTTCGATGCGGGTTGCTGCAGTGTAGTCGATCCGTGTGCAATAGGGTGGCGACGTGAGCGCCAGGTCGATGCTCTCGTTCTCCAAAGCCATCGTGGCGGTATCGGAGAGCAGGATTTTTGAATCGCCAATGCGCGGTGCGTTGGTAAGGAGCCGATCCGCCTCTCGCTTTAGCGCGAGCGCTGCGGACATGCCGCGGACATTGTCGCCGAAAGAGCGGGCGACGACGATTTGCGCCGCGACCACACGCGCTTCGTCCTTTTTCGGCGCGCGCAACCATGTCGGATTGGACGATTGGAACCGCGCTACGAGCTTGCGACATGCCGCAAAAAGCGCGACGTAGAGCGTCGCTGCGGTGCCAGAAATCTTGTCGAGATGAACACCTTCGGGGGACTTGGTCATGCTCCCAACCAGACTGCGGCGGATATTTTGTTCGATCCCCCGAATGAATGCAGCGGTCTCCGGCTCGAACCAGCCAAGCAAGGCATCGTCGGGCGATAACGTAGGTGGCGCTGAATGCGCGTGTGATAGGATCGTAGCGGCGAGCGGCCGTAGATGGTCCGCTTCGCTGGGCGGAAGCAGGCGAGCGCGCGCCACAATGATCATGACCGGGTTGAGATCGATCCCGACCGCGTTCAAGCCCAGAGCATTTGCGGCATAAGTGGTTGTCCCGCTGCCATTCCATGGATCGAGGATAACGGCGCCACGTGGCAGCTTCGCGCTTTGCAGCAATTCGCGCGCGAACAACTCCGGAAAGCCGGCATAATATGGGAAAAAACCTTCCCAGCCGGTCTGGAGCCGCTTGTTTCGTTTTGGCGAGTTTATGCGTAGCCGGGCTGCCATTTGCCTGATGTTACTCCAACGGTCGGCGGAATTGCGAGCGCATAGTCAGGCAAAACCACGCTTGCGACGAACGGTAATGCCCAGACGGGTGAGTTCGGCCGGCAGCAGGGCTGACTGGACTAGCGCGATCGGTGGCGTGCTCGACAGCGTCGAGAAGCCGCGATCATAGATCGCGACACAGCCGCCTGTGGTCAGTCGGGAATCGAAGAGGATGCCATCAATATCCGGCATCTTCGTGTGGACCGCTTCAGAAAAGGCCTGGCCTTGCAAATGATCGCGGGCGCGACTGGCGTCGGTGTCAATGCCGAGTTCGTATGCGCCCGCACCCGTTAGGTCGAGCAACACCAGCTCGCGGCTCGAACTTATCCCCGAGACACAGAATTGTTCCAGATGCGGACGATACAGGAAGCGACGAGCCCGGCCTTCGAACCGATCGCGGACAACCGCCTCGGCGAACGCAGTTGGAAAGCTATCTGCGGCATAGAGAACGCGAAATGATCGCGACGGGCTCGAGAAGCGGCTCGAGCCGAAGCCAGCACCGGTTGGCGTCGCGCGATGCTGGCTCGGCATAATCCGGGGCCAATCCGCGATCCTGGCATGGATTACCCGTTTACTGAGCTTGGACGCGACAATTTTCACGCGAAGTCGAACGCGCCTTCCGCCGCGCCCGTGACCGCCGGGATCTCGCCATCACGCAAAGCTTCGATTGGCGGCTTGCCGCCAGTCATCCGGTTAGGTGCGACCAGCCACTCCCACAGCTCTTCAGCAGATGGGAAGAACGTCGCAACTACGTCCAAGCCCGGCACGGGCCGGCGTCGATCAAACTGCCGGAGCGGGTAGACAAAGTTCCGCAGCCCCTTACGCAGAGCGACGACCCTGTGCGCCTTGCGCCAATTATCAAGCGTGCCGCGGGAGATGCTGAGACGCTCGACCAGATCGCCGGCGCCCAGAAGCTCGCTATTAGCCCAGTCGACAGAATCGTCCGCAACGGTGATAGCATCGAGAAGTTTGTTCCCTTCGGCGGCCGATACTACCGGGCCTACGCCACTGCCCTGAAGGACTTTCTCCGGTTGAGAGATCGGGCGTGCTGGAACTTGGCGCTTTCGCGTGCGAACGGACTTGGCAGCGGCGGGTATCGGCACTTTCAACGCAGTGGCGAGGTCGAGTAGCCCTGCCATATCCATGCGCTCGACTTTGCTTTCGATAGCCTTAGCCAAAGCGAGCCTGGCTGGGTGCGCTTGCTTCATGGTACTCATAACGTATCCTCCATTAGGCAATATAGGCAAGTTAGGCAAATTATGCAATGCCTAGATGAGTCACCGGTGGATGCCGTGAGGTCTCAAGAAGTCTGAAGTCAGGAGCGTAACACCGCACACATGGTAGGCTCGTCATGGCGGAGGCGGTCGCCATCCCGGGATTGGCGATCCGCTTCTCTCAGCAGGTCACGCAGAAAGTCCCGCATCCATGCCGGGAGTGTGCGGATGCCGTCGCGGAGATCCTCTACGATGGCGGTGCCATGGCCGGGATCGCCGAAGATCGCGCGCAGCCGCGCGCGGATGCGTCCGCCATCCTGCGGGAGCGTGTCCTGGAGCCAATGCAGCGCCTGGACGACGCGCATTGCCGGCCGGCCAGCCCAATAGAGCTTACTGGGCGCGGTCTTCCTGAAATCGATCACCAGCTTGCCAAGCTCAAAGGGTTTGAGGCGGGCGTCGGTATGCACGACGATATGCGCCGGCACGGCATTGGTGAGGCCGAGATCATTGGCGGCGGTGATGCCGTCGAGGAGCATGCGGGTCTGGTCCCGCCGCGACAGCGCGTCAATGACGGCGCGGGGATCGGGACTGGTCAGCTTGCCGGTCAGGCTGTTGACCCGGGGCTTGTCGTAGAGCCCGCGTGCGATGCGGCGGATCTGCTTGCCGCGAGTCAGCCGGTGAAGCGCTTGATCGACAGCCTCGCGTGGCCCCAGATCGAGGAAATCGACGGGCGTCCAGGCGGCGAAGGGAGCCGGTTGCTCCATCCGACCAAGGATGCGCGCTTTAAGATCCAACATGCCGCGGCCACAGCGCGGCACTTCGTAGCAGCGGGATATTCGGTCGATCTGGGGCTTGGTCAAATCAACTCGCGCAACATGCGCTGGCTTGGCCTGACCTGGGAAACCGTATTCGACCCCTGCTCCGCCGCCAAAGTGGGACGTCTTTGAGCGCGCCGCTTACGACCGCGAGACCCAAATGCTCGCCGAAATCGACAGGAACAGCATATGAATGTCATCATCAAAGTCGGGCGCGGAGTTGCAACGTGGCGCGCAAACATTGCCGCCAAATTCAATGCCATGCCCAAAGGGTGGCAACCTGAAGCGATTCCCCTGGCGCAATTCCTGGGCTATGCCGCGAGACGCCCCGGCGAAGCCCTTTCCGCGGGTGGAACCGGGCCGCATCGCTTCGTGATTGTGGGGAGCGAGGCGGGCAAGATCCTTTCCCTCGCCGTCGGCCGGAGCTAGGTCTGGGCTCGTGACCGCGTCGTTCGCGATCTGGTCGTGACGAGTTCATTTCCATCCAAGGGGCCTTCATGCCGTCGGAATCCATGCCGCATTTTGAATACCAGTATCTGAGCTTGCTGCGCGAAGTGTGGGAACATGGTGACGAGCGGCATGATCGTACCGGCGTCGGCACGCGCTCTTTGTTCGGGCCGGTCATGCGATTCAGCCTTGCGGACGATGCCGTGCCGCTGCTCACCACCAAGCGCGTCGCCTGGAAGACGGCGGCGCGCGAAATGCTGTGGTTCCTGACCGGGGACACCAATATCCGCGAGCTTGTTCGCCAGAAGGTGCATATCTGGACCGACTGGCCGCTCGACCGCTACCGGCGGGAGACCGGCGAGAAGATCGACCGCGACGCGTTCGAGGCCCGCGTTCTCGATGACGATGCCTTCGCCGAACGCTGGGGCGACCTGGGGCCGGTCTATGGCAAGCAATGGGTGGGCTGGGACACTTATGAGCCGGCGGGAGAGGGCCTGTTCCGGCGCGGGACGCCGATCAACCAGATCGCGCGGCTGGTGGACGACATTCGCCGCAATCCCACGTCGCGCCGGCTGCTGTTCACCGGCTGGAACGTCGCCGAGCTTGACGGCATGGCGCTTCCCCCATGCCACATGACCTATCAGTATCACGTGGCGGGCGGACGGCTGTCCGGCATCCTGTGGCAGCGATCCTGCGATCTCGGCCTGGGATTCGCGTTCAACGCGTTCTCGGCCGCCATGCTGCTGCGCATGCTGGCCCAGCAATGCGACCTCGAACCGGGCGAACTGGTGTGGAGTGCAGGCGATGCGCACGTCTACCTCAATCACGAGCACCTCGTGCACGAGCAGCTGGCCCGCGCGCCGCGCGGGCAGCCGGTGCTGAGGATCACGCGCAAGCCGGCCTCGATCTTCGACTATCGGATCGAGGATTTCGAGGTGACCGGCTATGATCCCCATCCGCACATAGCCGCGCCGGTGGCGGTTTGATCGCGGCGGGCGCGGGCCTGATTTCGAAGGCTTGACTTGGCGCCGGGTTCCCGGCAGCCCGGCCGCGATCGTCGAAGCAAGAGGCCAGTGGTGTCGTTCGAAGTCTGCACAGTACAGCATGACCATGTCGGCGAGATTCGCTTCACCGCGCCGCCGCACAATTTCGCGTCCTCCGCGATGATGATGGCGATCGCCGATGCCGTCGCGGCGATGGATGCCGACCGGCAGGTCCGCTGCATCCTGCTCACCGCCGAAGGCAAGACTTTCTGCGGCGGCGCCAACCTGGCGGGGGACGATGCCGTGCAGGGCGCCGAAGGCATGAGCGAAATCGCCCTGTTCTACGAGAATGCCGCCAGGATCATGAGCCGCACCAAGCCGATGATCGCTTCGGTCCAGGGTGCCGCGATCGGCGCCGGTCTCGGCCTTGCCCTTGCTGCCGACTTTCGCATCGCCTCGCCGGCGGCCCGGTTCGCCGCGAACTTCGTGAAGCTGGGCTTCCATCCAGGCTTCGCGATCAGTTGCACGCTGCCGCGCGTCATCGGGGCGCAGAGGGCAGCCTGGATGATGCTGTCCGGCAACCGCGTCAACGCCGAGCAGGCGCTCGACTGGGGGCTCGCGGACCGGGTCGTTCCGGCCGGGGATCTGGAGCGCGAGGCTTTGGCGATGGCGAACGAAATCGCCTGCAACGCCCCGCTCGCCGTCGTCGCGGTGCGGGCGACGCTGGTCGGGGAGCTCGCGCGGGAGGTCGTGGAGACCATGCGGCACGAACATGCGCAGCAGGCTATGCTCAAGAACACGGCGGACTATGCCGAAGGGGTCGCGGCGGTGTTCGAACGGCGCGCCGCCAACTTCACCGGCAGCTAAGACGCCGTTTCGCTCTGGTTGCATCGCCGTACTTCGTGGGCTGGGCAAGCGTGCCGAATTTCCTCTTCTTTTGCCCGCGCCTTCCTGCCTCCGCGTGAGCCTGCAAACGCGGTAGCCGACCGGCTCGCGAGTCCGGCGCTTGTTACGAGCCGACTTCGGTCTACCATCGGCGGCGACGGGGACTCGCCCGCCTCCGACATGCGGCGTTGTGGTACGATTGACATTGCGGGAATGTGAAATAATATGACGTGGTAGTGGAATTTTGATGCCACGGGGTCTCTGGGCCGACCGTGGCAGGAGAGCAGTGAAAATGGCCGAAAGCCCGGTTCGATCAGGCAAGCGGCGCGGCAATCTGCCGCCGCTCGAACTCTATGTTCCCGAGCCGCGCTACCGTCCTGGCGATACCGTGGACTATTCGCACCTGGCGATTCCGGAGGCCGGCGCTCTGGGCCGGCCGGACGAGGCATGCGAGGCGAGCGAGACCTGGCGGCTGACCACCGACATGATCCGCGTGCTGGATGATGATGGCCGCGCCGTCGGCCCCTGGAACCCGAACCTCGATCCGGAAACCCTGCGCCGCATCCTGCGCGCCATGGCGCTGACCCGCGCCTTCGACGATCGCATGTATCGCGGGCAGCGGCAGGGAAAGACCAGCTTCTACATGAAGTCCACCGGCGAGGAGGCGATTTCGGTCGCCTGCGCCTTCGCGCTGGCCGATGACGACATGGTGTTTCCCAGTTACCGCCAGCAGGGCGTCCTTATTTCGCGCGGCTATCCCTTGGTGGAGATGGTCAACCAGATCTATTCCAATCGTGCCGATCGGCTGAAGGGCCGCCAGCTGCCGATCATGTATTCGGCCAGGGACTATGGCTTCTTCACCATTTCCGGTAATCTCGCCACGCAGTTCCCGCAGGCGGTCGGCTGGGCCATGGCGAGCGCGATCAAGGGCGATACGCGCATCGCCACCAGCTTCATCGGCGAAGGATCCAGCGCGGAAGGCGATTTCCACGCGGCGCTGACTTTCGCCGCTGTCTACAATGCCCCGGTGGTGCTCAACGTGGTCAACAACCAGTGGGCGATTTCGAGTTTCTCCGGTTTCGCCGGCGCGGAGCGCACGACTTTCGCGGCGCGTGCGGTGGGCTATGGCATCGCCGGCCTCCGGGTGGACGGCAACGATGCCCTGGCGGTCTTCGCGGCGATGGCCTGGGCTGCCGACCGCGCCCGCGCCAACAGGGGCCCCACCCTGATCGAGTACTTCACGTACCGCGTGGAAGGGCATTCCACCTCGGATGATCCGAGCGCGTATCGATCGGCACGCGAGGCGGAAGATTGGCCGCTGGGCGATCCGATCTCGCGGCTCAAGGCGCATCTCGTCGCGCTGGGCGAGTGGTCCGACGGACAGCACGAAGCGATGGACCTTGAACTGGCCGAAACGGTCAAGGCCGCGGCCCGGGAAGCCGAGAAGAACGGCGTGCTTGGCCACGGCCTGCACCATCCGTTCCACACCATGTTCGAGGATGTTTTCGAGGAACTGCCCTGGCATCTTCAGGAGCAGGCCGCGCAGGCGATCCGCGAACGGCAGATCAAGTGGCCGGAGTGGAAGGAGTGAGGGCGATGCTGGAAGAGGAACCCGTCAGCCTGCACGACGCGCCGACCCGCGCACTGGGCATGATCGAGGCGATCAACGACGCGCTCGACATCATGATGGCGCGCGATCCCGATATCGTGATCCTGGGCGAGGATGTCGGCTACTTCGGCGGCGTCTTTCGGGCGACTGCCGGGCTGCAGAAGAAATACGGCAAGAACCGCGTATTCGATTCGCCGATCAACGAGTGCGGCATCGTCGGCGCGGCGGTGGGCATGGCCGCCTACGGCCTCAGGCCGGTGCCCGAGATCCAGTTCGCCGACTATATCTATCCCGGGCTGGACCAGTTGGTGTCGGAGGCGGCGCGCATGCGCTATCGCTCTGCGGGCCAGTTCACCGCCCCGATCACCATCCGTTCGCCGTTCGGCGGCGGCATCTTCGGCGGCCAGACCCACAGCCAGAGCCCGGAGGCGCTGTTCACGCATGTCGCCGGCCTCAAGACGGTGATCCCTTCGACCCCGCACGATGCCAAGGGCCTGCTGATCTCCGCGATCGAGGACAACGATCCGGTTATTTTCTTCGAGCCCAAGCGCATCTACAACGGCCCGTTCGACGGCTATTACGACCGTCCGTCGAAGACATGGAAGGGCCATCCCGGCGGGCAGGTGCCGGACGGCTACTACTCGATCCCGCTGGGCAAGGCGCGGATCGTGCGTGAGGGCGCGGCGCTGACCGTGCTCGCCTACGGCACGATGATCCATGTCGCCGAGGCGGTCTTGGCCGAAAAAGGCGTCGACGCCGAGATCATCGACTTGCGCACGCTGGTCCCGCTTGACATCGACGCTGTGGAAAAGTCGGTGGAGAAGACGGGGAAATGCCTGGTGATACATGAAGCGACGCGCACTTCGGGTTTCGGCGCCGAACTCGTGAGCCTGGTCCAGGAGCGTTGCTTCTATCACCTCGAGGCGCCGATCGAGCGGGTGACCGGCTTCGACACGCCTTATCCGCACAGCCTTGAATGGGCCTATTTCCCTGGTCCCGTCCGCATCGGCGAGGCGGTTGACCGGCTGATGAAGGATTGATCCGATGGGACGCTATACGTTCCGGCTTCCCGATATCGGCGAAGGTATAGCCGAGGCCGAGATCGTCGCCTGGCACGTCAAGGTCGGCGACAGGGTCGAGGAAGACGACCGCCTGGCCGATATGATGACCGACAAGGCGACGGTCGAGATGGAAAGCCCGGTGTCGGGCATGGTGATCGAAGTCGCGGGTGAGACTGGCGACATCATCGCCATCGGCTCCCCGCTGGTGGTGATCGAGGTCGAAGGCGAGGGGAACGTAGGCCCGGACGGAATGGAAACCGTTGAAAGACCCGCTCCCCTTCAGGGGAGAGGGTTGGAAGAGGTGCCTGCGGAACCAGAGGCGGCGCCTGCCGAAATGCCTCTCGCCCCTGAAGAAGAGCCTGTTCTCACCACGCCGGTTCAGGCTGAGCTTGTCGAAGCCCGGGCACCTGCTCCGCAGCGACATGCGCGACCTCACGCCAAGGTGCTGGCCAGCCCGGCCGTGCGCAAGCGTGCCGCCGATCTCGGGATCGATCTTGACGAAGTGCGGCCCGCCGAGGGCGGACGCATCCGCCATTCGGATCTCGACGCCTTCCTGTCCTATAATGCCGGCGGCGGGTTCCAGCCCGCCGGGCGCAAGGGGCAGGACGAACTGGTCCGCGTCATCGGCCTGCGCCGGCGCATCGCCGAGAACATGGCGGCGTCCAAGCGCAACATCCCGCATTTCACCTATGTCGAGGAATACGACGTCACCGCGCTGGAGGAAACCCGCGCGCAGCTCAACGCGGGGCGCGGGGATCGGCCCAGGCTGACCATGCTGCCGTTCCTGATCGCCGCGATCTGCAAACTGATCCCCCAGTACCCGATGCTCAATGCCCACTACGACGACGAAGCGGGCGTGGTGACGCGTTACGGTTCTGTGCACCTGGGCATGGCGGCGCAGACGCCGGCGGGGCTGATGGTGCCGGTGATCCGCGACGCGCAGGACCGCAACTTGTGGCAGCTCGCGGCGGAAATCACCCGGCTCGCTGATACCGCGCGCGACGGCACTGCCAAGTCGGCCGAACTCTCCGGCTCGACCATTACCGTGACCTCGCTCGGCCCGATGGGCGGGGTGGCATCGACGCCGGTAATCAACCGGCCCGAAGTGGCCATCATCGGTCCCAACCGCATTGTCGAGCGCCCGATGTTTGTGCATGATGCCAGCGGCGCCGAGCGCGTCGAAAAGCGCAAGCTGATGAATATTTCGATGAGCTGCGATCATCGTGTGGTAGACGGATGGGACGCGGCGAGCTTCGCGCAGGACCTCAGGAAGCTGATCGAGGCTCCGGCGCTGATCCTCGCGGGGTAGGAGAGGGCGATGGGCAGGGATCCGCGTGTCGACGACTATATCGCCAGGGCCGCGGATTTCGCCCGCCCGATCCTCGAGCATTTGCGCGAACTGGCCCATCGCACGCTTCCCGATGCGGAAGAGGCGATCAAGTGGGGCATGCCGCATTTCCTGGTGAAGGGAAAGAATGTGGCCGGCATGGCCGCGTTCAAGGCACACTGCACATTCGCCATCCACGGCGACGGACGGCAGGGCGAGGCGATGGGCCAGTTCGGCCGCATTGCCGCCGTTTCCGACCTGCCGGACGATGGTGAACTGTCCGCCAGGCTGCTGGCGGCGCGCGGCAGGGTGCTGGCCAGGGGCACCGCGCTCAAGGCCGGGGCGGTCCGCGAGCCCAAGCCGCCGATCCCCATGCCTGACGATTTTGCGGTCGCGCTCGCCGATGCCCCGGCGGCGCAGGCGGCGTTCGACCGGTTCTCGCCCTCGCATCGGCGCGAGTACCTGGAATGGATTACCGAAGCCAGGACGCCGGCCACGCGCGGGAAACGCATGGCCCAGGCAATCGAATGGATCGGGGAGGGCAAGAAGCGGAACTGGAAGTACGAGAAGTGCTGAGGCGTAACCAGGTCGCCACTCTCATCACGCGGGGCTGAGCGAGTTTTGTCCGGCTCCGGCCCTCATCCCTCGACCTGCTCGGCCAGTTCCAGCCAACGTTCCTCGGCCGCCTCCTTTTCGCTTCGGGCCTTTTCGATCGCGGCGGTCAGCGCGGCGAACGTGTCCGGGGCGCGGGTATAGAGGGAAGGGTCGGCCAGGGCCTGCTCGTCGCGTGCGATCGCGGCTTCGAGCTCCTCGATCCGCTTGGGCAGCAGCTCGTAGTCGCGTTGGTCCTTGTAGGAGAGCTTGGCCTTCCTCGGGGAAGGGGGAGGGGGCGCGGCTGCCTCGGCCTTGGCCTTCGCGGGCTTGGCCTGGGCACTGCGCTGCCTGCGCTTGGCTTCCCAGTCGGCATAGCCGCCGGCGATCACGTCGATGTGGCCCGAACCGTCGAGCCCGAGCGTGATGTTGACGGTGCGGTCCAGGAAGTCGCGGTCGTGGCTGACGATCAGCACGGTGCCATCGTAATCGGCGATCACTTCTTGCAGCAGGTCAAGCGTCTCGAGGTCGAGGTCATTGGTCGGCTCGTCCAGTACCAGCAGGTTGGACAGCCGGGCGAACTCGCGGGCGAGCAGCAGCCGTGAACGTTCGCCGCCCGAAAGGGTGCCGACCCGGGCGTCGACGAGGCCGGGATCGAACAGGAAGTCCTTGAGGTAGCCCTGCACATGCTTCCTCACCCCGCGCACGTCGACCCAGTCGCCGCCCTCGGCAAGCACGTCGCGGATGCGCTTGTCGGGGCTCATCAGGCTGCGCTGCTGGTCGATCACCGTGCCGTTCAGCGTGGCCGCCAGCGTGACGGTGCCTTCGTCGGGCGCCATCTCGCCGGTCAGGATCTTGAGCAGCGTGGTTTTGCCCGAGCCGTTGGCGCCGACTACGCCGATACGGTCGCCGCGCTGGATGCGTAGCGAGAAATCCTTGATGACGGTCCGCTGGGCGCCTCCCGTCCCGGGAAAGCGCTTGGTGACGTGTTCGGCGACGATCACCGACTTGGTCTTGCTGTCGTCGGCCACGACCGCGAGCTTGGCCGCGCCTTGCGGGGATAGCATGGCGGCGCGCTGGGCCCGCATTTCCCAGAGCTTTTCCAACCGCCCCTGATTGCGCTTGCGCCGCGCGGTGACGCCGCGTTCGAGCCAGTGCGCCTCGATCTTGAGCTTGGCGTCCAGCTTGTCGGCCGCGCGCGCTTCCTCCGCGTAGACCTGCTCTTCCCACGCCTCGTAGCCGCCGAAGCCGACTTCCTTGCGGCGCAGCGATCCGCGATCGAGCCATAGCGTCGCGCGGGTCAGGCGAGTGAGGAAGGTGCGGTCATGGCTGATGACCACGAAGGCGCCGGCGTAGCGCTGCAACCAGCTTTCCAGCCAGTCGATCGCGGCAAGATCGAGATGGTTGGTCGGCTCGTCGAGCAGCAGCAGGTCGGGCTCGGAAGCGAGCGCGCGGCACAGTGCCGCGCGGCGCCGCTCGCCGCCCGAAGCGCTGGCCGCGCCGCGCGAAAGGTCGACGCCGAGCTGGTCGGCGATCGCCTCAACTTCGTGACGGGGCGGGGCATCCTCGCCGTGGATGGCGAAGTCCAGCAGGGTGTCGTAGCCGGTGAAGAACGGATCCTGCTCCAGCATCACCACGCGCGTGCCCGGCTGGATCGAGCGCTTGCCGCGATCCGCCTCCACCTGGCCGGCTATCAGCCTGAGCAGCGTGGTCTTGCCAGCGCCGTTGCGCCCGATCAGCGCCAGCCGGTCACGCGGGCCGATGTGGATGTCGAGGTCCCGGAAGAGCCAGCCGGAACCCTGGATCAGGCCGAGGCCTTCCCAGCTGAGGATCGGTGCGATTGCCATGGCCCGCGCCCTACAGGTGGTGACGGGGGAATGGCAAGCAACAGTGGGAAATCGGCAACAGGTGAACCTGTCTGCCACCTTCCAGCCACATTCAGGACTTGTTCAATGCCCAAAGGTTAGGCACCGAAGTTGTGATGAACAAGCTTCTTGCCCCCTTGGCCGTACTTTCAGCCTTCGCGCTCGGCGTGAATGCGCTACCTCTCCATGCCGAAGGCGGCGGCGAACAGGACGAGGCACGCAAGGAACGCCGCGCGGGCAATATCCTGTCGATCCGCCAGATCGAGCAGATCGTCTTGCCGCGCATGGCGGGCAAACAGTATCTTGGGCCCGATTACGATCCTGCGGCAATGGCTTATCGTCTGAAATTCATCCAGGACGGCAAGGTCTACTTCGTGGATGTCGATGCCCGGACCGGCCGCGTCATCGGCCAGTCACGTTGAGGGTCACGTTGAGGGCCGCGTCGATCCCGCGCCAAGGGGCCATCGCTTGACGCTGCCCGGCTTTGGGCCCATTTCACCCCGGTTCATGTAGGGAGACCGGAATTGCGCATCCTGATCGTCGAGGATGAACCCACCCTGGGAAACCAGCTCAAGACCACGCTGGAGCAGAACGGCTACGCCGTGGACTTGTCCGCCGATGGCGAAGACGGCCACTTCCTGGGTTCGACCGAGGACTACGACGCGGTGATCCTCGACCTCGGCTTGCCCGAGATCGACGGCCTTACGGTGCTGGGCATGTGGCGCAAG
The DNA here is from genome assembly GCF_900113255.1 of Novosphingobium sp. CF614. GTDB lineage: Bacteria > Pseudomonadota > Alphaproteobacteria > Sphingomonadales > Sphingomonadaceae > Novosphingobium. The sequence continues at coordinate 18,343 of NZ_FOOR01000023.1, forward strand.
GAAAACCGCAACTTCCCCGTCCTGGTGCTGACCGCGCGCGACAGCTGGTCCGACAAGGTGGCGGGCCTGGACGCCGGTGCCGACGACTACCTCGCCAAGCCGTTCCAGACCGAGGAACTGATCGCCCGCCTGCGCGCGCTGATCCGCCGCGCTTCGGGCAACACCTCCAGCGAGCTGACCGCCGGCGACGTGCGGCTGGATACCCGCTCCGGCCGCGTCACGCTGGCTGGTGAGCCGGTCAAGCTTACCGCGCAGGAATACAAGCTGCTGTCTTACCTGATGCACCACAAGGGCAAGGTGGTCAGCCGCACCGAGCTGATCGAGCATATTTACGATCAGGATTTCGACCGCGATTCCAATACGATCGAGGTCTTCGTCACGCGCATCCGCAAGAAGCTGGGTGCCGATGTCATCACGACGATCCGTGGCCTTGGCTACAGCCTCGACGATCCCGCCGATCAGCCGCGCGGCTGAGCCGCCGGCTTCCGTGGCCGGCGGGATCGCCGCGCTGGCGGACCCACCGGCGGTGAGACCGGCGCGGACCCACCATACCGGTTCGCTGGCCCGGCGCATGATGCTGATCGCGGCGGGCTGGATCTTCATCCTGCTGCTGGTCGGCGGGCTGGCGCTGGACCGCACGCTGACCGGCCTCGTCACCCGCAATTTCGACGAGCAGCTCGGCTACATGCTCACCGGCATGATCGGTTCGGCCGAAATCGGCCCGGACGGCGAGGTATTCTTCATCCGGCCGCTGGGCGATCAGCGCTTCCTGGAACCCAATTCCGGCCTCTACTGGCAGATCCGCGCCAAAGGGCACGAAGACTTTCCTTCGCGCTCGCTATGGGATCGCAGCCTCGACGTGCCGGAAGACCATTTCGACGCGCAGCCCCACGTCTATGACAGCGACCAGTTCCAGGGCGAGCCGCTGCGGGTGATGGAGCGCTCGATCATCCTGCCCGGCAGCAACACCCGGTGGATGTTCACGGTCGCCGCGAGCCGCAAGGACCTCAACGTCCAGATCAAGATCATCCGTTCGATCCTGGTCTACAGCTTCGTCGCGCTTGGCTTCGGGCTGCTGCTCATGGCCGGGTTGCAGACCTGGTACGGCCTGTTCCCGCTACGCCACGTGCGGCGCGCGATCCAGAAACTGCGGACCACTGGCGGCGCCCGCGTTACCCAGCCGCTGCCCAAGGAAGTCGAGCCGCTGGTGGAGGAGCTCAACGCGCTGCTCAGCCATACCGAGCGGCAGGCCGAGGAGGCGCGCACCCATGCGGGAAACCTCGCCCATGCGCTCAAGACGCCGTTGACGGTGGTGATGAACGCGGCGACCGCCAAGGCGCCTGACCTGGCGGATACCGTCATCCGCGAGGCGGCGGTGATGCGCCGCCAGGTCGACCATCATCTCGCCCGCGCCCGCGCGGTCGGGCGCCGTGCGGCCGGCATGTCGCGCGCGGAAGTCTGGCCGAGCCTGGAGGCGGTGCTGCGCGCGGTGGAGCGGCTCTACGAGAACACGCGCTTCGACCTCGACGGCAATCGCCAGGTATGCGTCGCGCTGGAGAAGCAGGATCTCGAGGAAATGCTGGGCAACCTGATCGAGAACGCCGCCAAGTACGGCGGCGGCAGCGTCTTCGTCACGGTCGACGCCGAAGGCCATGGCGGCAAGAATGCGCGCCTCTGCGAGATCTGGATCGAGGACGACGGTATGGGCATTCCCGAAGCCGAGCGCGTGCGCATCTTCGATCGCGGCGCGCGGCTCGATACTGGCAAGCCGGGGACCGGACTGGGCCTTGCCATCGTGCGCGACGTGGCCGAAATCTACGGCGGCACCGTCGAACTGGACGAGAGCGAGGACCTGGGCGGACTGCTGGTGAAACTCAAGCTGCCGCGCGCGGTGGGTTGAGCCGGCCCGGGAAGATGTCGTGGAAGATGTGGTGGACAAGCGTGGCGGGACCGTTGCCTCGCCACGGCTTGATCCTCATGGGCGGCGCCTGTGAATTGGAAGGCGCGGATCAGAAGCGCAAGAAATTGAAGGAGCACTCATGACGAAGGCCATCACTCTCTCGCTCACCCAGGACGAGATCGAAATGCTGGTCGATGCCCTGGAGGTAGACCTTGAAGGCTATGTCGAATCCGCCAAGGAAGCGCGCGGCAACGGCAACCGCGAGGATGTGAAGACCTTCACCGAAGCCGCCACCCGCATCCAGGCGCTTATGGCCAGGCTGCAGGATTTGATCGAGGAATAGGCGGTTCGGATCACTTCGCGACGGAGTGGAAAGGGCATATTCCGAAGATGCGGGGCGGCACCTCGGCGGCAAGGGATCTATCCGGAACAGGGCGGCATTCTTCTCTCCGGACGGCGTAAACCGGATATCATCTCATACCGGGTGTCGTGGTCCCCGGCGATGCCGTCATCCCAGCTTCGCCTGCTCATGGTGCCGGATCACTTCGTCGATGATGAAGCGGATGAACTTCTCGCCGAAGTCGGGATCGAGCTGGGCATCCTCGGCCAGCTTGCGCAGGCGCGCGATCTGGCGTTCCTCGCGGGCCGGATCGGATGCGGGCAGGTTCGTTTGGGCCTTGTGGGCTCCCACCGCCTGGGTGATCCGGAACCGTTCGGCCAGCATGTGAATTAGCGCGGCGTCGATATTGTCGATGCTGGCGCGGTAGCCGGCCAGAACCGGATCGTTGGCGGGAATATCCTGAGTCATGATGCGGCTCCGCTAGCACGGGTTCCCGGGCTCTGCCAGTCGGAGCGTTCGCCCGGCCGGTGGCGTTTGCACTTGCCTTCGCCACGCTCTGCGCGCAATGCGCGGGGCAATGAGTGCAGACGTCATCACCCTGCGCCCGCGCAGGCAGCAGCCTTCCCTCGCTCCCATGCTGGCGCTGACCGCTGCCGGCATGAACAGCGTCAACGCCGTCATCCTCGACCGGATGCAAAGCGAGATTCCGCTGATTCCGGCGCTTGCGGGGCACCTGATTTCGGGCGGCGGCAAGCGCATGCGTCCGATGCTGACGGTCGCGGCGGCGGAGCTTTGCGGCTACCAGGGGACGCGCCATCACAAGCTTGCGGCCGCTGTCGAGTTCATCCATACCGCAACGCTGCTGCACGACGACGTCGTTGACGGCTCCGACTTGCGGCGCGGCAAGGCAACCGCGAATATCGTCTATGGCAACCCGGCGACGGTGCTGGTGGGCGATTTCCTGTTCACCCGCTCGTTCGAGCTGATGGTGGAGGACGGCAGCCTCAGGGTCCTCAAGATCCTCTCGCGCGCGGCTAGCGTCATCGCCGAGGGCGAGGTGGACCAGTTGAGTGCGCAGCGCAGGATCGAGACCAGCGAGGAACATTACCTCCAGATCATCGGCTCGAAGACTGCGGCGCTGTTCGCCGCCGCCACGCGCATCGCCGCCGTCGTCGCCGAGAAGAACGAGGCGGAGGAACTCGCGCTCGATGCTTACGGGCGATACCTGGGAATCGCGTTCCAGCTGGTCGATGATGCGATCGACTACGATTCGGAAGCGGCCGAATCGGGCAAGGACAAGGGTGACGATTTCCGCGAGGGCAAGATGACCCTGCCGGTGATCCTCGCCTACGCCCGCGGCGACGAGCAGGAGCGCAAGTTCTGGCAGGAAGCCATCGCCGGTTTCCGTACCGAGGACGAGGATCTTGCCCACGCGGTCGAGCTGATAAACCGCCACGGCTGCGTCGAGGCCACGCGCGAGCGTGCCCGGCATTACGCCCAGCGCGCGATCGATGCGATCGCCGGCTTCCCTGCCGGAGAGGCCCGCTTGGCCATGGCCGAGGCGGTCGAGTTCGCGGTAGCGCGCCGCTACTGAGGCGCTACCCCGGTTAGCCGGGCACTGTCTGGTGTTTCGCCAGGGCCGAGAAATAGGCGTCGACCATACCGGCATTGGCGCGGTCCCAGGTGAACGCCTGGCTATGGGTATGGGCGTTGAAGGCGTGTGCCTTTCGCAGGGCCGGGTCGTTCAGGTAGCGGGAAATCGCCAGGGCATAGCCCTCCACATCGCCCGGCGGGATCAGCGCGCCAGTCAGTCCGTCGATGACGATGTTGCTGTTGCCCGTCGCATCGGCCGCGACCACCGGTATGCCGCAGGCCATGGCTTCGAGCGAGACATTGCCGAAGGCTTCGGTGGCGGAAGGGTTCAGCAGCAGGTCGGCGCTGGCAACCGCGCGTGCCAGTTCCGCGCCATGCTGGAAGCCGATGAATATGGCGTCGCCCAGCCTCTCGGAGAACTCGGCGCGGGCCGGTCCGTCGCCGATGACGAGGATGTGGAATTGCGCACCGCCTTCGCGCAGGCGGGCAATGGTATCGGCGAAGTCGCCGAGGCCCTTTTCGAGGACGAGCCTGCCAAGGAAGGCAATGACGGGCTCGTCGCCAAGCCCTTGCGCGCGGCGCCATTCGGGATCGCGCCGGTCGGGAGTGAAGATCTGTGGGTCGACCCCGCGACTCCAGATGCGGATGTTCTCGCCCATTCCCTGGTTCTGCATCGTCCGTGCGGCCGATTCGCACGGCGCCACCACGCCGTCGCACGCGCGGTAGAAGCGGCGCAGCTTTGCAAGCAGGGGCTGCTCGAACAGGCCTAGCCCATAGTAGCGAGGATAGGTTTCGAACCGGGTGTGCATGGCCGCGACAACGGGAACGCCGGTTCGGCGGGCCAGCTTGAGCGCGCTATGTCCGTGGAACAGCGGAAGCGAGATGTGAAACAGGTTCGGTGCGAATGTCGCGATGTCCTCTCGGACCGACCTGGGTAGCCCCCACGCGATGCGATACTCCTTGCGGCCGAAGAGCAGCGGTGAGGATGGGATGCTGACGAGATCGCCCGCCGGCTCGAACGCGGGATTGTCGCAAGTCGGCGAATAGACCCGCACGGCCGCTCCGCGATCGAGGAGATAGCGCACGAGCATGTTCTGCGCCCGGTTGGCACCGTCGCGCAGGCAGTTGTAGTTGCCGCTGACGAGGGCGATCCTCAGCGACGAGAGATCGTCGGCCGCCAGGCAAGAGGCCGGAACGTCGCGCGACGGGGCATCGACTCGGCCTTCGGCGTCGAGGCGGGCAGACCTGTTCATGGCGTGCCCACGGTTTCCGGGATGGTCGCCGGATTTGCCGGTGCTTCGACGGGAGACTTGGGCTCGGGATGCGTCGATGGCGCAGCTTCCTTGTCGATCAGCGGACCATCGACGGTCTTGCGCCGGCCTTTGAGCACGTCGATCTCCGCACGTCTGCGGGCGAGGTATTCCTCGCGCTGGGCGGCGTAGGGATCCGCGCTCTGGCGGGTGCCCTCGATCTTGTCGTCGTTCTGCGCGCGCTCATCCAGTGCGCTTAGAACACCCTTGCCCAGCGCGAAGCCGGAATCGGCGAAAGGCTTGGGCACCGCAGTGGGCAGGATCGTGAAGTCGAAAGGCCGGGCAAGGAGGTCTCGCAGTGTCGTTGCGCCGATGACCGGAAGGAACAGGTATGGTCCCGGGCCGACGCCGTAATAGCCGAGCGTGTCGGCAAGGCCATTGGAGCGGCGCGGCAGGTTGAACGGCTTCTTCTTCGCGACGTCGAAGAGACCGCCAATGCCCAGGGTGGTGTTGACGGTGAAGCGTCCGAGCGTTTCCAGCGCCTTTCCGGGCTTCAACTGAAGCAGGAAGTTCACGAAGACGATTGGCTCGTCTAGGTTGTTGAGGACGTTATGCAAGCCGTCCCGCACGGGACCTGGAATGGTGTGCTTATAGGTATGGGCAATCGGGCCGACGATGGCCCGGTCGAGCGCCTGGACCGCCTGATACGAAACGACGTTGATCGCTTCCGCGGGATCGGCGGGAGAAGGCGCCCGGCGCGTGACGACAATGGTATTCTCCGGTGGCGGCTCGTCGTGCGGTGCCGGTTCCGCTTGGGCCGGCGGAGGAGGCGCTGCATTCCCTGGCGGCACGGGAGCGGATTCCGAGGGGGCTTGTTCTGGCATTGTCACGACCGGCGCAGGCGCCGTTGCCGGCAGGGCGCCTGCTTCCGCAGGTGCGCCTGCCAGCAGCAGAGGCAGTGCAAGTATCGAAACGCTCAAGAAATTTCCCCGGTCATCCGCGCATGCTCAACCGCCGCGACTCCTTCGAATCGGAACGTCTCATAGGACGTAGCCGTCATGAGACAACCACAGTCGCAAGCGCCGCCAATAATTGCACCTCGTGCTTCGGAGGAAAACCATGGTCGGGCACGGCCGATTTTCTGGCGTTGCCGCCTCGACGCCCGGCGTCTAGGCCAGACGCCGATGCGTTCCGATTCTGATCGGGCTGTAACGGGCTACCAACCCGGATCGCCCCGCCAGCGCTTGATTTCCTCGACCCTGTCAGCGGGGTTGTTGCTGCTCGTCCTGCTGATCGCGATCTATCAGACTCAGCTGGCATCCTTGCCTGAGAAGCGCAGCAAGCCCGTGACTTTCGACATTGCCGGCGACGACACCAAAGCCGGCGCCAAGGCGGAGCAGAAGCACAAGGCGGCAAAGAAGCGCGATACCAAGCAGCCGAGACAGGATCGCGCGCCGGTTGAAACGCCGGTGCCGCCGACCGAGAAGCCCGCGCCGGCCGAAAAACCGGCCTTCACTTTCCACAAGCTCTCGCGCGCCGACATGGCCGCCGCCGATATCGGCGGGATGACGCGTTCGGGCGGCGGCGATGCCGCATCCGGCAAGGCCGCCTATGGTCCTGGCGAGGGGCCGGGCGGGGCGGTCCTCTACAATGCCGATTGGTTCAAGGAACCGACCGACGCGCAGCTCGGCGGGTACTTGCCGGCGAACATTCCCCGGCAAGGCTGGGGCATGATTGCCTGTCAGACATTGGAGCACTATCGGGTCGACAATTGCCAGATACTGGGCGAATCCCCACGCGGTTCCGGTTTCGGCCGTGCGGTGCTCGACGCGGCCTGGCAGTTCCAGGTGGTCCCGCCCCGTATCAACGGCAAGCCGCAGCTTGGCGTCTGGGTGCGCATCCGCATCGACTATGGAACCAAAAAAGCCGAGGGGTGAAGCAGTTTCGCGAAGCTTTCCCGTCGAGGGGACAGGCTATATGGGGGCAGGCGTGAGCGACCTTCCGATCCGCGCCGTGCTTCCCGATTTGCTCGGAGCCTTGCGCCGGCGCGCCGGCGCGGTGCTCATCGCTCCGCCGGGCGCGGGCAAGACGACGGCGGTGGCCCCCGCGCTGCTGGGCGAGGACTGGTGTGCCGGAACCGTGATCCTGCTGTCCCCGCGCCGCGTCGCCGCGCGTGCCGCCGCCGAGCGCATGGCGGAACAACTGGGCGAAAAGACCGGGGAAACCATCGGCTACGTAACCCGCCTTGATACCAGGCGTTCGGCCCGCACGCGGGTGCTGGTGATGACGGAGGCGATCTTCGTCGCGACCCTTCTCTCCGATCCCGAATTGACCGGGGTTTCCGCCGTCCTGTTCGACGAGGCGCACGAGCGGCACCTGGACAGCGACCTCGGCCTCGCCCTGGCGATCGAATGCCGCGAGGTGCTGCGTGAGGATTTGCGGCTGGTGGTGATGTCCGCGACCATCGACGGATCCCGCTTTGCCCACTTGCTGGGAGAGGGCACGCCGGTGATCGAGAGCGCCGGCAAGGCCTGGTCGCTCGATGTGCGCTGGCTGGGCGGCGCGCCGGACCAGCGGATCGAAGATGCCATGACCGCCGCGATCCTGATTGCCTGGCGGGAGCGGGACGGCGATGTGCTAGCCTTCCTGCCGGGCCTGCGCGAGATCGAGCGGGCGGCGGAACGGCTTGCGGAAAAGCTGCCCCGGGCGCTCGTCCTGCCGCTCCACGGCCAGTGCGAGCCCGCCGCCCAGCGCGCCGCGATCCGGCGCGATCCCGAGGGTCGCCGTCGGGTGGTCCTGGCCACCGCGATCGCCGAAACCTCGCTGACGCTCGATGGGGTTTCGGTCGTGGTCGATTCCGGCCTTTCGCGCCGGGCCGAGTTCGACAAGGCGGCTGGCGTTACCCGGCTGGTCACCCACCGTGCGAGCCAGGCCTCCGCCGCCCAGCGCGCGGGCCGCGCCGCGCGCCAGGGGCCGGGTGCCGCCTACCGCCTGTGGGAAGAAGCCGCGCATGCGGGAAGGCCCGCCTTCGATCCGCCCGAAATCGTGACCAGCGACCTGGCCCCCCTGACCCTGGCGCTCGCGCAATGGGGCAGCGGCGATCCCGCGGCGATGGCCTGGCTCGATCCGCCGCCGGCGTCGGCGCTGGACGCGGCGCGCAAGGGGTTGGATGCGCTCGGCGCGCTGGATTCCGAAGGGCGGATCACCGAATTCGGCCGCAAGGTCGCCAGCCTGCCGATGGACCCGGCGCAGGCGGCGATGATCCTGCGCGCGAGCGAACGCGGCGCGGGGGATGTCGCCGCCAAGTTGGCGCTGATGCTCCAGGAACGCGGGCTAGGCGGACGCGGCGACGATCTTGCACAGCGCCTGTCACGTTGGAACGGTGATCGTTCCGCGCGGGCCGAAGCCTCGCGCAAGCTCGCTGCCGGCTGGGCGAAGCGGGCCCGCTCACTGGTTTCGGAGCGTGGGCGCGGAGAAGAGGTGCCCTTGGGCGTTCTCCTCGCACTGGGCCGTCCCGACATGATCGCGCGGCGCCGCGATCCTTCCGGCGAGAGCTGGCTTTCAGCGGGGGGCAGGGGCTATGTACTCAATCCCGCCTCGCCGCTCGCTTCACGCGAATGGCTGGTGATCGGCGATGCGCAGGGGCAGGCGAAAGGCGCGCGTATTCTTTCGGGCATCTCGCTCGAAGCGTCCGAGGTGGAGCAATGGCTCGGCGATGCCATCCAGCGGCGCTCGGTCCTGCGCTGGAACGAGGAGGAAGGACGCGTGGAGGCGCGGCTGGAGCGCCGGCTGGGCGCGATCACGCTGGCGAGCGGCCCCGATCCCTCGCCCGATCCGGCGGCGATCTCCGCTCTCCTGCATGACCGGGTGAGGGAGAAGGGATTGGCGCTGGTGCCCTTCGGCAAGTCCAGCCTCTCGCTTTTGCGCCGTGCACGGTATGCCGGGATCGAAGCGCTCTCCGAGGAAGCGCTGCTGGCCGATCTCGGCGATTGGCTTGGCCCGCTGCTGGGCCGCCGTCTCGATGCGCTCGACAAGGGCGCGCTGCAGGATGCCTTGCGGGGGCGGTTGACCTGGGATGATCGGCAGGTGCTGGAAAAGCTGGCCCCGCCCGAATTCCACAGCCCCGCCGGCACCGCCCACGCCATCGACTACGAGGACGACGGCGGGCCCAGTGTAGAAGTGCGCGTCCAGGCGCTGTTCGGGCTCGATCGTCATCCCACTTTCGGCCAGCCCCCGCAGCCCTTGCTGCTCAAGCTGACCTCGCCCGCGGGCCGGCCGATCCAGACCACCCGCGACCTGCCCGGCTTCTGGCGCGGTTCGTGGCGCGATGTGCAGCGCGACATGAAGGGCCGCTATCCGAAACACCGCTGGCCGGACGAGCCCTGGACCGAGGATCCGAGCCTGAAGACGCGCAATGCTTTCGAAGCTTCGAAGCGGAACTGATTGCGGCTTGATTTCCCCCTCGATTCGGAGGCAAAGCGCTGGTTCATGAGTGCACGCATCTATCAGCGCCCGAAGAACGCCATGCAGTCCGGCAAGGCGCTTCTCGACCAGTGGATCCTCGAATTCGCGCCGGCCGAGGCGAAGCGGCCCGATCCGCTGATGGGCTGGGCCGGTTCGGGCGATATGCAGCAGCAGGTAACGCTCAAGTTTCCGACCAGCGATGACGCCAAGGCCTACGCCGCGCGTTACGGCATCGAGGCGGAAGTCCACGCCACGCCCCCGCGCCGCCTCAAGATCCAGGCCTACGCCGACAACTTCCGCTGAGCGGATCGATCTTGGCTTTGTACTGATTTTTGCACGCATTGGTGGAAGGAGCGCTACCGATGGATGTCTTGTCGTTTTCCGATGCCGCGCCAATTTCAAGACGGTGATGGACCACGCGGTGGACGATCGTTCGCCGGTAATCGTCACCCGCCAGAAGGCGGTGGTCGCGCAGGATCAGCCAGGCGGATCGGCTGGTATATCGTGTTGCCGACTCAGGTGCCGGCCAGCGCCTTGAGATCGCGCAGTGCTGGTTTCACTATAGCTGATTGTTCCCGGCCTTTGGGCACCTTGCATTTCGAACCAACCCCAGCCATATGGCCGCCCGGGAGTCGGGTGGACGTTTGCGTTCGCCAATCTGGTCAGGTCCGGAAGGAAGCAGCCACAACGGATTGCGGCGGGTCGCCCGGCTCCTTCAGCCTCACATCGTCGAGTGAACCGTTCGCTGCGGGGCTGTGGAGCAATTTGGATTTCCCCTGACATTCCCGGTGCCAACCCCTAGTTTGGGAGCCGATGGACGATTCACGCGACATTTTCGGCGATTCCCCTCCCTGGAACGGGGAGAAGGAAGAAGCCGTGCCCAGCATCGCCGAGTTGGAAGCGGCGGGGCAGTCGTCCATGTTCGGTGAGCCGGCGCCGCCCACGCCTGCATCCGCGCCCACGAAACCACCGTCCGCCCCGCCGGCGCAGCCTTATCGGGTGCTCGCGCGCAAATATCGCCCGCAGACCTTCGGCGAACTGATCGGACAGGAGGCAATGGTTCAGACGCTGGCCAACGCGATCAAGCGTGACCGGCTTGCCCATGCCTTCCTGATGACCGGCGTCCGCGGGGTGGGCAAGACATCCACGGCACGCCTCATCGCCAAGGCGCTCAATTGTATCGGGCCGGACGGGCAGGGCGGGCCGACCATCGATCCTTGTGGCCGGTGCGAACCTTGCGTCGCCATTGCCGAAGGGCGCCACATCGACGTGATCGAAATGGACGCCGCCAGCCACACTGGTGTCGACGACGTTCGCGAAATCATCGAGGCGGTGCGCTACGCCGCCGTTTCGGCGCGCTACAAGATCTATATCATCGACGAAGTCCACATGCTGTCGCGCAATGCTTTCAATGCCTTGCTCAAGACACTTGAGGAGCCGCCGGCGCATGTGAAGTTCCTCTTCGCGACCACCGAGGTGGACAAGTTGCCGGTCACCGTGCTGTCGCGCTGCCAGCGTTTCGACTTGCGCCGCATTCCCGCGCCGATGCTGGCCGGACACTTCGCGATGGTCTGCGCGAAGGAAGGGGTCGAGGCGGAAACCGAGGCGCTTTCCATGATCGCCGCCGCCGCCGAGGGTTCGGTTCGCGACGGTCTATCGATCCTGGACCAGGCGATCGCCCACGCCGATCTCGACGGGGAAGGCAAAGTGCGGGCCGAGAAAGTGCGCGACATGCTCGGCTTGTCCGACAAGAGCGTGCAGCGCAAGCTGGTTGCCGCGATCCTTGAGGGCAAGGCGGCCGAACTGCTCGATCTGGTTGCCCACCAGTTCGCGCTCGGCGTCGAGCCGATCGCGATGATGCGCGGGCTGATGGAACTGACTCACCGCATCGCCGTCGCGCAAGTGAGCGGCATCGCCGATGCGCCCTCCACCGAGGAGCGCGAGGCGATCGAGAGCTGGGCCAAATCGCTGCGTGCCGGACAGCTGCACCGCTTGTGGCAGTTGCTGCTCAAGGGCCACGATGAGGTCAAGTCCGCGCCTGATCCGTTGGTGGCGGCGCAAATGGCGCTGCTACGGATCATGCACGCGGCCGACATGCCCGATCCCGGCATGCTGGCGAGGAAGCTCGAGGAGCTTGCCGCCCGCCCGCCCGCGCCGTCACCGGCGGGAGAGGGCGGCTCCGCGACCAACGGGCCGCCGTCCGCGACAGTCGCCCCGGCCGTCACGCCGCGCTGGGAATCCCTGGTCGAGGACGTGGAACACGCGCACCAGCACGTGGCGGCGAATGTCATGCGCATGCAGGTCCGGGTGGTCGAACTCGCGCCTGGCCTGCTGCGCTACACCCAGCCGCCCGGTTTCAACGAGGATATCGCCGCGCTGGTCAGGAACAGCCTCAACGAGGCCACCGGCGAGCGCTGGCGCGTGGAACGGGTCGATGCGCAGGGCGCGCCATCGCTGTTAGAGCAGGCCGAAGCGAGGAAGGCCGCCGACAACGAGGCGATCAGCCGGCATCCGCTGATGGTGGCCACCAAGGCGGCCTTTCCCGACGCCAAGGAAATCGAGGATGACCGCCCGGCCGCAGTCGGCGGCGGATCACGCAATTGGAGACGTTGAAATGAAGTCCATGGAAGAGATGCTCAAGGCGGCGCAGCAGGCGGCCGAGACCATCCAGAAGCAGATGACGGAAACGCAGTCCAAACTCGACCAACTCGAGGTCGAGGGGCTTTCCGGCGGCGGCCTCGTCAAGATCCGCTGTTCGGCCAAGGGCCGCGTGATCGGTGTTTCGATAGACGACAGCCTGATGCAGCCGTCCGAAAAGGCCATTCTGGAGGATCTCGTCGCGGCGGCCTACAACGACGCGCGCGTCAAGGCGGACTCGGTGGCGAGCGAGGAACTGGCCAAGGCGCAGCAGGGCATGGGCCTTCCGCCCGGTTTCAAGTTGCCGTTCTGAAGCGTCGTCGTTCCGGGCTGGAAGCTTGGGACGGCCGTGACCGCGGGGTGTTCGCCGCTTGCATGATGCCTGTTTCGAGGTGGCCTTCCTTGGCCACTTCGGCGCGGCCCCTTGTCTTTCGGAACAACGCTCCTTTGGCAAGCAAAGCCAGCGTCCACCGCACCATATTTAACGGATACTTGCTCGCTTTATGGGATAAGGTGCCCAAGTGCTTGAAAAAGCGGGTGACATACGGGCACCCGGTCGCCGAGGCAAGATATTGAATTCACTTTGGTATTTAACCGAATTGGGTTTGGCATACCATCACAAATGCCATCTGTCTACTGGGATCGTATGGGGCGAAATGACATCGCACAACCGACGGGCGGACCTCTCTCGGCAACCGGGGCAACTTGTAATATCAGTGTCCTTGGGTTCGCGGGAGCACCTTTGTTGCAATTCGCTGGAAATTGCAATTTGACGTCCTACGGGGTCGTTCTGCACTATAACACATTAATATAAATAGGAAAAATTGTAGTGTCCGGGAGCTTCTGCAAGAGCGATTGAGGAAGAGAGCGGCCATGGCAGGCTGGTGATGTTCGAATTCACCTAGCCCGATGAGGAGAGCTGCCATGACCAAGACCGAAGATAGACCCACGATTGCCGCTGTCCAAGAGCTTCTGAAGCAGAGCCCTGATGGGCTGCGCGAGATTGTCCGCAACGTGATGCAGCAGATGCTGGAGGCCGAGATGTCGGATGCGCTCGGGGCGGGCAAGTGCGAGCGCGTCGAAGGGCGGCTGGGCTATCGCTCGGGCTATTACAGCCGAACGCTGGTGACCCGCGTGGGCAAGCTCGAGCTGCGGGTGCCGCAAGACCGCGACGGCCATTTGTCGAGCCCTTCCCCTATCTGATTCTCGATGCACGCTACGAGAAGGTCCGCGGAGGCGGCATCGTCGCCAGCCAGGCGGTGCTGATCGCGGTCGGCATCGACTGGGACGGCCGGCGCCAGATCCTCGCCGTCGAGATGGCCAACCGCGAGAGCCGCTCGTCGTGGAAGGACTAAGCGCTATAAGCGTACGCCAAACAGACGGGGCTACCGAAATGGGTCGCGTAGCCCAAAGCGGCGCGCGCGGGACATGCCGGTATCCCGGGTCTCGCACCAGCGAAGAAGCACATGCACCAGCGCCATGAAGATGGCGATACGGACCAGCTTCGTAACGGTGACGTCCCCGCCCGAGATTCCTCAGCCGAGTGCCGCTTCGCCGCCCCAATTGCCGGACGCCTGCCCGCGCCGGTAGGCGGCCATGTCCTGCGGCGCATAGCCGATCCACCCTTCGCGACCGGCACGTTCGTCCAGGCGGCTTTGCTCGTCGCTCATCGTCGGTCCCCCTCTAGCCGTTTACCTGAAACCTAGCGCCAGGAGCAGGCACCGGGGGTGTCCTCGATTTGACCGATACGTCGATAGCCCTGGCCGTCGTTGCGATCGTGCTCATGGCAGAAACCCGGGCCGCCCTGCTCGTAATCGAGCCAACCCGCGCGGCTGTGCGTCTTGAGGAAGAAGGGTTTATCCTGCCCCTCGCCAATTACCCTCCAGCCTCCGGACACCGGGGTCAGGATTGTGAACTTGCCGCCGCTGTTGTCGCCCTCGCATATTTCATTCACGATCACTTCCGGGTTGCCGTCGCCGTTCATGTCCATGATCGGCGATCCGTTGCCGATCTCGTCTTCGCCAGGGATTCGCACACCGCTGGCACCGTCGCAGTCGCCCCAGCCCCTGGTTCCGCGCTTGTAGCCTGCCGCCGTGAAGATCTGCGCGATCTGGCCGGGCGTCAGGTTGCCGACGCTCCAGGGCTTGGCCCATCCGGCGGTGGGAAGCTGTCCGGGCGCGGTCTTGTCGGGCACGCGGGCGAGCGCGACGTTCTCGCGGTATTGGATTTCGGACAGCGGCAGGTAGCGGCTGTCGTTGGCGACGAAGACGAAGGCGGTGATCTTGTCGCCATCGGTCACGTCGATCTGCGGCCAGGCCGTTCCGGTTTGCGGACCGATCTTGGGCTGGCCGTCCACGTCCAGCATGCTTTGGTAAAGCTTCGTCTTCGGATCGAAAGAGACGATGGCGGCATGCAGCTTGCCATTGCCGTCCGCGCAGTCGTTCTGGCTGAGGACGAAAAATTCCTCCTTACCGTCATGATTGATGTCGCGCCGGCCGATCCCGACCTTTGCGACCATCTCCTTGTCACCGCAGTAGCGCGTGGCATTGCGCAGGTCGGCGCTGAGATCGAAACCGGAAACCTGGAGGATTTGCTTGCGATCCGCGACCGACATGCTTGCGGGAGAGCCGGTGTTTCCCGCCGCCTTTGACGGCGTCTGCGCCAAGCAGGCCGTGGCGATGCTCGCGCCCAGCATCGACAGGAAGAGGGCTGAGCCATAACGCATGGCAGTGATCTCCTTCAGGCCGTGGCGAGCGGGTTGTGAATCTTGCCGAGACCCGAGAGGCCCAGCGCGATGCTGACCAGCAGGATAATCCAGGCTCCGAAACCGAGCGTCAGCATCGACATGACGTCGCCGATCGTTGCCAGCGATGTCAGGTTCCACAGCAGGCCGAAGGCGATCACGCCGGATATACCGCCGGCAAGCGATGCGGCGCGCAGCGAGCGGCCGGTCCAGCTCAGGCCGATCAGCGCCAGGGCCAGCAGCGGTACGGCATAGGCCAACCACATGAAGCTCAGCAGGAAGGAGCCCATGTGGCTTTCCTCCGACGCGGCGGCGTTGGCGCGCTCGTCCTGTAGTTCCTTGAGCGCATCACCCGCCGATCCGCCGCTGCCGAACCAGCCGATCGGCGTGCCGGGGCCGGTCGTGGCGATCACAGTCTGCAACCGCTTCTCGCGTTCGTCGAAGTCCTTGCTGCGGCTTTCGGCTATCTCGCGTTCGGCCTTGGCTTGGTGGGACAGTTCGGTGACGACCGGGTTCAGCCCCAGCAGCGACAGGCTCCGCCCGCCGCGCGCGAGGCTGTTGATGGCGGGCATGATGCTGGCGATCAGCAGCAGGATCGCGAGCGGAAAGGCCAGTGTGCCGATGGCGAGCGAGCGTGCCTTCGCCACCGCCGGGGAGGACGACAGCGCCGCCACGTCGATGCCAGCGCCCGCGACCGGATAGACGCCGACCGCCTCGTCGCCGCGCAGCTCGAAATCGACCGCGAGCCCGGCCACCGCCGGTTTGTCGCTGCGCCATTCGGTTCCTGCGAAGCCGTAGCGCCTGCCGTCCTCGCCAGTGATCGTGCCGGTGCCCGAGGAGGCCGTGAAGCCCAGAACCTTCCCCTTCATGATAGGTCTCCCGCTGTTGGAGACTACAAGTGCTGCGCTCGTAGTTTGCTTGCGGAGGATTGTTCCTGCCGGTACAAATGTCCTCACGGACTTCTCAAGAAATTCTCAAGGAGCGCATGGCCACCGATTCGTCCCTGCAATCTTCCTCCCGGCGGAGCGATGGACAGCGGCTTTGGACGTTTGGCAATTGCACTATCGATGAGACGAACCGGCTTCTGACCATCGGCGGCGTCATGGCCGATCTCGAAGCCAAGCCCTTCGATATTCTGCTGGAATTGCTTCATCACGCGGGCGAAGTCGTCACCAAGGACGAATTGCTTGATGCGGTCTGGCCGAATGTCACGGTCGCGGAAGGCTCGCTGACCACTGCGCTGTCCAAGCTGCGCCGGACCATCGGCGATACCGAAGGCGTGATGATCGTCACCGTGCCGCGCCTCGGTTATCGGTTTGCGGCTCCGGTCAGTGTTACGCCATCCGCCCCGCAAGCGCCGGTGCTTGCGATCGAGGCGGGAGCGGCTGTGCCCGGCCGCACCAACTGGCATTATGCCGAGCGCCTCGGCCACTCGCCGCATGCCGAGGTCTGGCGTATTGCCCATGACAAGACGCGCGATACGCGCGTCCTCAAGCTCGCCGCCGATGCAAGCCGCCTGTGCTCGCTGAAGCGTGAAGTTGCCGTCGCCCGCCTGCTGCGCGAGTCGCTGGGGGAGCGGGCCGATTTCGTTACCGTCCTCGACTGGAATTTTTCCGAGGCGCCATTCTTCATCGAGAGCGCCGATGGCGGGGCCAACTTTGCCGATTGGGCAGCGGCGCAAGGCGGGCTGGCCTCTGTGCCAATGGCGCTGCGCATCGAACTGGTCGCCCAAGTCGCGAGCACGGTCGCGGCGGCGCATGGCCTGGGCGTACTGCACAAGGACTTGAAGCCCGACAACGTCCTCGTGTCGGTGGATCGCAACGGGCGCTGGCAGTCCAGGGTGATCGATTTCGGCAGTGCGGTGCTGACGCAGCCGGAGCGGTTCGATGTTCTCGGCATCACCAACACCGCCACGGGCGATGCGATGGATGGCGCTGTGGGCGGCACCACGCCGTGGATCGCGCCGGAACTCTTCGCTGGGGAAGCTCCCGGCATGGTCGCCGACATCTATGCGCTGGGCGTGATACTCTATCAGGTCGTCATCGGCGATCTGCGCCGCCCGCTAGCGACGGGCTGGGAGGCCCATGTCGGCGATCCGCTGCTGCGTGCCGATATCGCGGATGCGACCATCGGGGACCCGGCAAAGAGGCTGGAAAGCGCTGCCGAACTCGCGCGTCGATTGCACGATCTCGACGGACGCCGCCGTGAGGCGGATGCCGCCAAGGCCGCCGCCATGCGGGCGCAACTGGCGGAAGCCAAAATGGCGCGAGTCCGAGCTCGACGGCCGTGGATGATCGCCGCGACGCTTGCGTTGCTCCTAGGCACCAGCCTTTCCGTCACACTGGCAATGCGCGCCGCGCGGGAACGCGACAATGCCCTTCATCAGACCCGCATCGCCGACAGCATCAACGGCTTCCTGGCCAACGACCTGCTCGCACGCAGCAACCCGTTCCGTTCGGCGAGTGCTGGGGAGAGCTTCGTCGATGTGGTCAAACAGGCATCGCCCCTGATAGATCGGCGCTTTGCCGCCGAGCCCGCCATTGCCGCGCGCCTGCATCAGACCATCGCCAATGCGTTCGACAAGCGCAGCGATTGGGTCGAAGCCCGAATCGAATATGACCGGGCGGCGGCACTCTGGGCAAAGGCTGGCAGCACCAATGCCACGGACGCGATCATCAACCGGCTCCAGCGCGCGATGATGGAAGCCCGTTCGTATCAGGATGGCAGCCCGGCGCGCGCTCAATCTGAAATTGACCGGGCGCTGCCCGAGATCGGCGCTTTAGCCCATGCTCGGCCGGACGTTGCCGTGTGGCTCGCCTCGGCACGCGGCATGGCCGCGTTGGTCAACAACGACATCAAGAAGGCGCAGGAGCAGTTCGACCTGGCCGTCCAAGACGCGGGAAAATTGCCTCAGCTCGATCCGATCGCGCGGTTGACCTTCCGCCAGCGCCTTGCCTTTACTAAGATACGCCTGGGCGACGGACCGGGTGCGGAACATGATTTCCGGGCGCTCGCGCGGGACTATGCCGCGATCGAAGGGCCGGACGGCCCCAATGTGCTGATGACCCGGATGAACCTCACGCAGGCGCTGACGGTCGGCCACGATCATGAAGGGGCGATTGCCGAAGCGAGCGCGCTTTATCCCCGCCTGGCCGCGCGGCTGGGCGAAGACCATGAGATGACGCTGCAACTGCTGACCACCAAGGCGCAGTCCGAAGGCATGATCGAGAGGTGGGCGGATGCTATCCGCGATGATCTGCGGGTTCATGAACTCGCGGCGAAGAAGCTGGGATCGCATGCTTTCTTCACCATCGCAAGCCTGACCGATGCAGCCACAGCGCAATGCCGAAGCGGGCAAGCGGCACAAGGCCTGGCGAATGCGGAGCAGGCGTATCGCGATGCCGTTGCCGGGTTCGGCAAAGTCGCGCTCGCCGACGCCATCGCCTATACCGTCGCTGAATGCGATATCGATCTCGGCCGTACCGCCGAGGCTGCGGCGCGGCTGGAAGGCATCGACGCCGCAGCGGTCGCGCAATTGGCGGGCGATGCCGATTGGGGGGCCAACGTCCGGCTCGCATGGGCACGAATCGCGGAGGCCAGCGGTCACAAGGACGCCGCGCGCCAGGAATTGGAGGCGGTCCGCGCCGTCTACACGGCCAAAAGCGCTGAACCTTACCAAGCGCGCACGTGGCGGGACCTGATGCGAAAGGTATCGTGACGCAACATCGACATAATGTATCGCAAAGAGCAGCATTACTGAGCAGTGATTGATGCTACATATTGCGGTAATGTGCAGCCCAGCGTCGGCGCGAAATCCTGGTCAATCGCCGCGCGCAGTTCGTCCTTGTGGCGCTGACCCTGCGCGATAGAGCCGAGGTAGCCGATTGTTCCCCCAGCCAGCGCACCTGCAAGAAGCTCGGGCAGAATGCTGGACTTGTTGGACTTCCCCGCATTGCCCGCGATGCCGACCACGCCGCCCGCCCGTGCACCAATCGCGATGCCGGTCAGGATCTGGTTTGTCTGAAAATTCTTGATGCAGCTGAACCGCTTACGAGCCTCCAGGCAGCTGTCGGTGAATTTCGCCGGCTTGGCCTGTATGCAAACCGGTGTGGCGAGAATGCAGGCACCGGCGCATATCATGGCCAGGAGGCGACGGGGAAGTTCAGGCGCTGACGGCAGATTTCAATTCCTTGATCCAGTGTTCGTCGCGCGCGGTATTGCGTACCTCGCTGCGGTTGGTTTCAATGTGGCGCCGGATCGTCGGGATGTAGCGCGTCAGGCGCTGCAATCCGGCCTTGTCGAGCTCCTTGCCGACCGCTTCGAAAGCCGCTGCGATTTGCGGCGCGTCGGCGGCGGAAAGCGCTTCGATGCCACTGAAATAGAGCGCATAGCTGGCGTCCCGCTCGCGCCGGTGCGCGGCAGTTGCGCAAGCAAAGCGTCGTATTCGCGTTTTTCGTCGGGCAACAGCTGCGTGGGATCGGCGCCGAGCCCGGCGGCCAGCGTCTCGACCTGATCGATCCGCGCGCCTCGTTCTGCGCACCCTGCGCCTTCGGGCGTGGGGTGCTGCTATGAGTGCGGCGATTCAGCGTGGCAGCTTATGGTTTGCTTATGCGTGGCGCACTTACGGAAACGGGCAGCTTTCGCTGCCCACTAAACGCTTGTAAAAGCAGGTAAAATTGGTCGGGACGAGAGGATTCGAACCTCCGACCCCCACACCCCCAGTGTGATGCGCTACCAGGCTGCGCTACGTCCCGACCGGAGCCGCGCCCTATAGGCACCTCTCCGGGGATGTGCAAGCGCTCCGGCAAAGAGTTTTATCCCCCGCTTGAACGCGCCGCGCGTGGGCTTATCTGTGGGCGCGATCGGCGGAGGGACGCGCGCGCCTCGCGTTGCCAGTGCCGCGCTTTATTGCTAACCGCCCGCATCCGACCCGCACCATCGGGGTCCGTGATGGAATTTCCCCGGCGAGGCGTGCGGCGATTGAGGCCGGCGCGATTCGCCGGCGGACCAATACGAGAAGGCCCTTTCAGTCCAATGCAGACCTCGATCCTTGACCAGCTCGCCGCCTCCGCCTCCGCCGGGGCGCCGCCGGCCTGGGTAACCTACCTGCCCTTCGTCGCGATGGGGCTGATCTTCTGGTTCCTGATCCTGCGCCCGCAGATGAAGCAGCAGAAGGAACACAAGGCCAAGCTGGGCGCGCTCAAGAAGGGCGACGAGGTGCTGACCGGTGGTGGCTTCGTCGGCAAAGTGCTCAAGGTTGACGAGAGCTATGCCGAAGTGGAGATCGCTCAAGGGGTGAAGGTAAAGGCGCTCAAGTCCACGATCGTGGATGTGATCCCGCCCGCCGGCTCGAAGCCCGCGAACGACTGAGCCGGGGCGACCCGGCAGTTTTCCAGGGCGCCCCGGCATGGCGGCGCCCATTCGGAGAGAAGCCACAGGCAATGCTCGAATTTCCCACCTGGAAGAAGCTGTGGTATTGGGGGCTGACGCTGGCCATCGCCGCTGCCGCGCTGCCTTCCCTGTTCGCCGTCTCCGGGCTTCCCTGGCCCAAGCTGTTGCCCGATCCGCAAGTCAGCCTGGGTTTGGACCTTGCCGGCGGCAGCCATATCCTGCTTGAGGCCGATCAGAAGCAGGTCGGCCAGCAGCGGCTGGAGAGCATGGAGGAATCGGTCCGGGGCCGGCTCAAGCTGGCCGACCCGCGCATCGACATCGGCGATATCTCCAGCGCCGGCGGCCGCCTGACCTTCATGCTCAAGGATCCCTCGCAAGTGGATGCCGCGCGTGAGGAGATCCTGCCGCTGACCAGCGGCGCGGGCCTGACCGGGCAGCGGGACTGGGACATCAAGGTGGAGGACGGCAGCCGTTTCGTGCTCACCCCTACCCCCGAGGGGCTGGACCAGGCGGTGTCGAACGCGATGGATTCGGCGATCGAAGTGGTGCGCAAGCGCATCGACGCGCTCGGCACCCGCGAGCCGACGATCATCCGCCAGGGCGAAAATCGCATCGTCGTGCAAGTTCCCGGCCTCGACGATCCGCAGGCGCTGAAGAATCTGCTGGGCCAGACCGCCAAGCTCGAATTCAAGCTGGTCGACGATGCCGCCGCGCCGAGCGACGTGGCGCAGGGCATCGCGCCCCCGGGCGACGAGATCGTCCCTTACGCCGATCAGCAGGAAGCGAAGATCGCGGGTGCTCCCGCGCTCGCGGTCAAGCGCCTGGGCGGCATCAAGGGCGATCAGCTCACCGATGCCAAGCAGTCTTTCGACAGCCGCAACAACACCCCGGTGGTCTCGATCACCTTCGACCAGACCGGCGGCGCCAAGTTCGCCAAGCTGACCAGCGAGAACGTGGACAAGCGTTTTGCCATCATCCTGGACGGCAAAGTGCTTTCCGCGCCCAAGATCAACGAGCCGATCATGGGCGGCAGCGCGCAGATTTCCGGCAGCTTCACCGTGCAGTCGGCCACCCAGCTCGCCATCGCGCTGCGCTCCGGCGCGCTTCCGGTGGACCTCACGGTGGTGGAGGAACGCACCGTCGGCCCGGACCTGGGCGCGGATTCGATCCGCAAGGGCCTGATCGCGATGGGCGTCGGCTCGGGGCTTGTGGTCCTGCTGATGGTGGCGGTCTACGGCCGTTTCGGCATCTACGCGACCATCGCGCTGGTCTTCAACGTGATGATGATCCTGGGCGTGATGGCGGTCATGGGCACTACCCTGACGCTGCCCGGCATCGCCGGCTTCGTGCTCACCATCGGCGCCGCCGTCGATGCCAACGTGCTGATCTACGAACGCATGCGCGAGGAGCGCAAGAAGGGCCGGCGCGTGATCGCCGCGGTGGAGAACGGCTACAAGGAAGCCAGCCGCGCGATCTACGACGCCAACGTCACCAACTTCATCGCCGGCGTGCTGCTCTTCGCTTTCGGCTCGGGCCCGGTTCGCGGCTTCGCGGTGGTGCTCATCATCGGCCTGTTCACGTCGGTCTTCACCGGCGTGACGCTGACCCGCATGTGGGTCGCCGACTGGCTGCGCAGGGCGCGGCCGACCGAACTGAACGTATAAGGGACAGCTTCGATGCGCCTGCTCAAACTCGTTCCCGACAACACCAACATCCACTTCCTGCGCTGGCGGGTGCCGTTCTACGTGGTCAGCATGATCCTGATCGCGGCGAGCTGGGGCATGGTCATGACCAAGGGGTTGAACTACGGCATCGACTTCGCCGGCGGCCAGGAAATCGACGCGACTTTCACCCGGTCGGCCGAGGCGCCGGTGGCCGAGCTGCGCGACGAGATCGAAAAGCTGGGCTACGGCGATCCGGTGATCCAGCGCTTCGGCGGGGCCAACGTGGTATCGATCCGCACCAAACTGCCCGCCGAGGCGGAAGCCAATGCCGGCGCCGCCGAGGCGATCAGCAAGAAGATCGTCGCGACGATCCGCGCCGGCCACCCCGACGTGCGCATCGATTCGATCAGCACCGTCTCGGGCAAGGTCTCCGGCGAGTTCCGCAACATGGCGATCTACGCGCTCGGCGCGGCGATGCTGGCGGTCGCGATCTATATCTGGGTGCGCTTCGAATGGCAGTTCGGCGCGGGCGCGCTGTTCGCGCTGTTCCACGACGTTTCGCTGACACTGGGCATGTTCGCGCTGTTCCAGATGGAATTCAGCCTGCAGATCATCGCGGCCTTGCTGGCGCTCATCGGCTATTCGCTCAACGACACGATCGTCGTCTACGACCGTATCCGCGAAGACCTCAAGAAATTCCGCCGCATGCCGCTGCCCGAACTGCTCGACATGTCGGTGAACGAGACCCTGGCCCGCACGGTCATGACATCGGCCTCGCTGCTGCTGGCGCTGGTCCCGCTGCTGTTCTTCGGACCGGAAAGCCTGTTCGGCATGACGGCGGCGATCACGCTGGGCATCTTCGTGGGCACTTATAGCTCGATCTACATGGCGGCCCCGATCCTGATCTGGCTGGGCGTGAGCGGAGACAGCTTCGTGCCCACCGAAACCGCGGTCGAGCGTCAGGAGCGCATGGCGCGGGAGCGCAGCGCCAAGCCCTGACGAAGGATGGGTACGCCCCGCTGCGATGGTCTTGGGCGTCCGCCGGGGCGACGGGGGATTACCGGTTCATCCCGAGCGGAATCGTAGCCGGAGGCGTGGATAGTTTTGCAGGGCCCTGGATTGCTTCGGCGGCCTCGCTGTTAGCGGTGCATACGCTGAACGGCCTCGGCACCGGCTTTGGACATGGCCGATATCGCCACTGGCCGGCCGAAAAGGAGCTTTGTCGGGTGGCCCTCATGACGGTCATTTTCTGCAACCATGATCGGCCGCTCCGGCCTCGATAACAGCGCCCGCTTTCGGATACGCAGCAGCAAGGCTAGCTGTCTGGTTGCGACACATCACTGGCATAGTAAAGGATGCGGTCTACTTCAGCGACGAGAGCCCGCTAACTGCCCCTTCTGTTATCGTCGCCCGTGGACAGTCCATCCACCATCGCGCGTACACCCCGCGCCTCGATGTCTACCGCGTATCGTTCCGAGAACCGTTGGATGTAGTTATCGCGCTCAGACGCAGCTGCGGTACGTATCAACAGATCGAGCAACTCGAACAGCCGGCCTTCGAGGAAAGAGTCGTAGCGATAGGATGCGCGGCACGCCGCGTAATCGAGTTCCATTGTATTGCAGAGAGCTTCAAACTGCGCATTGCGTTCGGGCCCCGAGAATGGATCGGTCGGGATGCCCCGATTCCAGATAGCAATTGCCAGTGTCACGTGGGGATCGCGCAACTGGCCGTTCTCGATCGCCCAAACCAGGATGTTAGCATTCCCCGATCGAGCGAGTTCTAGGGCATAACCCAGTTGACCCGTGCTACAGTCGGTGGGCAGGCAACTCGCAGCGGCTTGCCGGTAATGCGACAAATGCTCCCAAACTCGTTGCGCCGCCCGATTGGCTTCCACGGTCCTTCCACAATAGGCTAGGACACGCATGGCGAAGCCGGCACTGCCAAACGCCTCGGCAGCCTCGCGGTCGAAGGCGGCGCCGGGCACTGGCGCTGGAATGCCATCGGTAAGGCGAGCCCAGTCGATCGGCGCTCCTTGCCGACATAGTTTCACCGCACATAGTGCAGCGATTCGAAACGACGCAGGAGCAGTCAGATCAGAGTCGTCGAGATGGCTCCGACAAAAACTCTCAGGAGCGACTTCGCCGTCCGGTGCCGCAGCCGCCGCATATTTCACCGTCTGGTCAATCCCATCGGGCGTCAACAATATCGCCCCCGCCCCTTGCATCATCGCCAGGTCGAGCGATACCCCGCGACTTGCCTTGAGCGCCGGGAAAAGGAGGCTTTCGCTATGAAAAAAATCGAGTTCCTTGCGAGCGGAAATCAGTTCTCCGAAATCGAAGCCTGAGACGGTGACTTCAGGTCCATTACGAGGAATCGTGACTGGGATCGGAGCAAGCTGTCGCGCAATCCGATCCCAGCGCAAGGCAGCCTCGGCCAAACCCGTCGCTGTAACTCTTGACCGACGCATGATGATCGGGACGCGGGTATCTCCAGAAGATGTCGGTATAACGATTAGCCGAGCGGCACCGCGCTCCGTCGCCGCTGCAAAATAAAGATCGCGCGCCTTGAGCAGATTCTGAACGACACCATGCCCTTCCTCGAACCTGATCCCAAGATCGAGCTGGGCGTGCTTATCGCCGCTTCGCGCACGCATTGCGAGTTGCTGCAATTCGGGATCGACCGCGCCCGCTGTGAGCGGAATGCCCATGTAGCTGTTGTTGGCACAAGCGGAGAGGAGGAGCGCCAAGGCAGGCAGCGCATGGTGCCACCGCACGCGGCTCCGGCGCACTACCATCGCGAATCGTCCGTGCGGCATTCGGCCCCCGAATTCACCCCAATTCCAACACCTGCCACGAAGAACAGACTTGTCAATTGCGCCCAAGAGATTCGCAAGAACTCGATGTCCCACAAATGGAGTTTCGCGATGAACATCTTTTAAATCCCAAAGGTAATCCCCCGGCTATGCCGGGGAGACCATCATAGTTTGACGTATCCGGGAACCCATCGCGACATTTGCTTTCGTGAGCCGCC
>NZ_FOOR01000032.1 GCF_900113255.1 Novosphingobium sp. CF614
GGATGCATCCTACCCATCGATCAGGCCCTCAACCACATCGCAAACAATGGCATTTTCTGGACATGGACCTGATCAAAAACGTACAAAGTCGAGCTCATCATCGGTCAGGCGCCCGGCAGCAAGGTCCATGCCAGCGGCAAGGCCTGGGACGATGACAGCGGCGACCGGCTGCGCGCCTGGACCGGGCTCTCGCCAGCGGATTTCTACGACGGAGCCCGCATCGCGCATATGCCCAGCGGGTTCTGCTATCCGGGCAAGGGGAGCGGTGGAGACCTGCCGCCCCGTCCCGAATGCGCGCCGCGCTGGCACGGCCCCTTGCGGGCCGCCCTGCCGAACGTACGGCTCACCCTGCTGGTCGGCCGATATGCCCAAAAACGCTATCTGCCGCGCGGTTTCGCGCCCAGCCTGACCGAGGCGGTGCGCCGCTGGCGCGCGGCGCCGGACGGGCTGTTTCCCCTCCCCCATCCGGCCTGGCGCAGCCGGTTGTGGATGGCGGGCAATCCCTGGTTCGAAGCCGAAGTGCTTCCCGAACTGCGCGCCGGGATCGCGGCCGCGCTATCGTGAAAGCCGCATATTATCCTTCGGGCAGCGTCTCGCTACCCTCGCCCAGCTTGCGCTGCATCAGGAACACGTCGACCCACTGGCCGTGTTTCCATCCGGCGCCGGCAAGCGTGCCCACCGGGAAATATCCGGCGCGTGCGTGCAGCACGACCGAGGCCGGCTCCGACGCGGCGATCACCGCGAAGGCCTGGCGAAAGCCGCGCTTTTCGCAGGCGCCGACCAGCGCCGTCAGCATGACGCTGCCAATGCCGCGCCCAATGCTGTCCGGCCGCACGTAGATGGTGGTCTCGACGCTGTAGCGATAGCCGGCACGCGGACCGTAGCGCTGCGCGAAGCCGAAACCCAGCACCCGGCCGGCGCTGTCGCGCGTGACCAGGAAAGGATAGCCGGCGTTGACGATTCGATCGATTCGCCCCCGGCTTTCCGCCACATCGGGCGGCTCGGTTTCGAACGTCGCGGTGCTTTCCAGCACATAGTGTGCGTAGATTTCCGCAATGGCCGCAGCATCGTCAAGCGATGCATCGCAAACGGTCAGTTCCTCTGTCATCGACATGACAATGCCGCAAAGCAGCATGGAAGCCAAGTTACAGCAGTCGATAGTCGTCCTTGAACGTGACATAAGACCCCCTGAACGTGACACAAATGAGACTGAACAGCTGCGATCTCGCAATTCTTGGCGGCGGCCTTGCCGGTGGCCTGATCGCCATGGCCATGGCCGCCGAACGCCCCGACTTGCGCGTCGTGGTGATCGAGCGCGGCCGGAAGCTGGGCGGGGAGCATGTGTGGTCGTTTTTCGCCAGCGATCTGCCGCCGGGCGGCGCGGCGCTGGTCGAGCCGCTGATCGCGGCGCGCTGGGATGGCTACGCGGTGCACTTCCCGGGGCGTTCGCGCATGCTGTCCACGCCGTATCGCAGCGTCACCAGCGACCGTCTCGACGCCGCCGTGCGCGCCGCCTTGCCGCCCGGCTGCGTGCTGAGCGGAACCGAAGCGGTGGCGGCAACCCCCGAGCGGGTCGTGCTGGGCGACGGGCACGTGATCGCGGCGAAGGGCGTGATCGACGCGCGCGGCGCTTCCGGCCTGACCCACATGGCGGGCGGCTGGCAGAAGTTCCTGGGGCAGACGCTGCGCCTTGCCGCGCCGCACGGCCTGGCCCGGCCGATCGTGATGGATGCCCGGGTGGAGCAGGCGGACGGCTATCGCTTCGTCTATTGCCTGCCCTTCTCCGCCACCGAAATCTTCGTGGAGGATACCTACTACGCCGATGCCCCGGCACTGGACCTGCCGGTATTGCGCCGCCGCATCGCCGACTATGCCGCGCGGCACGGCTGGCGGGTGGAGGCGGTGACTTATGAGGAGACGGGCGTGCTGCCGGTGATCGCGGCGGGCGATTTCGCGGCATTCTGGCGCGCCGGCGGCGGCCCGGCACGCGCGGGAATTCGCGCCGCGCTGGTCCATCCGCTGACCTCCTATTCGTTTCCCGATGCGTTAAGATTTGCCCTGCACCTTACCACTCTCGACAATCTCTCGGGCGAGGGCCTAGAAAGGGCCAGTCATGCATGGGCCGCGGAACACTGGCGCCAAGGGCGCTTCTATCGGATGTTGAGCCGCATGCTGTTCAGCGCCTCCCGGCCGGACGCGCGCTGGCGCCTGCTCGAGCGCTTCTACGGCCTGCCCGAGCCGCTGATCGAGCGTTTCTATGCCGGCCGTTCCAGCCTTGCCGACCGGCTGCGTATTCTCGCCGGGAAACCGCCGGTTCCGGTCGGCGCGGCGCTGGCGAGCCTGGCCGGACGCGGGCGTACGCTGGCCGATCTTGGCGGCGCGCGATGAAGAAGGCCTGCGTGATCGGTGCCGGGTTCGGCGGCCTTGCCCTTGCCATCCGCCTGCAAAGCGCCGGCATCGCGACCACCCTGGTCGAAGCGCGCGACAAAGTGGGCGGGCGCGCCTATGCTTGGGAGCGCGAGGGGTTCACTTTCGATGCCGGGCCGAC
The DNA here is from genome assembly GCF_900113255.1 of Novosphingobium sp. CF614. Classification (GTDB taxonomy): domain Bacteria; phylum Pseudomonadota; class Alphaproteobacteria; order Sphingomonadales; family Sphingomonadaceae; genus Novosphingobium. Next base: position 2,549 of record NZ_FOOR01000032.1, read on the forward strand.
CGTCATCACCGACCCCGACTGCCTGAGGGATCTATGGGTGCTTTCAGGCCGCGAGATGGCCGACGATATCGAACTGATGCCGGTCATGCCGTTCTACCGCCTCAACTGGACCGACGGCAAGACTTTCGACTATTCGAACGACGAACCGGCGCTACGGCGGGAAATCGCCCGCCTCGCCCCCAACGATCTTGCCGGCTACGAGGATTTCCAGCGCTATGCCGCCGGCGTCTGGCAGGAAGGCTACGTCCGGCTGGGGCACGAGACTTTCCTGGATTTCGCCAGCATGGTGAAGGCCGCGCCCGCGCTGGCGCGATACCAGGCCTGGCGTTCGGTCTATTCGATGGTCTCCAGCCATGTGAAGGACGAGCACTTGCGCCAGGCGCTCTCGTTCCACACGCTGCTGGTGGGCGGCAACCCGATGACCGCCAGCGCGATCTATGCGCTGATCCACAAGCTGGAGAAGGACGGCGGCGTGTGGTGGGCGCGCGGCGGCACCAACCGCCTGGCCCAGGCCATGGCGAACCTGTTCGAGCGGCTGGGCGGCGAGATCCGGCTGGGAGACAAGGTGGACCGCATCCACACGCTGGGCGATCACGTCACCGAAGTGGAAACCGAGAACGGCTGGAAGCAGCGCTTCGACGCGATCGCCAGCAACGGCGATCTGATGCACACTTACGGCACCCTGCTGCGCGACAACGGACGCGGCCCGGAAATGGCGAAAAAACTGGCGCGAAAACGCTTTTCGCCCAGCCTGTTCGTCGTCCACTTCGGCCTTGAGGGCACCTGGCCGGGCATCCCGCACCATACGATCCTGTTCGGTCCGCGCTACAAGGGCCTGCTGGACGACATCTTCGAGCACGGCGTGCTGCCGCGCGATTTCTCGATCTACCTGCACCACCCGACCGTGACCGATCCCTCTATGGCGCCGCCGGGCAAGAGCACGTTCTACGCGCTGGTCCCGGTCGCCAACATGGGCAAGCTGCCGATCGACTGGGCGGAAGTGGGCCCGGTGCTGGAACGGCGCGTGCTGGCGGAAGTGAGCCGCCGGCTGATCCCCGACATCGATGACCGCATCATCACCAGGTTCCACTACGCCCCGCCCGATTTCGAGACTGACCTGGGCGCCTGGAAAGGCAATGCCTTCAGCCTGGAGCCGCTGCTGACCCAGAGCGCGTATTTTCGCGGCCACAACCGCGACGACAAGCTGAAGAACCTGTACCTGGTGGGCGCCGGCACGCATCCGGGCGCCGGCATTCCCGGCGTCGTCGGCGGCGCCAGGGCCACGGCCAAACTCATGCTGGAGTATCTACGTTGAAACGCCTTGCCGTCTACTGCGGTTCCGCCACGCCCGCCGATCCCCGCTATATCGAACTCGCGCGCGAGGTGGGAACCTCGCTTGCCGGGCAGGGCATCGGCGTCGTCTACGGCGGTGGGCGCCTCGGCCTGATGGGGGCGATCGCCGGCGCGGCACGGGCGGCGGGCGGCGACGTGATCGGCGTGATCCCGGAGGCGCTGGTCAGCCGTGAGGTCGCCAATTACGATTGCGACCTCACGATCGTGGCCACCATGCATGAACGCAAGGCCGCGTTCACCCGCCTGTCCGACGGTTTCCTCGTCCTGCCGGGCGGCGTGGGCACGATGGACGAGCTGTGGGAAGCGGTGAGCTGGGCCCAGCTGGGCTATCACGGCAAGCCGGTGGGCATCCTCAATGCCTTCGGTTTTTATGACGGGTTGCTGGAATTCAACCGCCACATGGCCGAAGTCGGCTTCGTGCGGCCCGCCCACCAGGGCATCATCATGGCCGAGCGCGAGCTTGACCTGCTGCTCACCCGCATGCGCGCGCACGAGCCGATCACCCCGATCGTGAAGATGAACCCGGACACGCTGTGATGCGCATCGTTCGTCCTTCCCGCGAAAGCGGGAATCGGGCTCGGCACCAGGATCGCGGGTCCTCGCCTGCGCGAGGATGACGATGACCGGATATGATCGCGCCGCGCTGGTCGCATCGGCCCGCCGTTCGATCCGTCGCGGCTCCAGGAGCTTCGCCGCCGCCAGCCGCCTGTTCGACCACGAAACGCGCGAACGGGTGTGGCTGCTCTACGCCTGGTGCCGCGCCTGCGACGACATTGCCGACGACCAGGACCACGGGCACCCGTTGCCGCCGGGCCCGATCGGCACCCGGCCCGATCCCGAATCGCGCCTCGCGACGATCCGCACCCTGACCGAACTGGCCCTGTCGGGAGAATCCTCCGGCAGTCCGGCGTTCGACGCGCTGGGCCAGCTCATGCGCGAGGTGCCGCTGACACGGGCCATGGTGGAGGACGTGCTGGCCGGTTTCGCGCTGGACGCCGCCGAATGGCGCCCCCGCACCGAGGCCGACTTGCTGCGCTATTGCTACCATGTCGCCGGCGCGGTCGGCGTGATGATGGCGACGGTGATGGGCGTGCCATCGGACGAGCAGGACCCGATCGCCGCCGACACGCTGGACCGGGCGAGCGACCTCGGCATCGCTTTCCAGCTCGGCAACATCGTGCGCGACATATGGGCGGACCACGCCGCCGGGCGCTGCTATCTCCCGGTCGAATGGCTGGTGGCGGCCGATATTCCGCCGGACGAAGTGACCGGGCCGGCTTATCGCCAGGCGCTGGTCCCGCTGGTGTCGCGCGCCTGCGGCCTGGCCCGCGCATACGCGGCATCGGCCCGGGTCGGCGCGGCGCGGCTGGCCTTCCGCCAGCGCTGGGCGGTGCTCTCGGCCGCCAATATCTATGGCGCCATCGCCCGCGAGGTGGAGCGGCGCGGCGCCCATGCCTGGGATCGCCGCGTCCACACCGGCAGGATCGAGAAGCTCGGCCTGATCCTGGCGGCGCTGGGGGAAGCCCGCCGCACGCCCGAACCAGCCCCCCGCCCGCCGCTTTCGCGACGCGAACTTGCCGCGCTCGGCCGCCCGCTTTCGTCGCATCCGCTTTCAAGGGAGCTTTGACGCTTCCCGCGCGTTTGGTCCTGCACAACAGTCTTCCGGAGGATTTCCCCATGCTGCTGACCATCGCCGCCGTCCTCGTCGCCCTGTGGTTGCTCGGCTTCATCGTGTTCCACGTTTCCAGCGCGCTGATCCACGTCCTGCTGGTGGTCGCGATCGTCGTCGGCCTCGTCCAGCTCTTCCGTGGCCGGCGAGTCTAGCTAGGCTAGGGCCCGAATTTCGGATCAAGGCCCGCTCGTCCCGGGCGCGTCGAAGGACGAGGGCGGTTGGCTTATCCGTCCAATGCCCTCCGAAAGCTCAGGGCGCCGCCGGCGGCAAGGTGTTCTTGTAGAAGCCCAGCGGATTGACGCGGCGGAACAGCCTGCCCCGTTCGGAATAAAGCACCAGGATCAGCGCGCTCACGCCGCACACCACCATCGCCGCGAGGATCGTTCTCGCCGTCCCGTCATAGGCCTGCCCGATCGCCGCGCCCAGCGTCGCGCCCAGCACGGTCCGCACGAAGGCCATGGCCGATGCCGCCGCTCCGGCGAATCGTGCGAAAGGCTGCAATGAAATCGCCTGGAAGTTGGCGCCGATGAAGCTCATCATGCACATGCTGGACGTCATCAGCATGAAGAAGACCCAGAACGCTTCGCCGTTCCGCGCCAGGAAGAAGTGGATCACGGCAAGGCCGATGTAGGTCAGCAAGGCCGTGTGCGAAACGCGGCGGGCGCCGAACCTTTCGACGATGCGCGAATTGACGAAATTGGTGCTCGCCATGATGAGCGCCATGACCCCGAACACCGCCGGAAACAGCAAGCCCAGGCCAAAGTGCTCTCCCACCAGCTGCTGGGCGCTGTTGATGTAGCCGAACAGTGCCCCCTGCACGAAGGCGGCCCCCAGGAAATAGCCGAAGGCCTCGCGCACGGTGAGCGCCTGCACCATGTTGCGCGCGACGACCCCAGGCCTGACGGGCTGGCGATACTCGGGACGCAGCGTCTCGGGCAGGCGCACCAATGCCCACAGGAACACCAGCGTGCTGACCGTGGCCATGATGCCGAAGATCCAGCGCCAGCCCGCGAACAGCAGCACCGACTGCCCCAGCAGCGGCGCCACCATCGGCACCACCATGAAGGTCATCGCCACCAGCGACTGGGTGCGCGCCATCTCGTCACCCTCGTAGCGATCGCGCAGGATCGTCATCGGCATGACCATCATCGCCGAGCTGGAAAGGCCCATCAGCGCGCGTGCCACCAGCAACAGCGTAAAACTGCCGGCAAGCGCGCAGGCGATCGAGCACAGCACATAGGCGCACAGCGCGATGAGGATGACCGGACGCCGCCCGAACCGATCGGCCAGCGCTCCGGGCACCAGCGTGCCGATGCCGCTGCTTATCAGGAACACGCCGACGATGAGCTGGCGTGCGTTGGGGTCGACAACGTCAAGATCGCGCGCAATGATCCCGAGCGCAGGCAGCATGACGTCGATCGCCAGCGCCTGCAGGGCTTGAAACGCTGCCATCATGATGACGAATTCCGCCTGGTGCAGCGGGAACTGGACGGACTTGGCCTGGGGGGAATCCATTCCAGCCCGCATGCCGCATCCGCGAACGCTTCGCCAGCGCTTTAACGCGGGCGATGGCGCTTTTCTCCACGCTTGCGCTATATCCCGGGCCATGACGGCGAGAGAGGCGGAGTCGGGCGCGGAGGACGAGGCCGACGGGCTGCGCAAGGTGATCCATGTCGACATGGACGCGTTCTACGCCAGTGTCGAACAGCGCGACGATCCCAGCTTGCGCGGTAAGCCGGTGGCGGTCGGCGGATCGTCGGGACGCGGCGTGGTGGCGGCGGCAAGCTATGAGGCACGGGCATTCGGGGTGCGCTCGGCGATGCCTTCGGTCCGGGCGGCGCGGCTGTGCCCGGAACTGGTCTTCCGCAAGCCGCGCTTCGATGTCTACCGCGAGGTGAGCCAGCGGATCCGCGCGATCTTCCTCGATTACACGCCGCATGTGGAACCGCTCTCGCTCGACGAGGCCTATCTCGACGTCACCGCGGACCTCAAGGGCATCGGCTCGGCCACCCGCATCGCCGAGGAGATCCGCCGCCGCATCAAGGCCGAAACCGGCCTGACCGCCAGCGCCGGGGTTTCCTACAACAAGTTCCTCGCCAAGCTCGCCAGCGACCAGAACAAGCCCGACGGCCTGTGCGTGATCCGTCCCGGCGAGGGGGCGGCCTTCGTCGCCCTGCTGCCGGTGCGCCGCTTCCACGGCATCGGCCCGCGCGGCGCCGAGAAGATGGCGCGGCTGGGCATAGAGACCGGCGCGGACCTCGCCGCCCGGGACCTCGCCTTCCTACGCGCGCACTTCGGCAGCTTCGCCGAATACCTCTACCGCGCCGCGCGGGGCGTGGACCTCAGGCAGGTCCGCGCCAATCGCCCGCGCAAGTCGCTCGGCGGAGAGCGCACCTTCTTCGAGGATATCGAGGAACCCGAAGCCCTGCGCGAAACGATGGATCACATCATCGACGTGGTCTGGGAACGGATCGAGCACGCGCAGGCACACGGCCGCACGGTGACGCTCAAGCTGCGCTACGCTGATTTCCGCACCCTCACCCGCGCCCGCTCGCTCCACCATTTCGTTGCGGACAAGGCTGAATTCGCGAAGCTCGGCCATGCCCTGCTGGAAGAGCAGATGCCCCTGCCCCAGCCGATCCGGCTGATGGGCCTGACGCTCTCGGCGCTGGAACGGGAAGAACCCGCAAGCACCCGCGACGGCCAGCTTTCGCTGCTGTGACCGGTGGCCGGGCTGCATAGGGCACTTGAGATCCGCACCAAGGGAGGAAATCGCCGACAGGAATTTCAAAGCGATAGGTCACGCCTGCGTGCGTTCCCCGTTCGCAATCCTTTGTGACAAAACGCCTCGGTGTCTTTGGAATGACTTGCCGCACAATCGGTTGGCGGTTACTTCCCTGTCTCGCAGCCGCGCCATTTTTTCGAATCACACGAACGGAATGGGGCGCGAACGCACGGGATCTCTAAGGGTTGGGAATTTACCCCTTCGAAGACGCAGTTAATGGCCAATCGCGCGCAACATACCGTGCTGCTTACAGCCTTGGGCATCGGCTTTGTGCTGGCCGCTGCAGCGACGTCCGTGTACATTCTGCGCGCGCCTGCGACCGATATAGGCGTTTCCGCGTTTCCCACGGCCGATACCTCCGTTCAGGCTCTCGATCAGTCGGCCGAGGAACGGGCCTATCAGGCCATCCAGAACATCCAGAACATCTCGCGAGGCCCGGACGAGGAGGAAGGTTCTTCGAACGGAGATTCCGGCATGGCTTCACAAAAGGCCAATGCGTCTCCATCGAAGCAGCCCCTGTCGAACACAGGAAAGCAAGCGGCCACCGATGGTCGGCTGCCGGCCACCACCCTGGCCCTCAATTGCGAAAGATTGCGCAAGGCCTATTCGGATCAGGAGTTGGGCTCGATCCCCGGCTTCAAGGAAAAATGCAAGGAATGACGCTGAGAAAACTGGCCGTACTGCTGGTCTTGCCTCTGGCGATCGGCTGCAAGACGACGCATGATTTTCCGCCCAGCGCAGACATTCGCGCGGTCACCGAAACCAAGCCTCTGCCCCCTGCCAGCATCCTGACGGACACGACCGCCAGCGATCGTTACAATGCCCAGCTCGAAGCCTGGGGCGAAAGGGTTCGGGCCGCAGGCGTACGCCTTTGCCGCTATTTCAAGACAGAAGGCATGAAGGTAGACTGCCCCGAGGCGGAAGCCAAAATGCAGGAAAAGATTCTGCCTCCCGAGGAGCCTCGGCAATAGGTGCTAGCCGCCGCCGCTTTCCCAGGTCGCAATCCACCGCTCCAGCCCTTCATGAATCATAGAGCCCAGCGCATCGGGCAGAGCATCGCGATCGAACCAGGCTACTTCGCGAACTTCGCGTCGGTCCGCCACCGCCGCGCCTTGCACGCGCCCGACGACGACCTGGACGACATTTTTCAGGCCATGGTAGTCCTCGACCAGTTCCTCGACCAGCCGCGCGTCTACGAGCGTGCAGTTCGTCTCCTCAGCCAGTTCCCGGCGGGACGTTTCCAGCGCATCTTCTCCCGAACGCATGCCGCCGCCGGGGGCCAGCCAGCAGTCGCGGCCATACGTCTGGCGCAGCAGAAGAACGCGCCCGTCTTCATCGAGCGCAATGATCCTGCAGCCATAGACCGTGGCTCTGAATCGGCGCAGCCATGCCAGGCGCATCGGATGTCCCACGCGAAGGATCATCCGGTGAAGGACAGGGGGGATCAGCAGAAGCAGGTGATCTTGTGGCGCGCGGCGCGCAGCAGCCGGGCGACCGGCAGGTCGCATTCGCCCCGCGCCGCGGCATCGAACAGGGCGCGTTTGTCGGCACCGCGAATCACGAACATGATCTCGTCGCTGTCGGTCAGCGCGGGGATGGTCAGGCTCAGCCGATCGAAGGGCGCCTCGGGCGGCAGCGGATCGGGGGTGAGGCGGCGCACCGCGCGCGGATCGTCGGCCCGGGGATCGGTATTGGGAAACAGCGAGGCGACATGCCCGTCTCCCCCCATGCCGAGCCAGGCGATTGTGAAATGCGGCGGCTGCGCATCCTCGGTCAGCGGCACGACCGTCGCACCCGCCGGCTCGAACCGGGCTCGGATCTTGCCGACGTTGCTCGCGGGATGATCCTCATCGACGATACGGTCGTCGCCCGGCCAGACCGCGACGCGCTGCCATGGCAGGTCCATCTTCGCCAGCAGTTCGAAAATCGGGAACGGAGTCGAGCCGCCCGGCACGGTCACGGCGATTTCGGGAGCGACGGCCAGGGCCGCCCGCAGGCGATCTGCGAACCACGCGGCAATCGCCGCATCATCGGCGCCTTCGATCAGTTCAAGCTTGGACATGGAGGGGGCCATAGCACCGCCGCCATGCCCAAGGAACGCATCAGGCCAGAATTTCCCTCAGGAACCAGGCGCGCTGCTCGGCCTGGTCGGTCCAGTCATCGATGACGCCGTCGGTAGCGTTGTCGCCGGCTTCTCCGGCCAGTTCCTTGGTCGCCTTGAGGGTAGCGACATAGGCGGTGTTATCCTCGAACAGTTGCCGGACCATCGCCGTGGCGTCGAGGCCGGCGTCGTTCTCGTCCTTGATCGTGGTCTTCGCGGCGATCGAGCCGATCGAGGTCATGGTAACACCGCCCAGCTTGCGCACCCGCTCGGCAATGAGGTCCGTCAGCGCGAATATCTCGGTGGCGTGGGTATCGAACAGGAGGTGGAGATCGTGGAACTGCGGCCCGCGCACGTGCCAGTGAAAGTTCTTGGTCTTGACGTAGAGCGCGAAAGTATCGGCCAGCAAGCCGTTGAGACTGTCGATCAGAGCGGCTTTCGAATTGTCCTTGGATGTCATGGTCGGTGTTCCCCGTGCGGTTCGTTGCGAACAATCTGGAAACTCGAAACGCAAATTGGAATAACAGGTTCGATTGCAATTTCCGATCAAAGAATGCCGAATTCCGAAAGGAACATCGCCAGCGCGGCCGCGGCGAGCAGCGCACCCACGATCCGGCGGGTCCAGCGCGCGGCGGGCGTGCCGAGCAGGTGCGGCCAGAACCACGCGAAGGCGATCAGCAGGCTGCCGCCGAGCATTCCCGCCACCCCCGCCGGAACCGGTCCAGCCAGCCCCACGCCCATGCCGAAGACCAGGAAACGCGCCGCGTCGGTAACCTGATGCATCACCAGCACCAGCACCAATGCACCCAGCGAATGGGTCGGCTCGCGCGGATCGCGGCGGGGCACCAGCACCATCGATTCGATCCCCGCCATGCCGAGCGCGATGGCGGCGAAGATCGTGCGCGCCGGCGGCGGCAGTTCGGCGAGCATGATGGTTGCCGCCCAGGCCGCGAAAGCCGCGGTAAGCACGGCGGAGAGCAGCGCCACGATCAGCACGCCGGGTCGCCGCCCCTGCCTTTGCGCGAGCCCCGCGATCGTCACCTGGTCGCGCGCGCCGATCCCGGCGAGCAGGACCGCGATCAACGTCAGGTAAAACGCGGGCATCGGGCTTCCTCCCGTCCAGAGGCCCGCGGCAAACCTCAGCCCGCCTGCTGGCAGGCGACGATCGCGGCGATCACGTTGGCGGTATCGACCGGATCGCGCACGCAGATGGTGTCGAGCCCCATGGCCTTGGCCGGGTAGTCGTTGCCGCCCGGGAAGATCGCATCGCCGATGAACAGCATGTCGGCCTCGGCGACGCCGCTGTGCTCGGCAAGGCGCTTCAGGCCCCAGGCCTTGTCGACGCCGGGCTGGGTCACGTCGACCGAGGTGGCCCCGCCCAGGTTCACGGAAACGCCGGGTAGGCGCTTGACAAGGTCGGCCTGGATCACCTTGCGCTTGGCGAAATCCGGGTCCCATACTTCCTTGGCGTGGAGCGGGGCCTGCTGGCCCAGCGCGGAGAACGTGATCTGGCTGCCGCGATCCTCGATCCGTTCGCCCCAGACTTCCTCGGGCGTGAAGCCGGTCGCCGCCAGCGAGGCGTCGAACGCTTCCAGGATCTCGCGCTTCTGCGCCTCGGTGAAAAGTTCGGCATAAACCGGGGTCCAGGCGCCATCGCGATGGACATAGAGCTTGGCGCCGCTGGTAGGCATCATCCAGAGGCGTGAAAGATCGGCATCGGCCGGCAGGCGGCTGGCGACCTGCTTGTCGAACTGCGGCCAGTCGCCACCCGAAATCACCGCGACTTGCGCCACGGTGAGCAACCGCGTCATGAGTTCGGCCATCTCGTCGGTCAGCGGCTGCTTGCTCAGCGCCAGGGTTCCGTCGAGATCGAACGCCACGATTTTCTTCATTGTCACCCCTTCACAGCAGCCTGGGCCCGGAAGCCGGCCTTATCCCAAGCGCTCCGCACGATACGAAAACGCCCGGCATCTTCTGGTCGTATTTCCTGGGCCGTTGAACGCAAACGGTCGAGTTGGAAACGCCCTTTCCGCCATTCCCGCCGGAAATTGCGTGATGGCGGCAAAGCATGTTTGCGGCAATGCAACAACAGCATTTTTTGGCTTTGCGATGACACCGACATCGCTCCTCCCACGCGATGTTCCGGCCCGGTCGGCGAAGGTGAGTTCGTTCTGCCATTCGTCCCGCCAGGTCGCCCTCAAGTCCGGCGGGCAAGGGCATTCAGGCCACGATGATGACGATTGCCCGAAATCACCCCATTGAATTCGAAGCGACATCCATCGGCCCCCGTTCCCACCACGCCTCGGCGCGAGGATCGGGCGGTTGACCGCGCCGCGCCAGAGCTTTCGCGCCCCGTACCGGAAGACTGCTCTTGCTGCATCGCGGCGACACTGTGCAATTTCACAATCAAGTCAATCCGATTCGCCCCAAGGGAAAATGGCGAAGGGGGATTGGCCGCAAGGAAACGAGCCGCCCGGCCGGTGGGCCCATAAGGAATATCATGACGCGAATTTTGCAGATCGCCTTCTGGCTCGCCGTTGGCCTGGCTTTCACGATGGCGACGCTTCCCCATCCGCCCGATCTGCCGGTGCCCGCATCGGACAAGGCGCAACACATGATGGCCTTCGCGACATTGGCGCTTATCGGGTCCCTGGCCTATCGCGGCTTGCCCCGGCTCGCGCTCGTGATCGGGCTGGCGGCCTTCGGGGCGCTTATCGAGGTGATGCAGATGGTGCCGGCCCTTCATCGCGACGCCGAGTTCCTCGACGTCGTTGCCGACAGTGCGGCGATCCTCATCGTCACGGTGCTGATAGCGGCGGTGCGTTGCCTTTTGGCGTCGCGACGGCGCCCGTGGAGCAAGGAATCCGAAACCTGAACAATACCCCCGGCTCACCCAGCTTGTCGAAGGGTCTGCGGGTCTCGTTTCGGATTTTCCATCACCTGCCGTAAGATTACGACCACTGGAACCTGATCGCCCGACGTTCGTTCGCTCCAACGCCGGCTTGCTCCCGCCGTGCCGCGATTTCGCAACCGCCGCCAGTTCGGGGGCGAATTCGGGATCGGTGGGAGCAGCCATCCGCTGAGCAAGGTGCGAGACTGATTGCGATGATCGACCCTGGCGACCGTCTCTCGCTGGCGGAACATGGCGTGGTTACGCGCGATCTCCCCCAGCCGCCGCCCTTGCGCGTCACACCGCGGACGGCGCTGTTCCTCGACTTCGACGGCACGCTCGTGGAAATCGCGGATCATCCGGACGATGTCGTGGTGGCGCGCGCGCTGCCGATGCTGATCGACGCGCTCTCGCGCCGGCTGGAAGGGCGGCTGGCCATCGTCAGCGGCCGTTCGCTCGCCGCGCTCGACGCCCTGCTGGGACCGGTCAAGGTGGCCATGGCCGGCTCGCACGGCGGCGAATTCCGGCCTTCGGGCGACGACGGGGTGCTGGCGCTGGCCGATCCGCTCCCCCCCGACGTGGTGACCGAACTCGCCCGCTTCGCGAAGGCCAATGGCGGCCTGCTGGTAGAGCCCAAGCCCTTCAGCGTCGCCGTCCACTACCGCCGCCATCGCCATGCGCTCGAAGGCCTGCTGACCTGCGCCGGGGAAATCGCTACCCGGCGCGGGCTCACCGTCAAGCACGGCAAGCAGGTCATAGAACTCGCGATGCCGGGCTCCGACAAGGGCAATGCCGTCGCGCGCTTCATGGCGCTGGCCGGCTTCTCCGGCAGCGTGCCGCTGTTCCTGGGCGATGACATGACCGACGAGGATGCGTTCCATGCCGTTGCCGCATCCGGCGGAGACGGCGTGCTGGTGGGCGCGATGCGGCCGACCGCCGCGCGCTGGCGGCTGGAAGGCGTCGCCGCCGTCCACGAATGGCTCGCATCCGCGCTCGAAGCAACGCCCGACGCATGAACATGCCCGATCCCAGCTCGCTGGAGCTTTGGCCGATCGGCAACTGCCAGGTCAGCGCGCTGATCGACCAAGCCGGCGCCATCGTCTGGGGGTGCGTGCCCCGTGTCGACGGGGACCCGGCGTTCTGCGCCCTGATGCGCGGGGACGATGGGCGCGACGCGGGCACCTGGCGGTTCGAGCTTGAGCACCAAGTCTCGGCCGAACAGCGCTACCTGCGCAATACGCCGATCCTTGTCACCCGGCTGGAGGACGCCAATGGCGGGGCGGTCGAGATTTTCGACTTCTGCCCGCGTTTCGAGCGCTCGGGCCGGATGTACCGCCCGGTGGCGTTCGCCCGCATTATCCGCCCCATAGCGGGATCGCCGCGAATCCGCGCGATCCTCACGCCGATGAGCGGCTACGGCGCCCAGCTCGCCCCGATCACCCATGGTTCCAACCACATCCGCTATCTGGTCGAGCGCAACACGCTGCGCCTGACCACCGACGCCCCGGTCGGCTACGTGCTCGATGAACGCTTCTTCCGGCTGGAAAAGGCGCTGCATTTCTTCCTGGGGCCCGACGAACCGTTCAGCGGCAATATCGAGCATGACCTGGAAACCATGCTTCAGCTGACGGGCAACTACTGGCGGCTATGGGTGCGCGGGCTCGCCACGCCGCTCGACTGGCAGGATGCGGTGATCCGCGCCGCCATCACGCTCAAGCTTTGCCAGCACGAGGAAACCGGCGCGATCGTCGCCGCGCTCACGACCTCGATCCCGGAGGCACCGCATTCTCAGCGCAACTGGGATTACCGCTACTGCTGGATCCGCGATGCATACTACACGGTGCAGGCGCTGAACCACCTGGGCGCGCTCGACGTGCTGGAAAAGTACCTCGCTTACTTGCGCAACATCGTCGACAGTGCCGAAGGCGGCGCGATCCAGCCGCTCTACGCCGTAAGCGGCGCCAGGGAGATCATCGAGTGGGAAGCCACCGACCTTGCCGGCTATCGCAGCATGGGCCCGGTCCGCGTCGGCAATGCCGCCTACTACCAGGTGCAGAACGACTGCTATGGCCAGATCGTCCTGCCCTCGATCCAGGCCTTTTCCGACCAGCGCCTGCTGCGCATCGCCAACATGGAGGACTTCGCCAGCCTGGAGGAAGTGGGCGAGATGGCATGGAAGACCCACGACCAGCCCGATGCCGGCCTGTGGGAACTGCGCACCCGCACCGCCGTCCATACATATTCGAGCGTGATGAGCTGGGCCGCCTGCGATCGCCTCGCCAATGCCGCCGAGCATCTCGGCCTCGCCGATCGCGCCGGGCTCTGGCGCGATCGGGCCGACATCGTTCGCCGGCATATCGATCAAGGCGCGTGGCACGCGGTGGAGGACCTTGAAGCCGGCGGTCATTATGCGGCCAGCTTCGGCGGATCGCAACTCGACGCCAGTCTCCTGCAGATGGTCGAGCTGCGTTACCTGCCCGCCGACGATCCGAAGTTCCGGGCCACGCTCAAGGCCGTGCAGAAAGCCCTCCGACGCGGCGAGCACATGCTGCGCTACGACAGCGAGGACGACTTCGGCCTGCCCGAGACCGCCTTCAACATCTGCACCTTCTGGCTGATCGAGGCGCTCCATCGCAGCGGCGACGACGCGGAAGCGCGGCGCCTGTTCGAAGCGATGCTGGGGTATCGGACCCGTTCGGGCCTGCTGTCGGAGGACGTGGATTTCGAGACCGGCGAACTGTGGGGGAACTTTCCCCAGACCTATTCGCTGGTCGGTATTATCAACTGCGCCGGGCAACTGTCGCGGTCATGGCGGGATTGGCGCTGACCGCGCGCCGGTCCTGGAAGTGCCTCCTGGCACCACAGGGGACAAGGAATGAACAGGCTGATTGTCATATCGAACCGGGTTTCAGTACCCAACGCGGCCGGTGCCGCCGGCGCGCAGGGCGGGCTCGCGGTGGCGCTCAATTCGGCGCTGCGCGAACATCGCGGCATCTGGTTCGGCTGGTCGGGCCAGGAGACCGAGGAATTCACCGGCCATCTCAACATGCAGCGCATCGATGACGTGACCACCGCGACGATCGACCTCGAGCCGCAGGACATCGAGGAATACTACAACGGCTACGCCAACCGCACGCTCTGGCCGCTGTTCCACTACCGCATCGACCTGACCGAATACGACCGCAACTTCGGCGAGGGCTATGAACGGGTCAACGCCCGCTTCGCCGATGCGGTGCTGCCGCTGATCGAACCGGACGATCTCGTCTGGGTCCACGACTATCACCTCCTGCCGCTCGGCTCGCTGCTGCGCGGCAAGGGCGTGAAGAATCGCATGGGCCTGTTCCTGCACACGCCCTGGCCGCCCACGCGGCTGCTCGCCTCGCTGCCGTTCCACGAACGGCTGGTGAGCTCGATGCTCGAATACGACGTCATCGGTTTCCAGACCGAGGAATGGCTGGGCAGCTTCCTGCACTACGTCGAAAAGGAAATGGGCCTGGCCATCAACGAAGATGGCAGCATCGATTGCAACGGACGCCGGATCGTCGCCCAGGCCTTTCCGATCGGCATCGATTATGACGAGTTCGTTGAAGGCGCGCGCAGCGACGAGGCCAGGGAAGCCCACGATCACCTCAAGGCCAGCGTGCGCGGCCGCAAGATGCTGATCGGCGTGGACCGTCTCGACTATTCCAAAGGCCTGGGCGAGCGCTTCGAAAGCTTCAGCCGCTTCCTCACCGACAATCCCGACCAAGCCGCCAGGGTGGTGCTTTTGCAGATCGCCCCGCCCTCACGCGGGGACGTCGCCAGCTATCAGCAGATCCGCGAGGATCTCGAACGCAAGACCGGGCATATCAACGGCGCCCACGCCGACGTCGCGTTCGTTCCGATCCGCTATGTCAACCGCGGCTATCCACGCCGCCAGCTGGCGGGGTTCTACCGCGCCGCCGACATCGGACTCGTCACCCCGTTGCGGGACGGGATGAACCTCGTCGCCAAGGAATATGTCGCCGCACAGGACCCCGACGACCCGGGCGTGCTGATCCTTTCGCAGTTCACCGGCGCCGCGCTGCAGCTGACCGATGCGCTGCTGGTCAATCCGCATTCGATCGAACACGTCGGCGAAACCATCAAGCGGGCGCTGGAAATGCCCCTCGCCGAAAGACGCCGACGCCATGAGAAGCTGCTCGCGTCGGTGCGCGACGAGGATATCGTCCACTGGCGCAACCAGTTCGTCGCTGCGCTGTTCGGCCGGGACGGCGATGGCGCCGGCGACCGGCTGGCCCGCGACGAGGCGGCCTGAACCCGCCGCGTTCACCATGTTTCACCTGATCGCAAACGGGGTTCCGTTCATGTCATTATCAGCGATCGTCATCTATTAATCGCTCGCCTGCAACCGTTCTGACCTCTAGACCGAGTACAGGAGTGGATGCGAGGCGACTCCCTCGCCCGTCAGACGGCACCAGCCGCGACGGTTGACTGACAGGATGAAGGACCCGGCTGATCCCGGGCGCGTGAACCGTTTATGGGACCGATTCTTTATGGCGAGTGCGTAGGCACGCGCGAAACCGCGGAAGTGCGCATTTCCGACCTTGCGGATCGCGGCTGCGACCTGGAAACCGACAGCTTCGCGCCGTTGCTCGACGGCGATTTCGCGCTTTGGATCGGCGCCATCGGCCCCTTGCGCGCGACCGCGACGCGCCGGGACGCCAGCCATTTCGAAGTGCGCTTCAAGGAACCGCTGGATGCGCGGATCGTCGAACACTTCGCCATGTCCTGATAGTCAATCCCCTTCGCGGCATCGGGAGCCGAAGAATGCTCCCATATCGATTGAACCAGCATTGCGAAACATGCACCCGCTGTTGTAAGGGTCTGCGCCCAGCCGCCGCTCGTAGGAAATAATCTTGTTCAGGCCGCGTTTTCCGCACTGCCCCGGCCCAATGCCGGTTCTGACCGCGATCCTCTGACCTTGATGGACTTTCATTTCGCGATAGCCGGCGGCGCGGTCGGATTTCTCGTGGGCATGACCGGCGTAGGCGGCGGATCGCTGATGGCGCCCATTCTGGTCCTGCTGTTCAGCGTAAATCCTTCGCTGGCCGTCGGCACGGATCTGTGGTTCGCGGCAATCACGAAGTCGGTGGGCGGAATGGTCCATCGCCGTGTGGGATCGCCGGACTGGACGATCGTCAAGCGCCTGGCATGGGGCAGTGTTCCCGCCGCGACCTTAACCCTGATCTGGCTGGGGACGACGCATAGCGGCAAGCTGCAAGCGGACCTGCTGATGAAACTGCTAGGCGGGGCATTGATATTCAGCGCTGCGGTGATGCCGTTCAAAGGCAGACTGATGGCCCCCCTCGAAACCCTGCGCGAGCGGGTGGAGACTCGCCATGGCGACAGGCTCGGCGCTGCAACCGTCATTTGCGGCGCAATGGTCGGCGTGCTCGTGGCGCTCACCTCCGTGGGCGCCGGCGCCATCGTGGCCGTCGTCCTGATGTTGCTCTATCACGGGCGGCTGAACACCCATTCGCTGGTCGGCACCGATATCGTCCACGCCATACCGCTCGCGCTCGTCGCCGCGATCGGTCATCTGATATTCGGCAACGTCGACTGGTGGCTGCTCGGCGGCCTGCTGGTCGGATCGATACCGGGGATCGTACTCGGCTCGCTCATGGCCGGACGGATCAGCGAGACATGGCTGCGCGGGGCCCTCTCGGTGATGCTGGCCTTCTCAGGTTACAAGCTGCTGACGCACTGAGCATCCCGGACAAACACCCCCAAATCCGGATCGAGCGGGATGCCTCGCATTTTCGGTTCGAAACCCAACCGGGATGCGCTCAGGTAGATGTGGATCCCGCTGTATTTGCTGTTTGTATTCCGCATTTTGCAAGCCGCCGGGCGATTCCGCCCGACTTCAAAATGCTAACGAAATCGCCCTAAGGCGCGCAAGCTCGCGCCAGCAGGCAGATGCCGTCGTCGGCGAAGCGGACTGCGGCGAGGCTGTCGGCCACGGCGCAGCCGCCTGGCGCAACCGTCTCTCCCGCCACCTCGATTTCGCCTTCGCGCGGGATCACCAGCAGGGCACCGGGATAGCGCAAGGCCACCTTGGCACTGGGCGGGCCCTCGATCTGGTCCAGCAGGAACAGCGGGCCGTCGACCAGGACCTGGGTGCCCCGGGCCGCCACCCGCTTGTGCCAAAGCCCCATGGCGTATGGCTCGCCGATGGAGACTTCGATGCCTTCATCAAGGTGCAGTTCGCGCGGACGGCCATAATCGTAAAGGCGATAGGTGATATCGCTGTTCTGCTGCACTTCGATCAGGCTGACCCCGGCGCCGATGGCGTGGACCGTATTGGCGGGGATGTAGAAGAAATCGCCCGGCGAAACTTCATGCCAGGTCAGCAGGCCTTCGATCGACCCATCGAGCGCGGCTTCGCGCATGGCATCGCCGGAGATCGTCCGCTCGAAGCCGATGCCCAGCGTGGCGCCAGGCTCGGCGGCCAGGATCAGCCAGCACTCTTCCTTGCCTTGCCGCCCCAGGCCTTTCGCCAGCGTCTGTGCGTCGGAAGGGTGGACCTGGACCGAAAGCTTCTCGCTCGTGAAAATGTATTTGACCAGCAGGTCCGGCAATCCGGGGGGCGGCTCGAACCAGATCTCGCCGATGCGCTGTCCTTCGGGCGTGACGAAGGGCGCCGGCAGGGCATCCCGGCCCCACGGTTTCTCGACCTGCCGGATCGGCAACGCACCACTCATCGCAGGCTCCCTACTGGTTCACGGCGCCGGACAGCTTGCCCACCTTCTGCACCCCGGAAACCGTGGTAATCATGATGTCGTTCCCGTCGACCACGACGATCGCGTCCTCCAGCCCGATCACCGAGACACGCGGGCCGTCACTGTCGACCAGGACATTGCGGCAATCGACCAGTTCGGCCTCGCCGGCGCCACGCACCGAATTACCGTTGTCGTCACGATCGAGCGCCTCATGCAAGGCATGCCAGTTGCCGATGTCGGACCAGTCCATGTCGGCGGGAACCATCGCCGCGCGGCTGGTATTCTCCATCACCGCATAATCGACCGAATCGCTCTCGACGGTGGTGAATATCCCAGCGTCGGGATGGAAGCGCTGCCCATCCTCCCGGCCCCGTGCCACCGCATCGGCCACCACCGCCGCGATTTGCGGGCGATGCGCCGCCAGTTCACCCAGGAAATCCTTGACGCGGAAGGCGAAAATGCCGCCATTCCAGGCATATATCCCCTCGGCGAGAAAAGCCTTGGCGCGCTCCAGATCGGGTTTTTCGACGAACTGGGCGGTGCGGTATCCCTTGTCGCCGATCGGCTCGCCGCGCTTGAGATAGCCGAAACCGGTCTCGGGCGCGGTCGCCTCGATCCCGAACGAGACCAGCCAGCCCTGCTCGGCGAGATCGCCGGCAGCCAGCGCGGCGGCAGCGAATGCCTGCGGATTGCCGATGTGATGGTCGCTCGGACAGACCAGCATGATCGCATCCCCGGGCAGTCGGCAGGCGGCGATCGCGATCGCCGCCGCCGTGTTTCTCGCCGCCGGTTCGACAATCACTTGCGCCCCTTCGACACTCCCGAGCTGCTGCTCGACATGCTCGAGATGCTTGTGGCCGGTCACCACCACCGGCGGCGCGAACCCGCCCGCCATGGGGCAACGCGCCAACGCGGCCTCGAACAGGGTGCGGTCCCCCACCAGCGGCAGGAAAGGCTTGGGCTTGCTCGCCCGGCTGCGCGGCCAGAGGCGCGTTCCGCTGCCTCCACACAGGATTACTGGAACGATTTTCGGCATGTTTCCCAGGTGATTGCGCCCCGAATGACGGCACGGGACTTCAAGTCTTCACAAGAGTACTACCGGTAAAATGCTGCGTTGCAACGACTGTTTGGGCTCGATTTTTTTCACAAGGTCAAGTTTGCCCCCTTTTCGTTCCCGATCGAAACCGGTTTCCTACACCGCCCCGGCATGGAATACTGCCCCCATGCCCACTGCCCTCCTCTCATTCCGTCCGGAAAAGCGCCACTTGCGGGTGCTTTTCCGGTGCGCCGACTTTTTCTTCCTGGGCCGTGCAAACCGTGTAGACCTCGCGAACTTGCACCCGCATTCCCCTCGCGCCGCGGGGTTCTCGTGGCCCAAGGCCGGCTGAGATGGATGGGGGAAGCATGAACGCCAGGATGATCGGTTTCGTCGCCGGGCTGGCGATGTTCGGCGCCGCGCTGATACTGCCGCCGCCGGCGGGAATGACGGGACAGGCCTGGGTGGTCGCCGGGCTGGTCGCGCTGATGGCGGCCTGGTGGATGACCGAGGCGATCCCGCTCACCGTGACGGCGCTGGTGCCGTTCCTGGTCCTGCCCTTCGCCGGGATCATGACGGCGCAGCAGACCGCGTCGTCCTATTACTCGCCCACGCTGTTCCTGATCCTGGGCGGCGCCTTCCTGGCGCTGGCGGTCGAGCGCACCGGGCTGCACCGGCGGCTTGCGCTCGCATTGCTGGAAGCACTGGGTTCGGCGGGCGGCGCGCCGCGGCTGCTGTTCGCCTTCATGATGGCTTCCGCGATCCTGTCGACGATGATCTCCAACACCTCCACCGCGCTCATCATGATGCCGATGGCGATCGCGGTGATCGAGGCGGGCGGCATCGCCGACGAACGGCGGGGCCTTGCCGGCGCGCTGCCGATGGGGATCGCCTTTTCCGCCTCGATCGGCGGGCTGGGCACGATCGTCGGGTCGCCCACCAACGCCATCGCCGTCGGCCTGCTGGACAAGACGATCGGCATGCATGTCAGCTTCGCGCAGTGGAGCATGATCGGCATGCCGCTGGTGCTGCTGGGAATCCCGCTCGCGGCCTGGATCATCGCGCGCACCCAGGCAGTGGCCGACCATCCGTTCGACATCACGGCGGCCCGCCAGGCCATTCACGTCCACCCGCGCTGGAGCAAACCAGAAAAGCGCCTCGTCCCGCTCGTCGCGCTGGCCTTCGTGCTGTGGATCGGCACGCCGCTGCTGATCCCGCTGCTGCCGGCCGGCTCGCTCACCGACGGGACCATCGCGGTCGGCGTAGGCTTGCTGCTGTTCATGCTGCCTGACGGAACCGGGCGCAAGCTGCTGACCTGGGAGGAAGCCAACCGCGCCCCTTGGGACGTCATCATGATGTTCGGCGGCGGACTGGCGCTGGCGGAAGGCATGGGCAAGTCCGGGCTGGCGACCTGGCTGGGCCAATCGCTGCTGCCGCTTTCGGCGGTGCCCCTGCCGCTGGTGGCGCTGGCGATCACGGCGATGGTCATCCTCATCACCGAATTCGCCAGCAACGTCGCCACCGCCAGCGGCGTCATTCCGGTGGTCGCGAGCCTGGCGATGGCGCTGGGCGCCGATCCAATGCTGCTGGCGATACCCGCCGCGATGGCGGCAAGCTGGGGCTTCATGCTGCCCGCCGGCACCGGCCCCAACGCCATCGCCTGGGCGACCGGCCGCATCGAACTGCCCCGCATGATCCGCGCCGGCTTCTGGCTCGACGTGGCGGGCGTGCCACTGATCGTGGGCGTGGTGTGGCTGGTGTGGATGATGACGGGGTAGTCGGCCGGCGTTCCCAGGGGGTGCCAGGATGACGGCGCTCTCGGCTTCGGTGACGTTGTCGCGCCAGTGGCAGACGGGTTGAATGTTTCCGTCATGGCCAATGGCTGGTTTCGGCATTTCTGGATGCGCTACTCGAGGGCGAGTTTTGGACTATGCCCGGTTAGTCGGCTTCCAGCGAGGAGACGTGATAATACGCCCGGCTTTATTGATTGACCGTTGCCCATGGTCGTGATCCGATAGATGTGATTTGTTGTGGGTCATTGGCGATGAACCAGTTCCAGGCGTCGCAGCAGGCATCGAGGATGGCGTCGTAAGTGTCGAAGACCCGATTGCTGAGCTTGTTGCCGCGCAGATAGGCCCAGACATTTTCGACGGGGTTCAGTTCCGGGCTGTATGGGGGCAGGTGGAGCAAGGTGATGTTGTCCGGGACGCACAGCTTGTCGCCGGTCTGGTGCCATCCCGCACCATCGATGACCAGGACGGCATGCGCGCCGGGGGTCACGTTGATGCTGATCTCGAGCAGATGCAGGTTCATCATCTCGGCATTGGCGAAAGGCAGGACGAGCGCCGCGCCGGTGCCGCGTGCCGCGTGCCGGGCAGATGTAATACGCTCGGCTTGATCAACTGACTCAGGAGGTCTTGCGGTAGGTTTCCGAGTGTGATTCGCTGTTTTCCTCGCAAGTGAGGAGGAAGCGATGGC
>NZ_FOOR01000005.1 GCF_900113255.1 Novosphingobium sp. CF614
CCCCGCCGCACCGCGAACCGCAATATATTCCGACAAATCGCGTCATACGTATGGCGCAGGCACTGTGCTTCGCTACCTAAACGTACAAAGTCGAGATGAGGATTCGCGCGCTTTCGCCCGCCTGCACCACCGGGCGCGGGGCGTGGGGTAGCATGTCCGCGCAGAGGCGGCAGGCGCGGATTTCGGCCAGCAAGGCATCGAGAGCATCGGACACGCCCGCGAGATGGCCGCGCGCCGGCGTGCATGCAAGGCGCGGCGCACGAAGCGGGGTGCTGCCAGCCGACGGTAAAGCCCACGCGGCCGGCAGGCCTTGCCGCCCTTGTCGAAGCTGGTGACGAGGCCCGCGTTCACCGCCACGCTGTCCGCACCGCGCCTCCGTCGGCCTCGCGCTGATCGCGGCGCGCGCGCTGCATTTCCGATGTCTCGACAGGAGCGAATTGTCTCCGCTCAGGCTGGGCCTGGCGAAGCCCCCGCCTGGCGCATCTCCATCAGCGAGGACGAATAAGGCAGGACCAGCGCCTGCGCCCGGTCCCAGCCGCCTTGGAGCCAGAGGTCCCACGCGGCCGGATCGGGCGGCAGGATCACCGGCATCGTCTCGCGCCCCTCGGCCCTGAGCGCGGCGTTGGCCTTGCAGGCGAGGAGGGCGAAACCGGGGATTTCGCTGTCCTTCCACACCGCGGCCATCGCGAAAATTTCCTGGTCGGCGCAGGCGAACCAGAGCTGCCGGTGCTTGCCGTCGATGGGTGAGGGCCTGCCCCACTCCATGAACATGGTGGCGGGGACAAGGCAGCGGAACTCGCTGTTGCGCAAGTTGCCGATCCAGAACGGACTTTCGAGATTGCGCACGGTCAACACGCTTCGACCGGCATCGTGCGCCGATGGCGGCGGCGGCACGCCCCACAGGCGCGGGATCATCCGCGTTTCCAGCCGGCGCCCGGCTGGGCGCGGGCCGGCCACGAACTCGCGCCCGGCCGTGACGACCGGTGCGAACTGCCCGGGCGCCACGTGGCCGCCGGCCCAGGGATCGTCGCCCACGCGTGCGCCGAAGGTACGGCCCACCGCAAGGGCGGCGGCATCCAGGCGATAGAGCATCGTCATCGTCAGCCCGCCCTAGACGGCTCGCTTGCGGGCGTCTATCATCGCGCCAGCCCCGGGGAGCCAGCAAGTGGCTGAGAGGTGCGGGTATGCTCCGCACGACCCGTCGAACCTGAACCCGTTAGCACGGGCGGAGGGAGTGGATTGCCGCCCCTGGTGCATCCGCTTTCCTGTCCGCCTTGGAGAGAAGCGCGCATGGCCGACATCAACAGCAAGCTCGAAATCGGCGTCACCACCGGGCCCATCCGCGGCTCCAGGAAAGTCCACGTCGGCAGGCTGGGCGTGGCCATGCGCGAGATTTCGCTGGAACCCTCCTGCGGCGAGCCACCGGTGCGTGTCTACGATACCTCCGGGCCCTATACCGATCCGGACGTGACCATCGACATCCGTGCCGGCCTTGCCCCCAAGCGCCGCGAATGGATCGTGGCGCGCGGCGATGTCGAGGAATATGACGCGCGCGGCGTGAAGCCGGAAGACAACGGCCAGCTCGGGCCGGATCGTTCGGGCGGGGTTCCCGCCTTTCCCAAGGTGATCCGGCGCCCGTTGCGCGCGCGTGGGGGGATGAACGTCTCGCAGATGCATTACGCCCGGCGCGGGATCATCACGCCGGAGATGGAATATGTCGCCGAGCGCGAGAATCTCGGCCGCGCGATGCTTAGGGACCATGTCCGCGACGGGCAGGACTGGGGCGCGGCCATCCCCGATTACGTGACCCCCGAATTCGTGCGCGATGAAGTGGCGCGCGGCAGGGCGATCATTCCCAGCAACATCAACCACCCGGAAAGCGAACCGATGGCGATCGGCCGCAATTTCCTGGTCAAGATCAATGCCAATATCGGCAACTCGGCCGTGGCCTCCAACGTCGCCGCCGAAGTCGACAAGATGGTCTGGTCGATCCGCTGGGGCGCGGACACCGTGATGGACCTCTCCACCGGCCGCAATATCCACGATACGCGCGAATGGATCATCCGCAACGCACCCGTTCCGATCGGCACCGTGCCGATCTATCAGGCGCTGGAGAAAGTCGGCGGCATCGCCGAGGACCTGACCTGGGAAATCTTCCGCGATACCCTGATCGAGCAGGCCGAGCAGGGGGTCGACTACTTCACCATCCATGCCGGCGTGCGGCTGCCCTATATCCCCCTCACCGCCAAGCGCGTCACCGGCATCGTCAGCCGGGGCGGCTCGATCATGGCCAAGTGGTGCCTCGCCCATCATCGGGAATCGTTCCTCTACGATCACTTCGACGATATCACCGAGATCATGAAGGCTTATGACATCGCCTATTCGCTGGGCGACGGCCTGCGCCCCGGTTCGATCGCCGATGCCAACGACGAGGCCCAGTTCGCCGAACTCTATACCCTGGGCGAACTGACGAAGCGCGCCTGGGAGCAGGACGTGCAAGTGATGATCGAGGGGCCGGGCCACGTGCCGATGCACAAGATCAAGGAGAACATGGACAAGCAGCTCGCCGCATGCGGCGAGGCGCCGTTCTACACGCTCGGGCCGCTGGTCACCGATATCGCGCCCGGCTACGACCATATCACCAGCGGCATCGGCGCGGCGATGATCGGTTGGTACGGCACCGCGATGCTCTGCTACGTCACGCCCAAGGAGCACCTCGGCCTGCCCGACCGCGACGACGTGAAGGTGGGGGTGGTCACGTACAAGCTCGCCGCCCATGCTGCGGACCTCGCCAAGGGCCATCCCGCCGCCAAGGTCCGCGACGACGCGCTTTCCCGCGCCCGCTTCGAGTTCCGCTGGCGCGACCAGTTCAACCTCTCGCTCGATCCCGATACCGCCGAGCAGTACCACGACCAGACGCTTCCGGCGGAAGGCGCCAAGACCGCGCATTTCTGTTCGATGTGCGGGCCCAAGTTCTGTTCGATGAAGATTACGCAGGAAGTGCGCGACTTCGCGGCCAGGCAGAACCAGCCAAGCACGGGTTTCATCGCCGCCGAGGACACGGAGCATGCCGCGCCCGGCGACGTCGAAGCCGGCATGGCCAGGATGGCCGAAGTCTACAAGGACAAGGGCAACGAGATTTACCTGCCGGTCGAGGCAGCCGCCGATCCGGCGGAGTGATACCGGCAGCCCGTTCGATCGAGTCGTCTTCCCGGATCAGGTCCGGGAACACGCGTTCCTGTCAATGAGACTTGGTAGAATTCCCCCTACCATCGCCCGCCGGTTCGACCACCGGCGCTGGCTGGGTGCGGCGGCTTACCAGGGCTTCGGGCATTTCGCGGCGGATCCAGTCGAGCATGCCTTCGCGGATCGCGCAGCGCAGGTCGAACAGGTTGCCGGCGTCCTTGGCGGTCATCAGCAGGCGAACCTCCATCGAATCGTCGGACATGCTGGTGACTTGCACGCCCTGCGCGCGCCGGTCCCACCGGGCGTCGGCCTTGACCTGCCGGGCGAATTCCACGCGGATCGGTTCGATCCGGGCGGCGTGATCCAGGTAGAGCATGACCGTGCCGGTCAACTGCGAGGCGTTCTTGGTCCAGTTCTGGAATGTTTCCTCGAGGAAACGCGTGGTCGGCACCACGAGCCGCCGGTCGTCCCAGATCCGCACCACCACGTAAGTCGTGCGGATCTCCTCGATCCGTCCCCATTCGCCGTCGATGATGACGACGTCGTCGATCGAGATCGGCTCGGTCAGGGCCATCTGGAAGCCGCCGATCAGCGCTTTCAGCGCCGGCTGCGCCGCCGCGCCGACCGCCAGCGCGGCCAGCCCGGCGGAGGCCATCAGGGTGATGCCGATCTGCCGCACCCCGGGTATCGCGAAAAGCGCCAGCGCGATGGTGACGAAGACGATGACGAAAGTGCCGATGCGGCTGAAGATCGCCAGCCGGGTGCGCCGCCGCCGCGCATTGCGGTTGTCCTCCACGGTGATGTCGGTGCGCAGGACCATCGCCTCGACGAAGCCGTGCAGCAGTGCGAACGCGATCCAGCCCAGCAGGAAGGGCATGACGAAGCCCGCCACTTTGGCCCATCCTGCGTCGAGCGCCGGCGTTTCGCGCGCGGCATAGGCGATGCCGAGCGCGACGAAGGCATAGCGCGCGGGCCGCGCCAGCCGCTGTACCAGGATATCGTCGGTCTCGCTTTCGCTGGCCTGCGCGATCCGCCGCAGCACATGAAACAGCGCGGCATGGGCGAGGAGGGCCACCGCGATACCGACCCCAGCGGCGACCGCGGCGATGACGAGCTGCTCGCCCCAGACCGGAAGGCGTCCGGTAAATTGTTCAATCCATTCAGCCATGATGCCCTATCGTATGGCCCCGGCGCCGAGTTTCAACCGCCCGGCGCCGTTTGCCGTTCATTCGCGTTCGCAAGTGCCCGAAACCCGCGCGCGGCGTGGCTGTTCCGGATCGGCATGACTTGGCTCACAAAATCGTGCTATGGATGCATTCGCGCGGGAGACTCCGTGGCGAAGAACGGAACATCGGCCGCAAGTTCCGTCAGGCAGCCTTTTCACAGCTCTGCCGATTTTGGCCTGCCGATTTTGGAGCGTCCGCGCACCATCGCTGGTTTCGTCCGCTCCGATGTTGGGGCCGCCAGGGTTTCTCCGAACGTCGTCTCATCTCAAGCCAGCAATCCGAAGCCAGGATCGGGATCCGCTTACCTCACAGCTTGCCGAAGTGGGTGGAACCGACCGCCGCGCTTCGATGGGTTCAGGGTGGGCGGGGTGGCTCGCATTTTCGGTTCGAAGCTCTATCAGGTGCGGGACGGCGCGTTGGTGATTCCCCGGTGATTCCGACCCGGGCCGTCGGCAAGCGAAAGCGTGAAGAGGCCTGCAGGGATGCCATCCGCGAATATCTCAAGCTCGATGACCGAGGCCCAGGCGGCCAATGAACTGATGCGCCTGGCGCGGCAGATCGCGCATCACGACCGGCTCTATCACGCCGAGGACGAGCCCGAGATTTCGGACGCGGCCTATGATGCGCTGGTGCGGCGCAATGCCGAACTGGAGGCGGCGTTTCCGCATCTGGTTCGCGAGGACAGCCCCAGCCGCAAGGTCGGGCACGCGATCGCCGCCTCGCCGCTCGGCAAAGTGACGCACGAGGTTCGCATGATGAGCCTCGACAATGCCTTCAGCGACGAGGAAGTGGCCGAATTCGCGGCGCGGGTGCGGCGGTTCCTGGCGCTGCCGGAAGACGCCGAGGTGGTGATGACCGCCGAGGACAAGATCGACGGCCTGTCCTGCTCGCTGCGTTACGAGAACGGCCGCCTGGTGCGCGCCGCCACGCGCGGCGACGGGCAGGTGGGCGAGGATGTCACCGCCAATGTCGCGCATATCGCCGATATCGTGCAGGAACTGCGGGGCGATGACGTGCCCGCGATCTTCGAGGTGCGCGGCGAGGTCTATATGGAGAAGGCCGCCTTCCTCGCGCTCAACGCGGCGCTGATGGACGAGGCCCGCGCGGCCGCCGAGGCAAAGGGCGAGGCTTTCGAGGAAGGCAAGGTCCGCCAGTTCGCCAATCCGCGCAACGCCGCCGCCGGTTCGCTGCGCCAGAAGGACGCGGGCGTCACCGCGAAGCGCCCCTTGCGCTTCTGGGCGCATGGCTGGGGCGCGGCAAGCCACGTGCCGGGCGAAACGCAGCACGAGGTGATCCGCCGTATCGAATCCTGGGGCCTGCCGGTCTCGCCGCAGTTCCGCCTGTGCCGCTCGCTGGAAGAGATGCTCGCGGCCTATCGCGCGATCCGCGACGGGCGGCCCGGCCTGCCGTTCGAGATCGACGGCGTCGTCTACAAGGTGGACCGGATCGACTGGCAGCGGCGCCTCGGCTTCGTCGCGAAAGCGCCGCGCTGGGGGCTGGCGCACAAGTTTCCGGCCGAGCGTGCCGAAACCGTGCTGGAGGCGATCGATATCCAGGTGGGGCGCACCGGCAAGCTGACGCCGGTGGGGCGGTTGCGACCGGTGCTGGTGGGCGGCGTCACCGTCACCAATGTCACCCTGCACAACCGCGACGAGATCGCGCGGCTGGGCGTGCGGCTGGGCGACCGGGTGGTGCTGCAGCGGGCCGGGGACGTGATCCCGCAAGTGGTCGACAACCTCACCCGCGAGCAGGAGCGCCCCGCCTATCCATTCCCCGATCACTGTCCCGAGTGCGGCTCGGAAGCGGTCGCCGAGGAAGGCGAGGTGGACGTGCGCTGCACCGGCGGGCTGATCTGCCCGGCCCAGCGCACCGAACGGCTCAAGCACTTCGTCAGCCGCGCCGCGCTCGACATCGAGGGCCTGGGCGAGAAGACCATCGATGAATTCTTCGTCAAGGGCTGGCTGGAAAGCCCGGCCGACATCTTCCGCCTGAGGGAGCGCAAGGCGGAGATCCTCGCGCTTGAGGGATGGAAGGACAAGTCTGTTGATAACCTGTTGACGGCGGTGGAAAACAAGCGAGAGCCGGACGCGGGGCGACTGCTGTTCGGCCTGGGCATCCGCCACGTCGGCGCGGTTACGGCGCGTGATCTGATGAAAGGCGTGATCGAGATCCGGCGCTTGCCGGAAATGGCACGCGAGCTTTACGATTATCGAGAGGCCAACCCGCGCGAGGAATCCGAATCCGAAGGCAAGTTCCGGGAACGGATGACCGGCGCGATCAAGGCGATTCTCAACGTCCAGACGGATGGCATCGGCACCGCGGTGGGCTATGCGCTCGCCGATTTCTTCCACGAGGCTCACAACATGGCGGTGTGGCGCGAACTGCTGGGCGCGAAACCGGGTGATGGCCTCGTCGATCCGCCGCCCTACGTGATCGAGACCAAGGACAGCGCCGTCGCCGGCAAGACGGTGGTCTTCACCGGTAAGCTCGAGACGATGAGCCGCGACGAGGCGAAGGCCCAGGCCGAACGCCTCGGCGCCAAGGCGGCGGGATCGGTCTCGCCCAAGACCGACCTCGTGGTCGCCGGGCCCGGCGCCGGCTCGAAGCTCAAGAAGGCGGCCGAACTCGGGATCGAGGTGATCGACGAGGCGGCCTGGGCGGAAATCGTCAAGGCCGCCGGCTGAGGGCGATGCGATTTATCCCGGATTTCGGGTTGCTCGCTTCAATACCAAGTTTCCTGGGGCGAGGGGAGCACAAGTCCCGGTCGATGGAACTTGGCAATATCCGTTCTACACCGGGCCGTTCTGCACCGGGCCCTTCTGCGCCGGTCCGAACCGCGCGATCAGTTCGTAGGAGCCCGCGACATACAGCTGCCGCACGAAGGTGATGCATTGGGCCGCCTGCCAGGTGCGGCGCTCGACGCTCAGGCAGGGAGCGCCGACATTGACGTTCAGTGCCCGGGCCGCCTCGCTGCCGGCACCGGCGGCGCCGATGCGGTTTTCCGCTTCGGTCCAGGGAATGTGGCGCAGGAGCCAGGAACCCGGCGGCTCGTCCGCGAAATCCTGGGTCTCGATATCCGGCACTGCCGACAGGCTGACGAGGCGCTCTTCGTAGGCGATCGGAACCGCGTCGGCGCGGTGGACGCCGTGCGTCACCAGCACGCGGCCTTCGCAGCCGATCTTTTCGGCGATCGAGCGATGATGGCGGGTGTCGGAAATTTCGCGCTTCAGCAAGTCGAACCGATAGGCCTGGCCGCGTTTGGCCACTTCCGCGGGCAGGTCGGGCACGTCGAGCATCATGGCCACGGTACGGGGCCGGGCGACGCACGAGCCCGCGCGCTTGCGCCGTTCCAGCAAGCCCGCCGAATTGAGCGCCGACAGCGCCTTGTTCACCGTCATGCGTGAGCAGCCGTAGAGGCCCATCAGTTCCAGTTCCGAGGGAATCTTGTCTCCCGGCTTGAGCACGCCTGAAAGAATCCGCGATTCGATATCGGTTCGGATACGTTCGTGCAGCGCCGTCGAGGCCATCAAAGCAACCTTGAAATCATCCCGGCATAGCGCGCCGCGATCGCCTCGCGCGCTTGGTGCCGGCCCCTGCTAACGACCCTTCGGCCGCGCCGCCAGACGCAATCGATGCCGCCGCGCCCGGCGGCGAAGATCCAGCCGTCGAGAAGTCCGTCCTCGGTGCGGCCGATCAGGGAAGGGTGGTTCGCATCGAGGCTGACGATATCGGCGGCGCGGCCTTGGCCGATCCCCGCCGCCACGCCGAGCGCGCGGGCGCCGCCGGCCAGCGCCGCGCCGAACAGGGTCGCCCCGCTGCTCGTCCTGTTGCCCGCCCCGTTGCCCGTGTGGTCCGCGTCGGCCAGAATATTGCGCCGGCGCGCATGCAGGCGCTGGCCATATTCGAGCAGCCGCAATTCCTCGGACGGATCGATCAGGACGTTCGAATCGCTGCCGATGCCAAAGCGTCCGCCCGCTGCGAGGAAGGCCGGGGCCGGGAACAGCCCGTCGCCCAGGTTGGCTTCGGTGATCGGGCACAGGCCGGCGACCGCGCCGCTCGCCGCTAGCCGGACGCATTCCTCGGTCGTCAGGTGGGTGGCGTGGACGGCGCACCAGCGATCGTCCACATCGGCGCGGTCCAGCAGGTACTGCACCGGGCGCTGCCCGCTCCATGCCAGGCAGTCCTCCACTTCGCGCGTCTGCTCGGCGATGTGGATGTGGACCGGGCCATCCATCGCCAGTTCAAGCAGTTGCGCCAGTTCCCCGGAAGTCACCGCGCGCAGCGAATGCGGCGCCACGCCCAGCACCGTGTCCGGCAGTGCTGCCAGGACGGTCCGGCAGCCCTCGCGCAGACGGGCGAACTGGTCCAGGTCGCAGATGAAGCGACGCTGGCCCTCGCCGGGAGGCAGTCCGCCGAAGCCGGAATGGGCGTAGAACACCGGGAGCAGGGTGAGGGCGATGCCGGTCTCGGCCGCCGCCGCCGCGATCGCCGCCGCCATCTCGGCCGGGTCGGCATAAGGGCGGCCGTCGGGCGCATGGTGCAGATAGTGGAATTCGCCGACGCGGGTAAAGCCGGTCTCCAGCATTTCCATGTAGGCGAGCGCCGCGATCCCCTGCATGTCCTCCGGCCCCAGCCGGTCCAGGAAGCGGTACATCACCTCGCGCCATGTCCAGAAGCTGTCGTCGCCCGCGCCGCGACGTTCGGCCAGGCCCGCCATGCCGCGCTGGAAGGCATGGCTGTGCAGGTTCGGCAGGCCCGGCAGCGCGATCGCATGAACTTCGTCGCCGGGGGCGGGCGGCACGCCGGTCTCGATCCGCGCAACCAGCCCGCCGTGTGTTTCGATCCGCACGTGGCGCGCCCAGCCT
This sequence comes from Novosphingobium sp. CF614, assembly GCF_900113255.1. Lineage (GTDB taxonomy): Bacteria > Pseudomonadota > Alphaproteobacteria > Sphingomonadales > Sphingomonadaceae > Novosphingobium. The sequence continues at coordinate 9,278 of NZ_FOOR01000005.1, forward strand.
TCGGCAAGCAGTGCGGTGCGGAAGTACAAGGGCGCGGGATCAAGGGGCATGGCGAGGTCCTTGGCGAGCGAGCGTGGCGAAATAATGTCTATACATAATTGCCGATCGGTGCAATGATGAGGCCATGACGAGCGAACGTGCCGTGCGTTGTGACACCGTATGGACCGGGGCCAGGTTGCTGACCATGGCGGCCGCGAGCGGACCGGTCGAGCATGGCGTGATCGCGGCGCGCGACGGCGCGATAATCCATGTCGGTCCGGCGGCCGATGCGCCGGGTTTCGACGCGGGCGAAGTCATTGCCTGCGAAGGGCGCTGGATTACCCCTGGCCTGATCGATTGCCACACGCACCTCGTCCATCTCGGCAACCGCGCCCGCGAGTTCGAGATGCGGCTCGATGGCGCCGGTTACGAGGAGATCGCGCGGGCCGGCGGCGGCATCGTCTCGACCATGCGCGCGACCCGTGCCGGCAGCGTGGAGGACATGGTGGCGGCGGCCTTGCCCCGGCTCGATGCACTGCTGGCGGAGGGTGTCACCACCGTCGAGATCAAGTCGGGCTACGGCCTTGAGCGGGAAGCCGAGCTGCGCATGCTGCGCGCGGCCCGCAAACTCGGCGAGATCCGGCCGGTCCGCGTGCGCACCACTTTCCTGGGCGCGCATGCGCTGCCGCCTGAATATTCGGGGCCCGGCGGTGCCGACCGCTATATCGATGCCGTCTGCAACGAAATGCTGCCTGCCATTGCCGCCGAAGGGCTGGCGGACGCGGTCGACGCGTTCTGCGAGGGGATCGGCTTTTCCCCGGCGCAAGTCGAGCGTGTCTTCCGCGCCGCGCAGGCGCACGGCCTGCCGGTCAAGCTCCATGCCGAGCAGCTTTCCAATCTTCACGGCGCGGCGCTGGCGGCGCGGCACGGCGCGCTTTCGGCCGATCATCTGGAATACCTGGACGAGGCGGGGATCGCGGCCATGGCCGGCGCCGGCACGGTGGCGACGCTCCTGCCGGGCGCCTATTATTTCTGCCGCGAAACCAGGCTGCCGCCGATTGCCGGGCTGCGCGCCGCCGGCGTGCCCATCGCGCTGGCCACCGATTGCAACCCCGGCACCAGCCCGCTTACCTCCGTGCTGCTGGCAATGAACATGGCCGCGACCCTGTTTCGCCTGACCGTAAGCGAGTGCCTGGCGGGGGTGACGCGCAACGCCGCGCGCGCTTTGGGGCTGGAGCAGGAGACCGGCACGCTGGAGGTGGGCAAGGCCTGTGACCTGGCCATCTGGAACGTCGAGCATCCCGCTGAACTGATCTATCGCATGGGGTTCAATCCACTCCATGCCCGTGTCTGGAGGGGAGAGTGACCGTGATCGTGCTGGAAGCCGGCCATGTGGGCCTTGACGCGTGGCGCGCGGTCTATCGCGGCGGTTCGTGCCGGCTCGATCCGGGCAGCGCCCCGCGCATCGCCGGGAGCGCTGCGGCGGTGGAGCGGATCATCGCGCGCGGCGCGCCGGTCTACGGCATCAACACCGGCTTCGGAAAGCTTGCCGGCGTGCGTATCGAGGACGGCCAGCTTGCGGCATTGCAGCGCAATATCGTGCTCAGCCATGCGGCGGGCACCGGCCAGCCCGCGCCCGTGCCGGTTGTGCGGCTGATGATGGCCTTGAAGCTCGCCAGCCTGGCCCAGGGTGCTTCGGGCGTGCGGCCCGAAACCGTCGCCCTGCTGGAGGCGATGCTGGCGCGCGGCCTTGCCCCGGTGGTGCCGTGCCAGGGTTCGGTGGGTGCGAGCGGCGATCTCGCTCCGCTCGCCCACATGGCCGCGGCGATGATCGGGGTGGGCGAGATCTGGCTGGAGGGCGCGCGCCTGCCGGCTGCCGAGGCGCTCGTCCGCTCGGGCCTGGCCCCGGTCGAGCTGGGCCCGAAGGAAGGCCTGGCGCTGCTGAACGGCACGCAGTTCTCCTGCGGCCTCGCGCTCGCCGGGCTGTTCGAGGCGGAGTTGGTGTTCCGCTCCGCGCTGGTGACGGGCGCGCTTTCCACCGAGGCGGCCAAGGGTTCCGATACGCCGTTCGATCCGCGCATCCATGCGCTGCGCCGCCATCGGGGGCAGATCGAAACGGCCACGACGCTGCGTGCGCTGATGGCCGGTTCCGCCATTCGCGCCAGCCATGTCGAGAACGATACGCGCATTCAGGACCCCTACTGCCTGCGCTGCCAGCCGCAGGTGATGGGGGCCGTGCTGGACCTGCTGCGACAGGCCGCCGGCACCCTGGAGACCGAGGCCAACGGGGTTTCCGACAATCCGCTGATCTTCCCCGACAGCGACGAAGCCCTGTCGGGCGGCAATTTCCATGCCGAGCCCGTTGCCTTCGCCGCCGACATGATCGCCATGGCGATCTGCGAGATCGGCTCGATCGCGGAGCGGCGGATCGCCATGCTGGTCGATCCCGCCTTGTCCGGCCTGCCCGCTTTCCTGACGCCCCGGCCGGGGCTCAACTCGGGCTTCATGATCCCGCAGGTGACGGCGGCGGCGCTGGTGAGCGAGAACAAGCAGCGCGCCTATCCCGCCAGCGTCGATTCCATCCCGACTTCCGCCAACCAGGAGGATCACGTGTCGATGGCCGCGCACGGCGCGCGCCGGCTGCTCGACATGGCGGGCAATGCGATGGCGGTCATCGGCATAGAGTTGCTCGCCGGCGCGCAGGGATGCGATTTCCACGCGCCGCTGACTTCGTCCGGGCCGCTGGACGCGGTTCGCGCCAGGCTGCGCGCGCAAGTTCCGCATCTGGAGGAGGACCGGCACTTCCATCCCGACATGGAAAAGGCCAACGCGCTCGTCCGCTCCGGAGCCATCGTCGAGGCGGCGGGATTGCCCCTGCCGGGCGTGACGGCGTGAGCTGGCTTCAGGTCACGCGCGGCGATGCGCCGCTGATCGTCGCCTTCCCGCATGCGGGCACCGATCTTGCCGGGCTGGAAGCGGGCTTCCAGTCGTCCTGGCTGGCGTGGCGCGATACCGACTGGTGGGTGGACGAGCTCTACGGCTTTGCCCATGCGCTGGGAGCGACGACGGTGCGCACCGGCATTTCGCGCAGCGTGATCGACGTGAACCGCGATCCTTCGGGCGCCTCGCTCTATCCGGGACAGGCGACGACCGGCCTGTGCCCGCTGGAGACTTTCGACGGCCAGCCGCTCCATGCGGGCGCGGGGCCTGGTCCGGCGGAGATCGCGCGGCGCCGGTCGACCTGGTTCGATCCCTATCACGCAGCACTCGCGGCCGAGCTTGCGCGGCTGCGCGCGTCGCATCCGCGAGTCGTGCTCTATGACGCCCATTCGATCCGCAGCCGTATCCCGCGCCTGTTCGAGGGCGAATTGCCGCAGTTCAACATCGGCACCAATGGCGGGGCGAGCTGTGCCGCCGCGCTGGAAACGGCGGTGGAGGCCGTCTGCGCCGCCTCCGGCCTTGGCCACGTGGTCAACGGCCGCTTCAAGGGCGGCTGGACCACCCGCCACCACGGCCGGCCCGGCGCCGGCATCCATGCCATCCAGATGGAGCTGGCGATTCGCGGCTACCTGCCCGAGCCCGAGGCGCCGGACGAAAACGGCTGGCCGCCCACTTTCGATCCGGAATTCGCCGCGCCGCTGCAAGCGATCCTCGCCCACATTCTCGACGCCTGCCTTGCTTTCGCGGAGGGCGGCCCAGCGGAACAATCCAGGGGACAGCCATGAACACGATCCGGAACCTTCGTCTCGACAACAGCCGGGTCATCCGTCCGGCCACCGGCACCACGCTTTCCGCCAGGAGCTGGCTGACCGAGGCGCCCTTGCGGATGCTGATGAACAATCTGCACCCGGACGTGGCGGAACGGCCGGAGGAACTGGTCGTCTATGGCGGCATCGGCCGCGCCGCGCGCGACTGGGCCAGCTACGACAAGATCGTCGAAGTGCTGCGGCGGCTCGAGGCGGACCAGACCTTGCTGGTGCAGTCCGGCAAGCCTGTCGGCGTGTTCCGCACCCATGCCGAGGCACCGCGCGTGCTGATCGCCAATTCGAACCTGGTGCCGAAGTGGGCGAACTGGGAGCATTTCAACGAACTCGATCGCAAGGGGCTCGCGATGTACGGCCAGATGACGGCCGGAAGCTGGATCTATATCGGCTCGCAGGGCATCGTTCAGGGGACTTACGAGACTTTCGTCGAGATGGGCCGCCAGCATTATGGCGGGGATCTGTCGGGCAAGTGGCTGTTGACGGCGGGGCTTGGGGGCATGGGCGGAGCCCAGCCGCTGGCCAGCGTCATGGCCGGGGCGAGCTGCCTGGCGATCGAATGCCAGCGCAGCCGGATCGAGATGCGCCTGCGCACCGGCTATCTCGACCACGCGGCCGAGACTCTCGATGAAGCGATGGCGATGATCGCAGAGGCCTGCGCGGCGAGGAAGGCGATCTCCGTCGGACTGCTCGGCAATGCCGCGGAGATCCTGCCGGAGATGGTGAGGCGCGGCATCCGTCCCGACCTGCTGACCGACCAGACCAGCGCGCACGATCCGGTGAACGGCTATCTGCCGCTTGGGTGGAGCCTGGCCGAATGGGCGGAACGGCGCGAACGCGAGCCCGAGGTGGTGGCCCGGGCGGCCAGGGCCAGCATGGCCGTGCACGTGCGGGCCATGCTCGATTTCCACAAGTTGGGCGTACCGACCACCGACTATGGCAACAACATCCGGCAGATGGCCTTCGACGAAGGCGTCGCCGATGCCTTCGCGTTCCCCGGCTTCGTACCGGCCTATATTCGCCCGTTGTTCTGCCGGGGCGTGGGGCCGTTCCGCTGGGCGGCGCTTTCGGGCGATCCCGAGGACATCTACCGGACCGACGCCAAGGTAAAGGAACTGATGCCGGATGACCTCAACCTGCACCGCTGGCTCGACATGGCGCGCGGGAGGATTCGCTTCCAGGGCCTGCCGGCCCGGATCTGCTGGGTCGGCCTTGGCGACCGCCACCGTCTGGGCCTGGCCTTCAACGAGATGGTTGCGAAGGGCGAACTGAAAGCGCCGGTCGTGATCGGGCGCGACCATCTCGATTCCGGGTCGGTCGCCAGCCCCAACCGCGAGACCGAGGCGATGCGGGACGGATCGGATGCGGTGTCCGACTGGCCGCTGCTCAACGCGCTGCTCAACACCGCCAGCGGCGCGACCTGGGTGTCGCTGCACCACGGCGGCGGCGTCGGCATGGGCTATTCGCAGCATGCGGGCATGGTGATCGTCGCCGATGGCACGCCCGAAGCCGCCGCGCGGCTGGGGCGGGTGCTGTGGAACGATCCCGCCACCGGCGTCATGCGCCACGCCGACGCGGGCTACGAGATCGCGATCGACTGCGCGCGCGAGAAAGGCCTGGATCTGCCCGGCATCCTGGGATGAGGCCCGGCGCAAGCCGCGTCCGGCTCCTGGCGGCGGGTGTTCCCCGTCGTTCTGTCTCAGCCCCGAGACACATCGGTCCCGCTTGCCGTCTGCCCCCCTCCCTCGCCCTGCGCGAATCGCGCATGCCATGCTCACGGAAGGTCGGGCACGGATGCCCGCTCCGACATGAGAGGATCAAGGCACATGGACCAGATGGTAGCCGAACGCGCCAGCACCCTGCGGACGCCCTTCGCCAAGAGCTATGACAACTTCATCGGCGGTCGCTGGGTGGCCCCCCGCGCGGGCCGCTATTTCGACAACGTTTCGCCGATCACCGGCAAGCCGGTCTGCCAGGTCGCGCGCTCGGACGCCGACGACATCGAACTGGCGCTCGACGCCGCGCATGCCGCCAAGGACGGCTGGGGCCGCACCGCGCCGGCCGAACGATCGGTGATCCTCAACCGGATCGCCGATCGCATGGAGCAGAACCTGGCGAAGCTGGCGCTGGCCGAGACCTGGGACAACGGCAAGCCGCTCCGCGAGACCACCGCCGCCGACATCCCGCTGGCGATCGACCACTTCCGCTACTTCGCGGGCTGCATCCGCGCGCAGGAAGGCTCGATCGGCGAGATCGACCAGGACACCATGGCCTATCACATCCATGAGCCGCTGGGCGTCGTCGGCCAGATCATCCCGTGGAACTTCCCGATCCTGATGGCCGCCTGGAAGCTCGCCCCCGCGATCGCCGCCGGCAACTGCGTGGTGCTCAAGCCGGCCGAGCAGACCCCGGCTTCGATCATGGTGCTGATGGAACTGATCGCCGACCTGCTGCCCGCCGGCGTGCTCAACGTGGTGAACGGCTTCGGCCTGGAGGCGGGCAAGCCGCTGGCCTCGTCGAAGCGCATCGCCAAGATCGCCTTCACCGGCGAGACCACCACCGGCAAGCTCATCATGCAGTACGCCAGCGAGAACCTGATCCCGGTGACGCTGGAACTGGGCGGCAAGAGCCCCAACATCTTCTTCGCCGATGTCTGCAACGAGGACGACGATTTCCTGGACAAGGCGATCGAGGGCTTCGTGATGTTCGCGCTCAACCAGGGCGAGGTCTGCACTTGCCCCAGCCGCGCGCTGATCCAGGAATCGATCTACGACCGGTTCATGGAGAAGGCCCTGAAGCGGGTTGCCGCGATCAAGCAGGGCAGCCCGCTCGACATGGAAACGATGATCGGCGCACAGGCCAGCGCCGAACAGCAGGACAAGATCCTGCGCTATCTCGACATCGGCCGCAACGAAGGCGCCGAAGTGCTGATCGGCGGCCATGCCGCGCAGATGACCGGGGACCTCGCGGGCGGCTATTACATCCAGCCCACCGTGTTCAAGGGTCACAACAAGATGCGGATCTTCCAGGAGGAGATCTTCGGGCCGGTGGTTTCCACCACCACCTTCAAGGACGCCGACGAGGCGCTGGCCATCGCCAACGATACCGCCTTCGGCCTCGGCGCCGGGGTGTGGAGCCGCGACATCAACACCTGCTACCGCTTCGGCCGCGCGATCCAGGCCGGGCGCGTGTGGACCAACTGCTATCACGCCTATCCGGCCCACGCGGCCTTCGGCGGCTACAAGCAGTCCGGCATCGGGCGCGAGACGCACAAGATGATGCTCGATCACTATCAGCAGACCAAGAACCTGCTGGTCAGCTACAGCCCGAAGAAGCTCGGTTTCTTCTAAGGGCACTTGCGTCCGGCGCGGGTATTCCTCTCTCCCTTACAGGCCCGCGCCGGGCGATCCATCCAATCACCTGAACAACACCACAATGCGCGAGGCCGCGTATGCCCCGCGCGAACAGGGAAGGATTACCTGAAATGAAGACGCTTATCATGGCGGCCGCCGCCGCCTGCGCCCTGCTGCCCGCCGCCGCGATGGCCGACGATGCCGGCGGCTCCGGCATCGACATCAGCGCCAGCCTGACCGGTGCCACCGACTACGTGTGGCGCGGTGTCAGCCAGACCGACAACCACGCGGCGGTGTTCGCCGCGGTCAACGTGGGCTACAAGGGTTTCTACGCCGGCGCCGGCACCGAGAACGTCGACTTCCTGGGCATCAACCAGGAATATGACTTGTGGGCCGGCTATGCGCTGGACCTGGGCGCGGTGAAGATCGATGCGGGCATGGTGCGCTACGGCTACGTCGATGCGCCGGTCGACATCGACACGCTGGAGGGCAAGCTGGCGCTGACCGTGCCGGTCGGCAAGGGATCGCTCACCGCCGCCGGCTATTACACCGGCAATTATTTTGGATCGAGCAACTCCGCGCTCTATACCGTGCTTTCCGGCAGCTATCCGCTGACCGACAAGCTTGGCATCAACGGCGCGGTAGGTCACCAGCAGATCAGCGACGCCTCCAGCGACTATACCACCTGGAACGCTGGCCTGTCCTACAAGGTGCTGCCCGGCGCGACGGCCACCGTGGGCTATTACGACACCGACCGTTCCAAGAACCGCCTGAGCCGCGCCCGCGTGATGGGCTCGTTCACGATCGGCTTCTGATCGGTTTCCTTCCTGGCGCCGTCCCGGACTCACCCTCGGGACGGCTGCGGATACATGAAAGAGCGAAAAACCCCAGCAGGCATTCGGCGCGCCTCAGGGGCGCCCCAGCGCGATCCGCAGTTTCGCGCCGGGGCCCTTGGCGCGGCGCATGTCGGCGAGCATCCGGCCCCATTCGTGCAGCGCGATCTTCACCGGGTTGCGGGAATCGAGGTCATGGACAAGGCCGTAGCGTAGCTGCCTGCCTCGCGGCGCTTCGCGGAAGGTGCCGAACAGCCGGTCCCACACGATCAGCACGCCGCCGAAATTGCAGTCGAGCACATCGGGCTCGCTGCCGTGGTGGGTGCGGTGGTGGCACGGGGTGTTGAATATCCATTCGAGCGGGCCCAGCCGGCCTACCGCCTCGGTGTGCAGCGGGAACTGGTAGATCAGGTTGGCGCCCAGCAGCGTCACCACCACCAGCGGCGGGAAGCCGGCCAGCACCAGCGCGCCGAAGAATAGCCAGCCCAGCGAGAAGAACTCGGTCCAGCCCAGGCGGATGGCGCTGGGCAGTACGAACTCGCGCGAGGAATGGTGCACCGCGTGACTCGCCCACATCCAGCGCACGGTGTGGCTGAAACGGTGGAACCAGTAATAGGCGAACTCCACCGCGACGAAGCCCGCCGCCCAGGTCCGCCAGTCGTCGGCGGGCAGGGGCAGCGGCGAAATCTCCGCCAGGGCCAGGAAGATCGCGCCCAGGACGATCCCCGTCAGTGGGCGGAACACCGCCTGGCCCAGCGCGACGCCGAGGCTGGCGGCGGCGGCCCGGCCGTCGTAGCCGCGTCCGTGGCGGCGGCGCCAGACCAGTTCCGCCGCGACGAGCACGAGCATCACGGCGAGGATCCAGGGGTGTTGAAACGCAAGGCGCATCGCGGCAGTCTCCGGAAAATCAGCGGCGCGCGGCCTTGACCGCGGCGGTGGCGGCAGCCAGCTCGGCCTCGGTTACGCGCCCGTCGTGGTCGGCGTCGGCCATGTCGAAGCCCAGGGTCGGCCCGGACGTGAACTCGGCCCGGCTGATGCGGCCGTCATGGTCGGCATCGAAGCCCTCGCGCATCCGCGCCAGCCGCTCGCCATTCCAGCGCTCGCGCAGGAAACCGGGCAGGTCGTCCTGGCTGAAATAGCCGTCGCCGTTGCGATCGAAGCGCTGCCATTCGTCCTGGCGGCGGGCGAGCAATTCGGTGCGGCTGACGGCGCCGTCACGGTTGGTGTCGGCCTGGCGCATGCGCTCGATGGCTTCGGCCGGCATCGCGGCGCCGGCGGTCGCGGCAAGGGCGGCGGCGGAGAAGGTGCCGATCGCGAAGCCGCCGATCGAAAGGCAGGCGGCGAGGGCGATCGCGCGGGGCGTCTTCGCGCGGGCCGTCTTCGAACGGGTAGGGCGGTGGTTGCTAGGCATGGGACTGGTGCTCCTTGGCGGTCGACACGGCCGGGAAGGGGGCGGGGGTGAAGGCCTTCCCGGCCGTGTCTTCGGGGGTGCTGGGAGGGGGGTGGGGTGGGGTCTTGGGGTGCTTGGTGTCCCTCCGGGATCCGTTTCAGTTGCGGCAGGGAATCGTCTCGCCGGCGGCATTGGTGCAGGTGCCGCTATGGCTGACTTGTCCGTTCGCAGCCGTGGTCGATCCGGAATAACTGTTTCCAGTCAATGCATTGGTGGCGCTGGTCGTGCGGGCGCCAGACCAGGTGCCATCGGCGCTGCGGGTCATCCCGCCCTCGCTCGCGAAACTGCCCCGCGCCCCGCTCGCCGCGGCCGCGCCCTGGTGCGAGAGGGTGCCGTCGGGCGAGACCGAGGTCTGGGAGGCGCGAAAGCCGCGCGAACCCTGGGCTCCGGCAAAGACGCCGCCGCTGGCGTGGGTCGTGGTGCCATCCTCGCTGGTGACGGTGCCATGGGCGCGGGCGGCGATGCCCTTCTGTCCGGCAACCACGCTGCCACCGCCGCTGCGCCCTCGCACATGCGCGGCGCCGCGGGCTTCGGCGGTGGTCGAAAGCATCAGCGCGGCCAGCGCGGCGGTTGCGGTGAGGGCGGTGTGAAACCTGGTCATGATGTCTTCTCCTGGAAATTGCCTTGTGGACGAGTTGGTTCTGGCGCCCGGATGCCTCAGGATGATGTCGCGAAAAGCGGATTTCGTGGCAGAACGCGACGGGGAAGCGGCAGTGTCACGGTTTGTCACAGCTTGGGTTCTGGCAGGAGGGGCGGTCCAGTGGCAGTGAGGGGTTCATGAGCGAGAAACCGGCGCGAATCCTGGTGGTCGACGACGATCCCGAATTGAGGGGCTTGCTGCAGCGCTTCCTGTCCGAGCACGGCTACGCGGTGCGCGCGGTGGACGGCGGCAAGGCCATGGACCTGGCGCTCCAGCGCGAGCCGGCCGACGTGATCGTGCTCGACCTGATGATGCCAGGCGAGGACGGCCTGGCGATCCTGCGCCGGCTGCGCGGGGCGGGCGAACAGGCCCCGGTCATCATGCTCACCGCGCGCGGCGATCCGGTGGACCGCGTGCTGGGGCTGGAGATGGGCGCCGACGATTATCTCGGCAAACCCTTCCTGCCGCGCGAACTGGTGGCCCGGATCGCCGCGCTGCTGCGGCGGATCGGGCCGGAACGCGCGGTATCGAACGACGAGACCGCGCGGATCGGCCCTTTCGCGATCAACTTTTCGGCGATGACGGTCAGCCGCGAGGGGCAGGCGCTCACGCTCTCATCGCGCGAGTTCGCGCTGTTCGCGGCCTTCGCCCGCAGTCCCGGCCGGCCGCTCAGCCGCGCGCAGCTGATCGACCGCGCCCTGGGCCGCGATGCCGAAGTGACCGACCGCGCCATCGACGTGCAGGTCGCCCGGCTGCGCAAGGCGATCGGCGACGATGCCGCCGATCCACGCTTCATCCGCACCGTCTGGGGCGTCGGCTATGTCCTTGCCGCCGGACAGGACGGCTGAGCCGGTGTTGAAGAGCCTCCTGCACCGCAATGTCGCGTTGATGATCGGCGTCGTGCTGGCCGGGCAGATGATCGCGGGATTGCTGGTCATGACATTCGTCATGCGCCCGCAGATCGATCGCGTCGCCAATGTCACCGCCGACATGATCGCCGGTCTTTCGCAAGTCATGGCCGACATGCCCGCCGAGCGCCGCACCGCGCTGATCCGGCAGATCGAGGCGGGCGGCGACCTTGCCATCCGCGAGGGCGACGCGGCGCCGACCGGGCGGGCCCGTTTTCCCAACTTCATCGAACGCCAGTTCATCCGCTCGCTGACCGAACGGCTGGCCGCGCACGAAGAACTGTCCTGGCGGACCGGCGACGGCAACCGGCTGTGGTTCCGCCTGAAGCTGGGCGGGCGAAGCTACTGGATCAGCGTGACTCCGCCTACCCGGCGCGGCGCGCTGGCCAGCATGGTCTATGCCTCGATCGCGGCCATCATCGTTTCACTGGCCTGCGGGCTGCTGCTCCAGCGCCGCCTCGATGCGCCCTTGCGCAAGCTGGCCGCGCAAGTCGATGCTTACGGGCTGCACGGGCCCGTGGGCGGTGCGGCGGCGCCGCTCGACACTTCCGGGCCCGACGAAGTCGCCGCCGTCGCCAGCGCCTTCAACCGGATGGCCGAGCGTCTCGCGCGCGAAGAGGCGGAACGCTCGCTGATGCTGGGCGGAGTCAGCCACGACTTGCGTACCCCGCTCACCCGCCTGCGCCTCTGCCTGGAGATGATGCGGGGCGCGGATGCGGAACTGGAGGCCATCGCCGTGCGGCAGGTCGACCGGATCGAAGCGATGCTGGAGCAGTTCCTCGATTTCGCGCGCGGTTTCGAGGACGAGCATGTGGTGCCTTGCGACGTGGCGGAAATGCTGGTCTCGCTCGTGCGCGATCACGATCCGGAAGGAGCGATCACGGTAGAGGTGCCAGCGGGCCTGCGCGCGCCCTTGCGCGTCAGGGCGGTCAGCCGCGCGGTCGGCAATCTCATCGGCAATGCCTTGCGCCATGGCATTCCGCCGGTCGTGGTCACGGCGCGCCGGGATGGCGCGATGCTGGAAATCGTCGTCAGCGACGCGGGCGCGGGCTTCGACGCCCAGGCCGCGGCGCAGCTCACCCGGCCTTTCGCGCGCGGCAACAGTGCACGCAGCGGTGACGGTGCCGGCCTGGGCCTGGCGATCGCCGAACGCGTGGCCGCCGCGCACGCGGGCACGCTCGCCTTTGACAAGCGCGACGGCCGGTTCCGCGCGGTGCTGCGCCTGGCGGTGTAACTGGGGTCGCCCTCACATCGCCATGGTCACGAGGGATGCGCGGCGGCTTCCTCGGTCGCTTCGACCGCGCCCTCTTCCCGGAGGGTGCCTGATGCCGCCACCTTGCGGTCGCGCTGCTGGTTCCACACCGCGATGAACAGCGCCGCGATGACCGGACCGATGATGAAACCGTTGAGGCCGAACAGCTCCAGGCCGGACAGGGTCGCGATCAGCACCACGAAGTCCGGCATCCGGGTATCGCGGCCGACCAGGATCGGGCGCAATACGTTGTCGACCATGCCGATGATGAACAGGCCGCAGAACGTCACGATCGCGGCCTTGGCCATCTCCCCGGTGGCGAACAGGTAGATCGCGACCGGAACCCAGATGATGCCGGTGCCGACCGCCGGCAGCAGCGAGAAGAAGCCCATCAGCACGCCCCAGATCAGCGCACCTTCGATTCCCAGCAGGGAAAACAGCACCCCGCCGAGCACGCCCTGGACGATCGCCACCACCACCGTGCCGCGCATCGTAGCGCGCACGACCAGCAGGAAGTGGGCGATCAGGGAATCGCGCGCGTTGGGATGGAGCGGCAGCGCATCGCGAATGAGATCGCCGTAACGCTGTCCATCGCGCAGCAGGAAATAACTGAGGTAGAGCATCACGCCCAGCGCGGCGATGAAGCTGAGCGCGCCCTGGCCGACGGTCAGCAGCCGTCCGGCCACGGTCTGCAGGCCGCTGGTGATGCTGGAACCGAACTCCCGGCGCAGGACTTCGAGATCGGTCAGCCCGTATCGCGCGATGAAGCGGCGCACGGTGGAGGGCAGGGCGGCCTGCAGGTCATGCAGCATCCGCCCGATATCGATCTGACCGCTGGTGATCTTGCCGTAAAGACTGCTCGCTTCGTTCACCAGGCTGATGCCGAGCATGATGGAGGGCACCACGAAGACCGCCACCAGGGCCAGCAGCACCAGCGAAGTCGCCAGGTTGATTCGCCCGCCCAGCTTCACCGCCAGCCTGGCCGTAAGCGGCTGGAACATGATCGCCGCGACAACGCCCCACAGCACCGCGCCGAAGTACGGCGCCAGCAGGTAGGCGAAGGCAAGGGTGATGAGGACGACGAGAGCGGCGAAGCCGGCGTCTTCGATGTCAAAAGTGCGCTTGCGGGGTGTTTCCATGGCATGATCTTTAGCATTATTTTCGGCATTGCCAGTCACTTCGTGCGGGGCTGGTCGCGCGGGACGGACTTTTTTGGACGAACCGCGCGGGGAGCGGCGCGCTCCGAGCTTGTCGAAGGAAGTCGGATCCGGCACCGCGCCAGCACCCTTCGACGAAGCCCGGGATGAACGGGTCTTGATCCGGATCGCTGGTTCCTTGCTTTAGCGAATGGCCGCGAATTCCTCGGCGAGCAGGGCCACGAGTTCGGCCGCGGGCATCGGGCGGGAGAGGGGCGCACCTTGTCCCGCCCACTGCGCGCCGAAACCGTCTTCACCGGCCGCCTTGGCCGCCGCGTTGAGCGCTTTTCCCGCGTGATAGGCGCGGGGGTAGGGGGCGACCGGCGGCAGGTTCGGAGTTTCGGCGAAGGCCGTGAAGCGATTGGCCAGGCACCGTGCCGGACGGCCGGAGATGGCATGGACCATCGCGGTATGGTGCGCCGCATCGCTGGCCAGCGCGGCGCGATAGGCCTGGTCGGCAGCGGTTTCCGGGCAGGCGACGAAAGCCGTGCCGAGCTGTGCCGCGACCGCCCCGAGATCGAGCGCGGCGCGGATGCCGTGGCCGTCCATGATGCCGCCCGCCGCGATCACCGGCAGCCGCGATCGCGCGGCCAGCAGCCGTGTCAGGGCCATGGTGCCGAGCCGGTCGTCGGGGGCGGCGGGATCGAACATGCCCCGGTGTCCGCCCGCTTCCCAGCCTTGCGCGACCACGGCGTCGATCCCGGCATCACCGGCCGCGCGTGCCTCGTCCAGCGATGTCGCGGTGGCCAGCAGGAGGCATCCGGCGGACTTGAGCGCGGCGATCGCCCCGGCATCGGGCAGGCCGAAATGAAAGCTCACCACCGGCGGGGCCAGGTCCACCAGCAGGGCCAGCATTTCCGCATTGCCGGCGAATGTCGGATAGATGGTTTCGAGTGTCGCCGGGGGCAGGGCGTCGAACTCGGCGAAGAGCGGGGCCAGGGCACCGATCCATGCCGCTTCGCGTGGGGGATCGGGCTGGCAGCGGGCATGGACGAAAAGATTGACGTTGAACGCCCGGTCCGTCGCCGCCCGCACTTGCGCGATGTCCCGCACGGCGGCTTCCGGCGTCAAGGTGCCCACCGCGATCGAGCCGAGCGCACCGGCATTGCTGACGGAAGCGGCCAGCGCGGGCGTCGAAGTGCCCGCCATCGGTGCCTGGATCAGGGGGACGGACAGTCCCAGGCGCGCGGCGAGATCCATCGCCGGTTCCGTGCCGCCGGGCTCAGTCCTCGGCGGGCTTGCTCTGCAACTGGCAGTAGTTCGGGAGGCCCATCCGCTGGATCATGTCGAACTGCTTCTCGATGAAATCGACATGCTCTTCCTCGCCCTCGAGGATGCGTTCGAAGATTTCGCGGCTGACATAGTCGCGCACCGCCTCGCAGTGGGCGATCGCTTCCTTGAGCAGGGGCATCGCCTCGAGTTCCAGCGCCAGGTCGCACTTGAGGATTTCCTCGACGCCCTCGCCGATCTTGAGCTTGCCGAGGGCCTGGAAATTGGGAAGGCCTTCCAGGAACAGGATGCGATCGGCCAGCGCATCGGCATGCTTCATCTCGTCGATCGATTCGTGGCGCTCATACTCGGCGAGCTTCTTGATCCCCCAGTTGTCCAGCATGCGGTAGTGCAGCCAGTACTGGTTGATCGCGGTCAGCTCGTTGAGCAGGGCCTTGTTGAGAAAATCGATGACCTGCTGGTCGCCTTGCATCGTGCACAACTCCTGTGACTCGGAGCGCGCAGTATGCGTTCAACGGGCAGCCAAAACAACCCCGGCAAGTTATGCCAAGGTGCTAAACTGTTGGCGCGCCAAGCCTTGCGCGGCCCAGCTACCTCAAAAGGCCCGATCCGGGCTCGGCACGAAAGGCCGGTCAGCTCTGCAATCGGGCAACCCCAATCAGGCGGCCGCGGACAAACTCATTCCACCGGCATTTGCCTCTTCCGATATGATTTCCTCCGCTTCGTCCAGGCATTGGCGACATTGTGGGGTGCGGCCCAGGGCCGCGTAAACCGCTTCGGCATCGCCCCCGCAGCAGCGCGCGGCAGTGCGAAGGTCCGTTTCGCGAATGGCATTGCAAATACAAATGTACATGGGCGAATCCTCTTGCGACTCACTATAGCCAACTGCGAACAGATCGCAATAGCTTTTGCGAATGATTATCACACGCGGTTCGCCAGCACTTTCATCTCGGTCAGGGAGCGCCAGAGCCATTCCAGCGGGCCGCGCCGATAGCGACGCAGCCAGGGTTCGCTCCAGGCCAGCATCAGCGCCCAGCCGGCCATCACGAACAGCCATTGCCGGGCCGGGGCGACAGTGCCGAACAGGCCAAGACCCCAGCCGTAGAACATGAACGTCATGACCAGGCTGGTGAGGATGTAATTGCTGAAGGCCATGCGCCCGGCGGCGATCAGTCGCCGGCCCAGCGCGGTGGGCGCCAGCCGCGGGGCGGCCATCACCAGCAGCGCCGCATAGCCGCAGCCGCACAGCAGGTGCGGCATGGCAAGGCCCCAGACCAGCGCCGCGTGCATGGTGACCGGGGGGAAATGTCGCGGCCAGGCCCACGCAAGGAACATGGCGGTCAGGGCAAGCCCGGCGGCCGTGCCGGCCACGCCCGTCGCGACCAGCCGGCGGCGGGGCACCGTGCCGGTGAAGAGGCCGCGACGATAGATCACCATGCCCACCAGCATCAGTGGCAGCGTTTCCGAGAAGTTGCCGGAGAGCATCTGCACTTGCCAGAACGGGCGCTCGACCAGCTTGACCAGGAACAGCTGCGCGAATCCGAGCCGGCTTTCGCGCAGTTCCTGCGCCGCCCAACTGCGCACTGGCTCGAACCATTCGGCCAGGAGATGGATCTGCGCCCGGGTGGCGGTGCCGTGGCGGACGGCCGTTTCGGCATGGATCGCCGCGGCCGAATCGAACAGGCCCCACAAGTGCCAAGCATAGTAGAGGCCGATGGCTATCCCCAGCAGCGCCCGGTCGCCAAGCGGGCGCAGCATCAGCGCGCCCAGCCCGCAGACGGCGTAGAGGAACAGGATGTCGCCCCACCATAGCAGCAGGTAGTGCGCCGCGCCCAGCAGCAGCAGCCAGCACAGCCGCCGCACTTGCACCACGTCGCCGTTGTGTCCCGCCGCTTCGGCACGTTCCCAGAACAGCACCAGGCCCGCGCCGAACAGCAGCGAGAACAGCGCCCGCATCTTGCCTTCGAAGAACAGGAAGCCCAGCGCGAAGGCGGCTTCGTCGGCGCGGCTCATCGGCCGGAGCAGGTTGGGTGAAATGGAAGAGACCATCGGCCCGGCGAATGTGGCGATGTTGATCGCCAGGATACCAAGCACGGCGACACCCCGGATCAGGTCCAGCGTCGCGAGCCGTTGGGGTTCGCCTGCGAGGGTTTCCGCCCGGCGCGCCGCGTCAGGCAAGGGCCGGCCCCCGATCAGTCCCGCACGGCCAGGCAGGTGACGCCGCTTGCCGAAAGGCGCGAGCACGCGGCATCGGCGTCTGCCTTCGAGGCGAAGCCGCCGGCCTGCAGCTTGGTCAGCTTGCCGGCGGGAACCAGCAACTTGCCATGGCCGGCGAGTTCCGGCCGGCCCCGGACTTTCGACCAGAGCGCATCGGCGTTGCCGGCGACGCCGAAGGCCCCGAGCTGCACGCGCCAGGGACCGGACGCCGGTTTTGCGGCCGCGGGCTTGGCTACCGGCGGCGCGGGTTTGGGCTTGGCGGCGACTTTGGGCGGGGCGGGCGCAGGTGCGGGCGATGGCCGCGATGATGGTGGGGGAGGCGTCGGCCGGCTTGCCATCGGCGGCGGCGGGCTGAGCGTGTAGTCGGCGCCGGCGGTGGCGGGGCTGTCGCTTCCGGCCGTGCGGATCGCCGAGGCAACGGCGTTTTCGGCCGAAGCGATCTCCGGCGCCGGATAGGGCGCGGCTGCCGTCCGGGGCGGCGGCGAGCCGAGTTCCGTCGAGGCGGCGAGGCGCGCGCGCGCGGCGTCGGTCTCGGCGGCGATCTGGGTGGACAGGATCACGCTTTTCTGGCGATCGGCCAGCGGGATGTGCTGGTCCATCTGCGCCAGCGCGTTGGCCGCCTGCGGCAGCCCGGACTGGCGGGCCAGGCTGACCAGCGCATAGGCGCGCACCCAGTCTTTCGCTACCAGATCACCATTGAAGTAGGCGACGCCAAGGATGTACTGCGCGCGCGGATCACCGCGCGCCGAGGAGGCCTGGATATAGGGCATGGCCTTTTCCCGCTCGCCGCGCTGGAACAGCAGCAGGCCGCAGGTGTCGGCGGCTTGCACGTGCCCGCGCGCCGCCGCCTTGCAATAGAGATCCTCGGCCTTTGCCAGGTCCAGCGGCACGCCCCGGCCGAACTTGTAGGCCTGCGCGAGGTTGAACTGGGCATCGGCGTCGCCCCGATCGGCGGGGGCCTGCCATTCCTTCACGGCGGCGTCGTAGTTGCCGGCCGACCAGGCGTCTACACCGGCCTTGACGTCGGCCCAGGCACTTGTGGCGGGCAGCAGGCAACTCGCGGTCGCCAGAGTACCCGAACAGAGAAGAGCCAGAAATTTCCTCACGTCGATCATGCCCCGTTGTGCCCCTTGATTGACGGCATGGTAAGCAAAAATAGGTAGTCCACGCCAGTGGAAAGCGGGCCGGCATTCGCGCTTGGGTCATATTACCTGTTATCGAAAATAGTGAACACGGACTTAGCGCGCATGCGGCGGTGCGCGCCAGGGCGCCTTTGAACGGGCTTTTTTAGGTCGGGGACGATTAACCTAAATTTAGGAACGATCTGCGAACTTCACGCCCAAGAGCTTTACCGAGAGCTTCGTTTTGCCTGCCGTATTTCTTGGGGGACAAGGTTTGCGCGTACTTGCATTGGCATCGCAGAAAGGTGGTTCGGGGAAGACGACCCTGTCGGGCCATCTCGCCGTTCAGGCGCAGCGCGCCGGCGCCGGTCCCGTCGTGCTCATCGATATCGATCCTCAGGGCTCGCTGTCCGACTGGTGGAACGAGCGCGAGGCGGAATTGCCCGCCTTCGCGCAGACCACCGTCGCGCGCCTCGCCAACGATCTGCAAGTCCTGCGCCAGCAAGGTTTCCGGCTTGCGGTGATCGATACCCCGCCGGCGATAACGATGGCGATCCAGAGCGTGATCTCGGTTGCCGAACTGATCGTCGTCCCGACGCGCCCCAGCCCGCACGATCTGCGCGCGGTGGGTGCCACCGTCGACTTGTGCGAGCGTTCGGGCAAGCCGCTGCTGTTCGTGGTCAACGCCGCCACTCCCAAGGCGCGCATCACGGCTGAGGCCGCCGTCGCGCTTTCCCAGCATGGCACCGTGGCGCCGATCACGCTGCATCAGCGCACGGATTTCGCGGCGTCGATGATCGATGGGCGCACCGTGATGGAAGTCGATCCCAATGGCCGCTCAGCGCAGGAAGTCGCCGCCTTGTGGAACTATATCGCCGATCGCCTGGAGCGGAATTTCCGCCGCACGGTGTTCTCCGCGCCAGTGGCCGGCCAGCCGATGCTGCAGGGCGCTGTGCGCCCCGTCGGCGGCTTCGGTCGCCGCGTCGCCGGCTCCTGAGCGGGGCTGGCGCGATGAGCGAGCACCATGCTTTCGCCTCGCTCTCGCCGAGGCTCCTGGCCCGCAAGGGCTCGGCCAAGCCCGCGATGCGCCCGCAGGATACCGTCAAGTTCGCCGACAGCGTTTTGCCGACGCAAGCCGAGGATCTTGGCTGGGACGATTGGGGCCATGGGCAGGGCCGCGTTGCACCGTCCGCCTCGGACTTGCCGGAGCAGGGGATGCCCGAAGTCCTGCGGCAGATCGAGCAGATCGCCTGGCGTATCAACCGGGTGATGGCTCCGGCTGCTGTCGCCTCGCCCGAAAGCCGCCGCACCGCTTTCACGCTGCGCCTCGATGCGGAGCGGCATTTCCGCCTCAGAATGGCGGGCGTGGTTCTTAACCGCAGCGCCCAGGTCCTCGTGACAGAAGCGCTCGACAAATACCTGTCAGAGATTCCGCAAGTCGCGCAGTTCGACAGCACCGCGAGCAAGCAGTGCTGACATCAGGCGCCGAAAAAGAGATCCAAGGGGGATAAAGTCCGATGGAACGCATTACCTTCCACGCCAGGACCGCCGGCCTTGCGGTCTGTTCCGCGATGGCCGCCGCACTGCTCGCGGGTTGTTCGGGCCATGCGCCGCTAGCCAGTTCCGGCAAGCCGGCGCCATCGGGGGACCTTGCCGACGCCCAGTCTGCGGCCCAGTCGGAAACGGATGTCGTCAAGGCCGAAGGCCGTGTCGCCAAGTCTCCGCGCAGCGCTTCCGCCCGCGTCGATCTTGCGCAAGCCTATCTTGCCGCCGGGCGTTTCGAATCGGCGGCGACGACTTTCGAGGATGCCGCCAGCCTTGGCGACGAAAGTCCGCGCAGCGGCCTGGGTCTCGCGCTTGCCTACATCGGTTCGGGCCGCAATGCCGAGGCGCTGACGGTGCTGACCCGCTGGCGCAACCAGATCCCCGCCAGCGACCTCGGTCTTGCCGTCGCCCTTGCGGGTCAACCGGCGCAGGGCGTGGCCCTGCTTTCGGACGCCTTGCGTGGGGGCGACGACAGTGCCAAGATCCGCCAGAACCTCGCCTATGCCTACGCGCTCGATGGGCGCTGGGCCGAAGCGCGCGTGGTCGCCTCGCAGGACGTGCCCGCCGACCAGCTTGACGCGCGCATGGGCGAATGGGCCAGCCGCGTCCGGCCCGACCAGTACCAGTCGCGTATCGCCGGCCTGCTGGCGGCGCCCGTGCGCACGGACCCCGGCCAGCCCGCCGCCTTGGCGCTGAACGGCGCCGAACAGGCGGTGCGGATGGCAAGCGCCGACGCGTCGGCGCCGATCGCAGAACTGCCACCGGTCGAAGCCGGCCAGGCTATCGGCGAGGCGGCGCCTTCTCGGGACGTCGCCGAACTGCCGGCCGCGCTTGCCACCAATTCCGTCGACGCGCCGCAGCCGGCGAGCGCCAAGTTCGTCTCGCAGCCGATGGTCCAGCCGGCTTCCGCGACCAGGAGCGCCATCGCGGAAAGCTTCGCGGGCAAAGGTTCGGCGCAGCTCGTCCAGCTCGGCTCGTTCCGCACCCTCGAAGGCGCCAGGCGTGCCTGGGGTATCTTCGTCGCCCGCAATCCGGCGCTGAAGGACCACGCCATGCGGATCACCGAGGCCAATGTGCACGGTCGCCGCTATTTCCGTGTCGCCGCCGAGGGCTTCGACCGGGGTTCCGCCAAGGCGCTGTGCTCCACCGTCAAGCAGCGCGGCGGCGCCTGTTTCGCTTATGCCGAGGGCCATGCCTTGCCCGGTGCGCTGCCCGCCAAGGACGGCAGCGGCAACCAGATGCTGGCGAGCCGCTAGGACCGGACGGCTCGCTCCACACCTTCCATGTGAACCTTGCACGGCCCCTGTCCCTCGGGACGGGGGCCTTCTTTTCGGTGATGGCCGGCTTGCTCAATGCAAACGTTTCCGGCCGGGATGAACCGCCCCCTGCTCAGTTCCGGAGGCGTTCGATACCCTGCGCGAGCACGACGTAGAGCTTGCCCATGTCCGAGGAAAGCAGCGTTACGCCCAGCGCGTTGCCATCACGGGTGGACAGGATCTGGCGCAGTACCGCCTCGAAATCGTGGATGTAGCGGCTGACGTGTTCGCGGAACGCGTCGTCGCGTTCGAAGAGCTGCTGGATCGCCTTGGCTTCACCAGCTTCCAGCAGGCTGACCGCGCGGCGGGTGAAGATGCCCCGGTCGCCGCGCAGGTAGGCGGCCCATGCGGTATCGGCCACATCGGTGGAGAGCGCGCCGGCGATGTCGATCGCGTTCGAATTGAGCGATTCGGTAATCAGCGCGACTCGGCGGGTGAAGTCGTTATCGACCTCCTCTTCGGCGCGGTGGCGGGCGTGGGTGACGCGGTTTTCGAGATTGCCGACCAGTTCGTCGATCTTGGCGAGCTGGTCGCGCAGCTGGATCGTCGCTTCGCGCGTGACCCCGGCGGCATGGGCGACCGCCTGTTCGAGCTGGCCGGAGACTTCGGCGGCCTTGGTGCGCATGGCCTTGTCGATGGCCTGCGCACTCTCCTCGCCGAGATTCCGCGCGACATGGGCGATCCGTTCCGCGCTGTCATGCTCGATCGCTTCGACCGCTTCGGTCAGCGCCGTGCGGAGCGCGGCGATGGCGCCCGTCAGTTCATCGCGGGCCTTGCCGGCGGCGCGTTCGGTCGCATCGTCGATTTCCGCAACCGATGCCGCCAGTCGGACAAGCTGCGCGGCATGGTCCTCGCCGCGTTGAACCACGGCCGATTGGGCATCCGCCAGCCTTGCCACCAGTGTTTCGAGATTGGTGCCGGAATCCGCGATTCCGGAAGCCAGGCTTTCGCTGCCTTCGGCCGACTGGCGCAGGACGGCGAGCAGGGCGGTGACGCCGTTTTCCAGCCGTCCCAGGCGATCTTCGGAGATCGCGAGCGCCTCGGGCAGGGCGGTGTGGGTATGCTTGGAGCTGGCCTGGATCAGTTCGAGCAGCCGGACGCTGTCGTCAGTGAGCTTCTCGACGTCGCTGTCGGTGGCGGCCAGGGTGGTGCGGGCGGCGGTGAGGCGTTCGGTAAGGGTCTGGAGACTCCTGGTCAGCCGGGTTTCGGATTCGCCGCTCTGCGCTGCAATCCGGGCCAGGCGGGCTTCGAACTGGTCCAGTTCCGCAGTGACCGTGCCGGCACGCTCGCTCAGTGCCGCCGCCTGCTGGCGATGGCGTTCAAGCCGTTCCGCGATCGTCCCGTCGAGTTCGGCCAGCATGTGTTCGATACGAGCGATGGCGTGCCGTTCCTGCTCGACCTGCCGCGCCTGGCGTTCTTCCGCCTCGATCGCCAGCTTTTCGCCGCGCTCCATCAGCGCGCGGTCCATGCGCTCGGCCTCGGCCGCCAGCATCGCGAGGCGTCCGGCGAGCGTATCGATGGCGGACTGCTGGGCAAGGGAGATGCTTTCGGCCGCCGAGGACTGTTCGTAGCGCATGGTTTCGAGCGAGGCCTTCAGCGTCTCGGCGGCGCGTTCCTCGGCCTCGTGCAGCGCGCGTGAGACGACCTCGCTCTCGTCACGCAGGGCGCCGAGGCGCGCGCGCAGCGACGTGAGGCTATCGGCTTCGTGCTGGTCCAGCTGGTGGCGCGTCGCATCGATTTCCCCCGCCAGCGCGGCGGCGCGGGTACGGATCGCCGCCAGCACGTCCACCTCGTGCTTGTCGAGCTGGGTGCGGAATTCCTCGCCGCGCTCCGTCAGGGCCGCGAAGCGGGAATCGGCGATCGTCTCCAGCTGTTCGCACTCATGACTGAATTCGGCGAGCGTGGCCGAGACGCGGGCCCGCAGCGATTCAACCTGCCGCTCGCTGGCCGTGCCGAAGTCATTGAGCCGGTTGAAGCCCTGGATCATGTCCTCAAGCTGGGCGTGGGCGGCACGGCCGGCATTGGCGATGTTGTTGGTCACGTCCTTGGCCGAGCTGGCGATCACCGGCAGCTGGCCGCGCAGCTTCTCCATGTTTTCCAGCGCGGCGCTGCTGACCGTGCTGATCGAATCGACGCGCGCGCCATTGTCCCGCACAAGGTCCTGCAACCGTTCGGCATTCTGCGACAGACGCTCGGCGGCGATGCGGCCGAGCGCTTCCAGATCGCGCGATTGCGCGGCGAGGAACTCGCGCGCCAGGCTGAGTTCGCGGTTGACCGCGGTCAGGCGCCGTTCGAGCAGGGCGGATTCGGTCGAGAGCGCGCGCGCGACATCGCCGAAGCGCTTGCCCTCGCGCGTGCTGTGGCGCAGCCCCAGCAGCCAGACGAGGCCGACGAGCAGGATCGGTACGCACCACTGCGTAATCAGTTCCGGCACTGCGGCCAGTGTGATGCCCGCCCGCAGTTCAGGCAGATGCGCGGTGATGAACAGTGCGCTCCAGCCAGCGATCGCGAGCCCGGCCAGGGTCGGGAAAACCCAGCCGCGCGGGGGCTCCGAGGTGCCTGTTTCGCCCCCGGCGACCCAGGCTTCGTCCCAGTTTTCCCGTGCGTCGGCTTCGCCGTCAGCAGGCATGGGCGCCTCTGCCGCGGTGCCCTGTTCACCGGCACCGCCTTCGTTGCCGCCCGCGCCGAACGCGATGATCCTGTTTTCCCCAGCCATTCGGGCAGAATAACACGTGCTGGGCGGCAATAAACCCCGGTTTAACGCTTTGGGCACTATCCTGGGGAAATGGTTTATGAAGCAGGTGCCCTGGAAGCGACTCTCGCGGCGGCGGCGGGCGGTGATGCCGTCTTGTTCGCGGAACTGCGCGCGTCCTATGTGGAAAGCGTTGCAAGGCAGGTGGATCTGCTCGAACGATCACGCTGCGACGGCAACTGGCACGTCGCGGCGATGCGGCTCAAGGGCCTTGCCGCCAGTTTCCATTCGTCCGCCTTGCTCGCGCTGGCCGAAGAGGCGCTGGACGCGGCGCCGGGCGAGCCCAGGGTAGTGCGGCGCCTCAAGGCCTATGTGGCGGAGTTTTCCGTTACCTGATTGATCGGTCCTGCTTGGCACTTGGTGCCCGCAAGTCTACATCGGGCCCGGGCGCTGCCCGGGCGCTGGAGGTAGGATTTGCGGATAGCTTTGCTGACCATGACGGAGCCCGCGGGGGCGGGGCAACCGTTCCCGCGGGCATTTCTGCGTATTGCCGGGGCAAGCCTTGCACAGCATCAGCTTGGATTGGCGCTGGCGCTCGACTGTCAGCGCGTGATCTGCATGGCGCGCGGAACCTCGCCGGAGGTCATCGCCCTTCAGCATATGGCCGAAGACGCGGGGCTGCAGTTCGCGATCGTCACCGGCACGCGCCAGCTGGCCGGCCTGGTCACCGCTGGCGACGAACTGCTGGTCGTGAGCGAGGGCCTGTTCGTCGATCCGGCCAACGTGGTCCCGCTGTTCGATGGCCGGGGACCGGTAGTACTGGTGCAACCGGTCGAGGGCGCGCTCGCGGCGGGTTATGAGCGGATCGACATCAATCGCGCGAACGCCGGGTTGATGCGCGTTCCCGGCCATCTCGTCGAGCGGCTGCACGAATTGCCGGTCGATTGCGACATCGTCTCGGCGCTGACCCGGATTGCCCTGCAATCGGGCGTGCAGATGCGAGAGGTTCCTGCCGCATCGCGCGTCGGCTCCGACTGGCGCATGATCCGCACCGAGGCCGAGGCGTTCGCGCTGGAGAACGAATGGCTGCGGGCGCGCTTTGCGGAGGGCGCGGCATCCGCCGGCCGGGCGGTGGCGCGCCTGGGGGTGGTCAGCTTCGGTGCCTCGCTGCTGCACGCTGGGAATGCCAGCAACGTATTGTCGATCGGGGTCGTGGTTCTGCTGGCGATTGCCGCTGGTCTTGGCTGGTTCAGCCTCGTCTGGGGCGGGTTCGCCTTCGTGGCTCTCGCCTGGGTGCTGGTGGAGGCGAGCCGGCTGCTGAGATCGGCCGAACGCCACGCGCTGGGCCAGTTGCCGCCCGCGATTCCGCGTGCGGACGCATTGCTCTGGCTGATCGATCTTGCCTTCGGGGCGCTGATCCTGGCTGATACGCCCAGGTTCGCGGGTGAACCCGTGCTGTCATGGCTTTCCACCCCCGTTGTGCTGCTGTTGCTGCTGGCTTTGCTGCCACGGGTAGTGCGGGGCGCCGCCGTCAGCTGGATCGGGGACCGCCTGTTGCTCGGCCTCGCCTTAGCGGTCGGCTCTGCTGCCGGCCAGCTTCTGCCGGTCGTGCAGATCATATCGGTCGGCCTGATCGTGGCGGGATTGCTGTTTCCCCTGCGATCGCAGGACTAACCTGGATTTAACCAAACGCGGGATACACGGAACGGATGATCGACCGAGCTGTCCCTTCGGCAAGCGGCGAGAACGTCGAGGCGGTACTGCGCGAGGAACTGGCGCGGGGTGACGCCATGGCGGAAACCGTGCTGCCGATCCTGCGCCACCTGATCGCGGCCGAGGACAGCTCCGTTTTCAGCGACGAGATCCTTGCGCGCATTCGCGGCATGCTGGCCGATCTCGCCAATGGCCTGCTGGATGCGCTGGCCGGAGGCACCGGCCAGCGCGGCGGACACGTCACCGGCGAGGCCGAACTGCTGGTGCGCGCCTTGATCGACAATCCGGCCCTGCTTTCGCACCTTCACGCGCTGGCGCTGGAATGGCAGTTGACCGAGCGACTGCAGCTGCGCCTGGCGCTCGATCCGGTGGTCTCGCCGCTGGTGCAGGCCATGATTTCATCGGCCGATGGGACGACGCAGGGTCTGGCCATGACCTACCTGGCTGCGCAGGCGCGCTGGTGCCAGGCCCAGCGACGGATGACGCTGCCGCCGCGCGAACTGCCTGGAGACCTGCTTCACGGCCTATTGCTGACCGTGCGCGCCCTGGTGGGCGGCGCCCCGGAAATGACCGAGCGCACGGCGCGGATGGAAGCGGGCATCCGCCAGTCCTACGACGAGGGGGCGAGCCGGCTTGGACTGGCCGCGCGGATGATTACGAGCCTGGGGGGAGAAGCGCAGGCCGCGCTTTCCGTTGCCCATGCCGGTGTGCCGCTGTTCCTCACGGCACTGGCGCTGGGATCCGGGCAGGCCCGCGACACCGTGGTCCTGTCCACTCATGAGGCGCAGCTCGCCCGTCTGGCGCTCGCCCTGCGTTCGGCCGGGCTCGAGCCCGGCGACGTCGAGAAGCAATTCCTGGCGCTGCATCCCGAAGTGACTCTTCCTGCCGGTTTCGACCGGGTGGGCCCTGACCTTGCCGCCGCGATTCTCTCGTCCGGGCCTCCGGCGGGACGCTACGGCGCATGATGATCGACGACGGGACCATATTGGCGCGCGCCGTCAGCGACGCCGAGGATCGCCTGCTCAGCGCCGACGAGCCGCTCGCCGGCCTGCAATTGCGGTGTGGGGGGGACCTGCCGGGCACGATCGCCATTCCAGAGCTGCTCGAACTGGTGCGCAAGGCGCGCCGTTATCGTTTCCGACTCGCCCGCGCGGTGTCGGCACAGGACGGTGCGGACACGGTGCGGGCCTGGATCGAAGTCGAACCGCGCGGCGAAGGCGAAGGCTGCGATATCCGGGTGCGTAACTGGCGATCCTCGCCGATCCCGGCCGAGGACCCGGCCACCGCCGAATTCCGCCGCGCCTTGACCGATCGCCACCTTGCCGAGCTTTCCGCGCGGCTCGACGCCGGGCAACGCGTACTGGCAGTCGTGTCCGACGCCCCGGAGCTTGCCGAAGTGGTCGCCGCCATGGAGGCTGGACTCGGCCGGCCCTGGACCGATTTTCTCCCGCATGAGAATGCCGCGCATCAGCAGCCGCTGCACTGGCGCCTGCTCGACGGCGCGCGCGTGCGGGTCCCCGGTTCCGGGCGGGCCTGGAGGGTTGCGCTGATCCCCTACATGCAACCCGGTTTCGACCCCGCCGGTTTCGAACTGCTGTTGCTGTCCGACGAGCCGGAGCCGCGACAAACCGCGGCGCCGACCGTTCCCACCCTTCCCATCGGCCGCAGGCTGGTCGGCAAGGACCTCGCGCCCGTGCTTAGGCAGCCGATCTCGCGCATCGTCGCCAATGCCGAGACCATCCGCACCCGCCTGGCCGGCCCCTTGCCCGATGCTTATGCCGATTATGCCGGCGAAATCGCCAGCGCGGGCAAGCTGCTGCTCGAACTGCTGGAGGATCTGACCGATCTGGAAGTCGTCGAATCCGAAGGTTTCAGCACCGCGCCCGACCGCGTCGACTTGTCCGAGCTGGCCCGTCAGGCCGCCGGTATCCTGAACGTCCGCGCGCGGGAGAAGAATATCGTCATCGAGCCGCCGCAACCTTCCGAACGCCTGCCCGCGATCGCCGAGTTTCGCCGCGTGCTGCAAGTGCTGCTCAACCTGATCGGCAATGCCATCCGCTATTCCCCCGAAAACTCGCGCATCTGGATCCGGCTGGAGGCGTTGGGCGAGCGTGCCCGCGTGATCGTCGCGGACCAGGGGCCGGGACTTTCCGATGAGCAGCAGGCGCGGGTGTTCGAAAAATTCGAGCGTCTGGGCCGCAGCGGCGATGGCGGTTCGGGCCTGGGCCTCTACATTTCGCGCAGCATCGCGCGTGCCATGGGCGGGGATCTCTTGGTGGAAAGCGCGCCGGGGCAGGGGGCTCGCTTCATCCTGGAAGTGCCGGCCGACCCGGAAGGTTGAGGCCGGGAAGGCCGAATCAGTCCCGGTCGTTGCCGCGTCGCGCCAGCCAGACGATGATCCCGCCCACGACGGCCAATATCGCCCCGCGCACCGCCCATGCCCGATCCGCGAGCATGAAACTTTCGGGCGGCCACATGACCACGCCGGTGCCCTGTCCGACCCACAGCAACCCCATGGCGATGGAGAGGATGCCAAGGATCAGGGCGATGATCCGAAGGAAAAGCATGTCGTCGCACCCCGCTTGTTCTCCGGGAAGATGCTGGCCGGATGCGGCGAGATTGTGGCGGGCTCGGGCCGTGGAGGCAGCCGTGAGGCGAGGGCAGGGCGAAATAGTCGGTTGCCGGGCGCGTGCTTGCTTGAAACAGACACCCGGGTGCTTCTAATGCGCCGCAGTGACATGTTCGAGTTGGGGGCCGTCCATGCGAACTTTCAGTTCGCGGAATGCTGCACATGCGGCCAACGCGAAAGACGCGACCATTCCGGAAGCGGCCCGAGGCGATTTGCCTCAGGCGGGTTTCGTGTTAATATACTAAGGATTGGACGTAATATTACTTTTTTGTTGCGTTGAGTGTAATTTTCATACAAATGGCGCGGCGTTATCAAAGATAGGGGACTTTCGTTCGATGGCGACTCTCGCCGATGCCGACCTGACCTTCGCTTCCCGGCCCCATCCCGCTCCTACCAGCGTGGAAGCCCGTGCGGCCGTGCTCGCCAACCCTGGCTTCGGCACCCGCTTCACCGATCACATGGTGACGATAGAGTGGACCGAGCCGCGGGGCTGGCACGACGCGGTGATCGGCCCACGCCTGCCGATCGCGCTCGATCCGGCTGCCGCCGTGCTGCATTATGCCCAGGAAATCTTCGAAGGGCTCAAGGCCTATGTCCAGACCGACGGCAGTATCGCGCTGTTCCGTCCCGAAGCGAACGCGGCACGCTTCAATCAGTCGGCCCGGCGGCTTGCCATGCCCGAGCTGCCGGAAGCGCTGTTCATCGAAGCGGTGACGCGGCTGGTGCAGACCGACCGTGCATGGATTCCCTCCGGCGAAGGCAGCTCGCTATACTTGCGCCCGTTCATGATCGCGACCGAGGCCTTCCTTGGGGTGCGCCCGGCCAAGCAATACAAGTTCATCGTCATCGCCAGCCCCGCGGGCAACTACTTCAAGTCCGGCGCCCCGGCCGTCTCGATCTGGGTGAGTGACTATACCCGGGCCGCGCCGGGCGGCACCGGCGCGGCCAAGTGCGGCGGCAACTACGCGGCCAGCCTGGTGCCCCAGGCCGAGGCGATCGCGCGTGGTCACGACCAGGTCGTTTTCCTCGACGCCGCCGAGCACAAGTGGATCGAGGAACTGGGCGGCATGAACCTCTACTTCGCGTTCGAGGACGGCACGCTGCTGACCCCGGCGCTGACTGGCACGATCCTGCCCGGCATTACACGTGACAGCCTGCTTACGCTTGCCCGTGAAGAAGGCCTCAAAGTCGTGGAAGGGCGCTACAGCCTCGAGCAATGGCGCGAGGATGCCGCCTCGGGCAAGCTGGTGGAGACTTTCGCCTGCGGCACGGCCGCGGTTGTCACCCCGGTCGGCAAAGTGGCGGGGCGCGATGGTGAATTCACCATCGGCGGCGGCGGCCCCGGGCAATTGACCCAAAAGCTCAAGAACCGCCTGGTTGCCATACAGCGCGGCGATACGCCCGACACCCACGGCTGGATCAGCAAGATCGGGTAAAGGTCAAAACCGGACGGGGGTGAAGTCAAGGCCGCCCTCGTCCGTTTCCGCCGCCGCGCCGGAGAAGCGCCTTGAAACCGATCATGGATCACCTGAAACAACGCGAAAGCCCTCTTTTCAGCCCGGGCAATAGCCGCTAAGCGCGCAGTCCCCGCTGGGGCGTCGCCAAGTGGTAAGGCACCGGTTTTTGGTACCGGCATTCGCAGGTTCGAATCCTGCCGCCCCAGCCAAAATCCCGTTCCGCGGGATTTTGGATCGGCCGTGTGCGGCTCAAACATCCCGGAAACTGCGGTACAAATGGAGCTTCAATCGCTCAATTTGTACCGCGTCGGCAATGAGTACGCCGCGAGGATCAAGCCTTGGCGGACAAGGTCTCGGCTATTCCCCGTACATGCGTCTCGACAGCGAAGATGTCGCCGCCGAGCGGTGATACCGGAAGGCCCATATGGGATTCGAGCCGGCATGATGTAATGAACAGCGTGGACATGTCCTTGCCGCCGAATGCTACCATGGTCGGCCCGAGGACGGGCATTTCGAAGTGCAGGTCCAGCCTTCCGTCAGGCGCGAACCGGGCTACGCGGCCCTTGTCGCCATAGGGAATGGCGGCCCAATAGAAGCCATCGGTGTCGACCGTCGCGCCGTCGGGGATGCCGAATCCCTCGGGCATGGTGGCGAACAGCCGTTCGTTCGAGGGTGTGCCGGTGGCCGCGTCGTAATCGTATTGCAGAACAATCCGCCCCTCCGGACGCCAGTCGGAACGGTACATCGTCCTGCCATCGGGGCTGAACGCAGTCCCGTTCGGCACCATCACGTCGGGGATGACCGGCACCACCTTGCCCGCCTCGTAGCGATAGAAGGTTCCTTCCGGCGGGCCGTCGATCTTGAAGGCGAGGCGAATGGTGCCGGCCCACAGCCGCCCCTGACGATCGGCCTTGCCGTCGTTGAACCGGAATTCGGCCGAATCGAATGGGGCGTCGCAGATCTTCTCGAACCGGTTCGTGGTGAAGTCGAAATCGAAGAATCCTTCGTTCGTGGCGAGGACGGCGCCTCCGCCCTCGCGGAAATTGAAACAGCCGGGAGTGGCGGGTACAGGCCAGCGTTCGTTACGGCCCGTGCCCGGATCGAACCGGTTGAAAGTCTTGTTCTCGATATCGACCCAGTAGAGCGCCTGCTGCTCGACCGACCAGGACGGTGATTCCGCCAGCTCCGCCTTGATGTCCAGCACATGTTTGATCTCGAATTGCATCGTCACTCTCCTATGATGTTTGTCCAGCGGGATTGGATTTGTGCGGTGCTGGAACTGTGTGAAGTCATTGAACACCCATCCGTTTTTCAGGGTGTCGTAAATGATGGTGAGGAGCTTGCGGGCAGTGGCGATGATCGCCTTGCCAGCGCCGCACCGTTCCTTGATCCGGGTGTAGAAGCTCCTGAGGTGGGGCGGGTATGACGGAATGCCGCGCGACCGATCGACGGGACCATGTCGCTACATCTGACTGAGATCGATGCCGCGCTGGCGGCATACCGCGATAGTCTCGTCCACGGAGGATTCGGGTACGAAGAAGCCATCGGTGCCGTCTATCCGGGTAACCCGTTCGGCCAGATCCTCAGCACTGGGGGTGCTGCCCGCATCCGCGAGCCATCCATCGCCATAGCCGGCGAACACCCGCGAATAGCGCCCCGCGCAGGCGGCGATCGCCCGATGGTTCAGGACGCAATCACGGCTGGCCAGGTAGATGACAAGCGGAGTGATGAGTTCCGGCCGGATCGCATCATAGTAGGCCTGTCGCCCCGGCGGAATCGGGCCACCCGATTCCTGATCCGTAACCATGCGGGAAAAGCCGACCGGCAGCACCGCGTTGGATCGAATACCATGGGCCGCCCCCTCCAGTGCCACCACGTTCGACAGTCCGAGCAGGCCCGCCTTGGCGGTCGCATAGCTCGCGGTAGCCATCTGGCCGAACGCGCCGAATGTCGAGGATATGAACACGAAGCGTCCATAGCCCTGCTTCTTCATTGCGCGAAACGCCGGCTGGCTGACATGGAAGCTTCCATCGAGATGGACGTTCAGCGTCTTGCGCCATTCGTCGGGCGTCACTTGGTCGAAAGGCGTGAAATTGATGATGCCGGCATTGTTGACGACGATGTCGACGCGGCCGAATGTGTCGAGCGCGGCGTCGACGATCGCTTGCCCGCCTTCCGGGGTCGAGACGCTGTCGCTCGACGCTGCCGCGATACCTCCGGCTGCTTTGATCTGCGCGACGACCTGATCGGCGATCGAGGCGTCGGCACCGTCGCCGCGGCTCGATCCGCCGAGGTCGTTGACCAAAACCCTGGCGCCGCGACGGGCGAGTTCCATGGCGTAAAGCCTACCGAGTCCTCGCCCCCCGCCGGTGACGATGGCGGTCTGCCCGTCGAACCGTAATTCCTTCATATCGTGCCCTTCCCAAATCGATCGAGTTTCGTCGGCCAGGGCGTGCGGCGCAACGCGCCTGCGTCAGTGACGACCATGCCGGTGTCCGCGGCGGCCGCTTTCGCCCCGGGCTTCATCAGCATTGGCCCATCCACACCGCCAACACCGCATCCTGCTCAGAAACGTGCATCAACTGGCGATTGAATCGCGGATTTGCCGTCGCTTCCCGCTCCCTGCATCTTAATCGCGCCCATCAAATTGACAGTTGACTATCAACTGACACATGTATACCTATTAGCATTATGATGTCATTGCAAGTCACCTTCCATCAGGTCGCGCCGGGATCCTATTCCGACATGCGGAGCCGCAAGAAAGCGCGGACGCGCCTTGCGATTCAGGATGCCGCGCTCGATCTTTTCGCCGACCAAGGCTACGATGAGACTACGGTCGAGCAGATCGCGCTCCGCGCCGATGTCTCCGCGTCGACTTTCTTCCGCTACTTCGGTTCGAAGGCGGATATTATCCTCAACGATTACGATTCGCAGCTTGGGCAACTGTGCGCCGCCGTCCGGGACCAGCCGCTGGAGATCCGGGATTTGGAGGCAGTGCGCAGGGCCCTGCAGGCGACTTGGGTGCCCTATGTCGATCCGGTTCGCACCATCAGGACGGAACGGGCCGTGGCCCGGTCGGCCTTCCTGTGCGGAGTAGCCTACAACATTGGCCGTGGCTGGATGGATGCGGTGGCTGCCGCGCTGGTCGAACGGCGCGGCGATCCGGATGCGCTCGAAGAATGTCTGTTGATCGCGCGTACCGCGCTGGGCGTTTTTGGCGGCGCCACGGAGCAGTGGGTTTCGAGCGAGGCCAAGGAGGACTTCGGGGCCCTGATCGACCAGGGTTTCGAGATGCTCCAGCGCATGTGCCGGGGCTGATGAAGGCCGACGCCCAGTATAATATTTTCCAACCGGGATGCCCATAAGCGGAACCAATCTGCAATCGAACACCAGGAGAGAGAATACATGTCTGAAATTTCAAAGGGATTGAATTTCGATCCGGTCGCTCTGCGGAAGAAGTACGACGAGGAGCGTGACAAGCGACTGAAGTTGCGCCCCGAGGGCCTCGCCCAGTTCATCAAGACGAAGGGCCAGTTCGAGCATTATGCCGACGATCCCTACACCAAGTTCGAGGAACGCGATCCGAAGTCCGAGGATGTCGACGTTGTCGTCATCGGCGGTGGATTTGCCGGCATGCTCGCCGCCGTCCGGCTGATCCAGCAGGGAATCGACAACATCCGCATTATCGAGCGCGGCGGCGATTTCGGCGGCACGTGGTACTGGAACAGGTATCCGGGCGCCGCGTGCGACGTCGAATCCTATATCTACCTGCCGCTTCTGGAAGAGATGGGCACGATGCCCAGCGCGAAATATATTTTCGCACCGGAAATTCTGGAACACTCGCAAAACATCGCGAAGAAGTACGATCTGTACTCGCGCGCCTATCTGCAGACCCGGATCGAGGAGGCGCGCTTCGACGAGGCGAATTCGCGGTGGACCATAACCAGCAATCGCGGCGACCAGATCCGCACCAGATTCGTCATTCTCGCTTCCGGTCACTACCGGGAACCGAAACTTCCGGGTATCCCCGGCATCGAGACCTTCAAGAAGCACAGCTTCCACACCAGCCGCTGGGACTATGACTATACGGGCGGCGATCCCTACAGCCCCATGGTCAACCTGAAGGACAAGGTCGTCGGGATCATCGGCACCGGGGCCACCGCGATTCAGTGCGTCCCGCACCTGGCGAAATGGGCGAAGCACCTCTACGTGTTCCAGCGCACGCCATCCTCGGTGGACGTTCGCGCCAATCGTCCCACCGATCCGGAATGGTTCAAGTCCCTCAAGCCGGGCTGGCATGAGGAACGGATGATTAATTTCGTCCTGGCCACCAGGGGCCTTGCGGAAGAAGACCTGATCCAGGACGGCTGGACCAAGTTCAACACGCTTGTGAGGGACCTCAGCAAGCCGGACATGACGCCGGCCGAATTCGAGGAAGTCTTCCAGACGGTCAATTACATGATAATGGAGGATGTGAGGGCGCGCACCGGTGCGGTCGTGAAAGATCCCGCGACCGCCGAGGCCTTGAAGCCGTGGTACGACTGGCTGTGCAAGCGGCCGTGCTATCACGACGAATACCTTGATGCCTTCAACCGGCCGAATGTGACCCTGGTCGATACGGAGGGCCGAGGCGTCGAGCGTATTTCGGAAGACGCGGTCTTCGCGAACGGCAAGGAGTTCAAACTCGATTGCCTGATCTACGCGACCGGCTTCGAACTGTCGCCCTTCGAACAGGGATCGCCGATACCGGTGATCGGCCGGGGAGGCGCGACACTGTCCGACAAGTGGCGGGATGGCGCCACGACGATGCACGGCATGCATGTCCACGGTTTCCCCAACTTCATGCTCTCGAGCACGCGGCAGGCCTCATGGGACAACAATTTCCCGTTCTCCCAGGAAATCGTGGCAACCCACATCGCTCACATCATCCGCGAGGCCATGGATCGCGGCCTTGACGAAGTCGAAGTGACCGCGGATGCGGAGAGCGAATGGGTGCGCTTCCATGAAGAGAAATCGCAACGCATGTTGCAGGTCTGGCGCGATTGCACCCCAAGCTATTTCAATAACGAGGGGACGCATGACAAGTCCATTCTTCGCAACGGCAACTTCGGCGGCTCGATCCTGGAGTTCAGGGAAATCCTGCGCGAGTGGCGGGAATCGGGCGACTTTCCGGGACTGAAGCTGACGTCGAAAGCCCCGGCGCAATAGTTGCGGCCTGTCGCCGATTGACGGGAGAACAGGTTGGACCTTTCCCGATATGGGCCGTGGGCCTTCATTGCCGGTGGTTCTGAAGGGGTGGGCGCGTCTTTCGCGCGCAGCCTGGCGGCGGGCGGAATCAACCTGGTAATCGCCGCGCGCAAGCGCGAGGCGATCCAGGCGCTCGCCGCTGAACTGCGGCAGGCATTCGGTGTCGAGGTGCGCGAATTGCCGATCAACCTGT
This sequence comes from Novosphingobium sp. CF614, assembly GCF_900113255.1. Classification (GTDB taxonomy): domain Bacteria; phylum Pseudomonadota; class Alphaproteobacteria; order Sphingomonadales; family Sphingomonadaceae; genus Novosphingobium. Next base: position 44,010 of record NZ_FOOR01000005.1, read on the forward strand.
GTGCCGTCGACATGCTGCGTCAGGTCGAGGTCGCAACGCGGGACATCGAGATCGGCATGCTGATCTGCAATGCCGGCGCCGAAAATTCGTTGAGCCCGTTCCTCGACCGCAAGCCGGGCCGGGCCGAAATGATGATCGCGCTGAACGTCACCGTGCCCACCCAGCTTGCCTATCACTTCGGTAGTGGGATGCGCGAGCGCCGGCGCGGCGGGATCATCATTGTCGGTTCGAATTCCTGCCATGCCGGGGCGCCGCGGCAAGTCGTCTATTCCGCCGCGAAGGCCTATCAGTTCAATTTCGCCGAAGGCCTCTGGGCGGAACTCAGGCCGCACGATGTCCACGTTCTCGGACTGATCCTGGGCCTGACCAACACGCCGAACCTCGCCCGTACCGGCTTCAAGTTTGAGATGGCTGCAGGGCTGGTGATGTCCGAACCCGACGATGTCGTACGGCAGGGGTTCGAATACCTGGGCCGCGAGCCGATCCATTGCATCGGCGGATGGACCGAACGATGGCGCCAATTGCGCGGCCTGCCGCGCGGCGAAGCCATGGCCATGGTCGGGCATGGCGTGGGGACGAAGACCTGACCTCAAGTCTGTGGCGATCCGGCCCAGCCCGCGCGTGTTTCATCTTGCTCGAACGCCCGGCGCGCTTGTGCAGGCGCCCGGTTTCCCGTCGTGCCCACGAATGAGGCGCGTCAATTCTTGCTGAACGGATTCTTGGCACTGCGCAGGTGGAGCCGGATCGGCACCGCCTGGAAACCCAGCTCGCGCCGGATGCCGTTGATAAGGTAGCGTTTGTAGCTTTCAGGCAGCATGTCCAGGCGCGTGCCGAACAGCACGAAGCCCGGCGGACGCGTCTTGGCCTGGGTGATGTAGCGCAGCTTGATGCGCTTGCCCCCCGGCGCCGGTGGCGGATTGGCGCCCAGGGCATCGTCGAACCAGCGGTTGAGGGCCGAGGTCGGCACGCGCCGGCTCCACGCCTCGCGGATCGAAAAGGCCGCGGCGACAAGCTCGTCCAGCCCCTTGCCGGTACGTCCCGAGACCGCCAGCAGCGGCAGCCCGCGCACTTGCGCAAGGCCGTCGTCGAGCGCGCCGCGAATGCCGTTGAACAGCTTGCTGGCGTCCTCCGCGACGTCCCACTTGTTGATCGCGATCATCAGCGCGCGGCCTTCCTCGATCACCATCGAGGCGATCTTGAGGTCCTGGTGCTCCAGCCCGCGCGTGGCATCGAGCAGCAGCACCACCACTTCGGCGAAGTCGATCGCCCGGCGGGCGTCGGCGACCGAGAGTTTTTCCAGCTTCTCGGTAATCTGTGCTTTCTTGCGCATGCCGGCCGTGTCGATCAGCCGGACCTCGCGCGCCTCGCCGGTTCCGGGATCGGTCCAGACCCAGTCGATGGCGATCGAATCGCGGGTGATCCCGGCTTCCGGCCCGGTCAGCAGGCGGTCCTCTCCCAGCAGCTTGTTGATGAGCGTGGACTTGCCTGCGTTCGGGCGGCCGACGATCGCGAGCTTGAGCGGAGCGCGCAGCAGCGCTTCCTCGTCCTCTTCCTCGGCCAGGTCGTCATCCTCGGGCTGGAGCGGTTCGAGGTGCGGCAGCAGCGCTTCGAACAAGTCCCCCATGCCCTCGCCATGCTCGGCCGAGATCGCCACCGGGTCGCCCAGCCCGAGCGAATAGGACTCCAGCAATCCGCCTTCGCCGGCACGCCCCTCGGCCTTGTTGGCAAGCAGGATCACCGGCACCGGCGAAGCGCGCAGCCACTGCGCGATTTCCTCGTCCAGGGGGGTGAGGCCGGCGCGCGCGTCGATCACGAACAGCGCGACGTCGGCCGTTTCCAGCGAAGCCTCGGTCTGCTGGCGCATGCGGCCGGGCAGGGTCGCGACATCGTCATCCTCCCAGCCGGCGGTGTCGACGATGGTGAAATCGAGGCCGAGCAGGTGCGCATCGCCGAAGCGCCGGTCGCGCGTGACGCCGGGCTGGTCGTCGACCAGGGCCAGTTTCTTGCCGACCAGCCGGTTGAACAGCGTGGACTTGCCGACGTTGGGCCGGCCGATGATGATGACTTGGGGGAGCATGATGGAGAACCGCTTGGGGATTTCGCGCGGGTTTGGCAAGCATTCGGCACATGTCCGGCCCAAAGTCCGGCAAGCGACCGGAATATCCTTGCCGCTTTGTTAACCGTGCTTTGCAGGATAGCCCTAACCCAGCCGGCATATTGCTGGTCTCATGCAGCGGATCAGAAAAGCAATCATCCTAGGGGTTTGCGCGGTGTTGGTGCCGTCGGTGGCGGCCAGTTCCGCCATCGGCAGGATCGCTTCGGACACCGTTCCAGGCGGATGGAATCCTGGAACAGGCGTTTCCGGGACAGGCAGGGCATCTGGCGTTCTGGAATGCGTTCCCTACGCACGCCAGCTCTCCGGCATCCATATCTATGGCGACGCCCATACCTGGTGGAGCCAGGCCAAGGGCCGGTACGCGCGCGGCCATATGCCCAGGGTCGGCGCGGTCATGGCGGTGGAGCCGCACAACAATTCGCGCCTCGGTCATGTCGCGACCGTCAGCCGGATCGTCGATTCGCGCACGATCCTGCTCAGCCACGCCAACTGGTCCTATCGCGGCCAGATCGAGCGCAATGTCACCGCGCTCGACGTTTCCCCAGGCAACGACTGGAGCGAGGTGCGCATCTGGTATGGCCCCAACCGGAACCTGGGAACCACCCACTGGCCGGTCGCGGGCTTCATCTACAATGCCAGGCCGGGCACTCTGCGGGACCTCGGGCCTGACCTGGGCGGCAATCGCCTCGCGCAAATCTCCGCGCCGACCAAGGCTGGGACCAAACGCCAGCAGCGCCGCCGCGATCCGATCGGCGAGATCATCGCCGGCACGTATTAAGTACGGGCGGTCGCGGCGAAAATTCAGTCCTTCTTCGCGACCGGAGGATTTTCTCCGAGATCCTCGTACCAGGCCTCCACCGGGCCGGTCAGCTTGATGGTCAGCGGATTGCCGTGGCGGTCCATGGTCTTGCCCGCCTGCACACGCACCCAGCCTTCGGACACGCAGTATTCCTCGACGTTGTTGCGCACGGTGTCCTTGAAACGGATGCCGATGCCGCGGCGCAGCTTCTCCGCGTCGAAGAACGGGCTCCTCGGATGGATCGCGAGGCGATCGGGCGGCACGTCGGGGCCGGCCTCAACGGGCGTGCTGGTCTCTTCGGTCATGGCACCGCGCTTTAGAGTCAGATCGCGGCTTGTCAACTTGGCCCGAGTTGTCTACGGGCGCGCTTCCGCAACTGGTTGCGGGCGCGTAGCTCAGCGGTAGAGCACACCCTTCACACGGGTGGGGTCGCAGGTTCAATCCCTGCCGCGCCCACCATCCTTCCGGGATGGCGGTTTCTCCTTGAGCATGACATGCCCCGCGAAAATCGCGTGCCACGGGCCGGATTGATCCCGGTCAATGTGGCTGCCCTGTCGCAAGGTGCATTTTCGGTCCTTCAACACTGGGGATACGAAAATGTTCAAGGTCAACGTGGGGGGAATCGACCGCCTGCTGCGCATCGTCGTCGGGATCGTGCTGCTGGCGCTGGTCATGGTGGGGCCGAGAACCCCTTGGGGTTTTATCGGCGTGGTGCCGCTGGTAACCGGCCTGTTCCGGACTTGCCCGCTCTACAGCCTGCTGGGAATCAGCACCTGCAAGCTTCGGTAAAGCTGCCGCTTGCGCGGGGCCGGTCCGCACGGCATAGCCCCGCGCCATGCACGATATTCGTCTGATCCGCGAAGACCCGGCCGCCTTCGACGCCGGACTTGCCCGCCGGGGGGTGGAGCCCGTCGCCCAGGCCATCCTCATGCTCGACGAGCAGCGCCGTCTTGTCTCCACGCGCATGCAGGAGGGGCAAAGCCGCCGCAACGAGGCTTCGAAGGCGATCGGCAAGGCGATGGGGCAGGGCGACACCGTCACCGCCGACGCGCTCAAGGCCGAAGTGGCGCAGCTCAAGGACACGCTGCCGGCGCTCGAGGTGGAGGAGAAGGCGCTTTCGGCCAGGCTGCAGGACGAACTGGCGCGGCTGCCCAACATTCCCGTTCCCGAAGTGCCGGACGGCGAGGACGAGGCGCATAACGTCGAAGTGGCCAAGTGGGGCACGCCGCGCGAATTCGCCTTCGCGCCGAAGGAGCACGCGGACATCGGCCCCGCGCTCGGCCTCGACTTCGAGACCGGGGCGCTGCTTTCGGGCGCGCGTTTCACGTTCCTGAAGGGCTCGATGGCGCGCCTGCACCGGGCGCTGGCGCAGTTCATGCTCGATACGCAGACGGCGATCAACGGCTACCTGGAATGCAACGTGCCGCTGCTGGTGAAGGACGATGCGGCGTTCGGCACCGGGCAGTTGCCAAAGTTCGCCGAGGATCTGTTCCAGACTACTGACGGGCGTTGGCTGATCCCTACCGCCGAAGTCAGCCTTACCAACGCGGTGCGCGAACAAATCCTCGATCCCCGGGCGCTGCCCTTGCGGATGACCGCGCTCACCCCCTGCTTCCGCTCGGAGGCCGGCGCGGCGGGGCGGGATACGCGCGGGTTCATCCGTCAGCACCAGTTCGAGAAAGTGGAACTGGTCACCATCAGCAAACCCGAGGAAAGCGAGGCTGAGCACGAACGCATGGTCGCGGCTGCCGAAGCGATCCTGCGGGCGCTCGATTTGCCTTACCGCAAGGTCCTGCTCTGCGCCGGCGACATGGGGGCGACGGCGCGCAAGACCTTCGATCTCGAAGTCTGGCTGCCGGGGCAGGGCGCTTACCGCGAGATCAGCTCGATCTCCAACTGCGGCGATTTCCAGGCCCGCCGCATGAACGCGCGCTTCAAGCCGGAAGGTTCGAAGAAGACCGAGTTCGTGCACACGCTCAACGGTTCCGGCCTGGCGGTGGGCCGCACGCTCGTCGCGGTGCTGGAGAACTACCAGCAGGAAGACGGTTCGGTTCTGGTGCCCGAGGTGCTCAAGCCGTGGATGGGCGGGGTCGAGCGGCTGGAGCCGTCGCTCTGAGAAACCTGTTTTCGTTCGATACGAACGGGTCTTTGCAAATTCATCAGGATCCAAGCCAATGCGCATCCTCCTCACCAATGACGACGGCATCAACGCGCCGGGCCTCTACATTCTCGAAAAGATCGCCGCGCAGCTTTCGGACGACATCTGGATCTGCGCGCCGAGCGAGGAGCAGTCGGGTGCGGGCCACTCGCTGACGCTGACGCGGCCGGTGCGCCTGCGCCAGCATGCCGAGCGCCGCTTCTCGGTCTCCGGCACGCCTACCGATTCCGTCACGATGGCGCTCAAGAAGATCATGCCCGAACCGCCGGACCTGATCCTTTCGGGCGTCAATCGCGGCGCCAATCTGGGCGACGACGTGACATATTCGGGCACCGTCTCGGCGGCGCTCGAAGGGGCGCTGGCGGGCGTGCGCTCGATCGCGCTCAGTCAGGTTTATTCCCGGGAAGGGGTCGGCAACGCGGTGGACTTTTCCGCGGCGGAGGAATGGGGCGCAAAGGTGCTGAAACCGTTGCTCGACACGCCTTTCGCGCCGCGCACGCTGGTCAACGTCAATTTCCCGCCGGTCGCGGCTGGGGAGGTCAAGGGTATCCGCGTCGCGCGGCAGGGATTTCACGACTACGCACGCGGATCAGTTGTGGAAGGAACCGATCCACGGGGTTTTCCTTATTACTGGTTCGGGCTACATGGGATAGAGCATACGTTAGGTAACAATACAGATCTCGAAGCGATTGCGGGGGGCTTTGTTTCGGTGACACCACTACAGATCGATCTTACGCACGAGGGGTCTCTTGCCTCGCTGGCGGATCGCTACCTGACATGAAGCGTGCGCACTTGTTGGGCGCGGCGATGGCCGTGCTTGCGATCCCGGCCATCGCCGCGCCGGCCCGCGCGACCTCGCCCGCCGAAGAGACGGTGCACGTCGTCGGGCCCGGCGAAACGCTCAACGGCATCGCCAACCGCGCCGGCGTTTCACCCGGCGCGATCGTCAAGGCCAACGGGCTTGAACCACCCTACGTGGTCAAGGCTGGCCAGAAGCTCGACATTCCCCGGAAGGCGGCTGTGAAGACGGCCGCGCGAGTGATCGCCTCACGCAAGTCGGCAACGCCTGCTGCATCACCGGCCGCTGGAGTTTCGCCCGAGCGGGAGAGCCTTCATATCGTTCAGCCGGGGGAAACACTGGGCGGCATAGCCGCGCGCGCCAAAGTGCCGCGCGTGCTGATCGCGGAGGCCAACGGTCTGCAGGCGCCTTTCAATGTCAGGGTCGGCCAGAAGCTGCAGATCCCGCGCACGCGCCATCACCCCGTCGCGGCGGGCGACACCGGATTTTCGGTGTCCATGAAGTATGGCGTGCCGTGGGAACAGATCGCGCTTGCCAACAGCATCGATCCCCAATCACCGATCAAGGCCGGGCAGACCCTGCTGATCCCGACGCTGCTCAATCCACCACCGACCGGTATCTCGAAGTTGGATCCGGCGCCCGCTGCCGCCAGCGCCGCCCCAACCCCCGCGCCCGCGAAGTCGGCGCGCTTCGGTTGGCCGGTCAGCGGCACGGTCCGGCGTGGGTACGCGGCCGGCAGCGACTATCATGACGGGGTGGATATCGTCGCGCCCAAGGGCACGATGGTCCGCGCCGCCGCCCCCGGCACAGTGAAGTTCGCGGGCAAGGAAAAGGACCAGTTCGGCAATCTTGTCGTCATCGATCATGGTGACGGCTGGTTCACCGCCTACGGCTTTCTCAGTCGCGTCACGGTGAAGGAAGGCGCCAAAGTGGCGGCGGGCGAGCGCGTCGGCCTGGTCGGTGATACGGGCCTCGCCAAAGGCAACGAACTGCATTTCGAGGTGCGCCGCGACGGCAAGCCGGTCGATCCACTGGACGAACTGCCCAAGGCGCCGTGAAGTTCAATACACTTTATACCAGGTGGGATCCGCGATCGTCTCCCTGGAAAAGGCCCTAGGCGGCGTGGACAAATTCAGTGAAGCGGTTCTACGCTCACCAGCTTGAGGTCGCCGTCGAAGGGCTCGACATATGCGCAGATGTTGTACGAGAACTCGTCCATCAGATTGAGCCCTTCGGGGTCATAGTCGTTCTCGGCGACCAACCTGAGCTTGCCGTCCACAAAGGTGCAACTGACATTGTGTTCGTGCGGATAGTGAAGCCAAAACGCTTCGGTGATGTCGCGCGCCGCTTCGTCTCCCGCCGCAGCGGGAACATCATGGCATTCCAAAGTGATGCGATACATGTGTCGATGCTCCGGGTTTTGCGAACCTATCGGGAAACAGGGCTGACGGGGAAGCCGAAATGATTGACGAGCCCAGCGGAAGATAGAGGCCGTCATTCCTGGCCGGTCAAACCGCTGCGTGAAAATCGAGCATAATCGGGCGCTCTACAAGCAGCGCAATCGCATCGAGCGCATGTTCGGACAGCTCAAGATCAACCGCGCCATCGCCACCCGATACGATCAACTGGCCAACAGCTTCTTCGGAATGGTCCATCTCGCCACCGCCAGATACTGGCTCAAATTTGTCCACGCCGCCTAGCCCAGCGCCCAGAACACCAGGCCGATCGCCAGGTAGGCGATCAGCCAGAACGCGCAGTCGATCACGCGCCGCATCGGCTCGGTCCGGTTGCGCAAGTACGTCAGCCAGACCGCCGGGATTACGAAGGCGATCGCGATGCCGCCGGTCTGCATGAAATAGAGCCAGGGCTTGGCGTCCAGCGTCTCGGCGCCAATCCGCGCGAAATTGTGGCCGAGCATCACCGCGCTGATAAGGAATACGAGTCCGACCAGCACATAATAGCCGGTGCGCTCCGAATTGCCGGGGAACAGTTGGCGGGCGGCGGGGAATAGCCGTCCGTGCCAGACCATCGCGATGACCAATGCCAGTGCCGCCGCGAGGAATACCGCCAGCCAGTTCACCGGACCCATACAATTCCCCTTTTCGCGCCGGCCGCCACCATGCCGTATGTGGCATGTGTCGCAGGCGATTGCCGTGAGTGCAAGCGCGCGATCGGTCGATGGGCAGCCCCGGATCATTCAATTCGTGACTTGCCGCGGCATTCGGCGTATCGGGCCCGGATTCCCATGGCCATAGAACTTCCCACCCCGCCCAAGGTCGGCATGGTCAGCCTCGGCTGCCCGAAGGCGCTCGTCGATTCAGAGCGCATCCTCACACGCCTGCGGGCGGACGGCTACACGATGAGCGCGGACTATGCCGGCGCCGACGTCGTGCTGGTCAACACTTGCGGCTTCCTCGATTCAGCCAAGGAGGAAAGCCTCGCCGCGATCGGCGAGGCCATGGCGGAGAATGGCCGGGTCATCGTCACCGGATGCATGGGCAACGAAGCGGAGGCGATCCGCGCCAGGTTTCCCGATGTCCTCGCCGTGACCGGCGCGCACCAGTATGAGGCTGTGGTCGAAGCCGTGCATGAGGCCGCGCCGCCGGACCTTGGCCCGTACCTCGACCTGATCCCGCAGGCCTATGACGAGGCCGGGGTCAAGCTGACGCCGCGTCACTATGGCTACCTGAAGATTTCCGAAGGCTGCAATCATTCCTGCGCCTTCTGCATCATTCCGCAGCTGCGCGGGAAGCTGGAGAGCCGGCGCGTCGACGCGGTCCTGCGCGAGGCGGAAAAACTCGTCGCGGCCGGCACCCGCGAGCTATTGGTCATCAGCCAGGACACCTCGGCCTACGGCGTCGACGTGCGCCACGAGGAACGCGCCTGGAAGGATCGCCAGGTACGCACGCACATGACCGACCTTGCTCGCGAGCTTGGCCGGCTGAGCGACGCGCAAGGTCGCAAGCCCTGGGTGCGGCTGCACTACGTCTATCCTTACCCGCACGTCGACGCGGTGATCCCGCTGATGGCGGAGGGATTGCTCACGCCCTACCTCGACATTCCCTTCCAGCATGCCGCGCCCTCGGTGCTCAAGGCGATGAAGCGTCCGGCCAATGAGGCCAAGGTGCTCGAACGCCTGCGGGCGTGGCGCGCGGTCTGTCCCGATATCGCCATCCGCTCCAGCTTCGTCGTCGGCTTTCCCGGGGAGACCGAGGCGGACTTCCAGTACTTGCTCGACTGGCTGGAGGAAGCGCAGCTCGACCGCGTCGGCGCGTTCCGTTTCGAACCTGTCGCGGGCGCGGCCGCCAATGACTTGCCGGGCGCGGTGCCCGAGGCAGTCAAGGAAGAGCGCTATGCCCGGATCATGGAAAAGACCGCTGCTATCAGCGCCGCCAAGCTTGCCGCCAAGATCGGCCGGATCCTGCCCGTCATCATCGATGAGGTGGGCGAACCGGATGAAGACGGCGACATTGGCGCAACCGGCCGATCGCAGGCCGATGCCCCGGAAATCGACGGCAATGTCTTCCTGCGCGATGTCGAAAATGGCCTGCAAGCTGGTGATATCGTTGATGTTCTTGTGGAAGATGCGGACGATCACGACCTTTTCGGGGTGTTGAACCAAGGCTGAGCTTCATCCGCATCGGGCGGCATGATTGCAAAACATGCAACATTCTTCGATGTTTTCGCATTTGCAGCAATATTCCGCTCAATGCATAGGGAAGGGGCCTTTTAGGCATCCTCTCCCAAAAAACTTCCATAGGGCTGGTCTTCGGACCGGCCCTTTCTTTTTGGCGGTCCAGGCTTGCCCCGAGACGCGCCGAACTGAAACGGTTTGGACGTCGCCCCCGTTCCCGCTAGTCTGGGGCACGGCAGGGGGGTATCGATGGAAACGCTCATCAACGCGACAAGCCTGCCGGTGATGAGCCTCATGCTGTTCCTCGCCATGCTCGCCGCCGCCTGGGCGGGAAACCGGGCGCGGACATGGCGATCCGATTCCGGGAACGATGCCGGAGAAGGTTACCTGCTTTCCGCCGCGCTGGCGCTGCTTGGCCTGCTGATCGCCTTTACGTTCTCGCTCGCGGTCTCGCGCTACGATTCCCGGCGTGAACTGGTCGTCAGCGAAGCCAATGCGATCGGCACCGCCTGGCTGCGCGCGGGCCTGAGCGACGACAAGGCGGGGTCGGCGCTGCAAGCGGCCATAGCCCGTTATACCGATGTGCGGCTCGGCTTGTCGCGATCGGAACCAGCCGACCGGGTGGAGGCGGCAACGAACCGGGAGCAGCAGGTCGTCTGGGCCAGGCTGAAAGAAGTGATCGCGGCCGATCGTTCGCCCGTCAGCGCCGGTACGATTGCCGCCGTCAACGAAATGTTCGACGCCGCATCGTCCAGGAAGGCGGAGCGGGCGGCGCGCATTCCGGGCGAAGTGCTGATCGTGCTGGCGGCCTATACGATCATGGCGGCCGGTATCGTCGGATATGTCATGGGCGTGACGGGCCGGCGCCATCGGACTGTCACCGTGATCCTGTTTCTGCTGCTGACCATGGCGATAACCCTGATTCTCGACCTCGACAGGCCTCGGTCAGGGGCCATCACCGTGTCACAGCAACCGATGTGGGACGCGCGTGCGTCCATGCGGCGATGAGTATAGCGGGTTGTGATTGAAAACCCTGCCGCTTTCACTCAGTTGCAAATCATGCAACTGAGTTCGCTCTTTTCGCGTTTGTCGCGCGCACCGGCCCGATGCATAGGGGACGGGCCTTTTAGGCATCCTCTCCCAAAAACTTCCATAGGGCTGGTCTTCGGACCGGCCCTTCTTTTTTGCACGGTTCGCACCGCCGGGTGCGGATTTGCACGGCAGTCGGCCTCTGGCCCTGGCGGCGCAATTGTCCTAGCCAGTCGTCATGCCCAGTTCGTCGCGAATCTATTCAGCCGCCCTCGTCGTGATCGGTGACGAGATTCTTTCGGGCCGCACGCAGGACAAGAACATCGCGCAAGTCGCTACCTGGCTGCAAGTGCAAGGCATCCGTCTCAAGGAAGTGCGCGTCGTGCCGGACGATACCCCGGCGATCGTGGAGGCGGTGAACACGCTGCGCGCTCGCCACGACTATCTGTTCACCACCGGCGGCATCGGCCCGACTCACGACGACATCACGGTCGATGCCATTGCCGAGGCGCTGGGCGTGCCGGTGATCGTCCACCCCCAGGCGCGTGCGATCCTGGAGGGGTATTACGAGACGCGCGGCGGCCTTAACGAAGCCCGCCTGCGCATGGCGCGCACTCCGGAGGGCGCAAGCCTCATCCCCAATCGCTACACCGGCGCGCCGGGCATCCGCGCCGGCAACGTGTTCATCATGGCTGGCGTGCCGAGCATCGCCGCAGGCATGCTCGATGCACTGTCGGGCCAGCTCGAAGGCGGCGCGCCGCTGCTGTCGGAAACGGTTGGCTGCTGGGTCGGCGAAAGCGATGTGGCGGACCTGCTGCGCGAGACTGAACAGGCCTTCGCAACCTGCCAGATCGGCTCCTATCCGTTCTGGGCGGAAGGCAGGGGCGGAGCGAACTTCGTGATTCGCTCGGTCAGCGCCGATGACCTGGCCGCTTGCACCCGCGCTCTGGTCGAAGGCCTTGCCGCGTTGGACAAGCCGGCGATCGCCGGTGGCATTTGAACTGCCCTTGGCGCTGGCCGCAGTCACGGCGCAGGCGGGGACGCCCGCCACCCTCGACCAGTTCGAAGCCGTACTTGCGAGCCACGACAGCGCGACCAGGGCGCTGGAGCAATGGTGCGCCGCGCGCCGGATTGCCGATCCTCCGGTCGTTCACGCCAAGATCGTCAGTACCGCCGGCAACGATCCGCCGGCAGGCATGCGCCGCCGGCTGGGAGTTGGCCCGGATGATCCGCTGGGAATGCGCAACGTCGCCCTGTCATGCGGCGGGATCGTGCTTTCCGTGGCCTGGAACTGGTACGTTCCCGCAAGGTTGACGCCGGCGATGAACGAAGCGCTGGGCCGCTCCGACACGCCGTTCGGCAAAGTCGCCGCGCCGCTGGGTTTCAGGCGCAAGGCGATCGCCACCATAGCGGGCCCGGCGGAACGTTGCCCCGCCGCGACGATCTCGACGCACCTGGCAATGCTCTACCTGCCCGACGGCGAACCGCTTGCCTACGTCGTCGAGTGCTATACCGCGGCGATCCTTTCGGCCGGCGGATGATGCTCCGCCCGCCTCAGAACGATATCACCGCCTCGCCGATCGCGTCCCAGATCTGGCCGAGTTGCTCATCGCTGATGCAATAGGGCGGCATCACATAGACGGTATTGCCAAGCGGGCGCAGCAGCACGCCGCGTTCGCGGAAGAAGGCCATCAGGCGCGGGGCGAGGCTGTCGAGATAGCCGCCTTCGCCCTGGGTCCTGAGATCGAGCGCGGCGATCGTGCCAAGGGTGCGCGGGTTGTCGAAGTGGCAGAAGCGGCCCAGCTTTTCCACCCACGCAGCCTGCCGCCGCGCGAGATCGGTGACGACTTGCAGCACCGGCTCCTCGCGCCAGATCGCCAGGTTGGCGTTGGCTGCTGCGCAGGCGATCGGGTTGGCGGTGTAGCTGGAGGAATGGAAGAACATGCGCGCGCGCTCGCCGGACCAGTGGGCCTGGAACACGGGCTCGCTCGCCATGGTGACGGCAAGCGGCACGGCGCCGCCGGTAAGGCCCTTGGAAAGGCACAGGATGTCGGGCACCACGCCGGCCTGTTCGCAGGCGAGCAGGGTGCCGGTGCGCCCCCATCCGGTCATGACTTCATCGGCGATGAACAGCACGCCGTGGCGCGCGCAGATATCGCGCATCACCGCAAGCGTATCGGCGCCATAGACCAGCATTCCGCCGGCGCCGAGCACCAACGGCTCGACGATCAGGGCGGCGGTGTCCGGCGTTTTGCAGAACGCTTCGAGCGCATCGAGCGTGTCCTGCCCAGTGCCGGGTGCGGGGAAGGGAATGCGCGCCACATCGAACAGCAGCGGCTCGTAAGGCCGGTTGAACACGCCGCGCGCGCCCACGGACATCGCGCCGATGGTGTCGCCGTGATAGGAATGCTCCATCACCACGATGCGGTGGCGCGGCTCGCCCCGGGCATGCCAATAGCCCAGCGCCATCTTCAGCGCGACTTCGACGCTGGTCGAACCGGAATCGGAGAAGAACACGCGCGTAAGGCTTGCCGGCATCATCGCGCGCAGGCCGGCCGCCAGTTCCTCGGCCGGCTGGTGCGTCCAGCCCGCGAAGATGATCTGGTCGAGCTTGCCTGCCTGTTCGGCGATAGCGGTCATGATCCGGGGGTGGCAGTGTCCGTGCGTCGTGACCCACCAGGATGATATCGCGTCGATCACCGTACCGCCATCGGCGGTGTGCAGCAGTGCGCCCGCCGCATGGGTGACGAGTGGGATCGGTTCGGCGAGGCCGTGCTGGGTGAAGGGATGCCAGATGGGAGAGGCGGGATCGGGCGCGTTCATGGCGTGAAGTCCTCAATCCGGAAATTGTCCGCGAAGGCGGCGCGCAGGGTCTCGGGCGTCAGTGGGTCGAGCAGCGGCAGGCGGCCCAGTCGGCGGACCTGGCCCATGGCGCAGATCGTCGCCTCGCTGTCCTCCTGCGCGTCGCCGACGAAGGCCGCGCCCAGCACGGCGATGCCGCGCGCGCGCAGCGCCTCGATCGAGAGCAGCGCATGGTTGATGGTGCCGAGCGCCGTGCGCGCGACCAGCACCACGGGCGCCCCCCAGCGGACGAACTGATCGGCATAAGTCTCGCCCCGGCTGAGCGGCACCAGCACGCCGCCCGCGCCTTCCACCACCAGCGGTCCGTCGCCCCGGGGCAGCGCGAGCCGGGCAGGGTCGATCGCAACCCGGTCGATCTCGGCCGCCAGGTGAGGAGAGCAGGGCGTGGCGAGGCGGTAGGCCTCGGGCAGGATCCGCGTGCGTGGCAGGCCCGAAAGATAGGCGACGCGTTCGGCATCGGTGCCGTCTCCGTCGATCCCCGCCTGCACCGGCTTCCAGTATCGCGCGCCCAGCGTGCCGGCGAGCGCGGCGGCGAAGACGGTCTTGCCGATGCCGGTATCCGTGCCGGTGACGATGATCGCTGTCATTGCGCCCCCTCCATGGCTCGTCACCTAGCGCGGCGCAGGTGGCAGGTCACGATTTCGTATGTGACTTCGCGTCCATTTCGGTCAAATCGCGCCATGACGCGGCGCAGGGCCCCTGGGGGCAGGGGACGGTGGCCAGCCCTGGCGGTTCCCGCGCCGATCGCCTTCAGCGCGCGGAGGAAAGAGCGCGCATCGACATGGCGCTCGATCAGGTTTTCCACACGGAGGTCCTCGGGGCCGATCGCGGCAAAAGCCTCCATGGAAGGAAACGAGGGCGTCCCGGAAACGAGACCTTCCGCCGTGTGCGCCGCGCGCCATTCGGCGAAACTGTTCGGGCCCAGGGTGGTGACGAGGCAATGTCCGCCGGGCGCCAGCCATGCGGCCATGCGGGCAAGCGCGGCGGGGGCGTCTTCGAACCACTGCAAGGCCAGGCTGGAGCAGATGAGGTCGAAAGGGCCGCCGTCGGGCGTGCCGCGTTCGCCGTCGAGCAGCGCGAACCTACGCGAGGGAGCCTCGCCCAGCCGCGCGCGGCAGCGTGCGATCATTTCCGGCGCCACGTCCGTGACCAGCCATTGGCCGCCGACGCCGGCCTCGACCAGTGCCTGCGTCAGGAATCCGGTGCCGCAGCCGATTTCCATTACGCGGGGGTTCTCCGGCAGGTCGAGCGCGATCGCGCGCGTGGCAAGGCCTTGCGCGACCTTGCGCTGGATGCGCGCCTGCCTGTCGTAGTCCCGGGCCCCGGCAAAGGCCCGGGCGATCCGCGCGCGCCGCCCGTTCATGGCAGGGCGCCGACCGCTTCGCGCACCGCTCGCGCGCAGAAGTCCGGATCTTCGAGCGGCAGGAGGTGGCCGCCGGTTTCATGGCTCAGCCGTCGCACGCGGCAACCGGCGAAGACTGCCGCGCGCATGTCCGTCGGCAGCAGCGGATCGCGCCCGCCGTTCAAGGCCAGCACGGATACCCGCGGGAGCGGCGGCTGGGCATCGCGTAGGCGCAGCAGATCGGCGCGCAGTGGTTCCGGGTCGATCTCGCCGAAGGGTTCCGCGCAGCCGCAAGTCCGGCGGAATTCGGTCAGCACGGCGCGCGGGTCGGCCTTGAAGCGGCGAAGCATGCGATCGACCACGCGCGCGCCCACCCCGGGCTTGCCGGGCAGGGCGGTGAAGCGTTCGAAGCCATTGATCGCGACGATGCCGACAAGGCCCGGCGGCGGCGCGGCCAGCACGCGCATGGTGCCGAAGCTGTGAGTCACCGCCAGGCACGGCTCCGCCACCTCGGGAGCATGAGCAGCGCCGAAATAGCCGCGATCGTCGATTGCGTGGGGCCACTCGGGCAGCAGTTCGGCGAGGGGGCGCCAGAAATCCCGGTCGAAGCCCCAACCATGGGCGAAGAGCAGCTTCATGCCGGGCTTCGCCGATCGGTGCTTCCCGTGAACCCGCCGTGACGGACGAAATCCGGTATCACAACGCGGCCTCCAGCGCCGCCAGCAGCGCGTCGATGTCGGCCTCGGCATGGCTTGCGCGCAGGGCGAGGCGCAGGCGGCTGGTGCCTGGTGGCACCGTCGGTGGGCGGATCGCCGAGGCGAGGAAGCCGGCCGCTTCCAGCCGCCGGGAAAGCGCCAGGGTGGTTTCCTCCGGCCCGATCACGGCGGGCACGATCTGGGTGCTGGACGCACCGTGGTCGAGCCCCAGCCCGGCAAGCCCGGCGCGCAGCCGCTCACCCAGCGCGGCCAGATGCGCGCGCTCGGCGTCCATTGCCGGCACCAGATCGAGCGCCGCGTCGATCGCGCCCAGCACGGCGGGCGGCGGCGCGGTGGTGAAGACGAACCCGCTCGCGGCGTTGACGAGGTAGTCGATGGTGATCCGTGAACCCGCGACATAGGCACCGAAACCACCCAGAGCCTTGCTGAAGGTGCCCATGACAAGGTCGAGGCCGTCCACTTCCGCGCTCAGGCCCCGGCCCTGGGGACCGAGCACGCCGGTGGCATGCGCTTCGTCCACGAACAGCGCGGCATCGTGGGCTCGCGCGATCGCGGCGAGGCGAGCGAGGTCGGCGCGGTCTCCGTCCATCGAGAACACGCTCTCGGTCAGGATCAGGCGCGCCGGGGCCGCCGCGCCCTTCTGCGCCAGCAGCGTTTCCAGGTGATCGAGATCGTTGTGACGGAAGCGGTGCTGGCGTGCGCCGGCCACGGCGATCCCGGCGTGCATGCTGGCGTGGATCAACCGGTCGGTGAACACCGCTGCGCCCGGGATCGCGGCCAGCAGCGCCGGGATCACCGCCGCGTTGGCCTGCCAGCCGGTGGCGAAGAGCAGCGCGGCCTCGGTTCCCTTGAACGCGGCGATCCGCGCTTCGAGCGCCAGGTGCGCTTCGCTGGTCCCCGTCACCAGCCGCGAGGCGCCCGATCCGGTGCCGCCGCGCGCGGCCCATTCGCGCGCGCGCTCGATGAGCAGCGGGTGGCGGGCCAGGCCGAGGTAGTCGTTGCTGGAGAAATCGATCAGCTCGCGGTCGCCGCGCAGTACCCGTCCGCCCTGTGTCAGCGTGCTCGCGTGCAAGGTCCGCCGCTGCCCGGCGCGCTCCATCCGGGCGAGGGCGGTTTCCAGGAAGGAATCGAGCCGGCTCATCCTGGCGCCGGTATGGCATGCCGCCGCCGCGCACAATGGGCGAGCGTGTAGTCAGCCGAGGGTTTACCGCCGGGTCTGTCCCTATCCGGATCGCCAGCCGCACCCTTTTGCGATAGGATGCGCCGCGCGGGGTGTCTCATTCCCGGGACACTCGGCGATATCGT
This sequence comes from Novosphingobium sp. CF614, assembly GCF_900113255.1. GTDB lineage: Bacteria > Pseudomonadota > Alphaproteobacteria > Sphingomonadales > Sphingomonadaceae > Novosphingobium. The sequence continues at coordinate 60,770 of NZ_FOOR01000005.1, forward strand.
TCCTGCGAACGGTCTTTGCGATAGATCAAGGCAGCCGGCATGGACCGGACGATATGCAGCGCTGGACCGTTACGAGAACATGCCGGCGCGCATGCCGGTGGGGCGGTGAGGAGAGGCATGCCATGGCGAGCGAATGGCCCAATTGCGGCAACAGGCACAGCGACAAGGTTCTCGATACCGTGCAATCGGGCAACGCGGCCGCGCTTTCGGCAGTGGCGGCATCGTGGTGCCGATCGGCGCTGCGCCATGGACTCGATCCTTCGGCGGGGCGGCAGGGCGAGCGTCTCGGCAAAGCGGAATTCGGCATGTTGCGAGAGGCCAATGGCGAATTGCTGGCGGCGGCGACCCCGGTGCTGGACGGCCTGTTCGGCTCGGTGGGGCGCACCGGGGCCTGCGTGATTCTTTCGGATATCGATGGCATCGTGCTGGAGGCGCGCTCCAGCGCTGCCGAGGCGGGGCTGTTCGATGCCATCGGCCTTGCCCCGGCGGCCCAGTGGAGCGAAGCGGCCGAGGGCACCAACGGCATCGGCACTTGCCTGGTCGAGCAGCGCCCGGTCACGATCCTGCGCGGCGAGCACTTCGCCAGCCGCAACATCGGTGTTTCCTGCATGGACGCGCCGATCTTCGATCCCGATGGATGCCTCGTCGCCGCGCTCGACGTCTCCAGCGCCCGCCCCGAACATGGCGAGGCGATGGCGGCGATGATCGCCGCGTTGGTGCAGGACGCCGCGCGCGCGATCGAGCGCGACTATTTCTGCCGCCGCTTTGCCGAAGCACGGATCGTGCTGGCGGGGGAGAGCCGCACCGGCGGTCCCTCGCTGCTGGCGGTGGACCGGGACGACCTGGTCATCGGCGCCACCCGCATGGCGCGTCGCCACCTGGGGCTGGGCACCGAGGCCAGGCTGACCTCCCGCCCGCTGGCCGAAGTGCTGGGCACCGGCCCGGCCTCGCGCTTCGAGGACGGCGAGCGCACGGTGCTGCGCCAGGCGCTGGCCCGCTCGAACGGCAACGTTGCCGCCGCCGCGCGCCTGCTGGGTATCGGCCGGGCGACGATGTACCGCCGCATGGAACGCGCGGGGATGGCCGGTGGAGTGCACTGAGGCGCGCCGGAAACCGTCAAGCCCCATTCCCCGGCGCATCGCCCTGCGCGCTTTTCTGTATCGCCGTATTTGAGGCCTGGGCCGTCATGCGCTAGCGGGAAAGCCATGTCCGACGAATCTCCCGCAGACCGCTTCAAATCCGTCCTCGCTGGCGCCAGCCGCGCCATCGCGCATGAGAAGGAGATCGAGGTCAACTGGACGGCCGACGCACCCAGCGCGACCGGCGGCACTTTCCGCTTGCCCATGCCCGGCCGCAGCCTGCCGCGCGAAGCGGCGATGCAGGCGCGCGGGTTCGCGGACAGCTTCGCGCTTCGGCTGCGCCACCATGACGACCGGATCCATATCCGCCATGCGCCGTCGGAGCCGGCGGCGCGGGCCTGTTACGACGCGGTGGAGATGGTGCGCTACGAGGCGCTGGGATCCAACGCCTATCCCGGCATGCGCGGCAATCTGGATGCGGCATTGCTGGCACGCATGGGGTCCGACCCGATCACCCGTGCGGAAACGCCCGAGACCGTGCCGGTACAGGCCGCGCTTGCGCTGCTTCTGCGTGAACGGCTTACCGGCCAGCCGGTCCCCCAGATCGCGCGCGCCGGTGTCGATATGGTTCGCGACTGGATCGAGGAAAAGGCAAGCGCCGATTTCGAGGCGCTGGCCGCTTCGCTCCAGGACCAGCGGGCCTTCCAGTCGCGCTCGCTCGAGATGCTCGCGCACCTGGAACTGACCCGGGCCGAGGATGCCGAGCTTCCTCCCGACGATGCCGAGGAGATGGACGGCGAGGAGCAGACCGAGGAGGAGCAGGACGGCGACGAATCGGGGCAGGACCAGCAGCCTTCGGAAATGGCCGCCGAACCCTCGCAAGGCGAGGACGAGGGCGAAAGCGAGGCCGAGGGCGAGACCTCGGATGACATGCAGGAGGGCCAGGAAGGCGAGGACGGCGACGAGGGCATGCTGCCGGTCCGCCCCAACCGGCCCTGGACCGACATCCCCGAAGGCTTCGACTACAAGATCTTCACCGAGGCTTTCGACGAAGTGACAGCCGCCGCCGATCTGTGCGACGAGGAGGAGCTGACCCGCCTGCGCGCCTATCTCGACGCGCAGCTGAAGGGCCTGCAAGGCATCGTCACCCGGCTCGCCAACCGCCTCCAGCGCCGGCTCATGGCACAGCAGAACCGCTCGTGGGACTTCGACCAGGAGGAAGGCCTGCTCGACGCCGCCAGGCTGGCGCGCGTGGTGGTTTCGCCCGGCCAGTCGTTGTCCTACAAAGTGGAGCGCGACGTCGAGTTCAAGGACACCGTGGTCACCCTGCTGCTCGACAATTCGGGCTCGATGCGTGGGCGGCCGATCTCGATCGCCGCGATCAGCGCGGACGTGCTCGCACGCACGCTGGAGCGCTGCGGGGTCAAGGTCGAGATCCTGGGCTTCACCACCCGCGCGTGGAAGGGCGGGCTCAGCCGCGATGCCTGGCTGGCGAACGGCAAGCCCTCGCACCCGGGGCGCCTCAACGACTTGCGCCACATCATCTACAAGAAGGCCGACGAGCCCTGGCGCCGCGCGCGCAAGAACCTGGGCCTGATGATGCGCGAGGGCCTGCTGAAGGAAAACATCGACGGCGAGGCGCTGCTCTGGGCGCACAGCCGCCTGCTCGCGCGGCCGGAGGACCGGCGCGTCCTGATGGTCATCTCCGACGGCGCCCCGGTCGACGATTCGACGCTCTCGGTGAACTCCGCCGGCTATCTGGAGGCGCACTTGCGCAAGGTGATCGAGTGGATCGAGACGAAGTCTCCGATCCAGCTCGTCGCCATCGGCATCGGCCACGACGTGACCCGCTACTACCGGCGGGCAGTGACGATCATGGATGTCGAACAACTGGGCGGGACGATGATCGAGCAGCTGGCGGGGTTGTTCGAGGAGGAGTAAGGCTGCCGTAAGATGCTCTTTTTTACAGTTCCGGCATTTCAATATTTTAACTGATTGTCCGGACTTGACCGACTTTGCGGAACGCTATTTATATGGAATTGTTGTCGAAGGGTGGGGGTGTATGAGGAGAATAGCGTTTCTGGTCACGCTGGCGTGCGCTAGTTCCCTTTCCGCGAAGAGCCAGGAGGCCGATCAGCCCAACACGCTGACGCAGGGGATGGTGCAGATGACCCTGCGCGTCGGCACTACTACTCAGACGGAAGTGCTTGAAGCGTTCGGGGCTCCGAACATCACGACCTTGGATGCGCAGGGACAGGAAGTCTGGGTTTACGATCGGCAGGCTACCGTTTCCTCCAACGGTTCCAGTGGATTTTCAATTGGCATGCTGCTGGGCGCGGGGGGCGACGGCGTGGGAGGTGGTGGAGGGTTTGGGTTCGGTTCGTCAAAGAGCCGGTCTTCCCAGACCCAGCGCAGTATGACTCTCATAATCAAATTTAATCCGGACAAGCGTGTCAGTGATTTCAAGAGCCGGAGCAGTTCTTTCTAGACGACCGCATTGCGGCAGTGGGGGCACATGAAGATGAAACTGATAGCGCTGAGCCTTGTCTTGGCGAGTTTTGGCGCTGCACCGATCCAAGCCAAGGAAGAGGCGCCGACAGGACTGGCATTGCAGCAGATTCAGGCGCGCGATTACGAAGCTACCATGGATGTGCTGTTTCCAGCGATAGTCTCGGTTCTGCAGGATTCGGGTTACCGTATCACCGAGGCTGACAAGGTCTCAGGATTTATTTCTGGCGTTGGGTCAGCAAAAGGCAAGCTGACGTACAACATTTTTTGGGGTTTGGGTCAGAAGAAGAACGTGCCTATGGTATCGGCTTTCGTCGAGCAACGAGGGCCGACTATTGGAAGAGTTCGTCTAAGTTTCGTGATGTCTGCGGCGAAGAGCCGCAAGTCGTACAGCGATGAGACACCGGTTAACGATCCGACCGTATATAAGGATGCGTTTGAGCTTATCGAAAAGGAAATTTTCGTTAGGCAGGCAATGAATGCATCCACTCCTGGGACAACGCCCGTTTCAAGCGCTGCCGCTGCTACGGTCGATGCGGCGGCAATCCCGCATTGATCTTATTGCTGAGGGTATCGGGATGTTTCCTACTGCCCTCAGCTTGACCTTTGCCCCGCCGCGCCTAATGCCGCGTGCCCATGACCGACGCGCATCCTCTTACCCTGTTCAACAGCCTCACTCGCCGGCTTGAGCCGTTCCAGCCTGTCCATCCCGGCGAGGCGCGGGTCTATACTTGCGGGCCTACGGTCTACAATTATCCGCACATCGGCAATATGCGCGCTTATGTCTTTGCCGATGTGCTGGGGCGCACGCTGAGCTTCAAGGGCTATCGGCTTACCCACGTCATCAACATCACCGATGTCGGCCACCTGACCGACGATGCCGACGCGGGCGAGGACAAGATGGAGAAGATGGCGCAGGCGCAGGCGCAGTCCATCTGGGATATCGCGCAGCACTATACCCAGGCTTACTGGGCGGACATCGCGGCGCTCAATATCCGCCAGCCGGCCGAATGGTCGGTGGCGACAAAGTACGTGCCGCAGATGATCGAATTTGCGAAGGCAATCGCCGGCAAGCATTGCTACGAACTCGACGGCGGCCTCTATTTCGACGTGTCGACCGTCGCGGACTATGGCCGGCTGGCCAGGGCCGTGACGGAGGACGGGGAAGGTCGCATCGAAGCGGTGGAAGGCAAACGCAATGCCGCCGACTTCGCCATCTGGCGCAAGACTCCGCCGGGCGAGAAGCGGCAGATGGAATGGGATTCGCCCTGGGGCCGGGGCGCGCCGGGTTGGCATCTGGAATGCTCGGTCATGTCCGGGGACCTGCTGGGCTTCCCGTTCGACATCCATACCGGCGGCATCGATCACCGCGAGATCCACCATCCCAACGAGATCGCGCAGAATCAGGCCTTCTGCTGCACCAACGGCCTCGACGTACCCGCAAATTCGGGTGCCAAGGTCTGGATGCACAACAATTTCCTGGTCGAACGCTCTGGCAAGATGAGCAAGTCGTCCGGAGAGTTCCTGCGGCTGCAACTGCTTGTCGACAAGGGCTACCACCCGCTCGCCTACCGCATGATGTGCCTGCAGGCGCATTATCGCAGCGAGCTGGAGTTCTCCTGGGAGGGCCTGGGTGCGGCGCTGGTGCGATTGAAGCGGCTGGTGATGGCTACGGAAAACCTGAAGGCCCATGACGGCGTGGATGCCGAGTTGAGCCGGCAGGCCGACGGATTGGGCCAAGGTCAGCGTGCCCCCGGCGGAAAGCTTGGGTCATTTCTTGAACGCTTCGACAGGGCCATTTCCGAGGATCTCAACACGCCCGTCGCTCTGACGGTGATGGAGGAGGTGGTGGCGGCCAAGAAAGTCGATCCCCGCGAAAAGCTCGCCGTCCTCGCGCAGATGGATGCGGTGCTTGGACTGAACCTTTTCGCCCTGGTTCGCGCCGACCTGCGCATCCGTCCCAAGTCCGCGACGATCACCGATGCCGAGATCGAGGAAGTCCTCGCCCGCCGCGTACAGGCCCGCGCCGAAAAGGACTTCGCTGCTTCCGACGCCCTGCGCGACGAACTCGCCGGGAAAGGCGTGGAAGTGATGGACGGCGATCCGCTGCGCTGGGAATGGAAGCTGGGGTGAAGCTTTGGCGGCTTACCCGGATGCCGTTCGTCGCGTTGGATGGACGCGGCGCGATCACGCACGGCACACGCTACACGCCGCCCGGACATCCGGTGGTCAGCCTGGCCAGTGAGGCAGGGCTCGCTGTGCTTGTCGCATTGCGCTACCGTCCGCTCGACAGATCGGAACCCGATGATCTCGTACTCGGCTGGACCGATGTGGAGGCCGTGCCCGAACGTGCGCCCGATGACGAGGAGCTTGCCCGACGGTTCCTGGCGGACTGGCTTCTGTCGGGCTATTCGCTGCTTGCCAGCGTCCGTTCGCGCGTGCTGCCGGAGGCGGATGTGGTTTTGATGAATCCTTGCCACCGGGGCGCGGCAGGCGTTGCCCCCTTGACGGTACGCGGCTTTCGTTTCTCCGAATGTCTGCACGAACCGCCGATGGCGACGCGCTATCTCGCGAAGAATTTGGGCGATCACGGGTGAGCCGCTAGCACTGGAATCACGCGCCCTTGCAACGCCGCGTTGCACGCGATCAAGCATACGGAGCCTCGCCCTGATCCCTGCCCTCATCAACGAGCAGGCCAAGCCCTGTCTCAAGGCCGAACTGCCGAATGCGATCGAGCCGCTGTGGTTTTCCGGCCGGGAACAGTTGCTGGCACTGGCCCCGCGCGCGGAGATCGCCTGGCTCGACATGATCGAGCCGCCGCTGGCCGCCGAAGCCATCGCGCGGATGGCGGGGCTCCGATGGTACAATACGATGTCCGCCGGGGTGGACTGGCTGCCGCTGGACCTGTTCCGCAGGCGCGGTGTCATGCTTACCAACGGCTCCGGCATGCACGCCCAGGCCGTGGCGGAATACGCGGTGATGGGCATGCTGACGATGGCCAAGGGCTGGCGCGCGGTGGTGCGCGCGCAGGATCGCCGCGAATGGCTCATGGAGTCGCCGGGAAAGCGCGAACTGCTCGGCGCGCGGGTGTTGGTGGTGGGTGCCGGTGAGATCGGCGGACGAATCGCGCGGTTCCTGCAGGTGTTTGGGGCCGAGGTCACGGGCGTGCGGCGGCATCCGGGGCCGGGTGACCTCGGCCGGGACGATTGGCGCGCCGTGCTCGGCCGCTTCGATTGGGTCATCATCGTTGTTCCTTCGACATCCGAGACGGCACGCATGTTCGGCGAGGCCGAGTTCGCGGCGATGAAGCCCGGGGCGAACGTGATGAACTTCGCGCGCGGGAGCGTGCTCGATCAGGATGCCCTGCTGGCCGCGATCGATTCCGGGCATCTGGGCGGGGCGTTTCTGGACGTGACCGATCCCGAACCGCTGCCGGCCGGCCATCCGCTGTGGGCACGCGAGAACGTGCATATTTCCATGCATCTCTCCGGCCGTGCGCAGGATGCCCTGTTCGCGCGGGGATCGGCCCGCTTCCTGGGCAACCTGCGCCGGTACGCGGCCGGCGAACCGCTCGAGCATCGAGTCGATCTCGATCGGGGTTATTAGGCCCCATCGAGCAGCAACAACTCGGCCTCGACGATCATGCGCGGGCAGGGGATGGTCTCATGCTCGACGGCGACCACGGCGGCATCGGCGACGAGGTGGGCGGGGATCGTGAATTCGTGCTCGGGCAGGGCGGCCAGATAGGCTTCGCCTTGCGCGATTGCCTCGACCTCGGCGAATGCCAGCGCGATAGTGTGGCGCGTGCCGGAGAACGTCACGCTCGACCACGCGCGTTCGGTGTGGCGCACGAGTTCGGCTCGCGGCCCGGCGAGGGTCAGCACTTCGGACAGCAACCGCGGCCATGGGTCGCGCCGCTCGGTGCGGCGGATCATCGGGTGGTCAATGTGCATGGCTGTTCTCCGATTCGCTGGCCAGATAGGCGTTCATGAAGGCTTCGACTCGCTTGGCCGTGCCGGCACGCGGGGTGCGGCCGTTGCGCAAGTCGGCGACGAATCGCGGATCGCGCGCGGCGAGGCGGCCGAACTTGGTCCAGGGCATGTTGGTCTGGCGCAGGAAGCGCTCGATGTGGCGCAGGAGCATCTTTGCTGGTCCTCCGTTGGATTGCGGAATATGTTCACTTTATGTTCCAACGGAAATCCAACTTGTCTAGGAAATTTCCTTCGTATATGGATTACAATATGGAAACCGCCGATGTTCGACAGCGATTGCTCGTCCTGGCTGACGAGCGCCGCGTGAGCCTTGCCGCGCTGTCTCGCATGATCGGCAAGAATGCCAGCTATCTCCAGCAGTTCGTTCGCAAGGGAAGCCCTCGCAAGCTGGAAGAGGAGGACCGCGGCATGCTGGCCCGGTTCTTCGGCGTCGAGGAATGCGAGCTTGGAAAGGTAAAGGAAAATTACCTTAACGATTCGGTTCTCGCTGTCCTATCCGAATGGTTCGATGTTCCGCGCCTGACGATCGGTGCTTCGGCCGGCTCCGGCGCCTCGCCCGGCGGGGAGGAAGTGCTGGGCACGATCCGGTTCTCGGCGCGCTGGCTGCGCGCCATGGGGCTGCAGGCGGATATGCTCTCGGCCATCGCCGTGACCGGCGATTCGATGGAGCCGACCTTGCGCGATGGAGACGAGATCCTGGTGGATCGCACGCCCCGCGCCTTGCGGGACGGAATCCACGTGGTGAGTCTGGAGGACAACCTGCTGGTCAAGCGGATCGACACCAGCCGGCCCGGACTGGTCGTCCTGCTGAGCGACAATCCCGCCTATCGGCCCATCGAGTGCCGGCCCGAGGACGTGCGGGTGATCGGCCGGGTGGTCTGGAAGGGCGGCCGAATCTGAGGCGGCCCGTACCCTGGCGGGAGGCGGTTGCATTCGCGGCGTAGTGCCGCCATTTCGCGGAACATGACCGAAGAAATCCAGCCGATGCGCGTCGGCATCATTCCTGTCACGCCGCTCCAGCAGAATTGCTCGCTGCTATGGTGCACCCGGACCATGCGGGGCGCCTTGGTGGACCCCGGCGGCGATCTGCCCAAGTTGAAGCAGGCGCTGGCGAAGACCGGCGTGACGCTGGAGAAGATTCTGGTCACGCACGGCCACCTCGATCACTGCGGGCTGGCCGGCGTCTTGGCCAAGGACATGGGCGTGCCGATCGAGGGACCGCAGGAAGAGGACCGCTTCTGGATTGCCCAGCTCGACGACGATGGCCCGCGCTGGAACATGGAAGCGCACAGGTTCGAGCCCGACCGCTGGCTGGAGGAAGGCGACAAGGTGACTGTCGGGGAGCTTGAGATCGACGTCCTGCACTGTCCCGGTCACACGCCCGGACACGTCGTGTTCCATCATGCCCCCAGCAGGTTCGCGATGGTGGGCGACGTGCTGTTCCAGGGCGGTATCGGTCGCTGGGACTTTCCGCGCGGAAATCTGGAGGATCTGGTGAATTCGATCACCACGAAGCTCTGGCCGCTGGGCGATGACGTGACGTTCGCGCCGGGCCACGGCCCGATCAGCACGTTCGGGGATGAGCGCCGCAGCAATCCTTTCGTCAGCGACGCGGCGCTCAGCCAGGGCCTGCCCTATTAGGGCGAAGAACCCGAAATCCGAATCAAGCTTCGCTCGTCCTTCGACTGGCTCGGGATGGGCGGGGGTACGGAGGAGATTTGGGGCTCGATGCTTTAGAATCGCCCCAGCGCGATCAGCACGGCAATCGTCGAAAGCCCCAGCAGGGTCAGCGCGGTCACCATGAAGCCGATCGCACGCGGGGGATTCGCTTCCGGTTTGTCCATCCCGAAGGCATGGCTCACGCGCGCCAGCATATAGACCGAGCCGACCAGTGCCAGCCATGTCCCGCCCTTGCCGGTCATTTCGATCGCGGCGATCAGGATCAGCACGAAGGGCGTGTTCTCGACGAAATTGGCCTGCGCGCGCATGCGCTGCAACAGCAGTGCGTTGCCGCCGTCGCCATGCGGGACTTTCGCGATGTACCGTATCCTGCCCGTCCGGATCGCAAGCCAGAGGTTGATTATCCCGGCGGCGGCGGCAAGGCTCAGTGTCGTTTGCAGAATCATCGCGTCGTTCCCTGCTGTGGTGAGGGTGTTCATTGGGGCAGGGAGGAACGGGTTGCAACTCGTCAGAAATCGGGTATAGGCGCGCCTTCGCAAGCCGCCGTGTCCGTCCGGTCATCGGCGGCGTTTTTGACATAAACGCATTTCCAGGAACAGGTGCCGAAATGGCTGTCCCTAAGAGAAAAACGAGCCCGTCCCGCCGGGGCATGCGCCGCAGCCATGATGCGCTCAAGGTTGAAGCGTTCCACGAGTGCCCGAACTGTGGTGAACTGAAGCGCCCGCATAACCTCTGCAACGCTTGCGGCCATTACAACGGTCGCGAGATTGTCGCGGTCGAAATCTGAGACCTCAGACAAGTTTCGGAGAAAGCCCATGAGCTTGCCGCGTATCGCCGTTGACGCGATGGGCGGCGACGAGGGCGTGCGCGTCATGATCGAGGGCGCCGCGCTGGCGCGCCGTCGGCATGACCGCTTCAAATTCCTGTTGGTGGGCGATGAGGCGCGCATCAAGGCGGCGCTGGAGAATCACCCGAACCTGCGGGCCTCCTCCGAAATCCTGCATACCAACGATGTCATCAGCGGCGAGGAAAAGCCGAGCCAGGCCCTGCGCCGGGCCAAGGGCACCTCGATGGGCAGGGCGATCGAGGCGGTCAAGAAAGGCGATGCCGGCGCTGCCGTGAGCGCGGGCAATACCGGCGCGCTCATGGCGATCGCCAAGCTGACGCTGCGCACCATGCCGGGCATCGACCGGCCGGCGCTCGCCGCGCTGCTGCCGACGCTGGGCGACAACGACGTCATCATGCTCGACCTTGGCGCCAATACCGAGTGCGACAGCCGCAACCTGGTCCAGTTCGCGATCATGGGCGCGGCTTATGCGCGGGTGGCGACCGGGCGCGATCGGCCGCGCGTGCGGCTGCTCAACATCGGCACCGAGGAGATCAAGGGCACCGATCTGCTGCGCGACGCGGCGGCGACGCTGAAGGCGGCCTCCGGCGACCTGTCAATCTCGTTCGATGGCTTCACCGAGGCGGACAAAGTCTGTCGCGGCGATATCGACGTTGTCGTGACCGACGGCTTTTCGGGCAATATCGCGCTCAAGGCGGTCGAAGGGACCGCTCGCTTCGTTGCCGACCTGCTGCGCCGGGGCTTCCAGAGTTCGCTGCGCTCCAAGATCGGTTTCCTGATCTCGAAGCCGGCGACCGAGCTGCTCAGGCATCATCTCGATCCCAACAATCACAACGGCGCGGTCTTTCTGGGCCTCAACGGGATTGTCGTGAAGAGCCACGGCGGCGCCAGCGCGGCGGGCGTGGCCAATGCCGTGGCGGTGACCGCGCGGCTTCTGGAGGAAAACGTGACCGAGCGCATCTCTGCCGACCTCGCCCGGGTGGGCGGGGAAACCTGGCGCATGCCGCGAACGCAGGAAGAGCGCGCCTGATGCTTCGTTCGGTCCTGATTGGCACCGGTTCCGCGCTTCCGCGCCAGGCCGTGAGCAATGCCGAGCTTGCCGAGCGCGTCGACACCAGCGACGAGTGGATCGTCGGACGTACCGGCATTTCCAACCGCTATATCGCCGCGCCCGATGAAACGACGGCGAGCCTTGCCACCGAGGCCGCGTGGAAGGCGATCGAGGCGGCGGGCATAGAGGCCGCGTCGATCGACCTGATCGTGCTCGCCACCGCTACGCCGGACCAGACCTTTCCTGCCACCGCCACCATCGTCCAGAACAACCTGGGTTGCCGGGGCGGAATCGCCTTCGACGTCGCGGCGGTCTGCTCGGGGTTTCTCTATGCGCTGGGCATTGCCGATTCGATGCTGCGCACCGGCATGGCACGGCGCGCGCTGGTGATCGGTTCGGAGACCTTCAGCCGCATCCTGGATTGGGACGACCGCACCACTTGCGTGCTGTTCGGCGACGGGGCTGGAGCGGTCGTCGTCGAGGCGCGGGAAGAGGACGGGGAAAAGCCGCGCGGCATCCTGGCCACCCGCCTCCATGCCGATGGGGCGCATAACCAGCTGCTCTATGTGGACGGTGGTCCTTCGACCACCGGCACGGTCGGCAAGCTGCGCATGAAGGGCCCCGAAGTCTTCCGCCACGCGGTTGTCAATCTGGCCGAGGTTCTCAAGGAAGTCCTTGAGGAAACAGGACTATCCACCAGCGACATAGACTGGCTGGTGCCGCATCAGGCGAATGCCCGGATCCTGGATGCGACCGCGAAGAAACTCGGCCTGCCCACGGAAAAGGTCGTGATGACCGTTGGCCAGCACGCCAATACCTCGGCGGCATCGGTTCCGCTGGCGCTGGATCAGGCGGTTCGCGACGGACGGATAGTCCAGGGCGATCTTGTCATGCTGGAAGCGATGGGCGGCGGCTTCACCTGGGGTGCGTGCCTGATTCGGGTCTGATTCGCTGCCACCGTGATCGATTGCGTGTATTATCGCACGCAGCATTGCTTTTTCCCTGCTTTTTCATATGATCGCGCTAGGGTTGGCGCACGAAGGGGAATGCGGGCTTGATGCGCTCCACGGACACATTGACGAGGGCGGAAATCGCCGAGGCTATCCACAGGAAACTGGGGGTGTCGCGGACGGAGTCGCTAGCCATGGTGGAGGCGATCCTCCAGCACATGTGCGCGGCCCTGGCCAATGGCGAAAACGTCAAGATTTCGGGCTTCGGCACCTTCCTGCTGCGTGACAAGGGAGAGCGGATCGGCCGTAATCCCAAGACCGGGGTGGAAGTGCCGATCACGCCGCGCCGCGTCCTGACCTTCCGTGCCAGCCACATGCTCAAGGATCGCATCGCCAGAAACTGAAAGCTGGAGGCACGATGGAAGGACCGCGTATCATTCCCGGAATTGATGGCATCGGTTTCGATAGCACCGGTTTCGGTGACGCCGGCTTCGATGACGGGAAGGATCCCGAAGCCTTGCGCACGATCGGCGAAGTGAGCCGCGCGCTCGATATCCGTCAGCACGTCCTGCGCTATTGGGAAGAACAATTCCCCGCGCTGCGGCCCGTCAAGCGCAGCGGCGGCCGCCGATACTACCGCGCGCGGGACATTGCGCTGATCGTCGAGATCGACCAGCTGGTGCACCGCGAAGGTTATACGCTGCGCGGGGCCCGCAAGGCCATCGCGGAGAAAGCCGTCAAGGACGAGCCGGTGTCCACGGTGAACGAAGCCGGGCATCCGTCGGCGAAAGCCGTGGGGGTCGGCGAAGATATTCGCCGCAAGCTTGTGGACATTCGCCGGCAACTTGCCGAGGCGCTGGCGGCGGCCTGAACGCCCTTGGTGTGTCGGCTCTGGCGGTCCCGCCCCGCTTAGCGCACGATCCCGCTGTAGGCGATCTGGCCTCGGCCGCGCGCGGCGCTGGCGGCGGGAATTCTCCAGCGCACGTGAGTCACGTCTTCGGGCGCGGCGCGGCGATTGCCGATGCGCAAGTCTTCCAGGCATCCCCAGGAGCGGCCGCCATCGACCGAGACTTCCTGCGTGTCGCTGGCGCTTTCCTGGTAGGCGAGCGCGGCGGGAAGCGGATTGACGATCACGAAGCCGCGCTCGCCACCGATGGCGTACCATCTGACGACCGTGACCACGCGGTCTCCGCGCAGGAGCTGGCTGGCCGGCTCGAGACGGTGGCTGGCATCGGACGCGATCCGCTCGACGTAGACGGCGCTGTCGGTCGCGACGGCAGGGGCTCCCCACGCCTGGGCGGGGGCGGTGAGAACGGTGCCCAGAAACGCGGCGATGGAAAGGATCTGGCGGCGCGATTGCAACGATATTCTCCCGAAAGTCCTCCGTGGACGGACGGGTTCCTATGCTTTCAGTCGCCAAGATATGGTTAACGCCCGTTGACCGCGCTCGACCCGGTATCGGTGGCGGCAAAATTTCGGATCAGTCCCGGCAAGGCGGTTGACAGGCCCCCGAGGCTGGCTTAGTGGCGCGGCTCCCAAGCGGACGCACCGCAAAGTACGCGGGTGTAGCTCAGTTGGTTAGAGTGCCGGCCTGTCACGCCGGAGGTCGCGGGTTCGAGCCCCGTCACTCGCGCCACTTGGGAATTTTCCGGGAAACCGGTGTCAGAAGAGGTCGGGTTTTCCCGGCCTTTTTCATTGCCGCGCGGGTGTAGCTCAGTTGGTTAGAGTGCCGGCCTGTCACGCCGGAGGTCGCGGGTTCGAGCCCCGTCACTCGCGCCACTTCTCAGGAAGTGGCCTCGCGCCTTTTCCTCGTCATCCCCAGCGTCCGGTTTCCATCCAGATCAGGAAGCGCCGCAAGGGCAGTATCCAGACCACGCCGAGCACGACATAGACCGGGGTCTGCGCCAGGGCATTCCACGCGCCGATCAGCGGCGGCAGCAAGCTGGCGATGGCGATCCCGTAGAGCGCCAGGACCAGGACCAGGGCGAGGACGCCGATCGGTATCCGCCATGTCGGGGCTTCGCGCATGTCACGGTTGTCCTTCGTAGATTCGCGTCGGCGTCACCACCGCGACCAATGGCCGGTCGTGCGGTTCCAGCGGCAGTCCCTCGGCTATCTGGCAGTCCCACGCAAGCCCGATCGCGGGCACCCGAGGATGCGCGGCCAGCCAGCGGTCGTAGTGGCCACCGCCCTGGCCGAGCCGGTGTCCGGCGGCGGTGAAGGCCAGCAGCGGCACCACCACCACTTCGGGGACGACCGGTCCGTCACCTTCGGGCGGCTGTAGCGCGTGCCAGGGGCCAGGCGCGAGCTGTTCTTCGTCCCAGGGATTGTCCCAGGTCCGGAATTCCATGGCGGCATCGCGCGCCGCGAACCAGGGCAGGGCGATCCCGCGGCCATGTTCGGCGAACCAGCGCGCCCAGCCTGTGGCGGGGGCTTCCGTCCCGGTCGGGTGATACAGGCCGATCGTCGCGCCTTCGGGTATCATCGCGGCGATCGGCGCCGGCGGGCGGTTGAGCACCAGCGCGCGCAGCCCTTCGGGCAGGCCGGCGACGTGAGCCGCGCGGGCCTTGCGATAGGCCGGGCGCAGCACGGCTTTCTCATCGACGGCGGAAAGGGGGGGTGACGGGTCCACCGTGGGTCGTTTTCCTAGAAATCCTCTGACGCCTCAACGTCAGGTGGGGACCATATGTGCCGGACCAGGGTCCAACCAGGGACAGCCCCCTTGGATTGCTTATAGCCTCAGGGATGTTCGAACGGCTCGTGCCGGGCAGAACCCGTCATTTCCTATCTAGGCGCTCGCAGTGCCGCTCTCAAGCCGTGCCGCAAGATTTTCGATCCGTCCGGCAATCTGCCCCAGGCGTTCGGCGATCCCGGCGGGCAGCGCGGTAGAGGCGGCATCGCCCTGCAGGTCGTGGATTTGGTCGGCAAGCAGCAGCGAGGCGAACAGAAGCATGCGCGTTTCGGTCTGGCCGGCGTTGCCCGCCGCCACGACCTTTTCGTCGA
The DNA here is from genome assembly GCF_900113255.1 of Novosphingobium sp. CF614. Taxonomy (GTDB): domain Bacteria; phylum Pseudomonadota; class Alphaproteobacteria; order Sphingomonadales; family Sphingomonadaceae; genus Novosphingobium. The sequence continues at coordinate 75,880 of NZ_FOOR01000005.1, forward strand.
TCAACCGGCCCAGCTTGCTGACATGCGCTTCCTCTCCATCCGCGCAGGCGACGGTGAAGCTGCGGCCACCGATCGAAAGCGTGACGTTGCTCATGCGGGCGGGCCGGCGATCAGGCCGTCCAGTTCTTCCAGGGATCGGGCGACGCAGGCCTTGAGCTGTTCGTGCCGGCCTTGCAGGTCCGCCGATTTCCGGGAGGTGATCGCGGCATGCGTCTCGATCCGCGCAAGGGCGGCTTCGATCCTTTCAACCGCGTGCACGATCGATGCCTCTTCCATCCCGTCATGGCTATCGTATTATCCTCCCGATGCAAGTATTTGACACGGGTTGTTCACAGTCCTGCGAACTTGCGGCCCGGCTGATGGCCCGGCAGCGCGCCGCATTGTGGCCGGCGCGGCGATGAACCTGGTGGCAAGCGTGAAATCCGGCGCTGAACTTGACGGGAGGCCGCCTCTCCCTAAAGGGGGTCGCAAATTCCGAATCGTTCCCGAAAATTTCCGTATCCGGAGCCACCCGATGATCCTTGCCCCCGACCGTCTCGCGCCGATGGCCAATGCCATCCGGGCGCTGTCGATGGACGCGGTTCAGGCAGCCAATAGCGGCCATCCCGGCATGCCGATGGGCATGGCCGATGTCGCCACGGTTCTCTTCTCCAAGTTCCTCAAGTTCGATCCCGCCGCGCCGCAGTGGCCCGATCGCGACCGCTTCGTGCTGTCCGCCGGCCACGGTTCGATGCTGATCTATTCGCTGCTGTATCTGACCGGGTATGAAAGCCCGACGCTGGATGACATCCGCAATTTCCGCCAGCTCGGCTCGGTCTGCGCGGGGCATCCGGAGAATTTCCTGATTCCCGGCGTCGAATGCACCACCGGCCCGCTGGGACAGGGCCTGGCGATGGCGGTCGGCATGGCGATGGCGGAGCGTCATCTCAATGCCGCCTTCGGTGATGGACTCGTCGATCACCGGACCTGGGTGATCGCCGGTGACGGATGTCTGATGGAAGGCATCAATCATGAGGCGATCGGCCTTGCCGGCAACCTCAAGCTGGGCCGCCTCAAGGTCCTGTGGGACGACAACAAGATCACCATCGACGGGGATACCTCGCTTTCGACCAGCGAGGATATCCCCGCGCGTTACCGCGCGGTGGGATGGGACGTGTTCTCGTGCGACGGGCATGACTTCGCCGATATCGAGCGCGCGCTGGGCGAAGCCGCCGCCTCCGACAAGCCGAGCCTGGTCGCCTGCCGAACGGTGATCGGCAAAGGGGCGCCCGGCAAGCAGGGCAGCCACGACGTCCATGGCTCGCCGCTGGGGGCCGACGAGATCGCCGCCGCACGCGAATACCTGGGCTGGAGCTCGGCTCCCTTCGAGATTCCGGCGGAGATTCTCGCCGACTGGCGCTCGCTGGGCGAAGTGGGCGCCAGCGCCCGCGCCGCGTGGGAAGCGCGTCATGCCGCGAACGGGCAAGGCGCCGAATTCAGCCGCCGCATGGCTGGCGACCTGCCGGACGGCGAGGAAGCCGGCAAGACCTTCCAGGGCTGGCTTGAGGGGGACTCCACCGTCGCCACCCGCAAGGCCTCGGAAAACGTGCTCAACGTGCTGGCGCCGCTGGTGCCGGAGATGGTGGGCGGCTCGGCCGACCTCACCGGCTCCAACAACACCAAGGCCAAGTGCCAGGCGCCGTTCACGGCTGCCGACTATTCGGGCCGCTACGTCTATTACGGCATTCGCGAATTCGGCATGGCCGCGGCAATGAACGGCATGGCGCTGCACGGCGGTGTCATTCCCTATGGCGGCACTTTCCTGATCTTCTCGGACTACTGCCGCAACGCCGTGCGCCTTTCTGCCTTGCAGCAAACCCGTGCGATCTACGTTTTCACGCACGATTCCATCGGTCTTGGCGAAGACGGCCCGACGCATCAGCCAATCGAACAGGTCATGAGCCTGCGCCTGATCCCGAACCTCAACGTCTTCCGTCCATGCGACGTGATCGAGACTGCCGAGTGCTGGAACCTGGCGCTGCAATCGCGGGATACCCCTTCGGTCCTGGCGCTGACCCGCCAGAACCTGCCGCAGCTGCGCAAGTCGGGCGAGATGCTTTCGGCGCGCGGGGCCTATGTGCTGCGCCGCGCCGAGGCGGACCGCAAGGTCATCCTCATCGCCACCGGTTCCGAGGTGGAACTCGCCTGCAAGGTGCGCGATGCGCTGGAAACCCAGGGCATCGGCGCCGATGTCGTCTCGATGCCGTGCATGGAGCTGTTCGAAGCCCAGGACCAGGCCTACAAGCACGAAGTCCTGCCGCACGATCCCGCGATCCTGCGCGTTTCGATCGAGGCGGGATCGACCATGGGCTGGGAACGCTACACCGCTGTCAGCCGCGACGGTGGCCTCAATATCGGCCTGGACCGCTTCGGCGCGTCGGCCCCGGCCAAGGATCTGTTCGCGCGTTTCGGCTTCACCGCCGATTCCATCGTTCCCAGGATTCTGGATAAACTCAGCGCCTAAGGAGGAGAATTTCACATGGCGACCAAGGTTGCGATCAACGGTTTCGGACGTATCGGGCGGCTTGTCGCCCGCGCCATTCTCGAGCGGCCCGATTGCGGCCTCGAACTGGTTTCGATCAACGACCTTGCCGATACCAAGTCGAACGCGCTCCTCTTTGCCTATGACAGCACCCATGGCCGTTTCCCCGGCACCGTCGAGGCGGGTGAGGGCAAGATCACCGTCAACGGCCAGGACATCATCGTCACTGCCGAGCGGGATCCGGGCAAGCTGCCGCACAAGGATCTGGGCATCGACATCGTGCTGGAATGCACTGGCTTCTTCCAGTCGAAGGAAGCCTCGGCACCGCACCTCACCGCTGGCGCCAAGCGCGTGCTGATCTCGGCCCCCGCCAACGGTGTCGACAACACGATCGTCTACGGCGTCAATCACGAGACGCTCACGGCCGACCACATCGTCGTCTCGAACGCGTCGTGCACCACCAACTGCCTCGCGCCGCTCGCCAAGGTCTGCCACGACACCGTCGGCATCGAGCGCGGCTTCATGACCACGATCCACAGCTACACCAACGACCAGCGCATGCTCGACCAGATCCACTCGGATTTGCGCCGCGCCCGCGCCGGTGCCGTCAACATGATCCCCACCACCACCGGCGCCGCGCGCGCGGTCGGCCTGGTGCTGCCGGAACTGAAGGGCAAGCTGGACGGTTCGTCGGTCCGCGTGCCGACCCCGAATGTCAGCCTGGTCGACCTCTGCTTCGTGCCGGGTCGCGACACCACCAGGGAAGAGATCAACGCCGCGCTCAAGGCGGCTTCGGAAGGCGCGCTCAAGGGCATTCTCGCTTACACCGACCAGCCGCTGGTCTCCTCGGACTTCAATCACTATCCGGCCAGCTCGACCGTCGACAGCCTTGAAACCACGGTTATGGAAGGCAAGTTCGTGCGCGTCGTTTCCTGGTACGACAACGAGTGGGGTTTCTCGAACCGCATGCTCGATACCGCGGGCGTGATGGCGAAGTTCCTCTGAAGGTGAACGCGGCGACGGGCACGGTCATGAAGGACTTGCAGCCCGTCGCCGTCATTGACGCCGCGAAAGTCGAAGGCGACTTTCACGGCGTCGTATGTCAGGGCCACGGGGTCGCTCGCCAAGTCGTTGCGATGCGGTTGAAGCATTCCTTTCCCCGTTCGTGTCGAGTGCAGTCGAAACACGTCGGCGCGGCGCGCGGGTGCCTCGACTTCGCTCGACGCGAACAGCAGGCAGGTCCGAGCAAGGCCCGGTTGAGCTTCCGAACCACGGCAGGATTGCCGACGACGACGAATTAAGGATCGAGAGATGAGCGCTTTCAAGACCCTGGATGACCTTGGCGACGTGACCGGCAAAGTCGCGCTGGTGCGCGTGGACCTGAACCTGCCGATGCAGGACGGCGCGGTCACCGACGAGACTCGCATCCGCGCCGCCGCGCCGACCATTCTCGAACTCGCCGAAAAAGGCGCAAAGGTCCTGCTCCTCGCGCACTTCGGCCGGCCCAAGGGTGAACGTTGGTCCACCCAGTCGCTGTCGATGGTGGTCGGAGCGGTCGAGAAGGTGCTGGGGAAGGAAGTGATGTTCGTGCCGGAGATCGCCGGGGACATCGTCGCCCAGGCGGTCGGCATCCTGCGCGCGGGCGATATCGCCATCCTGGAGAACACGCGCTTCTGGAAGGGCGAGGAAAAGAACGATCCCGAACTGGTGAAGGCGATCGCCGCCAACGGCGATTTCTATGTCAACGACGCATTCTCGGCCGCGCATCGGGCCCATGCCACTACCGAGGGCCTCGCGCACGTGCTGCCCGCCTATGCCGGGCGCTCGATGCAGGCCGAACTCGAAGCGCTCGACAAGGCGCTGGGCAAGCCCGAGAAGCCGGTCGCGGCGATCGTCGGCGGCGCCAAGGTCTCTTCGAAGCTCGACGTACTCAAGCACCTCGTAACCCAGGTCGATCATCTCATCATCGGCGGCGGCATGGCCAACACGTTCCTTGCCGCCAAGGGAGTCGATGTCGGCAAGTCGCTGTGCGAGCATGACCTGGCCGGCACCGCGACGGAAATCCTGGAGACCGCCGAGAAGTCGGGCTGCACCGTGCATTTGCCCTACGAGGTCGTCGTTTCCAAGGAATTCGCGGCCAATCCGCCCAGCTTGCGCACCTGCAACGTCCACGAAGTCGCTGCTGACGAGATGATCCTCGATGTCGGCCCCTCGGCGGTGGAGGCGCTCGCGGATGTGCTCAAGACCTGCCGCACGCTCGTCTGGAACGGACCGCTGGGAGCGTTCGAGACGGTGCCGTTCGATGCGGCGACCGTGGCGCTGGCCAAGACCGCCGCCGCGCTCACCGTGGAAGGTTCCTTGATTTCGGTCGCGGGCGGGGGCGATACCGTCGCCGCGCTGAACCATGCTGGAGTCGCGGGAGATTTCTCTTATATCTCCACTGCGGGCGGGGCCTTCCTTGAATGGATGGAAGGCAAGGAACTGCCCGGCGTAGCGGCGCTTTCCGCCTGAGCCGCGACGGGCGCTCGAACCCAGCCGGCGGTGGGAGGACATACAGCGTGCCAGGTCAAGCCTCGATTCCACCATGGCAAAGGCGTTATGTGACGCTCGACGGCATGCGTGGGATCGCGGCGCTTGCCGTCGCGCTGTTTCATTACAACATCTCGCAGGCGCCGCACGGCTATGTCGCGGTGGACTTCTTCTTCGCGCTTTCCGGCTTCGTGCTTTGCCGGGCCTACCTGCCGCGCTGGCAAGACGGAATGGGCACCTGGGCCTTCCTGAAGCAGCGGGTGATCCGCCTTTACCCGCTGTTCCTGGTCGGCCTGCTGGTCACGACGCTCTCGGCCGTTTCCAACCGCTATACCGGCAAGGGCGACATCTACAGCTATGAAAAGATTGCCACGAGCCTGCCGTTCAACCTGCTGATGCTGCCCTCGCCGGTGACGAACACGCTGTTTCCGTTCAATGTCCCGGCCTGGTCGCTGTTCTTCGAACTGATCGCGAACCTGGGGCTGGTCCTGGTACTGTTCCGACTGCCGAGGCTGGCCCTGCTGGCCCTTTGCCTGGCGGCGGGCTGGTGGTACGCGCCGGTCGTGCTTGAGAACGAGGGCGGCAATCTCGGCGCCGTGTGGCACCAGCTGGATACCTCGATGGTGCGCACGACGTTCTCCTTCACCGCTGGTGTTCTCATCGCGCGCCTGCCGCAACCGGCTTCGCGGCCGGCGGGTTGGCTGGGCGTCGCATGCCTGGCCGCGATCGCGGCGATGCTGCTGCTCGACCTGCCCGCCATCCCGCCCGCGCACTACGATCTCGTCTGCGCCATGGTGCTTGCGCCGCTGCTGGTATGGATCGGTGCGCGCTGCGAGCCGCCTCGGTTCCTGGCACCGGTCGCATGGTTTCTCGGCGAGGTGTCCTATGCGCTCTATGCGGTTCATTGGGCGCTGATGGAGCCGCTTCGCTATTTCAAGGATGATCTGGGGTTCAACCCCGTGCTCATGGCTTTTGCCTATCTCGGCTGCTGTATCGCGCTGGCGTGGCTTTGCATGCGCTGGATCGACGTTCCCGTGCGGGCCTGGCTTTCAGGCAAGAACGAACGGCGCCCTCGCGCCGCGCGATCGGAGCCTGGCGAATTGAGCCATGCTGCGGTTGCGAAATCGGCAATCGGTGGATAACATCGGAATCAAGTTTTCGAACGAACGAGGAGGAGAACCATGCAGTATTCGGACATGACGGCAAAGATGGCCGAAGGTAACGGCTTCATCGCCGCGCTGGACCAGAGCGGAGGATCGACCCCCAAGGCGCTCAAGGGTTACGGCATCGAGGAAGGGGCGTGGTCGACCGAGGAGGAGATGTTCGGCCTGATCCACGAGATGCGTGCCCGCATTATTTCTTCGCCTGCGTTCACCGGTGACAAGATCATTGGCGCGATCCTGTTTGAGCGCACGATGGACGGCGAGGTGGACGGCGTGCCGACTCCCGCCGCGCTGATCGCCAAGGGCGTGGTTCCCTTCATCAAGATCGACAAGGGCCTTGAGGACGAGGTCAACGGCGTGCAGCTGATGAAGCCGATGCCGACCCTCGATGCCCTGCTGGAGCGTTCGAAGGCGCTGGGCGTGTTCGGCACCAAGGAACGTTCGGTAATCAACTCGGCCAATGCCGAGGGAATCGCCGCCGTCGTCAAGCAGCAGTTCGAAGTCGGCCTGCAAGTGCTCGGCCACGGCATGATGCCGATCATCGAGCCCGAAGTGAACATCAAGAGCGAGACCCGCGCCGCGTGCGACAAGATCCTGCTGGCCGAGATCCTCAAGAACCTCGATGAATTGCCCGAGGGCAAGCAGGTCATGCTCAAGCTCTCGCTGCCGGTCGTGCCGGGCACGTTCGACCCGCTTGTCTCGCACCCCAAGGTGCTGCGCGTGGTGGCGCTGTCGGGCGGCTACAAGCGCCCCGAAGCCTGCGTGGAACTGGCCAAGAACAAGGGTATCATCGCCAGTTTCAGCCGTGCGCTCCTCGAAGACCTGCGCGCGCAGATGAGCGAGGATGAATTCAACGCGGCGCTCGGCGAAGCGAGCGACGAGATCTACCGGGGTTCGACTCAGAAGGTCGAGGCGGTCGCCACGGTCTGATCCTGCCCTGACCATCGACCAGGCGAAGGCGGCGCTCATCGAGCGCCGCCTTTTGCTTTGGTGGCGATCGGTTTGCGATTGGTCGATGACAGCCGCAGCGCCGCATTGCTGCCGTCCCGGACGGCTATTCGCGACATTCTTCCGGCGAGACATGTTCGAAAGGGCAAATCTAGCGCAACCTTGCCCCATGCTGCGACCAGGTAAAACGCCAGGAGAAGACATATGCCGCGTCGTTCGCCGTTCCTGCTCGCCTCCGCTGCCGCCGCCGCTCTGATGGTCGGCCTCACAGCCATTGCTCCCGCCAGCGCGCACGCGATCTGGTTCGCCCAGCGCGCCAGGCAACTGGCCCTGATCTTCGGTGTCGGCGCCGATGATCTCGATGCGGTGAGCCGGCTGAAATTCGTCACCCTGGTGAAGGGCTACGATCAGGATTGGCGGCCGGTCAAGACCTCCCTGCGTGCGGCGGGCGCGATCCCGGTGGTCGACAGCGACAAGCCGGTAGCGGCGATCACCGCGGTCATGGACTATGGCGACTGGACCAAGGACAAGAGCGGCAGGTGGCATAACAAGGGCAAGGATGAAGTCGCCAATGCCGCCGTGTCGGAGCATACCTGGAAGTACGCCCTTCATTTCGAGAAGCTGCCGGCCAAGGAGGTTCCACTGCTCGAAGGGCTGGTGCTTCAGCTCGTTCCGGTCGGTCCGATACCGCTGGAAAAGGGAAAGCCGCTCACCGTGCGGGCCTCGTTCAACGGCAAGTCCATGGAGGGCGTGCAGGTCATGACCGACTACATCAATGATCCGGACGAAATCCCGGTCAGGACGGGTGCCGACGGCACGGCCACGATCACTCTGCGCAACCAGGGGCTCAATGTCCTGATGGGCATCTATGTCAGCCCCTCCGACCGGCCGGCGAAGTACGACCGGGTGGAGTACCGCTCTTCGCTCTCGTTCGTTCTTCCGCACGCGTCGGAGTAAAGGCCCGAGCCCAAGTCCGTTGATCGGAACTCTTGCGGCCTACCGCCTTCGGCGCTTCGCAATGACCAAGGGAGACGAATTTATCACCTGAATGGCGGCTCGTTGAACGCGCGCAGCTTGCGGCTGTGCAGCCGGTCGCCTGCGGCCCGCAGGAGATCGCAGGTTATCAGGCCGATCTTGAGATGGCTGGCGATGGCTTCCTCGTAGAAGCGATTGGCCTGGCCGGGAAGCTTCAGTTCCCCGTGCAGGGGCTTGTCGGAAACGCACAGCAGCGTTCCGTAGGGCACGCGGAAGCGATAGCCTTGCGCGCTGATCGTCGCGCTTTCCATGTCGATGCCGATCGCGCGGCTGAGGCTGAAGCGCTTCGCCGAGGCGGTGTAGCGCAGTTCCCAGTTGCGGTCGTCGGTGGTGACGATCGTGCCGGTGCGCATCCGCTTCTTGAGGTTGGCGCCGCCGCCCCCGCTCACCATCTCCGCCGCCTGCGCCAGCGCCTGTTGCACTTCGGCGATGGCGGGTAGCGGAATCTCCGGCGGCAGGACGGGATCGAGCACGTGATCGTCGCGCAAATAGGCATGGGCGAGCACATAGTCGCCGATCCGCTGGCTTTCGCGCAGGCCGCCGCAATGGCCGATCATCAGCCAGGCCTCCGGGCGCAGCACCGCCAAGTGATCGGTGATCGTCTTGGCGTTTGACGGGCCGACACCGATGTTGACCAGGGTAACGCCCGAGCGGTCTTCCCGTATCAGGTGGTAGGCGGGCATCTGGTGCCGCCGCCATGCCGTGTCCGACAGCCGCGCGCGGGCGTTGTCGATCGGTGCGTCAAGGTAGAGACCGCCCGCGCCCGACAGCGCGACATAGCCGTCCGAACCGATCTGCCGGCCAGCCCAGTCCACGAATTCATCGACATAGCGGTGATAGTTGGTGAACAGGACGAAGCGCTGGCAGTGCTCCGGGCTGGCGCCGGTGTAGTGGGCCAGGCGCGCCAGGCTGAAATCGGTGCGCAAGGCGTCGAACAGGGCGAGCGGCAATGGATCGTCCTCGGCGAACATATGCACGCCGTCCGCGATCTCGTCGCCGATCATGGCAAGGTCGGTGCTCGGGAAATGCGCCGCCAGTTCCTGCGGCGTCACGGCGCCGACCGAGACGCCTTCCAGCACGTAGGGGAAGGGAATTTCCTGGGCCGAAGGCGCGACTTCGAATTCGACTTCGTACTCCGCCTCGAGCAGGGTCAACTGCTCCGCGAGGTAGTCCGAGAACAGCGTCGGCCGGGTCACCGTGGTGACATAGGTTCCCGCGCTTTCCAGCCTGCCGAAAGCACGCGTGGCGATCGCGGCGCGTTCCCTTCCGCGGTAGGTGATGCGCAGCTCGGGATAAGTCCAGAGCCTGTTGGCCCGCCGATCGTGGGGGGGAAGGGTGCCGTGCGCGACGAAAGCGGCAATGTCACTCTTCAGGCAGGCGACGGCGGCATCATAGACGCGGACCAGTTCCGCGAGGGTTTTTTTCATCATTTGCATGGTCACCTATTACGCAATTGATGTTGCAGTGCAATAGGGCGCACCGGCGCGCGGATCACGTCGAGGGCGCAGCAATGCATTGCAGGTAGGTCACTGTCTTGCCGTTGCCAAGCAGGGCCTGGCCCACCGGCGCGAAGCCCAGTGCATGGTGGAACGCTTCGGAAGCGGGGTTGGGAGGATCGCGATTGACCTCGCAGACCACGCGCGAGTGTCCGGCGGCGCGCATCGCCTCGAACAGCTGGGCATAGAGCCCGCGGGCGAGACCCCGGCCGCGGGCGGCGGGCGCCGTCACCACACGGTCGACATAGATGAAGCGGGCGTAGCGCTCGCGGAACCACCGGAAGTTGGGGCTGTCGTATGCGGCATCCTGGTCGAAGGCAAGGAGCAGGGCATCGACATGGCCGACACGCACGGCGAGGAATGCCCGCTCCACCAGCATCGCCATGTGGGCTTCGTCGGCGAACGACAGTTCGACGGCGTGCGCATTGTTGAGCGCCAGCAGGCTTTCGCGCAGCCGCGCGTCGGAGCGGTAGTCGGCAAGGGTGACGGGCTCTATCGTCACGGCGTTGTTTTCATCTTCGCAGGAAAAAGGCCCCCGCACCATGAAGCGCGGGAGCCTTCGAATTCCGTTTCGGGAAGAAGGAAGCTCAGGCTTCCTTTTCGCCCGTTTCGGCATCTTCCTCGACCACGATCTCGCCGGGTTCGGCATTGGGATCGTAGGCTTCGGTGAAGCCCGAGACATCCTGTTCGAACATCGCGGCCATGACGTCGACACCCTGCGATTGCAGGTCCGCCTCGTCGGGCGAGCGGGCGACGTTGACCTTGACGGTGACCGAGACTTCGGGGTGCAAGTTCACGCGCACGTCGAACACGCCGATGGTCTTGATCGGGCGTTCGAGCACGATCATCTGCTTGGCGATGCCGGCGCCGTCCGCGTTGAGGGCATCGACGATGTCGCGCACCGAGACCGAGCCGTAGAGCTGGCCCGAGTTCGAGGAGGCGCGGATCAGCACCACCTGCTTGCCTTCGACGTTCGAGGAATGCTTCTCGGCGTCCAAACGGCGCGATGCGTTCTCCGCCTCGATCTTGGCGCGGTTGGCGTCGAAGACCTTCTTGTTGGCTTCGTTGGCGCGCAGTGCCTTGCGGTTCGGCAGCAGGTAGTTACGGGCGTAGCCGTCCTTGACCGAGACCACGTCACCGATGCCGCCGAGCTTTTCGACGCGTTCCAGGAGGATGATGTCCATGGGAAAAGTCCTCCTTACTTGACGATGTAGGGCAGCAGGCCGATGTGCCGGGCGCGCTTGATGGCCTGGCTCAGCTCGCGCTGCTTCTTGGCGGAAACCGCGGTGATGCGGCTGGGGACGATCTTGCCGCGCTCGGACATGAAGCCCTGCAGCAGACGGACGTCCTTGTAATCGATCTTCGGCGCGTTCTTGCCCGAGAAGGGGCAGGACTTGCGGCGGCGGAAGAATGCACGTGCCATGGATCAGGCTCCTTCACGTTCGCGGCGGCGCGTGCGCTCGCGGTCGCTCTTGCGCATCATGACCGAGGGGCCGCCTTCGAGTTCATCGACGCGGATGGTCATGTAGCGGATCACGTCTTCGTTGATCGAGGTCTGACGCTCGAGCTCGGCGACGGTGTCGCCCGAAGCCTCGATGTTCAGCATCACGAAGTGCGCCTTGCGGTTGCGCTTGATCTTGTAGGCGAGGTTCTTGAGACCCCAGGTCTCGGTCTTGGTGACCTTGCCCGCGTGGCCCTCGACAATCTCGGTGGCGGTGGCGGCCAGGGCATCGACCTGCGCCTGGCTGAGATCCTGGCGCGCCAGGAAAACGTGCTCGTAAAGCGGCACGGCGGCTTCCTTCATCTGTCTAACCGATCGCTGGCTGATCCGCGGGATTGCGGGGCCCCTCCGGCTTTCTTTCGCTTCCCCGAAGCCGTTCGGGGCGGCGGGGAAGGGGCGCGCATAGCGGATCGCGCGGGAAATGCAAGGCCGAGATGACCGCCGTTTCATCGCGGCAAGGTGCAAGTCAAGCCTTGGCGCGACACACCGTTGCCCGCTATCGGGGCGATCGCCGCGTGCGGCAAAGGTCCTGGCGCAAGCCGCGGCTTCGTTTCGGCCATGCTAGCGGCATTGCAGGTCACCCTTGTCGATCTCGCGGCCGAGCGCTCCGCCGAGCACGCCGCCCAGGATCGCGCCGAGGGTCCTGTCGCCGTCGCCCGCCAGCTGGTGCCCGGCCAGCGCGCCCACGCCGGCGCCGATGATAAGGCCGGTGGTGCCGTTGTCGCGGCGGCAGTAATAGCGCCCGTCGCGTCCGCGCCAGACATGGGAATTGCGCGTGATTCGGCGCGGCTCGACATAGCGTCCGCGCGAATCGTAGATGCGTGATGGGTGGTGCCGATCATGACCGCGCGCGCCATGCGCGGGCGCCCATGGCGGGGGATCGGCGGCAACCGGCGCGGCCGATAGGCCGGCGACGGCGAGCGCCAGGGCCAGCATTGTCTTTTTCATCGTCTTGTCCTCCTGCGGAAAGCATGTGGTGAACTTGTCGCGCGATCGTGCTGCCCGTTCTCGCAATCGCCGACGAATGGGTTCCCGCGGCAATCCAGGGGAGACAGGCCGAGACGATCCTGCGATGAAACGCACGACGAAGCAGGAAGGATGCACGCATGTTGCTCGATCTGGTGGATGTGTTCGGTTCGGGGCCGCTCAGCGGCAATCCGCTGGCGGTGGTGCGCGGCGGCGAGGACTTGGACGATGCCGCCATGCTGCGCCTGACGCAGTGGCTTGGCTTTTCCGAGACCACATTCCTGCTGCCGCCGACCGATCCTTCGGCGGACTACCGGGTGCGGATATTCTTCCCGGCGGGCGAGCTGCCTTTCGCCGGGCATCCGACGCTGGGCAGCGCGCATGCCTGGCTGGCGGCGGGCGGGGTGCCCAAGACGCCGGGGCGGATCGTGCAGGAATGCGGCATCGGCCTGGTCGAAGTGCGGCGGGACGGCGAGCGGCTGGCCTTTCGCGCGCCGCCGCTGCGCAAGTCCGGGCCGCTTGACGAGGCGGAGCGCGCGGAAGTCATGCGGCTCACCGGGGTGCGCGGCGAACAGGTCCTGGCCGCCGTCCATGCCAGCAACGGGCCGGGCTGGAAGCTGTTGCACTTGTCCGACGCCGAGCAGGTCCTGGCCGCCGAGCCGGTGGCGCGCGCACCGGTGGGGACGGATGTCGCGCTGCTGGGTCCATGGGGGCCTCAGCCGTTGGTCCCTCAGGGGAGCGCCCAGTGGGAAGTGCGCGCCTTCTTCGCCGATCCGGCCGGCAAGCTCGTCGAGGATCCGGTCACCGGCAGCCTCAACGCGGCGGTGGCGCAGTACCTGTTCGGCGCCGGGCTGGCGCAAGACGCCTATGTCGCCGGGCAAGGGCGCAAGGTCGGCGCCGACGGGCTGGTGTACTGCACGCGGGAGGCGGACGGCGACGTCTGGATCGCGGGGCGGGTGGAAACGGTGTCCGGCGGGGGAGCGCTGGCTGCGTGGTGAAGGCCGCTCCCCCGCCGTCGCGCCGCGTTCAGGCGGCGCTGCGGATGTGGTCGCGATTCCAGCCTTCCACCCAGGGGCGCACGTCCTCATAGGGCATCGGCCGGCAGATGCCGTAGCCCTGGCCCGCGTGGCAGCCCAGCGAGACCAGCATTTCCCGCGTCCTGGCATCCTCCACGCCTTCGGCCACCAGCGGAATGCCCAGGCTTTCGCAGAGCACCACCAGCGAATTGACCAGCGACTGGTCGAACCGGTTTTCGGCGAAGCGGCGGATATAGGAGCGGTCGATCTTGATCTCGCTCACCGCGAATTCACGCAAGTAGCCGAACGAGGTGAAGCCGGCGCCGAAATCGTCGATCGAGAGGCCCACGCGCCGGTCATGGAGCTGCTCGATCACGCGCCGGGCCTGGCCAGGATTGGCGATGAGCGCGGTCTCGGTCAATTCCAGCGTGACGCGCGCGGGATCGACTCCGTGGCGCTCGACCAGCGCGACGACCTTGTCGACGAATCCCGAGCGTTCGAGCATGCGGGCCGAAATGTTGATGCAGACCGCGGCGTTGCCAAGCTCGTCCTGGATGCGCGAGAATTGGCCGAGCACGGTATCGATGCTGTGATAGGTGAACGCTTCCAGCAGCGGCGATTGCTCGACGGCCTTGATGAGATGGTCGGCGGGGATGGCGTTGCCGCGCGGATCGCACCAGCGCACCAGGGCCTCGAAACCGAGCACCCGGCCGTCGCGCATGTCGACCTTGGGCTGCCAGTGCCATCGCAAGGTCCGATCTTCCAGCGCTTCCTCAAGTTCCACCAGCATGCCGGTGCGATCGAACGGTGTCGAATGCCGCTGCCCGCTGCTGCGCGCGACCACCGCCTTGCCGATGCCGCGCTTGGCTTCGTACATGGCGTCGTCCGCGGCCGAGAGCAGGCCGGCCGGGGAAAAGCCGAGCAGGGGGCATTGCGCCACGCCCAGCGACGCGCCGACGTGGAGCACCCGGCCGTCATGCGCGATCGGCTGTTCGACCAGCCCGACCAGTTTCGATGCCATCGTCATCGCCGCCTCGCTGCCGGAAATGTTCTGCAGCAGCACCGCGAATTCATCCCCGCCCAGGCGGGCGACGGTATCGACTTCACGCAGCTGCGCGCGCAGCCGCCGCGCGATGGTGGTGAGCACGGCGTCGCCGGCGGCATGGCCGAAGCTGTCGTTGATCTCCTTGAAGCGGTCCAGATCGATCATCACCACCGCGAAGGGATCGCCGCTGCGCCTGGCCCGGGCGCAGGCCTGGCCAAGCCGGTCCAGGAACAAGGTGCGGTTGGGCAAGTCGGTGAGCGGGTCGTGCAGGCTGCGGTGAGTCAATTCCTCCTCGGCGCGGCGCAGTTCCTCCCGGTATCTGCGCCAGGCGATCCCTTCTTCCACCGAGGCGGCGACGCGTTCCGGGGAAAGCGAGCGCTTGGTGAGGAACTCGGTCATGCCCGACTTGATCGATGCCGCCGCGACCAGTTCGTCCGTGAAGCCGGTGACCGCGACGATCGGGCAGTCGGGATCGACTTCGCCGTGGATGGTGGGCACCAGATCGCGCCCGTCGCCGTCTTCCAACCCGAAATCCAGGAAAACGATGTCGAAATGCGACGCGGGCCGGCGAATGATCTCCAGGGCTTCGGCCTGGGAGGAAGCCTCGACCACCTGGATGGGGCGCGAACAGCGCTCCAGCATGCGGGCCAGGCGTTCGCGATCGACATCGTCGTCGTCGACGATCAGGGCCAGGATTTCGGTATTGCCGTTCCGCCGGTATTCCATGGGGGCTTCCTAAGGCAGTTTCTGGGTATGGGCGTATTTGCGGATGAAGTCCGCCAGCAGCGAGAACTGCGGGCCGACCGCCGACTTGACCATGTAGCCGGCGACATGCTCGTCATAGGCGCGGGTGCGATCCTGATCGCGCGCCGAAGTGCTGAGGATGAAGACGACGGTGCGCTTGAGCCGATCGTCCCCGCGCGCCACTTCGAGGAACTGGAAACCGTCCATCCCCGGCATGTTGATATCGAGCAGGACGATCACCGGGGTGTCGAGGCGCTTTTCCGGATGCTGGCCGCGCAGGATCGCCAGCGCCTCGGCACCGTCGCCGGCGGTCAGCGTGCGGCAAGGCACTTCGTGCTTGCGAAAGCTGCGCAGCACGCCCTCGACCGCGACATCGTCGTCGTCGACCAGCAGCACCGTGCAGTCGAGCTGGTTGCCGGCCGCCTCATTCATCGTCGAACTCCCGCAGCAGGATGCGCGGCCAGTGGATCTCGAAGCGGGCGCCGCCGAGCGGCCCTTTTCCCTGCACGGTTATCATGCCGCCGTGCGCGTTTATCATGCGCCGGGAGAAGGCCAGGCCCACGCCGTCACCCTCGGTTCCGGGGGAAGCACGGTGGAACAGCTTGAAGACGCGCTCCTCGTTACCCGCCGCAATGCCCTTGCCGTCGTCCTCGACGATGAAGACCGAGAAGCGCCCCTCCTCGCGCATCGAGATGCGGATGTGTCCACCGCGCCCGCCGTGGTGCTTTACGGCATTGGCGACCAGGTTGCGCAGCGAGGTGGAGAGCGGCGCGCGCGGCGCGGTGAGCGTGTCACCGGCGATGTCGATCTCCACCGTGAAGCTTTCCGGGATCATCGCCATGGACATCGCCTCGTCGACCAGGTCGCGCGGGTCGATGCGTTCCATGTGCGGATCGCGCACGCCGGCGCGGGCATAGCGCAGGAGATCGTCGATCATCTGCTCGCAGCGGCTGATGCGCAGGGCGATGCGATCGAAATTGTGGCGAACATCCTCTTTCAGGTTGTCCTCGCCAAGATCCTCACGAATCCAGCTGACGAGGTCGCCGATCCCGCGCAGCGGGCTGCGCAGGTCGTGACTGGCGACGTAGGAGAATTCCTCGAGCTGCGCATTGGTCTGCTGCAGCGCGTTTTCGGAGCGCTTGCGGCCGGATATGTCGGTGACGATGGCCAGGAACAGCGGCTGGCTGATATTCTCGAGCCCGGTGAGCGCGATTTCGACCGGAATTTCCTGGCCCGACCGGTGCAACCCGGTCAGGTCGCGCCCCGATCCCATCATGCGCGAACTGGGAGCGGCGGAATAGCCGGTGAAGTGGCGGCCATGCGCCTCGCGGTAACGATCCGGCAGCAGCATCTCCAGCGGTTGGCCGATAAGCTCGTCGATCGCGTAGCCGAAGATGGCGGTGAGCGAGGCGTTGACCTGGACGATGCGCTGCCGGCCGTCGACGACGATCAGGCCGAGCGGCAGGTTGTCGAAAATCTGGGTGAAGCGCCTTTCGGCGGTGACCTGGCGGGTGAGGCTCTGGATGTAGAGAATCGCGCGACGCTCGAACTCGCCCGCGATCGGCGTGAAGGTCAGTTCGGCCGTCTGGTACGAACCATCGGCCGCGATCAACCCGAACTGCCGCGTCCAGCCCGCGCGCGCATCGGCCGGCGTGGTGAAATGCACGTCGAGCAACTGGCGCAGGATTTCGGCATCGTCCTCGTTCAGCCAGATGTAGAGCAGCGAGTGGCGCAGCGCGGCCGGATCGGATTCGCCCAGGATGTCGGCCGCCGCGCCATTGGCCCAGGATACCACGCCGGCCGGGTCGACGATCA
Organism: Novosphingobium sp. CF614; assembly: GCF_900113255.1. Taxonomy (GTDB): domain Bacteria; phylum Pseudomonadota; class Alphaproteobacteria; order Sphingomonadales; family Sphingomonadaceae; genus Novosphingobium. The sequence continues at coordinate 92,659 of NZ_FOOR01000005.1, forward strand.
TCGCCCCGATCGGCGCGCGTTCGAGCGCGGCGTGGATATCGACTGCGGGTTGGGTCGCGAGTGTCACCGGATCTCCCTTCGCGGCGGCGGGGCCCTGGAAGGGCCAACGCCTGGCGGCAGACAGGTAGCGACGCTACGGGGGGAACGGGGGGCAACGCGCCGCTACCTGTCACTGCGAGAGATACAGCAGCGGTGTTTGCTCTTAACGAAGAAAGGTTTCCGAAAGTTTACCTAGCTGCGACCTCTTCGCAACGATTGCAGGGTTAAATTTCTGCAAACTTGCCCGCTTCACGGTCTTTCCTGACCTTCAGGCCGTCGAAAACCGATCCGTTCATGGTGATCCACACGCCGGGCGACGCGGCCTGGCAGCAGGCGAAGGCCATGCCCAGGTTGAACGGCGCATCGCTCTCGGCGAATCGCGCCGGGGCGAGCGCGCCGACCAGGACGATGGTCTTGCCAGGTATCGCCGCGAGCACTTTGGCGGTCTCGGTCATGGTGTCGGTGCCGTGGGTGACGACCACGCGCGTTTCCGGCGCGGCGGCGATCGCCGCCTTGATGAGGGCGCGGTCCTCGCCGGTGAGTTCGAGGCTGTCCTTGCGCATCAGTTCGACGACGCGGAACGGATGGGCGACGCGCGAGACCCTGAGCAGCTTCTCGATCACGCTTTCGGCGATCTGATATTCGCTGAGCGCGTCGAAATACTGCTTGTCGATGGTGCCGCCGGTGGTGACGACGAGAATGGGGGCAAGGGGCATGGACGGGGTTTAGCCGGGAAGGGCAGGCGGAGGCAATCTCCCCGGCCGATCGTTCGACCCGTCCGCCTGAGCCTGTCGCAGGACGCTGGCGCGGTGCTGAACTTGATACCCTTCGACAGGCTCAGGGCGAGCGGGGATGGAGTAGATTTTGAACACGATGCCCCTAATCCGCTGCGCCGGGCCCCAGGGCCGGGTCGAGGTCGCGCGGGCGGGTTAGGTGTAGCAGGTGCCCGCAGCCTTCCTCCAGGTCCGCCCATCGTTCGATATCCAGCTCTAGCACCGCGTAGGCGGCAGTGGGGAACTTGTCTTCCACGATGTCGCGCAAGGGGCTGGAGCCGTCGTCCGGCACCAGGTCGAAGATGAGGTCCTCCAGTCCGGGATTGTGCCCGACCAGGATGATCGAGGGGGGATCGCCCTCCTGCTCGCGCAGGACATCCATCAGGGTTGCCGAATTGGCGAGATAGATGCGCCTGTCCCAGGTGATCGGCGGAGTTTCTCCGGCGGCCTCTCCGGCCAGTTCGATGGTCTGCGTCACCCTTACCGCCGGGGAGGCCAGCACGCGCTTCCAGCCGACCGCGTGATCGCGGATATGTTTGCCCATGACCGCCGCGCCCTTGCGGCCACGCTTGTTCAGCGGACGATCGAAATCGCGCAGGCGCGCATCGTTCCAGTCCGATTTGGCGTGGCGGAAGATTCCCAGGGTCTTCATGCGGGCAGGCGACTTTCGGCGAAGGGTTCTTGACGCGAACTCAGGATGGCGAACGCGCGTTTCGGTCCGCTTCCACCGCCTTCCCTGAAGCATGGCCGGCGATATGCTGTAAAGCCTGCTCCAGCGAAATGCGCCGGACCGGCGTTCCTTCCGGAAAGGCGCGGAGCAGGCGGGAGGGAAAGGCCGGGGACAGGACCACGAAGCAGCCCCGGTCGTCGCGGCTGCGGATCAGCCGCCCGAAGGCCTGCGCCAAGCGGGCGCGGATGAGCGAATCGTCGTAGGCCGCGCCGCCGTTCGCGAGCCGCCGCGCCCGGTGCAGGATCGAGGGGCGCGGCCAGGGGACCTGCTCCATCACCACCAGCCGCAGCGAGTGGCCGGGCACGTCCACCCCGTCGCGCAGCGCGTCGGTGCCCAGCAGCGAGGCGGCGGGATCGTCGCGGAAGATATCCACCAGGGTGCCGGTGTCGATCGGATCGATGTGCTGGGCATAGAGCGGCAGGCCCGCGCGCGCGAGACGATCGGCGATCCGGCCATGGACCGCGCGCAGGCGGCGGATCGCGGTGAACAGGCCCAGCACGCCGCCGCCCGATGCCTCGATCAGCCGGGCGTAGGCGGCCGCAAGGGCGGGGATGTCTCCGCGCGGAACATCGGTGACGATCAGCACTTCGGCTTGGGCGGCGTAGTCGAACGGGCTCTCGTGGGCCGAGAAGCGCGGCGTGACGCCGATGTGCTCGACGCCGGAGTGGGCCAGGGCCTGGCCCCAGTCCGCACCGTCGCGCAGCGTTGCCGAGGTTATGACCACTCCGTGCGCCGGTTCGAGCACGACCTTGGCGAATGGCTTCATCGGGTCGAGCCAGCGGCGATGGATGCCGATATCGAACTCGCGCGCCTCGGAACGCTCCACCGCCAGCCAGTCGACGAATTCGGGATCGGCGGGGCCGCCGAGCCGTTCAAGCAGGGCTTCCCAGGCGGCGAGCAGGTCGATGCGCCATGCGAGCGAATGACGCGCGCCCTCGATACGGGCGCGGCCCGGGCCGTCGAGCCAGTCGGGCGGGTCTTCCAGCGATGCTTCCAGCCGCATGCCGAGGCGGATCAGCGGCCGGCGCAAGTCCGACAACGCCTCACGCGCGGCCTGGGCGACTTCCACGAAGGCACCGTCGAGTCCGGCCGCCTCGGTCTCCAGGCCATAGCCCGCTTCCTGTCCGCCGCTTTCGTCGCGCGCGTAGACGGCGGCGCGCACGGCGGCGAGCAGCTCTTCGAGCGGGCCCCAGGGCGCGCCTTCGGCCAGGCGCTGCATCCAGCCGTCGCCGGGCAGGGCCTGCGCCGCGGCGCAGGCGGCGGCGATCGCCTTGCCGCCGGCCTCGTCGTAGCTGGCGATGTCGGCCAGGCGGGCGGCAAGGCCCCGGCGGCGCCCGCGCGCCGCCTTCTCGGGGCCGATCACCCAGCGGCGCAGCTCGATGGTTTCCGCGCCGGTGAGCGCGGCGGCGAACGTCGAATCGGCGGCGTCGAATACGTGGTGGCCCTCATCGAACACGATCCGGGTGGGACGCGCGGCCACATCCCGTCCACGCGCGGCATTGACCATGACGAGGGCATGGTTGGCGATGACGAGATCGGCCCCGACGCTGGCACGGGCGGCGCGTTCGATGAAGCACTTGCGGTAGTGCGGGCAGCCGGCATAGACGCATTCGCCGCGCCGGTCGGTCAGCGCGGTGATGCCGCGCTGCCGGAACAGCGTGCCCAGCCAGCCGGGCAGGTCGCCGCCGATCATGTCGCCGTCGCGCGAATAGGCGGCCCAGCGAGCGACGAGCTGCGCCAGGATCGCCGCGCGGCCGGCGAAACCGCCTTGCAGCGCGTCCTCCAGGTTGAGCAGGCACAAGTAGTTCTCGCGCCCCTTGCGCACCACCACCGGCCGGCTTCCGTCCACGCGCCGTTCGGGCCAGGCGCGGCGGCTCTCCTGCCGCAATTGCCGTTGCAGCGCCTTGGTATATGTCGAGACCCAGACGGTGCCGCCGGCCAGGCCGCTCCACAGCGAGGCGGGGGCGAGATAGCCCAGGGTCTTGCCGATGCCGGTGCCGGCCTGTGCCAGCAGGACGCGGGGCTGGCCGGATTTCTCGCGCGGTTCGAACGCGAAGGCCGCCTCGGCCGCATAGGCGCGCTGGCCGGGACGCTGTTCGGCGCCGAGACCGGTCAGGGCCTCCAGCCGGCCCAGCACGTCCGCTTCTTCCAGCACGACCTGGCGCGGCTGCGGCAGGTCGGCGCTTTCCTCCCATTCGGGCAGGCGCGAGAACAGCCAGCGTTCGGCGCGCTGCGGCCTGGCGATGCGCGCGGACAGCACCGTCGCCCAGGGCCAGCGCATCCGGACGAGCGATTGCAGCGCCGTCCACGCACCCTCGCGCTCCGCCCAGTCGGCGCTTTCGCATGTCTCCAGCAGGGCGCCGGCGGCCGCCTGGAGCAGGCGCGGCACTTGCGCGTCACCCTCGGGCTCGGCGAGGCCGAGCGCATGCGCGAGCCCCTTTGGCGTGGGCACCACGAAGCGGGCCGGATGCACGAAGGCGAACAGCTCCAGCAGGTCCAGGCCCGAGAGGTCGGGATAACCCAGCCGCGTCGCCAGCATCGGGGCGTTGAGGATCAGCAGCGGTGTGTCCGCCGCCGCCATCACCGCTTCGCCCTTGGAAACGGTGCGCGTCGCCTCCGCATCGCGCAGCCAGCAACCGCTGTGGCTGGCATGGAGGGCGGGGAGGGGCAGGGCGGCCATGGGACCGTCTTAGGGAGCGGGGCGGAATTTGGAAACGGCGGCAGGACATGCGCTCACGGGAAAAACCCGGGATGATACAAATTTGGCTCTTGCATTGGACTGTTCTAGATATATCTTAGACGCATCATGAAACAGACGAGAACGAAAATGATGGAAGACATGTTCAACCATATTCGCGGCCGAGGCCGCCGCTGCCGCTCTGCCGAAGCGGAGGATTTCCAGGCCGACGAATTTCGCGCGATGCACGGCGGCCGCCCTTGGCGCGGCATGGCGCGCGGCCCTTCGGGGCCCGGCCGGGGCGGCTTCGGGGGTGAGTTCGCGGGCGACTGGGGCATGGGCCCCGGCGCGCCGGGCGGCCCCTTCGGCGGCGGCCGCGGCAGGTTCATGCGCGGTGCCCGCCGCAAACGCCTGTTCGATCAGGCGGAATTGCAGGCGCTGCTGCTTGCGCTGATCGTGGAGGCGCCGCGCCACGGCTATGACCTGATCCGCGAGATCGAGGCGATTTCGGGCGGTGACTATGCGCCCAGTCCCGGGGTGGTCTACCCGGCGCTGACATATATGGAGGAATCGGGGCTGATCGCGATCGTCGCGGAAGAGGGGGCCCGCAAATCCTACCAAGCCACGCCGGAAGGCCACAAGCAGGCCCAGGCCGATGCCGAGAAGGCGGCCTCGCTCAAGGCGCGGCTGACGGTGCTGGCGGAAGCGCGCGACCGAGTCGATCCGGCCCCGGTGCGGCGGGCCATGCACGCGCTCAAGACCGCGGTCTTCGACCGTCTCGCGCGCGAGGGCGTGGATCGCGAACTGGTGCTGCAAATCGCCGATGCGATAGACGAGGCCACCCGCAGGATCGAAAGGATCGAGGGGTGAATGTCGACGCGGCGGCGGGAGGATCCCGAGCCGCCGCGTAAAGCGCTGCATGGTCCAGCCGGCACGGGCACTTTGTTCGGGGACGGATGCGGCTGGCCGGTGGCGGCGCTTTCCGGGCGGGATCGATGGCATCGTCCCGCTTCGCCCTTGCGAAACCCGCGCAATTCGCCAATGAGCGCGGCCATGACCGACGTATCGACCGATAGCGCCCTGATCGAAGCCGCCCGCGTGTCCAAGGCCTGGCCGTTCCAGGAGGCGCTGAAGCTGCTGAAGCGCTATCCGGACGGCAAGCCGGGCGCGGCGCCGGTGCTGTTCGAGACCGGCTACGGCCCTTCGGGCCTGCCCCATATCGGCACTTTCCAGGAAGTCCTGCGCACGACCCTGGTGCGCCGCGCCTACGAAACGATCACCGGCGGAGCGCCGACGCGCCTCGTCGCCTTTTCGGACGACATGGACGGGCTGCGCAAGGTGCCGGACAACGTGCCCAATCCCGGCCTTCTCGCGGCCAACCTGGGCAAGCCGCTGAGCCGCATTCCCGATCCCTTCGGCAAGTTCGAAAGCTTCGCGCATCACAACAACGCGATGCTGCGCGAATTCCTGGACCGCTTCGGCTTCGACTACGAATTCGTTTCGGCGAGCGACCGGTACAATGCCGGCGCGTTCGACAAGGCGCTCGGCAATGTCCTGTCGCACTATGACGCGATCATGGGCGTGATGCTGCCGACGCTGCGCGAGGAGCGCCGCAAGACTTATTCGCCGGTGCTGCCGGTCTCACCGACGTCCGGCGTGGTCCTTCAGGTTCCCATCGAAGTGCTCGATCCCGTCGCCGGCGTGATCCGCTTTGCCGACGAGGATGGCACGGTGGTCGAACAATCGGTGTTCGGCGGCCAGGCCAAGCTGCAGTGGAAGGTCGACTGGGCGATGCGCTGGGTGGACCTGGGCGTCGATTATGAAATGTGCGGCAAGGATCTGACCGATTCGGTCACGCAGTCGGGCAAGATCGCGCAGATCCTGGGCGGCCGGCGGCCCGAGGGGCTGATCTACGAGCTGTTCCTTGACGAGAACGGCGAGAAGATCTCCAAGTCCAAGGGCAACGGCCTCACCATCGAGCAGTGGTTGACTTACGGCACCGAGGAATCGCTTGGCTTCTACCTGTTCCGCGAGCCGAAGAGCGCCAAGCAGTTGCACGTCGGCGTGATTCCCAAGGCGGTCGACGAATACTGGCAGTTCCGGGGAAACCTGGCCGGCCAGCCGCTCGACAAGCAGCTGGGCAATCCGGTCTGGCACCTGCTGCGCGTGAACGCCCCGGGCGCCGACAAGGCTGCCAAGGGTGCGGGCGATACCCTGCCGGTGACGTTCTCGCTGCTGCTCAATCTCGTCGGCGTGCTCGGCGCGGAGGCGACGGCGGAGCAGGTCTGGTCCTACCTGGGCAACTACGTGGCCGATGCCAAGCCGGAGGCGCATCCCGATCTGGGCGAACTGGTGCGCGCCGCGCTCGCCACCAACCGCGATTTCATCGCGCCCACGCTGCTGCGCCGGGCGCCCACCGCCAACGAGGCGGCGGCGCTCAAGGCGCTGGATGCCGAACTCGCCAACGCCGAGCCCAAGACCAGCGCCGAGGAACTGCAGCACGCCGTCTACGAGATCGGCAAGGACGAGGCCTACGGCTTCGAGAATCTGCGCGACTGGTTCAAGGCGCTCTACGAGACCTTGCTCGGTTCGTCGCAGGGGCCGCGGATGGGCAGCTTCATTGCCCTTTACGGCATTCCCGAAACCCGCAAGTTGATCGCGCAGGCCCTCGCGCAGGCGGCATAAGGGCGAAGCACACGAAATCATGCCCGGCCGCCCGGCCCTGCGCATTCCGACTCGGAATGACCCTCAATACCCGATTTCGAACAGACAATTGCGAGACGGCGAAGGGAAGGGGAACGGGAGTTCCGAGCAATGATACTTGGTATAACCTGAGGGGATAGCGCGATGTACAAGACACCCCTGACGGCGCAGCAGCTTTGCGAGGAATTGCTGGGCCGCAAGTTCGAAGATGTCGACGCGGAAGAGCAGCGCGTGCTCGAGCGCATCGCCGCGGGCAGCGTCGAAGGGCTCGATGCGCAGGAGGAGGCGGCGCTTCACGCCAGCGTGGGGGACAAGCTGGCCGATCGCGTGGCGATGGTCGGCGGTTCCTGGGGCTTCATCATCGCGTTCGGCGTGGTGCTGCTGTCCTGGATGCTGGTAAACAGCCGCATTCTCGACAGCTTCGGCCTGCATCCGTTCGACGCCTATCCGTTCATCTTTCTGAACCTGATCCTTTCGATGCTGGCGGCGATCCAGGCGCCGGTCATCATGATGAGCCAGAACCGGCAGGCCGCTCGCGACCGCGTCGCGGCCCGCCACGACTATGAGGTCAACTTGCGCACGCAGCTGGAAATCATCCGGTTGCACAAGCGTTTCGACCACCTCTTCGAATTTCTCGAAGCCCGCGCCAGCGCCGAGGCCGGCGAGGAGACCTGATACCCAGTCTCTTTGAGCGGGACTCGTCTCCCCCCCTTCGTTCTTGCGAGCCGCCGAAGGCGGCGCGGCAATCCAGGGGCGGTTCGATGTCGCCCTGGATCGCTTCTGCGGCTTCGCCACCTCGCGGGCGACGAAGAGAGAAATTGAGTTTCGCCCCAAGAGACGGGGCATGAGCCGCGCGCGAAACCGGAGCCGTCCATCCGGCCCCGTCACGTCGGACCAGGTCCCGTCAAACCGCGTTCGACATTCCCCGCCCATGCCGCTAAGGGCGCGCGGATGATGCAGGATACCGACCGCGATCTCTTGCCCGAGGGGCTGGGCGACCGGCTGCCGCAGCAGGCGGCGGCTTCGCAGCGCGTGCGCCGCGCCGCGCTCGATGCCATGGCGAGCCATGGCTACGAGCGCGTCGAGACGCCCACGCTCGAGTTCGAGAAGTCGCTCGCCAGCCGCATGGCCGGTGTCCAGGTGCGGCGCATGTTCCGCTTCGTCGATCCGACCTCGCTGCGGCTGCTGGCGCTGCGTTCGGACATTACCGCCCAGGTCGCGCGGATCGCGGCGACCGGTCTTGCCGGTGCGCCGCGGCCGCTGCGGCTGTGCTATTCCGGCCAGGTCGTCACCATCAAGGGCGACGGGCTCGATCCGGTGCGCGAGCGCCTGCAACTGGGCGCGGAGCTGATCGGCACCGATTCGGTGGCCGCCGCCGCCGAACTGGTGGAGATCGCGATCGAGGCGCTGCGCGTCGCCGGGGCCAATGGCATCTCCGTCGACTTCACGCTGCCCGACCTCGTCGACACGCTCGCGGCCGAAGCGCTGCCGCTGGCCGAGACGCAGATCGCTGCGGTGCGCCAGATGCTCGACGCCAAGGACGCGGGCGGGCTGGTCGACGCCGGCGGGGCGGCCTATCTGCCCCTGCTCTACGCGGTGGGACCCTTCGAGACCGCGATCGAGCGCCTTGCCGCGTTCGACACCGGCGGCGTCCTTGCCGGCCGCATCGCCGGCCTGCGCGAGATTGCCGCGCGCGTGAACGGCGCCGCGCGGCTGACGCTCGATCCTTCGGAGCGGCACGGCTTCGAGTATCAGTCCTGGTTCGGCTTCACCATCTACGCCGAGGGTGTGGCGGGGAGCCTGGGACGGGGCGGCACCTATCGGATCCTCGGCGGCGCCGGGGACGAGCAGGGGGAGCCGGCCGCCGGTTTCTCGCTCTATCCCGATCCGCTGATCGAGGCGCTGGCCGCCGAAATGCCCGGGCGCAAGGTGCTGTTCCTGCCGTTGGGCCATGACCGCAAGGTTGCCGCTCGGCTGCGCGCGATCGGCTGGACCACGGTGGCGGCACTGTCGGAGGCGGATGATCCGATCGCGCTCGGCTGCTCGCACCGGCTGGAGAACGGCGAGGCCATTTCGCTGTAATATCAAGTCTCTCGAAGCGAGACTTCATCTTCTCCCTTGCGGCGCTTCGCAAGCAAAGCGGAGCAAGAGTTCCGATCGATGAGATTCGCCATAAGAGCGATCGGCCCGCTACCCGAGCACCTGCTTCAGCCATCGATCCACCACCGCCGTCGCCGGATAGTCCGGATCGCCGAGGTCGCGGTTGATCTCCATGTGGCCGCGCAGGCCCTGGCCTTCGAAGGCGCCGCGCTCGACGGGCGTGCCGGCCTTGTGCAGGGCCGCCTCCAGCGCCTGCGCCTGGCGCACGCCGTCCGGACGCTGCACGTGGAGCAGCAGGAACGCGGGCGCGTTGGGCGCCTGCGCCTGCGCCGTGGGCGAGAGCGCGTGCTGCCGGGCGGGATCGTCGCCGAAGGCTTCGCGGTAGGTGGCCTGCATGATGCGCGGGCCGTCGGCCATCTGCGCCGGCACGTCGTAGGCGGCGCCGTCGATCGGGACCACGCCGGCGATGTCCGCGAACGAGAGGCCGGCCTTGCGCAAGTATCGCGGATCGGTGCCGACCAGGGCGACCAGCTGGGCGCCGGCGCTATGACCCATCAGCACCACCTTGCCGCGCGCGATGCCGAGCTGCCGGGAGCGGGCCAGCAGCGCCGCCAGCGCGTCGGCGACGTCCTGCGCCTGCTGCTCGACCGTCGCCTGGGGCACCAGGCGGTAGTTGATCGAGGCGAAGGCGTACCCCTCGCCCACGAAGTGCGGCGCTTTCCAGCGCCCCGTCGCATTGTCCTTGTCGCCGCGCTTCCAGCCGCCGCCGTGGACGAAGAGGATCAGCGGCGCCGGCCCGGCGACCCTGCTCGCGGGGGTGAAGTCCAGGTTCTGGAGGCGATCGGTGCCATAGGCCAGGGTCTCCGCCCCCGGCGCGGCGGCCAGGGGAGACAGCGTGGCGCCGATCATCGTCAGCGAGGTCGCCAGGGCGGCCGCGAGCAATCTCTTCATGTCGGCAATCTCTTCACGTCGGCAATCTCTTCACGTCGGTTGTCCTCGATCCATGTCGCAGGAGTTTCGGGCGGCTGCTTCGGCCGGGGCTGCCACAGGATCGGCCCGGCGCGCGCCGCGGGCAATGCGGAAGCTGTGACAAACCGTTTCAGTGCAATTCCCCTGCCACATATCGTCATGCGCGCCTTGCCCTTGCGGCGCGACTCCCCTAGGGCGCGCGGCGGACTTCAATACAGCAGTGAAAGCGCAACGTTGGCCAACGTAACCGTGATCGGCGCCCAGTGGGGCGATGAGGGCAAGGGCAAGATCGTGGACTGGCTGGCAAGCCGGGCCGACGCCGTCGTGCGTTTCCAGGGCGGCCACAACGCGGGCCATACGCTCGTGGTCGGCGAGCAGGTCTACAAGCTCTCGCTGCTGCCCTCCGGCATCGTCACCGGCACGCTTTCGATCATCGGCAACGGCGTGGTGCTCGATCCCTGGGCGCTCAAGGCCGAAGTGGAGAAGCTGACCGGGCAGGGCGTCGAAATCAACGACGAGAACTTCGCGATCGCCGACAACTGCCCGCTGATCCTGCCGGTCCACCGCGAGCTTGACGGCCTGCGCGAGGCGGCGGCGGGCGCGGGCAAGATCGGCACCACCGGGCGCGGCATCGGCCCGGCCTACGAGGACAAGGTCGGCCGCCGCGCGATCCGCGTGTGCGACCTGGCGCATCTCGATTCGCTGGACCCGCAGCTCGACCGGCTTTGCGCCCACCACGACGCGCTGCGCGCCGGCTTCGGCCGGCCGCCGGTCGACCGCGCGGCGCTGCTGGCGGAGCTGGCCGAGATCGCTCCTTTCGTGCTGCAGTTCGCGCAGCCGGTGTGGAAGCGGCTGGGCAAGGTCAAGAAGGCCGGCGCGCGCATCCTGTTCGAAGGCGCGCAGGGCGTGCTGCTAGACGTCGATCACGGCACTTATCCGTTCGTCACCAGTTCCAACACCGTCTCCGGCACCGCCGCCAGCGGCTCGGGCCTGGGTCCTTCGGCCACCGGCTTCGTGCTCGGCATCGTCAAGGCCTATACCACCCGCGTCGGTTCGGGCCCGTTCCCGACCGAGCTGGAGGACGAGACCGGCCAGCGCCTGGGCGAGCGCGGCTACGAATTCGGCACCGTCACCGGCCGCAAGCGCCGCTGCGGCTGGTTCGACGCGGTGCTGGTGCGCCAATCCTGCGCGATCTCGGGCGTGACCGGCATCGCGCTCACCAAGCTCGACGTGCTCGACGGCTTCGAGAAGGTGCGGATCTGCACCGGTTATCGGCTGGGGGGCAAAGTGCTGGACTATTTCCCCAGCCACGCCGCCGACCAGGCGGGCGTCGAGCCGATCTACGAGGAAATGGACGGCTGGCAGGGCACCACCGCCGGCGCCCGGTCCTGGGCCGACCTGCCGGCGCAGGCGATCAAGTACATCCAGCGGGTCCAGGAACTGATCGAAACCCCGGTCGCGCTGGTCTCCACCAGCCCCGAGCGCGAGGATACCATCCTCGTGCGCGATCCCTTCGCCGATTGAAGCCATGCGGGGCCGGCGCCAGTTCGCCCCGCTGCTGCTCCTGCTGGCGACCGGCCGCGCGGCGGCGGGCGAGCCCCTGTCCGAGCCCTCGTCCGAGCCCTCGTCCGAGCCCTCGTCCGAGCCCTCGTCCGAGCCCTCGTCCGAGCCTCCGTCCGAAATCGAGTCCGACATCGACCTGATCCGCGTCGACAAGTCCGAGCGCCGGATGGACCTCTATGCCGGCGGGCGGCTGGTCCGCCGGATAGACCACATCCAGCTCGGCGGCGCGCCGGTGGGGCCCAAGCGCTTCGAGGGGGACCAGCGCACGCCCGAGGGGCTCTACGCGATCGACTGGAGCAATCCCGACAGCGCCTATCACCTCTCGCTCCACATCTCCTACCCCAACGGCCGGGACCGCGCCTACGCGGCCGGGGCGGGGCGCTCGCCGGGCGGGATGATAATGATCCACGGCCAGCCCGGCTGGCTGCCCGCCGGCCGCATCCCCGGCGACTGGACCGACGGCTGCATCGCCGTTTCCAATGCCGAGATCGAGATGCTGTGGGAAGCCGTGCCCGACGGGACGCCGATCGAGATCGTCGCATAGGGCGCATCGCTTCGGCGCACGTGAAATTTAACGATGCGAAAGAGCGGGCGGGTGAGGCCGGCCGCGATTATGACGCGAGTCGCCGATGTAGGAAAATGGTTTTCCAGCTCCTCCCCGGCACGGGGAGGGGGACCATGCGAAGCATGGTGGAGGGGACTCTCGGCAAACGCGGCGCTTGAAGGCAAACCCCCTCCACCACGCCGCTGCGCGTCGCGGTCCCCCTCCCCGTGCCGGGGAGGATGGGCCTCAGAAATCGACGGCGATTCCCTTGCGTACCCAGTCGCCGTAGCGGGTGGGCGAAAGCTCGCCGTCCGGATCGGAAGCGGCCTGCCCGTTCTTCGCCGGTTGCGGCTGGGGCGCGGGGTCATTGGTCCAGTGCGCGGGCTTGGTGAAGTCCTGCGGACGTGTGGTGGCGCGCTCGATCATGCACTGCATTTGGTGCGGGTGGCGGGAAAAGGCAATCGGGTATAGGGCGCGGCGATGGATATTCCCGGCCTTCCGGCGCGCCGTGCCGCGCTCAACCTTATCGATGCCGTCCTGCGGCGGGGCGAAACGCTGGAGCAGGCGGGCGGCGGCGCGCTGGCCCGCGTGCATGGCGATGCCGACCGGGCGCTCGCCCGGGCCATCGCCGGCGAGGTGCTGCGCTGGAAGCAGGACCTCGACGTATTGATCGACAGCGCCACGCGCGATGTCCTGCCCGGCGATGCCAAGCCGCGCGCGGTGCTGGAACTGATGCTGGCGCAAGTGCTCCGGCTGGAAACCCCGGCGCACGCGGTGATCGCGACCGGGCTGCCGCTGCTGACGGGTGGTCCCCGGCGGCTGGCGCACGGCGTGTTCTCGGCGCTCCTGAAGCGCGGCGCGGCGCTGCCAAAGGCGCCGACATTGCCGGATGCCTCCGCCTTGCGCTGGGGCGCCCGGGCGGAAGCGATCGCGGCGGGCCTGGCCGTGCCGCCGCCGCTGGACCTGGTGCTGCGCGATCCGGCGGCGACCGGGGCCTGGGCCGAGCGGCTGGGCGGCGTTTCGCTGATGCCCGGCCACCTCCGCCTGCCGCGCGGCGCGGCGGTGGAAACCCTGGAGGGTTTTCGCGAGGGCGCCTGGTGGGTGCAGGACCTGGCCGCGAGCCTGCCCGCGCGCCTGCTCGGCGCCGGCGAGGGGCGCCGCGTGCTGGACTTGTGCGCCGCCCCGGGCGGCAAGACGCTGCAACTCGCGGCGGCCGGCTGGCGGGTGACCGCGCTCGACCTTTCGAAGCGCCGGCTGGAGCGCCTGCGCGCGAACCTCGATCGCACCGGGCTGGAAGCGCAGGCGGTGCAGGCCGACGCGCTCGCGTGGGAGCCGGAGGCGCCGTTCGATGCGATCCTGATCGACGCGCCGTGCACCGCGACCGGCACCTGCCGACGCAACCCGGACGTGCTCCATCGCGTCGGCGCGCGCCAGATCGCGGAAATGGCCACCTTGCAGGCGCGGCTGCTGGAACGCGCGGCCGGATGGCTGGCCCCCGGCGGACGGCAGGTCTACGCCGTCTGCTCGCTCGAACCGGAGGAAGGCGAGGCGCAGGCGGAGAAGCTGACGCTCACGCCCGATCCGATCGCGGCGGGGGAGTTGCCGCAAGGGATCGCTCCCACGCCGGCGGGCCACCTGCGCACCGATCCGGGCCAGCTGGCCGACGCCGGCGGGCTCGACGGGTTCTTCGTGGCGCGGTGGCGAAAATAGCGCTCCCCTGGGCGGGGGATGCTGGCCCGGCCAGGGCCAGCTGAACAGCTTGAAGTCACCTGGCCGGCGAATGAAAGGTGTTCTTCGCAGCCAGCCATATAATATGACCATGGGGCATGGCGTGGAACCCGGGCTAGGGTATCCTGCGCTCGGACCGTCTTGGCAGGATTCCGGTGTTTCGCGGGGATGAGTATCCCCCCGCTCTGGAAGTCGCGGCGTCAAAAGCAATACGAAGAAAAATGGGAGGGGGAATGACCATGACCACGCTCAAGATGGCATTGTGCTTCACGTCGGCCCTTGCGGGTATCGCGTCCACGCCGGCGCTGGCGCAGGACAAGGAAGCCGATCCGACCGAAATCATCGTCACCGTGCGCCGTGTCGAGGAACGGCTGCAGGACGTGCCGGCATCGATCGTCGTGTTCAACCAGCAGCGGCTCAACGACAAGAACATCCAGTCGATTTCCGACCTTTCGACTTTCGCGCCGTCGCTCACGGTGAATGCCCGCTTCGGCGCGAAGGCCGCGACCTTCTCGATGCGCGGCTTCTCGCAGGCGTCGCGCACCGCTTCCTCGGTCGGCGTCTACTTCGCGGACGTGGTCGCGCCGCGCGGCGGCAACGGCACCAACCCGGCGGGCGACGGCGCCGGGCCCGGCTCCTTCTTCGACCTGGAGAACGTGCAGGTGCTCAACGGCCCGCAAGGCACGCTGTTCGGCCGCAACACCACCGGCGGCGCCGTCATCCTCGTGCCCAAGCGCCCGACCGACCGGTTCGAGGGCTATGTCGAAGGCACTTACGGCAATTACGACAACAAGCGCCTGCAAGGCGTGGTCAACATCCCGATCAGCGGGACCATCCGGTTTCGCGCCGGCGTCGATTATCAGGACCGCGACGGTTTCATCACCAACATCTCCGGCATCGGGCCCGACAAATACGGCCAGCAGGCCTATGTCGCCGCCCGGGCGAGCCTGCTTATCGACCTGACGCCGGACGTGGAGAACTACACCGTCGCGAGCTATGCCCATACCCACGACAACGGGACCGTGTCGAAAGTGACCAACTGCGCCACCAGCGCGACTCTCCCGAACGGAACCTTTCCGTTCGGGCAACTCGCCTGCCAGCAGATCGAACGCGGGGCGGGCGCGGGCTTCTACACCGTCGAAGGTTCGCTCCCCGATCCGCACAGCCGGCTTACCCAGTGGCAGGTGATCAACCACACCACATGGACGGTGAACGATAACCTGACGCTCAAGAACATCGTCAGCTACTCGCAAATCCGGCTGAACAACGTCACCGACGTGCTTGGCGCCAACTACGTCATCCCCGCCACGATGACGGTCAGCCCCACGCTGACCATCAACACCGGGGCGCTGGCCGGGCGGGCGCTCGGCTTCGCGGAGGCGACCCGCGCGCCGGGTTTCAACAGCGCCGATCAGCAGAACTTCGTCGAGGAATTCCGGCTGCAGGGCAAGTCCGGCGACGGGCGGCTCAACTGGCAGGGCGGCGTCTATTTCGAACACAGCACGCCGCGACGGCCGACGGGCACGCAGGCCCCGAACCTGATCGATTGCAGCGATTCGGACCACTTCGTGTGCAGCGACACGATCGGGCTGCTATTCGGCAACATACCGCCGGCGTTTCGCCCGCGTTCGATCGGCTTCCTCGGCAACCAGAAGGGCGAAGTCTCGTTCCTCAACCGGGCGGTCTACGGGCAGGCGACTTATGCCGTGCTCGACAACCTGAAGCTGACCGGCGGCTTGCGCTACACCTGGGACAAGACCCGCGGCAAAGGCGAACTGCGCGCCTATCGCTTCATCTCGCCCACCGGCGTCCCCCTGACGGTGCCGGTGGTGAGCTGCACCCTGGGGGCATTCGCCGACGCCAATTGCCGCACCGACGCGACGCAGCGATCGAAGGCGCCGACCTGGCTGCTGGGGATCGACTTCAATCCCGTGGACAAGGTCCTGCTCTACGGCAAATATTCGCGCGGCTATCGTCAGGGCATCGTCAGCTACAACGTGCCGCCGCCATACCAGACCGTCGGCCCCGAGAAGGTCGACACGTTCGAGATCGGCGCGAAGACCAGCTTCTCGGGGGTGGTCTCGGGCACGTTCAACATCGCTGGTTTCTACAACAGTCTCAGCGATCAGCAGATCAACGTCAGCCTTTCCAGCTCGACCAACGCGACGACGGCGACCAGCGCGATTCTGAACGCCGGCAAGTCGGAGATTTCCGGCATCGAGATCGACGGCTCGCTGCGTCCGTTCAAGGGCTTCACCATCGACGGCAATCTCGAATACCTGCACACCGTCGTGAAATCGCTGGATGTCGAGAACGTCCCGGGCGGCATCTACGACGTGTTCGTGCCCACCGCGACAGTCGGCAGCCGGCTGCCGCTGGTGCCCAAGTGGAAATGGAACCTCACCGGCACTTACCAGCTGCCCGTGCCCGACGACGCCGGCCGGGTTTCGGTGTCGGCGACTTATTCGAAGGCGTCGAGCTTCATTTACTCGACCGGGCCGTTCGGCGTGGTCGAGGGAATCGGGCTGCTGAGCGCGAACCTCAACTGGAACGAAGTGGGCGGCACGCCGATCGACCTCAGCGTGTTCGGCACGAACCTGACGGGAGAGAAGTACTATACCGCGGTGAACGACCTGCTGGGCAGCGGCGGCTTCGTATCGAAGTACTTCGGCGAGCCGCGCATGTACGGCGTCCGGATCAGGTATCGCTTCGGCGATTGATGCCGGGGCTCATTGAACGCAACGCCTGTTCCTTTTCCGTCGTCGTCGGCCTGGCCGGCTCGCGGCGACGACGGGAATAGATGATCGCCCTGGGAAGCCTGGTATCAGTAGGCTTTGCCGCGCCGCTCCAGAATCGCCCGCGTCGTGGTATGGGTGTTCCTCGGCGCGGGGTCGGGCATCCGCTGGATGCGCCGAACGTTGCGGCCGTGGCCCTTCGCGTCCTTCACCAGTTCGCCGTCGCGCATCACGAACCGGCCGCGCACCAGCGTGTGGATCGGCGCGCCCGTGGTTTCGTAGCCCTGGAACGGGGTCGAGGAGCCTTTGGACTTGAGCAAGGCGGAATCGACGGTGACCGCCTTGTCCATGTCCACCACCACGATGTCGGCGTCCGAACCGGGCAGCAGGGCCCCTTTGCGCGGATAGAGGCCAAAGGCCTTGGCCGGCGCCAGCGAGGTCATCCGCACGTATTGCGTCAGCGACATGCGCCCGTTGGCGACTTGCGTCAGCATCAGCGGCATCTGCGTTTGCACCCCGGTGAAGCCGCAATCGGCCTTCCAGATGTCGTCGGTGTGCTTTTCCGCATGGCTGTGGGGCGCATGGTCGGTGGCGATCATGTCGATCGTGCCGTCGGCGACG
Organism: Novosphingobium sp. CF614; assembly: GCF_900113255.1. Taxonomy (GTDB): domain Bacteria; phylum Pseudomonadota; class Alphaproteobacteria; order Sphingomonadales; family Sphingomonadaceae; genus Novosphingobium. The sequence goes on from NZ_FOOR01000005.1 coordinate 109,841, forward strand.
CCCTGCCAGAGCTGGTCCTGGTGGACCTTCTCGCGCACCGGTGGATTGACGCGGATGAGCGATTTCTTTTCGGTATAGGCGTGCTCGTCCAGCAGCAGGTAGTGCGGGCAGGTCTCAGCGGTGATGTCTACGCCGCGCGCCTTCGCCTCGCGCAGGGGGCGCAGTTCGTCGCCCGAGGAGACGTGCAGGACGTGGATGCGCGCACCGGTCCATTCGGCCAGGATCGCGGCGCGCGCCACCGCTTCCACCGCGACGACCGGCGGCCGGGCGTCCAGGTGGGCGAGGGGATCGCAGCAGTCGTTCTCGCGCAGCTTCTTCGACCGGCGGGCCATGATCGAGGCGTTCTCGGCATGGAGGGCGATGCGGTAGCCGTGCCTGGCGACGATCTCGAACCCTTCCAGGATCGCGCCGCTCGGAGGCGAGGGCAGGTTGCCGAAGGTATTGCCCATGAAGCACTTAAATCCGGCGACGCCGCCTTCGATCAGGGCTTCGAGCTGGTCGAGGTTGTCCTCCCCCAGCAGGCCGTAGATGCCGAAATCGACATAGGCGCTGCGGGCCGATTCCAGCTTGATGCCGAGCGCTTCGACCGTGCCGGTGGGCGGGTTGGTGTTGGGCATCTCGAACACGGTGGTGACGCCGCCCATCGCCGCGCTGGCGGTGCCGGTTTCCCAGGTTTCCTTGTGGGTATAGCCCGGATCGCGGAAGTGGACGTGGGCGTCGATGGCGCCGGGCAGGATGTACTTGCCGGCGGCGTCGAGCACTTCCGCGCCCTCCGGCATGGCCTCCGCCGCGCCGATCGCGAGAATGACCCCGTCCTTGATGGCGATCGACGCCTGGAACATGGTGCTGTCGGTGACGAGGGTGGCGCCGTTGATGACGATGTCGGCTTTCATGGTCGGTCCCGTGGAGATGCGGTTGTCAGAGCGCGGCCCAGCCACCGTCGACCGGCAGGTCGATCCCGGTTATCTGGCGCGAAACGTCGGAAGCCAGGAACAGGCAGGCGTTGGCCACGTCCGCGGCGGTGCTGATGCGGCGCAGCGCGTATTCGGCGGCGTGCTCGGCGATCACCTGTTCTTCGGTCAGCCCGCGGGCTTCCGCCATGCCGGGCATCACTTTGGTGCGGAAGCGGGGCCCGTCCACCATGCCGGGGGCAACGATGTTGACGTTGACGTTATGCGGCCCGGCTTCGATCGCGGCCGACTTGGTGATGCCGCGCAGGCCCCACTTGGAAGCGGAGTAGGCCATGCGGCCGGCGCGTCCGCGCATGCCGAAAGTGCCGCCGACATTGACGATCTTGCCATAGCGGCGTGCGATCATGCCGGGGAGGACGGCCTTCATCATCAGGAAGCAGCCGCCCATGTTGAGCTTCACGATCTCGTTGAAGCCTTCGGGCGTCGTTTCCCACGCGGTGTCGCCCACCGGGCCGGTGCCGCCGGCAACGTTCACAAGCACGTCCACGCGCCCCAGCTCCGCCTCGGCCACGGCGACGGCATCTTCGCAGTCCTGCGGGACGGTCACATCGCAGTGCAGCACCAGTGCGGACGTGATCTTGTCTATATCCGACTTGAGGGTGCTCAACGCATCCAAATCCCGGCCTAGAAGGACGAGTTTTGCGCCTTCCCGGGCGAAGGATATCGATATTTCCGGACCCATCCCTTTGCCGGCACCTGTAACGACGACGACTTTATCAGTAAAATTCAGATCCATTCATGTCACCGGATTATTTAAATTCGAAAAATTTGGAAAAATATTCATTAATTTTGTTGACGATCGGCGAATTACGTGCCCTTTAGGGAAAGCGATTCTAGCCAAGCCGCGATCCCCCGTACTGTTCGTTGCATAAGGGATGTGCCGTTGTCCAAGTGGTGCTAAACCACGGGCAGGGTGTAGCCGAAAATCGAACGGAGTCGCGGATGGCGCTACGCAACCAGAGAATCTGGCAGTACATAGACGAGGTTGCGCGGATGGGCTCGGTCCGCCAGGCGGCCGAACGCCTGAACGTTACGCCGTCCGCCCTGCTGCGGCGGATTCAGGACGTCGAGCACGATCTCAACGCCCTGATTTTTGAGCGGCACACGTCGGGCGTGCGGTTGACGGCCGCCGGCGAAGTGCTGATCGGATGGATCCGCATGCAGAGTTCCGAGCTGCGGCGCGTCTATTCGCAGATCGAGGAGCTCGAAGGGCTCCAGCGCGGCGAAGTGCGGATCGCCTGCAGCCAGGCGGTGGCGCGCAGCTTCGTGCTGCGGCACGTCTCCAGCTTTCGCGAGAAGCATCCCAACGTCAAGTTCAAGGTGACGGTCACCGATCACAGCACCGCCGTGCGGGCGCTGATCGACTACGAGATGGACCTCGTCCTGATCTTCCGTCCCCTGCGATCGTCCGAACTCCACTCGATCATGTCGATCGGGCAGGGGCTGGTGGCGGTGATGGCGGCGGATCACCCGCTGGCGAAGCACGACGTGCTGCGGCTGCGGCAATGCGCGCAGTACGACGTCGCCATGCCCGACATGGCGTTCGGCGGCCGCGAGATCGTGGAAAGCCGGCTGCTGTCGAGTTCGGCCAAGCTCAACGTCGCGGTCGAGGCGAACAGCTTCGATTTCCTGGCCGAACTGGTGGCCGGGGGAGAGCTCATTACCTTTCAGATCGATATCGGCGCGGACACCTGGCGGCAGGATCCGCGCTTCGCCGTGCGGCGGATCAGCGACATCGATCGGACTTACGGCCCGCTGGTCCTGGGTCAGCTCAAGGGGCGTCCTCTGCCGCTGGTCGCCGCCAAGTTCGCCGAGCAGATGGCGCGCGATCTGAACGATTGCCGCTCGCTGCCGACGCTGCCCGACGGTGTCGAGTGGTCGGACGACGAGGAGATGGAGGACGAAACGGGGCTGGATACCCGATCATCCTGAAGGACGCCGGGGCCAGCGCCCTTCGATCGGCTCAGGACGAGCGGGCCTCGATCCGGATTTCCGGCTCCTCACCATCGATATCCAGGTGGCCGACATCCAGGCGATAGTCCCGCCGCGCCGCCTCGGGCGAGATCATTCCTTCGTCGATGTCCTGGCGAATTTTCGCCGGATCGCGGGCGGCCGGATCGCCGAGGCCGGCGCCGCCGGGAATTTCCAGGACGAGGCGTTCCCCGGCGGGGATCGTCTGGAGGCCCTTGGCGCGCATCGGCTTGCCGCCCGAGGTGCGCACCAAGCCTGCCGCACCGTCCCGGCCGCCGTCGCGGCCCTTCGCCGGGCGCTCGACGCGCTCGAACATGGCAAGGACCTCGAAACTGCTGCCGTCGCGCATGGCGACCTCCACGGTCTGGCCAAGGCCGCCGCGCCGTTCGCCGGGGCCGCCGCTGTCGGTGCGCAGCTGCTTGCGCCAGATCACGATCGGCGCAGCGCTTTCCGTCACTTCCACCGGCATCGCGCGCACGCCGCTGGGAAAGGCCGTGCCGGACAAGCCGTCCTGTCCCGGCCTGGCGCCCGATCCGCCCGAATTGAAAAAGATCGCGTCGAACGGATCGCCCTCGCGGCCGTTGCCCTGGGCCGGCAGCCGGCCGCGCAGCTGGACCGACCAGAGGCAGGACGATCCCTCGGCGGGCACCCGGTCCGGGATCGCCTGGGAAAGGCAGCCGAACACCACGTCGGGCAGCATCTGCCCGATCACGTGACGCGCGGCGACCGGCCAGGGGCGCTGGACGTTGAGGATCGAACCTTCGGGCGCGGTAACCCGGAACGGTTCCAGCGCGCCGAAGTTGTTCGGCACGTCGGGCGAGATCACGCAGCGCAGGCCGAACACGGTATAGGCGCGGCAATAATTGAGCACGACGTTGATCCCGCGTGGCAGGCAGGGGTCGGTCCCTTCGTAGTCCATGGTCAGGCTGTCGCCATCGATGGTGAGCGTTCCCACGAGCGTCACCGGCTTGTCGTAGCCGTCGATGACCAGCGTGCTGGTCCACTTGCCGTCGGGCAGCTTGGCGATCTCCGCCCTGGTTGCGCTGAGCGAGCGCGCGATGATGTAGTCCGCGACTTCGGTCAGGTCCGCCATGACGAATTCGGCGAGCATCGAACTCAGGCGGCGGGCGGCGGCCTCGTTGCTGGTGATGTAGGAGAGCACGTCCCCTTTCACCTGCACGGGCGTGCGCACGTTCTGGCACAGGATGTCGAGGAGATCCTGATTGACGCGCCCGGCATCGGCGAGCTTCATCAGCGGGATCTGCAGGCCTTCCTCGTAGATCGAGCGCCCGTCCGGCCCCTGGCCGAGCCCGCCGATATCGACCTGATGGCAGCACACGCCGAACAGGCCGACCACGCGCCCCTGGTGGAAGGCGGGCGAGACCACGGTGACGTCATGCAGATGGCCCGCCGTGAGCCAGGGATCGTTGGTGATGAAGTGGTCGCCCGGCTTCATGGTCTCGACCGGAAACCTGGCGAGAAAGTGGCGAACGCCCTCGGCCATCGAATTCACGTGGCCGGGCGTGCCGGTGACGGCCTCGGCGACGAGCCGCCCTTGCAGGTCGAAGAGCGCCGCGGAAAGGTCTCCCGCATCGCGCACGGTGGTGGAGAAGGCCGTGCGCATCAGCGTCTGCGCCTGCTCCTCGACGATCGAGATCATGCGCGTCCAGATCACCTGCATGCGCAGTTCGCCAAGCGCCGTGCTCATCGGCGATCTCCCTGTTCGCGGCGGGTCAGCACCAGGTAGCCGCGTTGATCCATGTACCCGTCGAAACGGGGCGAAACCACCGTGGTCGTTTCGCGCTCGGCGACGAGGGCCGGGCCGCTGAAGCGCGCGCCCGGCTGCATTTCCTCGCGGGCGTAGAGGGCGAAATCGCACGCCTCGCCACTGGCCGGATCGATCACCCGGCGGCTGCCGACGGGCACCGCCTCACGCGCCGGCGGAGCCGACCGCGCGGCATCCGCGTGAAAACCGGCGGCGCTGACGGTGACGCGCCAGGTCAGCATCTCGATCGGCAGGTCGAGCACCATGCCGCCGTACTGGCCGCGGTACGCCTGCTCGAAGCCGGCCCGCAGCGCGGCGGCATCGTCCCCGTTCAAAGTGCCGGCCGGGATCTCGAAAGGGATCTCGTATCCCTGGCCCTGGTAGCGGGCGAGGCAGACGCGCCGTTCGATCCGCGGCGCATCGGGTGCGCCCGCCTTGACCAGCTCGCGGGCCTCCCGGGCCATCTCGTCGAGCAGGGCGTTGAGGCGGACGAAATCGGCCTGGTCCAGGCGCATCGCCATGCTGCGCGCGACTTCGTAGGACACCGGCGCGCGCAGGAAGCCGACGGCCGACCCGACGCCGGCGCCCGAAGGCACGATTACCCGGCCGATCCCCAGCTTTTCCGCGAAACTGACGGCATGGAGCGGCGCGGCGCCGCCGAAGGCGATCAGCGTGCGCTCGTCCAGCGTCATGCCCTGTTCGACGGCGTGGACGCGCGCGGCGCTCGCCATGGTTTCGTCCACGATCTCGCTGACGCCCACCGCGAGGGTTTCCGCGTCGCCGCCCCACAGGCCGAGCCCGGCAAGCGCGGCCCGGGAGTTGTCCGGCTTCAGCGCGACCTTGCCGCCGGCGAAGCGCGAGGGGTCGATCCGGCCGAGCGCGATGTCGGCGTCGGTCACGGTCGGGCGCTCGCCGCCGCGTCCGTAGGCGGCGGGCCCCGGTTCCGAACCGGCGCTGTGCGGGCCCACGGCCAGGCGCCCGGCGCTGTCCACCGCCGCGATCGAGCCGCCGCCGGCACCGATTTCCACCATCTCGACGACGGGGATGCGCAAGGGCAGGCCGCTGCCCTTGCGGAAGCGATGCACGCGGCCGACCTCGAACACCTGCGAGGTCTGCGGGACGCCGTCGTTGATGAGGCAGATCTTGGCCGTCGTGCCGCCTACGTCAAGGGCGAGGACACGGTCTTCGCCGCATTCGGAGGCCACCGAAGCGGCGAAGATGGCGCCGCCGGCGGGGCCGCTCTCGACCAGCCTGACCGGGAAGCGCGCGGCGGTTTCCACCGTGGTCAGCCCGCCGGAGGAAAGCATGAGGTAGAGCGGGCAGGCAAAGCCCATCTCCTTCAGCCGTATCTCCAGGCGGCGCAGGTAGGCATCGACCAGCGGCTGCACGTAAGCATTCGCGGTTGTGGTGGAGAAACGCTCGTACTCGCGCATTTCCGGCGAGACCTCGCAGGAGAGCGATATCGAAACGCCCGGTATCTCCTCGCGCAGGATCTCGGCGACGCGCATCTCGTGCGCGGGATTGACGTAGCTATGCAGGAAGGCGACCGCGACGCTTTCCACGCCTTCCTCGCGTAACCGTGCCGCGGCCTCGCGCACGTGCTGCTCGTCCAGGTCCAGCAGCACGTTGCCGAGGGCGTCCATGCGCTCGGGTATGCCGAGCCGCAGGCGGCGGGGCACCAGCGGCTCGGGCTTTTCCATGCCGATGTCGTACTGGTCGAACCGGCTCTCGGTCCCCAGCGCGAGGGCGTCGCGGAAGCCCTCGGTGGTGAGCATCGCCAGCTTGACGCCGCGTCGCTCGATCAGCGCGTTGGTGGCAAGCGTGGTCCCGTGGACGACCAGCGAGACTTGCGCGGGCGCGATCCCGGTCTCGCCGAGCAGCAGGCGAACGCCGTCCAGAAGCGCGCGCTCCGGCGCCTCGTAAGTGGTCAGCAGCTTGGTGGAATGACGCCGGCCTTCGGCTTCGAGGACGACGTCCGTGAAAGTGCCGCCGATGTCGGCTCCGATCTTTGCGGCGCTGGAAGGGGAACGTTCAGGTGTACACTTCATGGGGGTTCTTGGAGAGCTGACTGTAAAAGCGGGCGAGGTGGTCGGCGACGCGGACCGGCGCATAGCGGGGGGTGTCGCCGGACAACTCGGGCAGGGGCGCCACCGTCACGTTGCGGTCGGGATTGGCGAAGTAGGGCACCGAGAAGCGCTCCACGTCGGTGCGGTTGCGCACGCGGTGATAGTTCGAAAGATAGCGCCCGTTGGACCACCACATCATCATGTCGCCGACGTTGATGGTGAAGGCGCCGCGCAGGGGAGGAGCCTGGATCCACGCGCCGTCGCGGCGCTTGACTTCCAGGCCGCCGATCTCGCGCTGCGCCAGGATCGTGAACGGCCCTTCATCGGTGTGGGAGATCATGTTCGATACCTCGGTATCGGCGGTGTCGGGCAGAACCGGGTAGTAGTTGACGCTCAGTTGCGAGGGAGGGTGCCTGAACCAGCCATCGAAGCGCGTGTCCTCGAGCCCGAGCCCGAGCGCGAAAGCGCGCAGCAGTTCCCGTCCGAGCCCCAGCATGGCTTCGAGATAGGCTTCGCCCGCCAGGTGGAAATGGTCCATGCCGGCCGGCCAGCGGTTCACCTGGTCGAAGATCCGGGCGTGCTCCATGTCTTCCGGATCGGCCGGCCATTCGTGCTGCAGGCGGTATTGCTCGAACATGCGGGTATTGCGCGAAAGCGGCTGGTGATCGGGCATCGGAATGTAGCCGCGATACCACTCGGGGGTGGCAAAGGCCTCCGCCCGCTCGTGCATGGGGCGTGCGAAGAAGTCCGCGGCCGCGGCGAAGATGGCGTCCACCACCTGCTCCGGCACGCCGTGGCCGGTCAGGTAGAAGAATCCGATGTTCTCGCAGGCGAACGCGATTTCGTCGGCCACCGCCTTGCGGGCCATCTTGTCCCCGGCCAGGAACGGCGCGAAGTCGATGATTGGAATTTCTTCCAGCGACACGGCCGCTGCTGCGGCGATGTCGTCCTCGCTTCTTTCGCTACGGCTCATTTTCGAAACTCCCTGGAGGCGCCTCGCTCGGCGGGGCTCCTGTCCGGAACAGCGCGGCGCGATGCTATGCGCGTGACTCGTTTAGGACAACGCAGGCGGCCCTTGCGGTGCTTTTTCGGCGCGGGTCCGTGGCCTAATGGTCACCTTCCCCTGGCGAGGCTTTGCGCTACCACTGCATATCGAGACCGAAATTCTCCCGACCGAAATTCTCCCGGACGACGCGAACCGATGAATGTACCTGCTCCTGCCATCGACCTCTCGGACAAGGTCGCGCTTGTCACGGGGGGAACGCGCGGGCTGGGCCTCGGTCTCGCACGCGCGCTGGGACGCCGGGGTGCGCGCGTGGTGCTGGTCGGGCGTGACGCCGCCTCCGGACGGCAGGCGGCCGACGGACTGTCGGCGCAAGGTATCGCCGCGAGCGCCATCGCCGCCGACGTCGCCGATGCCGGCGGCTTGCGCACGGCCCTGGCAGGGGTGGCGGCGATAGACCTGCTGGTATGTGCGGCCGGGGTGGGGGCGCCGCGCCGACCCGTCTGGGAAGCGACGCCGGATGATTATCGCGGCTGCTTCGACGTCAACGTGCTCGGGGTGGTCAATGCCATGGCGGCGGTGATGCCCGGCATGATCGAGCGCGGCCAGGGCCGGGTCGTCGCCATCGGCGGGACCTATGGGCACAAGGGCGTCGCGGGCTTCTCGCTCTACGCCGCCTCGAAATGGGCGCTGCGCGGTCTCGTCAAGTCGGCCGCGCTCGATGCGGCGCCGCACGGTATCTGCGTTAACATGATCTCGCCGGGCGGTGTGGAGGGAGAGCGCATCCATCGCATGTTCCGCGAAACCGCGTCGCGCAACGGCGAGCCGGAGGACGCGCCGCTCAGACGCTTCCTGGCCACCGCCGCGCTGGGTCGACTGGTGACGGAGGACGACATCGCGGCGGCGCTGTTTCACCTGGCGGGCCCCGCCGGGCGCATGATTACCGGGCAGGACATTCTCGTTGATGCCGGCACCGTCGTCTAGGGAGAAAGCAGCAGCATGACCGATATCAGGGGCTTCCGGCGCGATACGCAGGCGCTTCATGCCGGGCGCAATCCGGAAGCCAATTTCGGCGTCGTCAATCCGCCCGTCTATCACTGCTCGACCGTGCTGTTCGATTCGGTCGCGGCGCTTCTGGAGACGCGCCGCGACCGTGCCTCCGGCGCCTTCGAGGGCTTCACCTACGGACGCGAGGGCACCGCGACGACGCGCGCCTTCGAGGATGCGGTGACGCTGCTGGAAGGCGGCTACCGCGCGGTGACGACGAGCTGCGGCCTGGGCGCGATCTGCGCTTCGCTCACCGCCTTTCTCTCGGCCGGAGACCATCTCCTGATCGTGGACAGCCTCTATGGCCCGGCACGCGATTTCTGCGAGAGCTTCCTGCGAAAGTTCGGTGTCGAGGTGACGTACTATCGCCCGAACATCGGCGCCGGCATCGCCGGGCTGTTCCGGGAGAACACCCGGGTCGTCTACATGGAGAGCCCCGGCTCGCTGACCTTCGAGATGACCGACGTGCCCGCCATCACGAAGGAATGCCGCGCGCGCGGGATAGCCACGATCTTCGACAATACCTGGGGTTCGCCGATCAACTTCCGCCCGCTGGAACACGGGGTGGACGTCTCGATCAACGCCGCGACCAAGTACATCTCCGGCCATTCCGACCTTATGCTCGGGATCGCGGTGACGAGCGAGGACGCCTTCATCCCGGTCAAGAAGACAGCGTCGGCATCCGGCTATTGCGGCGGTCCGGATGACATCTACCTGGCCATGCGCGGCCTGCGAACGCTGCCGCTGCGCATGAAGCAGCACCACGCCTCGGGCCTTGCCATCGCCAAGTGGCTGCGGGAGCGGCCGGAGGTGCATCGCGTGATGCATCCCGCGCTACCCGGGGACCCGGGCCATACGATCTGGGAGCGTGACTACGATGGCGCCTCGGGCCTGTTCGGCTTCGTGCTCGAAGCGTGCTCGGAGGCGCAGTTCGCGGCGTTCATGGACCACATGGACCTGTTCAAGCTGGGCTATTCGTGGGGCGGATACGAGAGCCTGGTGGTGCCGACTTATCCCAATACCCTGCGCTCGGCGACCGAATGGTCCGCCCCCGGGCCGGCCGTGCGCATCCACGTCGGGCTGGAGGCGATCGAGGACTTGATCGCCGATCTCGATCGCGCCTTCGCCCGCCTTCGCGCGGCGGGCTGAACGACGGACGGACAAATTCCATGACCCTTATCGACATCACCGCCGGCCCCTTCGCCTTCGTCGCCAGGCTGGAGGAAGAGCGCGCGCCCGTCACCGCGGCGCGCTTCAAGGCCATGCTGCCTTACGACCAGAAGCTGGTCCATGTCCGCTGGAGCGGCGAAGGCGTGTGGATTCCGCTGGGCGACGCGCGCTACGACCTGCCTTGGGAGAACCCCACGCGCTACCCCGCGCCGGGTCAGTTCATTTTCTATCCCGGCGGCTACAGCGAGTGCGAGATATTGCTGGCCTATGGCGGCGTTGCCTTTGCCAGCAAGCTGGGGCCGCTTGCCGGCATCCATTTCCTCAGCATCGTCGAGGGGATGGAGAACTTGCAGGAACTCGGCCGCAAGACGCTGTGGGAAGGCGCGCAGCCCGTCAGTTTCCGGCCGAGGGCGTGAGCGTGGGACCGGGCCTGGAACATCTCCTGATCGACGGCCGCCGGGTCGAGGCATCCGGGGGCGAGACGTTCGAGACCGTCAACCCGGCCGATGGCACGGTGCTCGCCCGCATCGCGCGCGGCACGGCCGGGGACGTGGACCATGCCGTAGCGGCCGCGCGCCGCGCCTTCGAGCAGGGGGCGTGGCCGCGCTTCTCGCCCGCCGACCGGCAGATGCTGCTCCTGCGCCTTGCCGCCCTGCTCGAACGCGACGCGGAGGAATTCGCCCGCCTCGACACGATGGAGATGGGCTCGCCCATCCGCCACACGCGTGGCTCGGTCGTGCTGCTGGTCGATCTGCTGCGCTATTTCGCCGGGATCGCGCGATCGATCGAGGGCACCACCAACGCCCCGTCCGATCCCGCGCTCTTTGCGTGCACCGTCAAGGAACCGGTGGGCGTGTGCGGCGCGATCATCCCGTGGAACGGACCGCTCTGGGCCTCCGTGCTCAAGCTGGGGCCGGTGCTGGCAAGCGGCTGCACGCTCGTGCTCAAGCCGGCCGAGGACGCGAGCCTCGCGCCCTTGCGGCTGGCCGAACTGGCGCTGGAAGCGGGCGTGCCGCCCGGCGTGTTCAACGTCGTCACCGGGTTCGGGACGGAAGCCGGCGCGGCGCTGGCCGCGCATCCCGGGCTGGACAAGATCGCCTTCACCGGTTCGGTCGAAACCGGCCGCGCCATTGTCCGGGCGTCGGCGGGCAATCTCAAGCGGCTGTCGCTCGAACTGGGGGGCAAGTCGCCGAACATCGTCTTTGCGGATGCCGATCTGGAAGCAGCGGCGCGCGCGGCGGTCGGTGCCGCCTTCGCGAACTCCGGTCAGGTCTGTAGCGCGGGGACGCGGCTGTTCGTCGAGCGCGCGATCCATCGGGAGTTCGCCGAGGAAGTGGCGCGTATCGCGGCGAGGTTGCGGATCGGCAATGGTCTCGATCCCGAAACCGACCTGGGTCCGCTGGTTTCCGCCCGGCAACTGGCGCGGGTCCGCGGGCACATGGACGATGCGCTGTCCACCGGAGCGCGGGCGATCTCCGGCGGTGCGCGGCTTACCGGCGAATGTCATGGCGAGGGGTTCTTCTTCCCGCCTACCGTGCTCATCGACGCACGCGACGACATGCGCGCGGTGCGGGAGGAAATCTTCGGACCAATTCTGGCAACCCTGCCCTTCGACGCCGAAGAGGAAGTGATTGCCCGCGCCAATGCCACCGAGTTTGGCCTTGGCGCCGGCGTATGGACCGGGAGCGTGGGCAGGGCGCACCGCCTGTCGCGCGGGCTAAAGGCGGGTTCGGTCTGGGTGAACTGCTACAACCGCATCGATCCCGCGGTCCCCTCCGGCGGCGTGAAGGCGAGCGGCCAGGGGCGGGAATACGGTCGCCAGCATGTGGAAGAGCATTTCCAGCTCAAGTCGATCTGGATCGACACGGCGGTCTGATGGCCATTCGGCGGGAGCCGCCGATCAGCCGCCTACAGCCACTTCGGCACCACCGGCTTCTCGAACGCCGCCAAGGCGTCGATCAGTTCGTCGGGATCGGCTTGCACGACGATGCCGTTGCGGTGTTCGCGCGGCAGGAACTTCTGCTCGATCATCTTGTCGATGAAGCCCATGAACGGTTCGTGGAAGCCGCCGACGTTGTAGAGGCCGACCGGCTTGTCGATTTCGCCCAGCTGGTTGAGCGTCCAGGCTTCCATGAATTCCTCCAGCGTGCCGATGCCGCCAGGCAGGGCGATGCAGGCGTCGGCGATGGCAAGCATGCGTTCCTTGCGCAGGCGCATCGATTCGACGACCTCGTGCAGCGTCAGGCCCATGTGCAGGTGGCCCTTGTCGAACAGGCGCTGGTTGATGACGCCGTGGACGTGGCCGCCCCCCGCCAGCGCGGCATCGGCGAGAATGCCCATCAGGCCCTTGTGCGTGCCGCCATAGACGATGCCGATCCCGCGCCGTGCCAGCGCCGCGCCGAGCGCCGCGGCGGCCTGTTCGTAAGTTTCGCCAAGGCCTGCGTTCGACCCGCAGAAGACGGCGACGTGGCGGATTTCGCGCTTGGACTGGCTCATCGAAGGAACTCGCTCATAGGAAGGACCGGCTTAGGGAGGACCGGCTTAGGGCGGACTGGCGCAGGAAGGATTGGGGCAGGGTCTATGTTCCGAAATCGCCGGCGGCAAGCGCGGGGGAGTCGCCGTTTCGGCAACGGCGTGGGCGTCAGTCGGCAACACGCGAGCCGCGCGGGTTGAGGCATGAAGGATACAGCGGCCGACAGCGGTCGGCGCCGGACGAGCCTCGATCGACGGAAGACCAATGCCATGACACCCGAACAGAACGACCTCGTCACCCGCAGCGGCCCTGACCGGCCGCTGGGTGCGCTGCTGCGTCGCTACTGGCAGCCGATCGCCCTGCTGGAGGAACTGGACGGGCCGCGCCCCGCCAAGCCGGTGAAGGTTCTGGGCCAGGACATGGTGCTGTTCCGCGACAGCCAGGGCCAGCTTGGACTTCTTGACCGGGACTGTCCCCATCGCGGCGCCGACCTTGCGTTCGGCCGGCTCGATGACGGCGGCCTGCGCTGCCTGTTCCACGGCTGGTTGTTCGACGTTGACGGCAACTGCATCCAGACGCCGGGGGAGCCCGCCGGATCGCGGCTGTGCACGCGCGTGAAGCAGCGCGCCTACCCGGTCGTCCAGCGCGCGGGCATGATTTTCGGCTATCTCGGCGAAGGCGAGCCGCCGGCCTTTCCCGGGCTGGATTGCTTCGCGGCGCCGGACAGCCACGTCTTCGCCTTCAAGGGCTATCTCGACTGCAACTGGCTGCAGGCGCTGGAAGTGGGGATCGACCCGGCGCATGCCAGTTTCCTGCATCGTTTCTTCGAGGACGAGGAGGGGGACGCCTATGGAAAGCAGTTCCGCGCTCGCTCGGCTGACAGCGATGTGACGATGATCCAGGTCCTGCGCGAGTTCGAGAACCCGGACATCACGATCACCCCGACCGACATCGGCTTTCGCCTGACCGCGCTGCGCCCGCTGCCGGACGGCAGGACGCATGTGCGGATCACCAACCTGTTCTTTCCGCAGGCCTTCCTGATTCCCCTGTCGGAGACGATGACGATTACCCAGTGGCACGTCCCGATCGACGATTACAGCTGCTATTGGTACGCCGCCTTCACCAGCTTCGCCGAACCGGTGGAGAAGGAGGAGATGCGCCGCCAGCGGCTGACGCTCTACGAACTGCCCGATTACAAGCCCCGGCTCGGCCGGCACAACGATTACGGCTACGACGTGGCCGAGCAGGGAAGCCGCACGTACACGGGCATGGGCGGGGATATCAACGTCCATGACCAGTGGGCGGTCGAATCGATGGGCCGCATCCAGGACCGCACGCGCGAGCATCTGGGCACCACCGACAAGGGCATCGTCGCCTATCGCGCCATGCTCCTCAAGCAGATCCGCAAGGTGGAACAGGGTGAACGGCCGCTGCTCGACATCACCGCGGAAGAGGCGCGGGCGGTGGCCGATCCCGGAACCGTGGACGGCGTTGCTCCGGCCGGCGTGGATGTCGATGCCTACTGGCGCGAGGTCGATGCGCGCCGCCGCGCCGCCGCGCCCTGGGGCCCCGCCGTCGCGGTCGCCGAATGAGCGGCTTCGTCGAGGGCCACGGCCTCTGGAACGAGGAACAGCGCCGGCTCGCCATCGAAGTGCTGAAGCGCGTCGAGGCGGACGGCGTCTCCACGATCCGCCTCGTCTTCGCCGACATGCACGGCATCACGCGCGGCAAGACGCTGCTCGCCGGCTCGCTGGCGGGCGCGTTCGAGGATGGCTGTGCGATCACTTCCACGCTGTTGCTGAAGGATACCTCGCATCGCACGGTGGTGCCGGTCTTCGCGGCCGGGGCGGGAATTGGCGACCCGGACTTGCAGGGCGGCGGCGACGTGGTGATGGTGCCCGATCCCGGGACGTTCCGCGTGCTGCCCTGGGCGCCCGGAACCGGGTGGATGCTCTGTGACCTCTACCATGACGATGGCCGTCCGGTCGTTCTCTCGACGCGCCGGCTGGCGCGCGAGGCGGCCGGACGGCTGGCCGCGCGCGGTTTCGAATATGTCAGCGGGCTGGAAGTGGAATTCTACCTGACCCGCCTGGAGGACTGCGCGCTGATGCCGCAGGATGCCGGCCAGCCCGGCCGGCCGCCCCGGGTCTCGCTGCTCCATCAGGGCTACGCCTACCTGACCGAGCAGCGCTACGACCAGGTCGAGCCGATCGTCGAGATCCTGCGCGCGAACTGCGTTGCGCTCGGCCTGCCGCTGCATTCGCTGGAAGTCGAATTCGGCCCCAGCCAATGCGAGTTCGTCTTCAAGACCGGCAGCGGCATCGGTCCCGCGGACGACATGGTGCTGTTCCGCAGCGCCGCGAAGCAGATCGCCCGCCGCCATGGCTACCACGTGAGCTTCATGTGTCGGCCGCAACTTCCCGAAGCCATGGCGAGCGGGTGGCACCTGCACCAGTCGCTGCGCGACGCCAGGACCGGCGCCAACGCCTTCGCCCCGCACGATGGGGAGCCGGGGCTCTCGCAAGTCGGGCGGCAGGTCCTCGCCGGGCTTCTGGCGGGCGCGGCGGCGGCGACGCCGTTCTCCACGCCCACCGTCAACGGCTACAAGCGCTACCGCGCCAACTCCCTCGCGCCGGACCGCGTGGCGTGGGCCGAGGACAACCGGGGCGCGATGCTGCGGGTGCTGGCGAAGGGACCGGCCAAGCTGCGCCGGATCGAGAACCGCGTGGGCGAACCCTCTGCCAACCCCTACCTTTACCTCGCCTCGCAGATGGCCACCGGCCTTGCCGGGATCGAGGCGGGCAAGGAGCCGCCGCCTTCGGTGGATTCGCCTTATGCCGCCCAGGTGGAAATGCTGCCGCGCACGCTGGAAAGCGCGCTCGACCGCCTCGATGAAAGCGCCTTGCTGCGCGGCGCGTTCGGCGACGCGTTTGTCGACCACTTCCTGCTGGTCAAGCGCGCGGAGGTCATGCGCTACAACCAGTCGGTGACCGACTGGGAGCACCGGGAATACTTCGACTTGTTGTGACCCTTCGAGTCCCTGCCCCGAAGTCCCCTGAAGGGGAGGGGGCCTTGAAGGGGAGGGGGAAGGGCCGCCCTCGACACGACTGGCATCAAAGCGTGGCGCCGCCATCGACGACGAGTTCCTGGCCGGTCACATTGCGGCCGCCTTCCCCGATCAGATAGAGAACCATCGCCACGATGTCCTGCATTTCGCTCGGACGATTGAGCGGAATGCCCATGTCCGCCACATATGCGCGCAGCGCTTCCTCTTCGGACAGGCCTTTCTGCTCGGCCATGGCGCGCCAGTTGGCCTTCATGCGCGGGACGGCGATCGGTCCCGGCGCGACGTAGTTCACCGTCACGCCGTCCGGGCCCGCTTCCAGCGCCGCGCTGCGGGTAAGGCCGCGCAGGCCCCATTTCGAGGCGGAATAGCAGGAACGGCCGGCGCGCCCGCGCATGCCGTGGTTGCCGCCGATGTTGACGACGCGGCCCGCACCGGCCTGGCGCATCAGCGGCAGCAGCCGCGACAGCACGATGAAGGGCGCCCGCAGGTTGGTGGCGACGGTGCTGTCGAATTCATCCACGCCGAATTCGCCGATCGGTGGCGAGAGCGGCCCGGTATAGCCCGCTGCGTTCACCACCACGTCGATTCTGCCTCCAGACCATGCGAGGAATGCGTCGATCGCCCGATCCAGCACCGCCGCGTCGCGCACGTCGGCGGTCAGCACGAGCGCGTCCCCGCCACCGGCGTGGATCGCCTGGGCCACGTCCTCCATCTCGGCGGTGCGCCGCGCCACCAGGGCGACGTCGTATCCCCCGATGCCGAGCGCGAGCGCGATTTCCCGTCCCGTGCCCGCGCTGGCGCCGGTGACGAACGCGACCGGCCGCTTGCCCGCGCCCAAGGTCACTGCGCGTCCGCGAAGAACTTGCGCTTCGAACCGGCCTGGACCCTGTAGATCGAGCTGCCGGCGCGCGAGGGGAAGGGCAAGCGCACGTAGTTGTCCTCGAAGCGCACTTCGGTGGTGGAAGGGCCGCTGACCAGGCGCGATTCGTATTCGTCCCAGTCCACCTTGTAGAACAGCGGGAAGGCGTCGCTCGCGGCATATTCGTAGAAGAGGATGCGGCGCGGATCGCCCGAGCGGTTCACGCTCGATCCGTGGAGCGTCATTGGATGATGAAAGCTCACCGTGCCGGGAGGACCCTCGAGCAGAACCGCCTTCGACATGTCGAACTGCGCGGTGTCGACAGCGCCGCAGAAGAAGCCTTCCTCGTCGTGGTGATCGAGCAGCGGACCTTTGTGGCTGCCGGGGATCACCTGCATCGCGCCGTTCGCCGCCGAGGCACCGTCCAGCATGATCGAGGCGACGCAGGTCCCCATGTGGGTATGCGGGGCGAAGGCCCAGTCCTGGTGCCATTCCAGCGCGGCGCCGCCATGGGCCGACTTCATGTTGATCTTGGCGTGCGACAGGCGAACGAGGCCGCCGATGATCCGGGTCAGGATCGCCAGGATACGGTCGTTGCCCGCCTGCTCGGCATAGTAGGGATCGATGCGGTTCGGCTTCTTGACGCGCTGGATGGTGCGATTGCCGTGGAGGTCGGTGTCGAAGTCGAACCAGGTGTCGTCGCCCGCCACCAGCGCGGCCTTCGCGGCGACCTGGTCGGTGAGATCGCGCAAGGTGTCGAGCACCGGTCCGGCCAGCAGGCCGGGCACCACCGCGTATCCGTGCTCATGGTAGTGGGAAACGATCTCGTCGAGGTTCGCATCAGTGCTCTGCATGGCTTCAGTCCTTGGGGAGCGGCAGGTCGGTCACAACCATGTGCGCCTTGTAATGGGTGATGCATAGCGGCAGCCGCGCGCTGCGCACGGCGTTCTGGCCGGTGGCGCCGCAGGCCCAGAAGACGGGCAGCTCTCCCGGCCGGAGCCGCGTCAGGCCGTGCCCGCCGTAGCTGTGCGCAAGATCCGCGATGCCCAGGTCGCCCGGCAAGCCCAGCGATACCGGCGCGCCGTGGAACTGTGGATAGCGGGCCGACAGCAGCGTCGCGCGGATGGCGTCGGCGGGCGTGAGCGCGCGCATCGATACGATCAGCCTGCCGCCGAACGGGCCGACCGGCACGGTCTCGCGCGTGGTTTCGTACATGGCGGAGACATCGCCTTCGTCCAGGTGGCGCAGCCGCACGGCGTTGCGTTGCAGGATCGTTTCGAACGAGAACGAGCAGCCCAGCACGAACGCCACGAGATCGTCGTGCCAGACCGGGGAGGCGTCGCGCGGGGTGTCCACCAGATCGCCGTCGCGGAACACCATGTAGCCGCCGGTGTCGCGCGCGATGTCGAGGTCGGCCGCAAGCTCGGGGATGGACCGCGCGCCGGGTTCGCTCCGCCCCAGGATGGGCAGCGCCTGCGGGTTGGACCGGCAATAGAGTTCGAAGGCGTCGGCATGGGCAGCGGGTACGGCGACGAGATTGCCTTGCACGTATTCGCGCGCGACGAGGTTGGTGAATCCGGTGAAGCGCCCCTCCCGGATGGCGCGGCGCACGGCCGAGGGATCGGCGGAATCGAAATCGGGCGCATGCGCTTGGGGAAACAGGGCCTGGCTCATGTTCCGATATTAGCCGCCGGGGGCGTTGCCGAGAGTTGCTTTTTGCGGCCTCCCCCGTTGCCGATCCGGCCATGGGCGCGGCGGCCCCGCGCGTGCTTCGCTGTCGCTTCAGGACAGCGAGGACGGGCACGCATGGCGGGCATATTGGTTATTGGCGGGGCGAGCGGCCTTGGCGGCGAGATCGCGGAGGCCTTTGCGCGCCAGGGCGACGGCGTGGTGCTGGCGGACGCGGAGGCGCCGCGATTCGCGGTGGAGCACTTCGTCGCGCTCGATCTCGCCGCCACCGACGCCGGTGGGCTGGCCGCCGGCGAAGCGGCGGCGCGGCTGGGCCGGCTCGACGCGCTGGTTGTCGCCGCGAGCGCGATGGAGAGCGCGCCGATCGCCGAGTGGACCCCGGCGATGTGGGACCGGGCGGCGGCGATCAACTTGCGCCTGCCGTTCCTGGCGGTGCAGGCGTCGCTGCCCTGGCTGCGCGTCTCGGACAATGCCAGCGTGACCGTGGTTTCCTCTACCGCGACCATGCGGGGGCAGCCGTTCACGCACGCCTATCAGGCCACCAAGGCAGGCGTCGCCGGCCTGGTGCGCAGCCTTGCCGCCGAGTTGGGGCCTGACGGCATCAGGGTGAACGCGGTATTGGCTGGCTGGCTCGATACACCGCTGACCCGGGCTTATTGGGCCGGCCGCGAGCATGCCGCCGCCGAACGCGAGCAGGTGGACGGGCGGATACCGCTGCGGCGGCACGGCAGGGCCGAAGAGGCGGCGGCGCTGGTCCGGTTCCTGGCTTCCCCGGCGGCAAGCTACCTGACAGGCGCCATGCTGCCGGTGGACGGCGGCGACACCGCCGTCTGAATATCGCCGTCCGGCTCAGGCCGCGACCGGGCGCGTGGCGGCTTCGCCGGCGGACAGCCTCGGCAGCGCCGCCAGGCAGATCAGCAGGCCGGCCACGGCGATGGCGACGTAGGCGATCCAGTGGGTCAGGGCGAAATAGACCGTCGGCGTCAGGAACGAGGCTATCGAGACGAACTGGTTCACCAACCCGGCCACGCTGCCGCCGCCCAGCGTGCGGGTGGAGAGGGCCGGCATCGTCGCCATGCACACGCCCGTCGCGGCGCCGTAGGTGAACAGCCAGGCCATCAGGCCGGCGACGGCGAGGATCATCGGGCTCGTCGGCGCGAACAGCACGAGTTGGGCGACGATGCCGATGCAGACGACGATCGCCAGCAGGCGCCTTGGCGGAAAGTCGCGGGCGAGCAGCGCCCCGGTCAGCGTGCCGCCCAGCAGCACGGCGACGATCTTGGCCACCGCGACGATGCTGGCCGAAGCGGCGAGCGAGACGCCGTGAACTCTGGCGAGATACGTCGGCGCGGCAAGGCTGGTGCCGTAGGAGATCATCGCCGGCATCGCCATCGCGAAGCCGAGCATCAGGATCGGCGGATGGCGCAATCCCGCGAACAGCGCGGCCAGCTTCGCACGCGTGGTACGGCCATGGCTGCGCAGCACCGGGACATGCGGCAGCGCTATCGAGGCCGCCGCGCACAGCGCCATCAGTGCGCCGTGCAGGGCGAGCGCCCAGCGCCAGGACGTGCTCGCGGTGAACGGCGCGGCCATCAGCAGGCCCAGGGCGAAGCCGGTCGGTGCATATGTCGACCACAGCGTCAGCGCCCGCGTCCGCCTGGAGCCGTCAAGCGCGCCGATCAGCATCGCCGCACCGCCGTTGAGAATGCCGAGATAGCCAATCCCCGCGAGCAGCACGCCAAGGTTGAACACCCAGATGTCGCGGGCAAGCCACAGGACCAGGTCGGCCAGCACGAAGACCGGGCAGGTCAACAGCAGGACCAGGCGGGGCCCGAGACGGTCGACGATCCCGCCGCCCACGGTGGCGACGATCGCCGCCGGCAGCGAGAACAGCGCGATCGTCAGCCCGATCGCGGCGGCGGGCGCCTGCATCGCCTGCGTGATTCGCAGCGCCAGCGGCGAGAGGATGCCGACCAGCGCCATGCTGTTCAGCCCGATCGCATAGACGAGGGCGATGGTGCTCCAGCTTCCTTGCGAGCTTGCTTGTGTCCGCGTCTGGGTCATCTGCGGGGCACTTCCTTGGTTGGTGGGCTTGGTTGGCGGGATCGTCGCCCAGGATAGGCAGCGGGCAGGGGGCGGCAAGCGGGGTTCGCAATCCGCACCGAGGCGTTCACTTTTCTGGACAGGAGCGCGCATCGGGGCGTTGCCGTCGGGGCAATGCGGCGATGCCGGAACGGCGCGCACGGCGCGCTGGAAATCGGGCTAGAACCCCGGGATGGACCCAAAGGTGGACAGGAGCGATTGATCCGCACATGAAGAACCGCTTTTCCCGCGTGGCGCTGTTGGCCGCCCTGCCGTTCGTGGCCGTCAGCACTCTCCAGGCCGCCGCGCCCCCGGCCCCGTCCGCCGACCTTGGCGACATCGATGGCGACGGCGGTGTATCCGACTTCTATGCCTGGAACGGGCCGCTGCCGGGGCCGGGCCGCATGCTGCGGCAGGAAAGGCTTCCGGCCGATCGCACCCAGCCCGACGCGGGCAAGGCGCTGCGCGTGCTGTACAGCTCGACCAGCGGCGTCGGGCAGGGCGCCATCGCGGTTTCGGGCATGGTGTTCTTGCCGAAAGGAAAGCCGCCGAAGGGCGGCTGGCCCATCGTCGCCTGGGCCCATGGCACGACCGGCTTCGCGGATGTCTGCGCGCCTTCGTGGACCGGCACTTCCGCGCGTGACAAGGACTATCTGCAAAAATGGCTCGAGGCCGGCTTCGCCGTGGTCGCGACCGACTACGAAGGGCTCGGGACCAAGGGCGTGCATCCTTATCTGATCTGGCGCTCGGAAGGCCGCTCGGTACTGGACGGGGTCGGGGCGGCGCTGGGCGCCTATCGCGGCCGGCTGTCGAACCGGGTGGTGATCGTCGGGCAGTCGCAAGGATCGGGCGCCGCGCTGGGCGCGACATATCTGGCGAAGGACTACGCGCCGCGGCTCAAGGTCCTGGGCACCGTCGCGACCGGGCTCGTCATGACCTTCGACACCCCGCATGGGCGGGACTACGTGGCCAAGTCGAACACGCTGACCGACCCGCACTTCATGAACCCGGGCTTCGCGATGCTGCGCATCGCCGGCATCGACCGCGCGCTGCACCCCGACCTGGATCCGGCGAACTTCGTGAAGCCGGCCGGCTACGCCCTGCTGCGCACCGCGCGCAAGGCGTGCCTGCACGACCTGTTGTCCCAGGCCGACAAGCAAGGCCTGACCGGGCAGCAGATCTTCGTCGAGAACCTCGGCCCGATCGACGGCACCATGGATGCCAACTTCGATTTCCCGGACGGCCGCATGCCGGGCCCGATCTTCGTCGGCACCGGCCTGGCCGACGACATGGCGGGCACGCAGGGGCAATACAACGCGGTGCGCGCAATGTGCGCGGCCGGCACCAATCTTCAGTGGCACACGTATCCGGGTGAGGACCACGGCAGCGCGGTGAACGTTTCCGCGCGCGATTCGATCCCTTTCGCCAAGGCGCTGCTGGAAGGAAAGCCCCAGCCGTCCGACTGCGCCTCGATCGCACCCCCCGGCCCGATCCAGAAAAAGCGCGACGGGGCCGATTGAGGTGCCTTATGCCGGCATGCGTTGATCGCGGCTTCTCCTGAGGGGAGGGCGCCGGGATGTGTGGTCTCTCCACCGATGCAAGTCCGGCATGGACGACCTTGGGAAGAGGACCCGCATAACGCGATCAAGCCCCTGCCTTGAAGGGCAGGGGTTTGATCGCGTTCCATTTCGGAGAGACGAGATACTCGAACGGGCACTCGAACGGTCCCTCCCTTCGCCGTCTCGCAACGACGAAGGGAGGGGAGGCCATATTAATACCGGTACTGCAATGTCAGCCCGACGGTTCGCGGACGGTAGGTCTGGTCGTAGTAGAGCGTCGAACCGATCGAGTCATGGTTGCGCGCCAGCACGTCGTTCGAATTGAGCAGGTTGTCGACGAAGACCGAGAGATCGACACCGCTGAACCGCGCGCCCATGCGGGCCGAGACGAAGTTCCGGCCCGGCAACTCGGTCAACCCGGAATCGTAGCCATAGGCGCCCGAAACCGCCGTCTGGTAAGTGTGGCTGGCGAAGGAGAAATCGCCGCGCAGGTAGGCGTCCACGCCGTCGCCCACTTCGCGCTCGTAAGAACCGAACAAGTGTCCGGTCCACGAAGGACCGCCGATGTGCTGGCCGTCGGCCTTCAGCATCAGGCCATTGCCGCCATAGACGTTGTCGTCATAGGTCAGGTGCACGTAGGCGAGGTTGCCGCCCAGGTTCAGGCCTTCTACCGGGCGCACGTCGATCGACAGTTCGCCGCCCTTGCCGGTCGCGTCGCCAAGGTTGTAGATGAACGAGAACGAGCAGGTCGGCAGACGCACCGACTGCTGGATGTTTTTCCACTTCATCAGGTAGGCGCTGGCGCCGAGCTGGACCGCGCCGCCGAACAGCGAGTTCTTGGTGCCCGCTTCGTATGACCACAGCGAGTCGGATCCGTAAGCCGTGGGGCTTTCGGTCAGGCCCAGGGTGTTCAGGTCTCCGGTGCACAGGTCGCTGAGGATCTTCGCTTGCGCGCCGCCGGGGCGGAACCCCTTGGTGGCGGAGGCATAGACCATGTTGTTCGGCGAAATCTTGTAAGAGATGCCGAACTTGGGCGTCCAGGCGGCTTCCTTCATGCTGGCGGTGGTGACGGTGCGGACGTTGCGGGTGGTCGTGCCGTCGGCGACGTTGGTGAAGTCGAAGTCGACGTGGCTGTAGCGGATCGCCGCGGTCAGCGTCAGCGCTTCGGTGGGCTTCGCGTCGATGCTGGCATAGCCGGCGATCTGCTTGTCCTTGGCGTTGACGAGGTTCACGTAGCTGTACCGGCCGTCATACTGCTGGTAGCCGTTGATGAGCGTTCCGGGGATGCGGCCGGAACTGGTGTAGTTGCTGAAATCCTGCTCGGTGTTCGCGTAATAGGCACCCACGGTCCAGTCGATCAGCTTGTTGCCGTAGGACTGGAGCCGCGCTTCCTGGACGAAGTTCTTCTGCTTCACCGTCAGGTAATCGTCCATGTTGGTGATGTCCTTGTTCGAAAAAGTCCCGAACGGACTGCCGGAACGCAGGACAGAGAAGTACGTCGCGTAGTTGAGCGTCTGCTCCTGCTTGCGGTCGAAGTAGGAGGTGTTGGTGATGAGGTCGATGTTGGACGCGACTTTCCATTCCACCTTGAGCGCGGGCAGGTAGAACGTGTCGGTGCTCGGCTCCAGCGAATAGACGCCGGTGTGGTAATCGTTGTCCTTGGCCAGCCCGTAGCCTTCCCAGTAGTCATCGCGAGCCTTGCCGTGCACGCGCTGGTAATAGAAGCTGGGCGTGACGGTGAGCGTGTCGGTGGCCTTCCAGCCCAGCACGGCGCGAAGCACCGCCGAGTTGCCCGAGTTCACGTCCTTGGCCTTGACCACGTCGGTCCCTTGCGTGACCTGGTCGATATAGCCGCCGGTGTGCTGATACCAGCCGCTCATCCTGAAGGCGAGGTTGTCGGTGATCGGCGCCCCCAGGGCCAGCCCGGCCTCGTAGCTGGGAGAGCCTTCTTCGGTGAACGAAACCTGCGAACGGCTGTAGAGGTGCAGCGCGTCGTAGTCCGGCCCCGGCGTGATGAAGCGCACGGCGCCGCCTTCGGCGCTCGCACCGAACAGCGTCCCCTGAGGACCGTAGAGCACTTCCACCCGGTCGAGATCGAAGACCTTTGGATAGGGGTTGCCGCCATAGTAGCCGACGTTGCGGATCTGGATCGCGGTATCGTCGATGTAGATCGCGGTCGTGGCCGAGCCGACGTCCGACGCCAGGCCGCGAATCGAGATGTTGCTGCCGTTGTTGGCCGTGACGCCGGCCGAGGGGGCGAAGTTGAGGGCCGGCGTGAGGCGCGACAGATCGTCGATGCCGCGGATGCCCTGCTGGTCCATGAGATGCTTGTCGTAGCTGGTGATCGAAACCGGCACCTCGTTGATGCTCTGTTCGCGGCGCAGCGCCGTCACCGTGATGACGTTCGCATCCGCGCTGTCGCCGGTTGCCGGAGCGCGATCCTCCGCGTCTGCCGCGTGCGCGGTCGCGAAACCGCCGGCCAGCGCGGCCACGGCGCACGAGGCGGCCAGTGCCCTGCGCAAGCGCCGGCCGTAGAGTCCGGGCTCGTTGAAATTGGTGATGAGAGACATGACGCCAAACCCCTTTTCTGCTCGATGGTTTCGAGCACCCTCTCGTGCGCCACGTTCCGTCTTGTCTGTCCTCACGTGGTCCTCCGTTGTCATTCGCCGGACTGTCTGCATTCACGGTCTCCGACTTGCCTTTGCCCGGTTCCTTCGGGCGCTGTCATATCAAGGCAAAAATTTACGCCGCATACCATTGCAAGAACCGAACCTGTGCGTTGCTAAATGTGGGCCGCCGTATCGGGCACCGTATCGGGCGCCGTAGCGGGCGTTGTCGCGCGCGGCTTGGCGCGCTCGCTTTTTTGCATCGCCCGCGCGGGCGATCGGCGCCTAAGGTCGTCCGCTGCGGGATACGCGGTTTGCCTCTCGCTTTGTCGGGGATGATTGCGCGCGATGACAGACAGGGTGTTGCGAAAGCTTCGGGCCGGGCGCGTACTGGTCGATGCCGAAGGCATGGTTCTGGGACCCACCGAGATCGCGATCGATGCCGAGGGGCGCATCGCCTCGCTCGCCGCCATATCCGAAGAAGGCCTGACGCGCGAGGAAGCCGGCGCGCTCGTCATGCCCGCGCTGGCGAACGCGCACGATCACGGGCGCGGCCTGCGCACGCTGGCTTTCGGCGCCGCCGACCAGTCGCTGGAGACGTGGCTGCCGGACTTGCGCCGCCAGCCCAGGGTGGATCCCTGGCTGAACGCGGCGGTCGCCCTGGGGCGTCTGGCATGCAGCGGCGTCGCCGCGGTGAACCATTGCCACAACACGCAGGACAGCCGGGCCCTCCTCGCCGAAGCGGAAGCCGTGTCGCGCGCCGCGCGCGACGTCGGTGTCCGGGTGGCTTTCGGCTGGCCGTTCTTCGATCGCAACCCGCTGGTCTACGGAGACCTTGCGCCCCTGGCCTCGTTCCTCCCGGAGGCGCGGCGCCCGGATATTCTCAAGGCGGCGGATGGAATGCGGGACTGCGCCACCAACTTCGCGCTGTTCGAAAGGGCCAAGGCGTTCGAGCACGATCACTTCACGCTGCAGTATCACCCCGTCGCGCCGCAGTGGGCCCGGCCGGAAACCCTTGCCGCGATCTCCCGCGCCTCCGCCGCCGACGGACGGCGTATCCACATGCACCTCCTGGAAACCGAGCCGCAGCGCGAATGGGCTTGGGAACACCATCCGCGGGGCCTGGTCCGCTGGCTGGACTCGCTGGGCCTGCTGAGCGACCGGCTGACCGTGGCGCACGCCGTGTGGCTGGACGAGGAGGACATCGCGCTGCTGGCGCGCCGGGGGGTCACGGTGTCGGTCAACGTGTCCTCCAATCTCCGGCTGCGTTCCGGCGTGCCGCGGATCGCGGAATTGCTCGAAGCGGGCGTGCCGGTCGCCTTCGGCCTCGACGGCATGGCGTTGGACGACGACGAGGACATGCTGCGCGAACTGCGGCTGGCATGGCACTTCGGTGCGCGGGAGTCCCGGCCGGGCGGGGGGCCGGGCGGGGGGCCGGGTGAGGGGCTAGACCCTCGCGCCGTGCTGCGGGGGGCGCTCGATGCCGGGCATCGATCCATTCTTGGAAGCGGCGCGGGCGGGCGGATCGAAATCGGGGCGGCGGCCGACCTGCTCGTTCTCGATTTCGCGGCGCTGACGGCGGACTGCGTGGCGCCGAATGTCGATGTCATCCGCCTTCTGCTCGGCCGCGCACAATCGCGGCACATACGCGCGGTCTGGGTGCAGGGGCGTGTCGTCGCAAGCTCCGGGCGGTGCGTGGGTATCGATCTTGCGGAACTGGAAGCCAGGTTGACCCGGGAAGCACGGCATGCCTATCTGAACTCTCCGCCCGACGAAGCCGCGATCGCGGAGATGAAGACGGGGGTCAGCGCCTACTACGAGTGCGATTGCCATCGCACCGGGTGATCGGGGACCTGACAGGCGTCGGCGGCCGGCGGACCGATCGGCGAAGGGCAGGTGCGCAAGCCGCCGGGGATGGTGCGATCCATCGCAGCGGCAAGGGCGTTCAACATCTCAACCAAGAAAGAGGCCCCCATCTGTGCCATAATCAGCCCGTCACGATCAGGGAGGCCCCGCCCCATGCACCTCGACCTTCACGTCTCCCGTTTCGACTGGGCGGGCACCCCGTCCGCCATCGGCCCCGGCATTATGCGCCTTGCCCGCGCGGCGGAGAGTGCCGGCGTCAGGACATTGTCCTTCATGGATCATTATTTCCAGATGGAGAACGTGGCGCCGGCCGAGGATCCGATGCTCGAAGTCTATACCGCGCTCGGCTTCGTGGCCGGTGTCACGCAGAGACTGCGCCTGCGCGCGCTGGTGACGGGCGCCACCTATCGCCACCCCGGTCTCCTCGCGAAGATCGTCACTACCCTCGACGTGCTGTCGGGTGGCCGGGCCGAGCTCGGCATCGGGGCCGCGTGGTACGAGCGTGAGCATGTGGGACTGGGGGTGCCGTTTCCACCGATCGCCGAACGGTTCGAGCGGCTGGAGGAGACCATCCGCATCTGCCTCCAGATGTGGAGCGACGACGATGGTCCGTTCGAGGGCGCATATTACCAGCTTGCCGAAACGCTCTGTTCCCCGCCGCCGGTCTCCTCGCCGCACCCGTCGATCCTGATCGGCGGCGGCGGGGAGAAGAAGACGCTGCGGCTGGTCGCGCAATATGGGGATGCGTGCAACTTCTACGTCCCGCCAGAGGGCGTAGGGCACAAGTTGGACGTGTTGCGCGAACATTGCGACGCCGTGGGACGCGATATCCGCGAGATCGAGATCACCGCCATCCTCAATGTCGCTCCGGACTGGACGGTGGACGACATGGTGCGCGGGGCGGAGGCCTATGCGGCGGTGGGGGTGTCGACGGTCGTGGCGTCGGGCCTGGGTGACGATCCTGTAGCGCGACTGGAAGGGGTGTTCGGGCCCGCGGTGGAACGGCTGCGAAGTGTCCGGCCCCAAATGCCTTGACGCGCCGGATGATGGCCCCTCCGAGAACATACACGGCTTGCTTTGCGGAAGCACGCTGATAGCGTTCGCCGGAATAACGACGGCCGGAAACAACACCGGCCTGATCGCCCAAAATGAGAGGACGCGGAATGGACACAGCTTTGTCGGGTCAGGTCGCGCTGGTGACGGGAAGCGCATCGGGAATAGGCCGGGCCACTGCGCTCATGCTGGCCGCGGCCGGCGCGCGCATCGCCCTTGTCGACCGGGATGCGGCGGGGCTCGCGGCCGTGGCGGGCGACATCGGACCAAACGCCAGGACTTTCGAAGCCGATCTTGGCGATGGCGGGAGTCTGCCGGGGCTGGTCGGTTCGGTGCTGGCCGCGTTCGGCCGCATCGACATACTCGTCAACTGTGCGGGTATCACGGGTATCAGCTTCACCGAACCGCAAAGCACGACAGATTTCACCGACGCGCAGCTGGATGCCGTCCTGGGCATAAATCTTCGCGCGCCGTTCATCCTCACCCGTGAAGTCGGCAGGCATATGGTTGCGCGCGGGGGCGGAGGCCGCATCGTCAACGTGAGTTCCAGCGCCGCCTTCCGGGCGACCGGCTCGCCGCCCATCTATGCGGCATCCAAGGCGGGCCTCAACGCACTCACCCGCACGGCGGCGGCGGACCTGGGCCCGCACGGCGTGAACGTCAATGCCGTCGCACCAGGAGCGACGCGCACGTCCATGCTCGCCGATGTCGACCAGTATCTGGAGGAGATGGTCAAGAACGGCCCGCTCGCCAATCTGACGCAAACGGTCTCCGAGGCCGAGGATGTCGCCGCGGTCATCCGCTTCCTGTGCCTGCCCGACAGCCGCCAGATGACGGGCCAGGTGCTGCACACCAGCGCGGGACTCGTGGTCTGATGGCCGCGCGCGGATAGCCGTTCGGGATCGATTACGAAGGGCTGCCATGCGTCCATGTCGAGATGCATGGGGAACCCGTTATACCAAGTCTCTTTTTGAGGGAACTCATCTCCCCCTTCGCCGCCTCGCGGGCGACGAAAAGGGAAAATGAGTCTCCGTCCAAGAGACGTGGTATTACAAGTCCATTCCGGCGGTTGATCCGATCGGGCCGGCACAGAACGCGATTGCGATCACCGAGGCGGTCGAGTCACTTCGATCTCGATTTCGGGAAACGGCAGCGGCTCGGCGTCGGCTTGCCGAAGCAGCGTTCGTATTGTTGCGGCTTCCTCGCTCTGCTCTCGCGCCATGAGCGTTGCGGCGCTGGCGATCATCGGCGTCTCGGCATTGCGGTCGGCGAAGCGGGCCATCGATATGGCGCTTAGATGGTGACGAAGCATCAACTGCAGAAACAGGATATCCAGCGATTTTCCGCTGGCAGCGCGCAACCGATTCAGTTCCGCCGAAGTGGCCATTCCAGGCATTCCACCGGACCCGGAGCATAGCCGGGCATAGGCCTGATCCGGGGTCCATGATTGCCCCTGTCCGGTGTTCATCCATGCCATTGATGAGGTTTGCGGCAACAGCGGGCGCTGCCACATCTTGAGCCAGCCGCGCATTTCACCGACTTCAAGCAACTGGTTGTGCGTGATCTGGGTGGCCAGCGCGGTAATCTGGGGCGATGCGCGCCCCGCCACGATGCCTGCCATCACGACAGCCTGGTCATGATGCTGGGCCATGTGCTGCAAGAAGCCGACATCGACCGTTCCTCCGGCGACCTCCCGGGCTTGAGCGGGCCGATCCGAGCGCCACCACATCGTCCCGGCCCAAACAATCGCCACGCCGAGTAAAATGCCCAGGACGATGGAAAAGCCCAGGGTGACGGAACGGCTTTGTCGAACGCGATCAGCCGCGAGCGGGGGCATGACCAAGCTTTTCAATCGTCCGAATCCCGGGATTGAGTCGCCGGATCACCGGTGTTCGATGGCTTCTGGTACACGCCATTGGTGAATCGCAGCACTTGGACGCCATTGTCCTGGCAGGTTGCCCAAAGCTGATCGCTGCCCACGAAGCGTGGCGGCGAAGTGCACCAGTCCGCCGTAAGTTTCGCCGTGTACTCGCTCGAGCCGAACAAGCCGTTGGCATGCTCCGAGCCCTGCAGAAGTACATTTTTGCCAGTCTGCGCCGGCGGATTGTAATAGGCGATCTCGCGAACATCGTTCGGCCCGGTGGTCCCGAACACGCGGATGCCGGAATTGAAATACCCGCAGGCGATCGCGGTCGGATCATCCTGGCGGTCCACGGTGCAGTAATGGCTGTAATATCCCGCGAACAGGCCGGTCCCCTTGGTATCGCTGCTTGCTGCCGTGCTGTTCGCGGGCAATTGGATCTCGAGCTGCAGGTTTCGCACGATAACCGGATTGGATTCATCTGAAATGTCGATGATCCGTACCGTGCCAAACTCGTCCGGAACGATCAGATAGGGGTGCTCGTTCCACGTCACGGGAATGGTCATCTGGCCAGTGCCAGTCGTGTTCCACGCGACCGAGCCAAGCTCACGAATGGTTGGCACCGGCGCCCGCCGTTGAATGTCGCTGACATCGAAAATACTAACTCCCGCCGGGCTCAACCTTGCAATGTATAGCCTGTTTCCATCTTTGCTGAACGAAAAGCCGTGGTTGAAGGTGCCGGTACTGCCTACGAAGACGATGTGAGGGAGCTTGGGATTCGATACGTCGATCGCAGTCAGGATCCCGAGCGCAAGGCCGGCGGCCCAATAGGTCATGCCATCGGGCGACCAGCCGCCTTCGTGGCCAAGGACGTTTGCCGGGATGCTGAGATTGCCGATGCCATTCTGAAGTTCAGGCGATGCGCAGGCATTGTTAAGGTCATAGACCTCGAAGAATGCGCCGCTGACCGCTGCCCCGCCGGACACCCCGCCGAGCAGCCCCCGTCTCTCGTTGACTTTCAAGCTTTCCCAGGGGCTGAGCATCGATGCGGTGGTCAGACGCCCGGCGAACCGCGGCCGCGCCGGGTCGGCCAGGTCCACCACCTGGACGCCGGGCGAGCGTTTCAGCAGACCGGTCAGCGTCGTCGCCATATAGGCGCAATTGCGGTAGAAGGGGTTCACCCACGATGCGCCTTCGCCCTGATATCGCCCTACCAACTCCAGGTTGCAGCGGTAGCCGAGCTTGCTGCGACCGCTGTTTCTGTCGGCCAGCGGCACCTGACCCTGCAATCCTGTTTCCGGCAGCGAGCCGGGACCGCAGTTCGCGCGCGGGATCACGTCCTCTTCGACCAAGGCAGAAGAGGACGTAGCTGATGCGGCTTGCACGGTTGGCGCTGAAATACCTCGAGTAGCACGATTGTCGACGAGGGCTACGCTGGTATCGCCGAGGCCGCCGTCACTCGGCGGGACCGCGATTAGAGCCACTCGCGATACGGCTACGACCGCTACCGCCGTTCCCAAGACAACCTTGCCCGAATATAGCATGCTCTCTCTCCCAAGGGTCCAGTATGACGATCTGGATCGTTTCCATACATTGTGGACTATAACTATCCACTTGATCTACTGAAAGTGAAAACTACAATACGCGTAAATTGTGATAAATTTTTAATATGAATATGAATTTTAAGTTGCATGAAAACTCATTGATCGGAACCCTTGTTCTCCTTACTTTCGTTATTGTTAACCGCTTTAATTCACCCAAAACGCCTGAACGCGGCCGACGAAGGGAGATGAAAACATCGATGCCGAGATGTACTATCGAGTCCACGCTCGGGTAATGCTGACTTGACGTTACCGGCCTGGCGGCGGCGATCGCGTGCCGCCGCCAGGCCGGTCTTGTCCGCTATTCTGTCAGGCGCAGACCTTTGCCCGCCACAGGTCTTCCTGCAGCATGCCGTCGATCTCCGGCATGCGTTCCTCGCCCTCTGGTTCGGCCAGATATTGGCCGCGCGTATGGAAGTGGGCGATCAGTTCTTTGCTGAGCGGCTCATGCTTGCCGAATATCGCCTCCATCGGCACGCCGATCCGGGCCGCGATCGAGTCTAGCTTCGACTTGTCGAGACCGAGCGCATTGATCGCGTTCTGGCCCATGATGCCGATTGCCTCATCCTTGGGGATATTGCCAAGCGCGTCGCGCAGCCACTCGATCGTGTTGGGCCAGGTGCCCTCGCCGTGCGGATAGTCGCGTCCGAAGCCAAGCCGGCTGACGTCGAGGTCATGGCGCATCTCAACCTCGCATTTACGGATGAACGAGAGGCCGTTGAAGCAGTTGGTCGTCCAATACTCGCTCGGCTTGCGCTTGGCCGGCAGGGCGTCGCGATGCGCCTCGAACTGCTCGTCCAGGTAGTTGAACACGCGCCCCATCCAGTCGCCGTAGATTTCGCTGAGGACGAGCTTGAGGCGGGGATAGCGATCGAACACACCACCCATCATCAATTGCCACATCGCGCGGCGCGGCTTGACGCTTGCGAAGACCTTGCCTTCGAAGAACTGCTTGGAAAGCTTTTCGATCGCGCTCGGGACATCGGATTGTTCCTCGCGGATGGTCTGGCCAATGCGGTGAAACATCGCGCCCAGTTCGCCCTGGCGTTCGCCCTGGCCGGCATGCATCCACAGGAGTATGCCGCGCTCCTCGCAGCGGGCCCAGAACGGATCCCAATACTTGTCGAACAGGGGCGGCTGGCCGGGATAGGTGGTAAAGCCGGGCAGCGTGGTTGCCTTGAAGCCGCGATCGGCGATCCAGTCGAGTTCCTCGATGAGCTCATCGACATCGCGCCACGGCGCCGAGCCGAGGATACCGATCAGATAGAGCCGATCGGGCTCGGAGCCGAAGGTGTCGTGCAGCCAGCGGTTGTAGGCCTTCACGCCGGCATTGCAGCGGTTCATGGCGTGATCGCGATTCGAGGACTGGTAGAACAGCCCGGTCGCACGCGGATCACCGCTGTGGATGAACTCGGCGGCGATGCCTTCGCGGTCCATTTCCTGCATGCGGATCTTGTGATCCCAGACGCCGAATCCGTAGCCATCGCGTACCGCGCCATCGTGATCGTAGACGTCGTAGAGATCGGCATTGTGCATCCGCTTGAAGAAGTGGCTGCTGACACCGATGAAGTCACTGTTTTCCTGGTTCAAAGTAGGCAGGAAATCATGATAGCGCTTGTCCAGGTACTTCGGCCAGGCTTCCGGCGGCATTTGAGCGTGCCCGTCCATCGAAACGATCGTGAGCCTTTCCATCTTCTTTCTATCCTCGTCTTAGTTGTGTGTGCATGTGAACTTCGGGCGCGGTTGTGCCAGTCATGCGGGCGTCGGGGGCGAATCCATCTTGCCGCCATAACCGTACACCAATGTACACTTAGTGACGCGGATGTCCATGGCGTTTTGGCGATGGCACGAAGCGTCCCGGGTTTTCGCGAGGCGTTTTGATGTTATTAAGGAACGAAAAGCGGCGTGGGGGCGTGGAAGGCACGTGTGATTGAACGCGACGGGATGTCCGATCGCTGTTGGCCCAACGATCGCACAACAGAAGTGTACATCGATGTACACTTGTACTAGATTGATCCCACATCGGAGAGGATCACGAAACCTCCGAGGAACGGATTGCAACGGAGATGGACATGGAAAAGCTCACAATCGTCTCGGTCGATGGCCATGCGCAGATGCCGCCTGAGGCCTGGCCGAAGTTTCTCGACAAGCGCTATCACGATCATCTGCCTGCGCTAATCAAGGAGAATGCGAGCTACACAAAGATCAGCGGACACTTCCTGCAGCGCCTGCATAATTCCGACCTCTATGACATCTACGATCACGACCACGCACTGCGCAACGGCGGCGTGATGGGCGTCTGGGATTGCAAGACTCGCATCCAGGAAATGGACCGCGAAGGCATCGCCGGCGAATTCGTCTACAGCGGCGATCCGCGCGCTTCGGGGCTGTTCTACCAGTCCTCGAACTGGACGACCACGATGGAACTCTGCCAGGCGGGCGTAAAGGCCTACAACCGCTGGCTGCTTGACGAATTCGGCTCCGAATCCGACCGTCTGTTCCTGATCGGCATCATCGGCTCGGCTCCATGGCGCGACGTCGATGAGATGATCGTCGAGCTCGACTGGTTGGCCGATAACGGCTTCAAGGCCACTTCGGTCCCGGGCTTTACCGCCTATCCCGGGCAGCCGCCGCTGTTCGACAAGTATTGGGACCCGTTCTGGGCGCGCTGCCAGGAGCGTGACATCACGCTGTGGATGCATGCGGGCCAGGGCGAAGGGCAGGGGGAACTGGGCGCAATCTTCCAGCGCATCGGCGACCAGCTCGGCGAAGAGGAAGGTGATGTCGGCAAAGCCGTCGACAAGCTCGCCAAGGAATTCTTCAAGGGCAAGATCTTCTCCAGCATCAAGCCGCGCCGCGCGATGTGGCAGATGATGATGGGCGGCGTCTTCGACCGTTTCCCGAATCTGCGCCTGATGCTCAGCGAGATCTACGGCGACTGGCTCGGCCCGACGTTCAAATACCTCGACGAGCAATTCGAGCGGAACCGCGCCAGCCTGCCCGCCAAGCGCAAGCCGAGCGACTATTACAAGTCGAACTGCATGAACGGCCTCTCGTTCATCCGCCGCTGCGAAGTCGACCTGCGTCATGATCTGGGCGTCGAGCGGCTTGCGTTCGGCCGCGACTATCCGCACGGCGAAGGCACCTGGCCGAACACGATCCCATGGCTGCGCGACGCGCTGCACGACATTCCCAAGGAGGAGGCCATCGGCATCATGGGCGGCAATGCCATTCGCTTCCTGAAGCTCGACAAGGCAAAGCTCGATGCGATCGCGCAACGTGTCGGTCCATCCATGGACGCGATCTTCGGCGAGCATCCGCCTCTGCCCGAAGACCTGATCGCCCACTTCAACAGCCGCGCGCAGTATCTCGGCGAACCCGAGCGCGAAACGCGCATCCCCGAAATCGATCGCGCAATGAAGGAAGACCTCTGGCGCGCCAAGGCTTTCGCCTGATCGGCGCCATGGAGTTGCGATAGAACCGCGATGACAAGCGGGCGCGAATGATGTGCAGCCCGGCAGCCCCAGACTCTCGGGCTGCCGGGCTTTCGACTAAAGTGTGTTGCTTCCAGATTCCGGCAAGGACGAGACACGCG
The DNA here is from genome assembly GCF_900113255.1 of Novosphingobium sp. CF614. GTDB lineage: Bacteria > Pseudomonadota > Alphaproteobacteria > Sphingomonadales > Sphingomonadaceae > Novosphingobium. The sequence continues at coordinate 144,145 of NZ_FOOR01000005.1, forward strand.
GATCGTCCCACGGGAAACCCTTCACGCCTAAGCCCCGCTTGACGAACTCGTCGCTGTCCCGCCGCGCGTGTATCGCCTGTTCATCAACGCCTTGATGAAAGAGGGGGAATGCCCATCACCGGCGCAAACTTTTCGCACGGTCACGTTCATTCGGTGACCAACTGTGGCCGTATCGCGCCGAACGGTCCCTTTTCCTGTTCCACTTCGCCGCCTGACCCGGGTAAGCGAAAGTGTAGCAGCGCCAGCAACAAAACAGGAGAGATGCACGATGAATGAACTGCGCTTTGACGGCAAGACCGCGATAGTCACCGGCGCAGGCGGCAATCCCAGCCTGGGCCGCGCGCACGCCCTGTTGCTAGCCGCGCGCGGCGCCAACGTTGTGGTCAACGATATCGGCAGCAAGCACGCGCCGGGTCCGGCCACGGCACAAAGCGTGGTGGATGAAATCGTCGCCTCGGGCGGCAAGGCGGTCGCCGACGCCAATTCGGTGGCGACGGAAGCGGGTGCCAACGCAATCATCCAGACCGCTCTCGACGCCTTCGGCGGCGTGGACATTCTGGTCAACAACGCCGGCATATGCATCAACGCCGCCTTCGACGAGATCACTAGCGCCGACGTTCAGCGCACGATGGACGTCAACCTGATGGGGCCGATCTGGGCGTCTCGCGCGGCGTGGCCGCACATGAAGAAGGCGGGCTACGGACGTGTCGTCAATATCGTCTCCGGATCGATGTACGGCTTTGCGTTGCAGGCCGCCTATGCAGCCAGCAAGGGCGGCGTGTACTCGCTGACGCGCGCCATGGCGACCGAAGGCAAGCGTCTCGGCATCAAGGTGAATTCCATCGCGCCGGGTGCCTTTACCCGCATGGTGATCGGTTCGCAGGAAGAAGACTGCAGGACTTTTCAGGGGACCAAGGCCCATATGCCGGCCGAAGTCGTCTCACCGGCGGTTGCTTTCCTGGCGCATGAGGACTGCCCGGTGAACGGAGAATGCTTCGACGTGATGGCCGGCCACGTCCGCCGTATCTACATGGCGCAGACGCCGGGGATTTCCGAGGCTGAAATCACGATCGAGAAGATCGCGGCGCGCTGGGACGAAGTCATGGCGGGGACATCGCCAGACATTTACCTCGTCGGTGAATTTGACGGCTTCCAGCGCCATGACAAGCCTTACAGGCCATTGGAAATCGTGAACTGACATAAGCCAGTACCAGGGGGATTTCCCGTGTGCGCCGGTTGGACGGCGTTCGCGTCCCGGGCGTCTCCCTGCCGGCCCCTTCCATGCTCGGCAGGCAGAAGCCTGCCGGCAGGGAGGTCTTCCTCAAGCTGTCGCCAAGTCGGACGTCGTGATCGGCGAAAGCCGGCCCCATGCGACGGATCGCCGGGGCCTTATCCTCGGCTGCGATCACATCCGCGTCGCGGCGCTGCGCGAGCAAAGGGTCGCGAGCTAGAACCGCTTCATCGCGAATGTCAGGCGTTGCTCTTCCGCTGCATGTTGGAACGCGGCGTCAGCGAAACGTGGCGGTGCGAGACGTTTCAGTGCATTGTTGGAAAAGCCGATATCCTCCGTCGGTATCCCCAGGAAGTTGCGATCGGCTTTTCCGTTCCGGTTCCGATCGTGGAACGCGATAGCCCCGTAGCGGCCAGGCGGCACCCCCGCAAAGGCGACGATCGTCGTCCCTGCGCGCGCCGGAGCGCTGGCCTTGATCGGACATATCTTCAGCCATTGCGGTTCCAGGCAAAGCATGACCGAGAGCATGCCAGTGGAATCGCGAACATTCGTGATGACGACTTCGACCGGGCCTTGAGCCGACGCCGGAAGTGGAAGGAGCGAGACTGCGCCGGCAATTCCTGCTCCAAGCATCGCAAGTCTCATCTCATTGCTCTCCCTCAATTGTGCAAATGCCGGCGGACGAGGCCTTGCCGCCTTGCCGCGTACATGCAGGTTCGGCGTCAGGCAGGGTCGCAGGTAACGATCGCGTCGCGCAGTTCGTAGCCCATGATACTCTCATCCCACCCCACTCGCGGGCTCTTGGCCAGCCGAATGCCTGGCAGCCGCAGCATCTTATCGAGGAATACGCGCGTTTCATGCAGCGCAAGCTGGGCGCCTGGGCAGCGGTGCGGACCGTCTCCGAAACTCATGTAGTTGCCGGACTGCTTCATCCGTTTCGCCCTGTCGGGATCGAGCGCGAGTGGACAGGGGCCGGTCACCTCTTCGTCGATATTGGCTTCGCGCAGATCCAGGCTGAAGCAGGTGCCTTGCGATCCTTCCTCGGGAATTCTGCGATAGAGCATTCCCGCTACCGGCTCCAGGCGCAGGATTTCTTCGATGATCGCGAACTGCTCGTCCTCCGAGCCGGCGAGATAGCGCTGCTTCAGTGCGTCGTCTTCGAGCATGTGCCAGGAGGCCATGGTGATTAGTTCGCGCGTGGTAATCATGCCCGCGGTGCCATAGATCATGCATTCGATCAGCATTGACCGATTGGAGTACCCTTCCCGGATCATGTGCGAGATCACGTCTTCGCGCGGTGCCTTGCGGCGTGCTGCGATCGCCGGGCGGACATCTCGGCGATCGAAGTTCATCAACTGGATTCCCAGCCACAGCTTGCCGATCATGGCTAACGGCGGGAACGGATTGCCGAGCAGCTTGTTTCCCAGCATCTTGCGCAGGCGATTGGCTTGCGCGCGGCTGTCGCCTTCGGTCAGTCCGACCACTTCGGCCGTGACGTCGACCGCCATCTGGAACGCGATGATGTCCAACACAGCGGAACCATTCCGGCGAAGCTCGGCCATCAGGTAATCCGACGTGTTTTCGATCACGTCGTGGTAGCGGGTCGTTATGGCTTTGGGCGTGAAATAGCGCGCGATCGCACTACGGCGGCGCTTGTGTGCTTCCCCGTCCAGGAAGAACACCGGCATGTGATCGGGATTGCCGTTCCCGGCGAAGAAATCCGCGCCCTTCATACCCTGGAGCGCCTGCGGTGACCGGAAGATATCGCGCAATTCGGCAAATCGGCCGACCTTGCGGGTTCCTTCGGCTGGCTTGGCCTGGTTCGCAGCGATGGCGGCCGATTTCCGATCGTCACGCCCTTCAAGGGCTGGGCACTGCGACGCAAGGGGCTGGGTCACATCGGTCATCCTCATCATCCCAGGGTACTGATGTGGCACAGTGTGCCATCTTTGAATAGGGCGCGCAAGCTGATAGGCTTCTGCCCGAAAGGATTTTCCGTGCATCCGACAGCAAAAGCAAAAGACGATGCGAAACGCCTGACCGCGCTCAAGGCGTCATGGCTTCGGCAGCGCCTCGACACGGCTGGCCGGATCGAACTGGCGGGACTGTCGCTTTTCGTGGAGCGGGGATTCGGCGCGGTGACGATCGACGACATTGCCGCTGCGGCAGGGGTTTCGCGCCGCAGTTGCTATCGGTATTTTCGCTCGCCGCCCGACATCCTCAGCAACGTCGTCTGCAGGGCAATAGACCGATGGGCTGGATTCGTCCGCGATCGCCCGCTTGATGAGCCTTTGTTGTTGTCCTTCGGGGTAGCCGCGCGGGAGATGTCCACTGCCGCGGAACGTTCGGAGCATTTCCGCCTAGCTTCGGAGCTGATCCGGCGGTCCCCCGATATCTGGCAGCGGATAACGGGTCCGATCCAGGCACACGTCGCACTGGCATGCAGGGAAGTCATCGCCGCGCGGCTGGCTCAATCGGGAAAGGACACAGCGCCTGCCAGCGCCATCGCCGCCGCGTTCACCGCGATCGTCATCCACCTGCTGGAACAATGTGCCCGCGACGGCAGGATGTTTCAGCCAGCCGATGTGTTGCAGGCGATCATGGCATTCGGCGATCTGATCGCCAACGTCGGGCAGATCCCGGATCCATCATGACATCGCAGTCTTCATCTGATCCTGATCGCCCGGTTCTCAGCGACGGCGAAGCGCGCAACTGCTTGCTTGGGGCGACGGGCAGCGCGCCGCGTGCTTATCCGTGTACCGGGCGTCAAATCAACTACCTCGCCCAGCCATTGATCGCAGGATTCGGGCCAACGCCTCCTGACGGCGCGTCTTCCATCATCACCGCTCCGGCAAATCCCAGCGCTGGCCCATCATCCGAAGTTGCCGCGTTCCGTCGGCACTTACGCTCTACTTCCTTGTTACCACATCGTTAAAAGCTGAGAACCGGTTCCCACTTGTCGATAGATCATGGCATCGCACTGGAAGCTGCGAAGGCGTCATTCGCCGAAGCGATAGCGCAGGCGCACGCCGTACATGCGCGGCATGCCCTGACGACCGGTCTCGCTCCCGGCGGCATTGATCCAGCCGCCGAGGTAGGCCGCAATGTACTTTTTGTTCGTCAGGTTGGTGACGAACGTGCTGAGATCGATCGGGGTGCCGCCCACGCCCTTCCAGTTGAGGTTCGCATTGAACAGCGTGGTCGCCTCGTTGTGATTCAGGGATGAGTTGGGACCCGTGTATCCGTCGGCCGAAGTCACGAATGTCTCGGACGTGTAGACCATCGTGCCCGAAAGCGTCAGCTTGCCTATATTGTCCGGAATCGGAAGGTCGATCGACGGCGTAAGCGTAACGCGCCATTTCGGTGCCAGCGGCAACGGATCGCCTTGGTTCGGGACGGTGGAGATCACGATCGTATGTCCGGCCCCGACGTAGCTCTGGATGAGCGGCACCAGCGCGGCGGAGGACGGCGCGTCCACGATCTTCGTATTCAGGTATGCGGCGGCCGCGTTCAGGCTGAAAATCCCCGCGCGCAGATCGGAGTCCATCTCGACACCGTAGACGCGCGACTTGCCCACGTTCAGCAGCGACTGGAAGAAGACGTTGTCGACGCTGAACGAGGCCTGCAGTTGCTGGTTTTTGAGCACGTTGTAGAACACGGCAAGGTTGAAGGTGCCGGAAATGCCTCCCCCGCGGAACGTCACCTTGGAGCCGGCTTCGTAGGCGTCCACCGTTTCCGGGCCATAGGACGGGGTGGGCGAGCGTGGCTGGATGCCGCCCTGGCGATAGCCGCGGGTGTACTTGCCGTAGAACAGCAGATCGCGCGTCGGAGTGTATTCGAGATCGATCAGCCCGGTCGGCTTTTCGGACGACGACTTGTAGGTCTGGACACATCCGTTCGCAAGGCTGGCGCTAACGAAGAAACAGCGCGCGGTTGCCGAAGTGCCGTAAGTGCCGTTCACCGGGAAGCCGACGAGATCCTGCTGCGAGGCCTCGCCGCTCATGGTGTCTTTCGAATAGCGGATTCCGCCTGTGAGCGCCAACTGATCGGTGAATTTGTAGGTCGCCTGCGCATAGATGCCATAGTCACGATAGTTGATGCGGGAGAAGTTGTTCCCTTTCTTGGCGACCGATGGAATGAACGCGACGGGGAAGCCCACCACCGCCGCAACATAGTCGCGGAAGAAGTCGGCGCACTGCTCGTTGAAGGACGAGTTCGTACAGGCGATGGCCGAGAGCCCCTGCGAGGCGGAAGTGTCGATCGGGTCGCTCATTTCCAGGTAAAGGCCGCCCTGCCAGTTAAGCTTGCCGTTGCCGCTGTTCCCCTGGAACTGCAGTTCGTTGCTGAAGGTCGACTGCGAGGCGGAGTCGCCCGTGGCGCCGTACGAAGTTTGGGCAACGAAGAAACGGGAGCCAGCATATTTGGTTGCCAGCGCGAGTACCGCGGGGGACGAGCCGGCGGGAACCGAGGCAGGATCGACGATGTAATTCTCGCCGAAGATAGTCGAACGGAAGTTGGATACGAACTGCGAATAGGCGGCGATGTTCTTGATCGTCAGGTGGTCGGACGCTTTCCAGGTCGTGGTATTGATGATCTGCCACTGCTCGCTGCTCTGCTTGACGGGCGCGTCGAGCGGGTTCTGCACGGAATAGAAGCCGCCGGCCGCGCGACGCTGCTGGTAGGCCGTGCAGAAACCGAATGCCTGGACGAGGCCAGGGAGGCCCGTCGGGCTGGTGGCGGCGGGGTTGCAATCGAGGATGGAGTTGATCGCCGGCACCGGATCGGATTTGCTGTAGCTGGCAATGATGTAGTTCTCGAGGTCCGGGGTCAGATCCCCGACTATGCTGGCGCGCAGCGCGAAATAGTCGCTCGAGCCGAAACGATCGGGGCCGATCCCGGAGATGTTCTTCTGCCAGCCATCCCGCTGCTGGCGGTCGAAGCCGACGCGAAAGCGAAAGGTATCGGACAGCGGCACGTTGAGTACGGCCTGCTGGCGGTCGAGACCGTAGTTGCCGGCGCTGAGTTCGACATATCCCTCGAGGCTCCAAGTCGGCTTGGTCGGCACGAACATGATGACACCGCCGGTGGTGTTGCGCCCGAACAGCGTGCCCTGCGGCCCCTTGAGCACCTGCACGTTCTGCAGGTCGAACATGTTACCCGCGCCGACGCCGTCGCCCGATGGCGTGTTGGTGATGCTGTTGCCGCGCGGGGCGATGGCATCGGCGAAGTAGACGCCGACGGTCGGGGTCGAAACGTTTTCCTGGAAGAAGCCGCGGATATTGAACGTGGTCGCGTCTCCGCCATACCGCTGATCGGTGCTCAGGGACGGAACGTACTGCGACAATTCCGAAGCGGTCGTGATGTTGCGATCGGCGATCTGACTTTGGCTCACCACGCTGATCGAGATCGGAACGTCTTGTAGGCGTTCCTCGACGCGCCGTGCGGTGACAATGATGTCGCTGATGTCGCTACTTCCCCTGCTGTCCTGCGCCATTGCCGGGTTTGCCAGTCCGACGGCGAGGCAGCTTATGGAAATGCCGGCGTAAATGTTGTTCATAGAACTCCCCTCCATGAGGCGGTGCCAAAGTGTTCACCGCCGATCTCCACTCGATAAATGTCGATCTTGTTATAGACCGCATAGCCTTGAGGCTGTGGAATATTATTATTATTATTTTCATCATTATTTATTATAGTGGGTAATTTAATTATGCGTATTCAGGGATGGGTAGTTCGGCGCATGTTGTTGATCGCGGAACCTGGCTGGCGCGCTCCCAATGGCACTAGTTGGCGGTGAAGCGCCTTGAAGGCGCCGAGCGGCATGGCCGGTCACGCAAAGGGGATCGGTCCCCTAGCCGGTTGGCTGAGCTGTTCCTGCCGATTGCCTCTCTCCCTGAGCCGAATCGTTGGTTTTGCTGTGTTGGCCGTATTGTACTGGCAATATTAAGATACCCGCATTAGAAGAGGGTTTAAAGTGACAGTCAAGGGACAAGAAGGCATGTCACAGGCGGATGAGAGGAGCCCATGACCCTTCCCACCCAGTCGTAGTGCGGCGACGGCCTAAGGGTTCCGGCAACTTTTTGCTGCCTTTCCTTTTGTTCCTGCGAGTCTGGATGGCCTTCGGCGGGGGTATTCCGGAGCCGTGAATGCATCCGGCAGCTCGGGAGGCTATGCGTATGGCGCATAATGCAGGTGAAAATCACATGGCGCCGTGGCCGCGCGACATGCCGAGATGCGAGGCGCGACTGGGGCATCCTTTCGCATCGCCAGGCCGGTTGCCATGTGCGTCCGCGCCAATGTCCGGCAACACTTTGGTCCCGGCTTGTCATGACAAAGCTCCCCTACTCATCACGGCGGAGGCGCGTCTGTGACAGGGGAGCGCGCCAGCTTGGGCGGTGCACGGATATTGGAACATCAAGGAATCCAGGGACACCAACCTATGGCAAAAGGACCTCCACGCATGGACGATGACATGAACAGGACGATGCGCGCGTTTCGCCTTGATGGCCGGGTCGCGGTCATCACCGGGGCGGGTTCCGGGCTGGGGCGCGAAGCGGCCCGCGTTTTTGCGGAGGCAGGAGCGAGTCTGGTGCTCGTCGATATCGATACAGACGGAATGGAACGGACTGCGGTCCTGTGCAACGATGCCGCCGCGACAATCGAGACGGTCGACATATCCGATCGCGGCGCTGTCGATGATCTTGCCGATCGGGTGATTGCCGCGGCCGGGCGGCTCGACGCCTGGATCAACTGTGCCGGTATCGGCTATATGCACCCGCTGTTCGCAACCGACGCGGAGCGCGCGGCGAAGGTGGTCGCGGTCAATATGATGGGAGCCTTCTGGTGCTGCGCCGCCGCCGGGCGGGTGATGCGAGAGCGTGGCGGCGGGGCGATCGTCAATATATCGTCCGGTGGCGGTTCGGCGCCGGTTCCGGGGGTGTCAATCTACGGCATGACAAAGGCCGGCGTTAATTCGCTGACCTGGACGAGCGCGGCCGAACTTGGTCCCTATGGCATCCGGGTCAACGCTGTCGCACCGGGATGGATCGAGACACCGATGTCCAGCCTGATGTATAGAGATGAACGCGGCGAGGTCGACCCTGCGAGGCGCCAGGCGCTGATCGACCATATGGAACAGGTCTCGCCGCTTGGCATCATCGGTGAACCTGCCGACATCGCATATGCCTTGCTGTATTTCGCCTCGGACGCCGCGCGTTTCATCACCGGCCAGGTGCTCAATGTCACCGGCGGCGCGGCGCACGGTTAGAGCCGCCGCCACATGCCGGGATTCAACATCGAGTGGATCGGAACTCCTGTTCTCCTTGCTTTCGTCATTGCGAGCCGCCGAAGGTGGGGTATGAGTTCTTAACAATGCAGGTTGGTTCAAGTCCTGCCGCCATGAGGATGTCATCCGCTACGGCGTAGAGGGCCCATCACCGTCTCAAGCCTGCACGATGTGATGAACAGGGTCGACATGTCCTTGCCGCCAAAGCTGGTCATCGTGGGGCCCAGCAGCAGCCTACGATAGATATCCAACCAATAGAGCGTCCCTTGTTCGACAGACCACAAGGGCGCTTCGCCAAGATCGGCCTTGATGTCGAGCATGTGGCGTACTTCGAACTGAGCCATTGCTTCTTCTCCCATCCAAATTCTCATCGCGGCCTATGGCGAGAAGGTGCTGAATATGCCATGTGCCTTTCACATGGGTTAGTAATAGCGCGGTCCAGCATGGCTTGCGCACGCCTGATATGACCACGCCTGATGTGACGATGAACTGTCGCGATTGTCCGGCCGATGAACAACCACAAAGCAAGAGAGAGGATGGCGGAATGAAGCTTTCGGGAAAAGTTGCCCTGGTCCTTGGCGGATCGACCGGATTGGGGCGCGCCTCGGCGCAGGCCTGTGCCGAGGACGGCGCCACTATCGTGATTGCCGACATCAACGACACCGCCGGCAAGCAGACGGCTGCGGACCTGGAAGCCGCCGGCGGCCAGGCGATGTTCGTCAAGACCGACGGCATGGTTGACGATGAGGTCAAGGCCGCGATCGATGCTGCCGTTGCGCAGTACGGTGGCCTGGACATCCTGGTCACCAGCATCGGGGGGTGGCATGGTAGCGGAGACGATGCGTGGCACAGCTCGATCGACCTCTACCTCAAGAGCACGTATTACGCCTGCAAGCACGCGATCAGGGCAATGCTGGTGCGCGGCGGGGGCTCGATCATCAATGTGGGGTCGATTTCGGGCGTGACGGGCGGCCTTGCCACCCAGATCGAGGACAGTGGCTATACTTGCGCGAAGCATGCCGTGATCGGCCTGACACGGACGATGGCACTGGCGCATGCCAAGGACAATATCCGCGTGAATGCGGTCTGCCCCGGCTATTTCAAGACGGATATGACCCGCAGCCTTCACGACACGCCCGACGGCGGGATCAAGCATGTGACCGAAAACTTGCGTGTGCCGATGGGGCGTTGGGGCGATCCTCATGAGATCGGTTCCGTTGTTGCCTTCCTCGCGTCCAACGGGGCTTCGTTCATCACCGGCCAGCCGATCATCGTGGACGGCGGCTTCATGGCGCGTTGAGCGCAGGAGGGGGGACATTGCTCGATGTGAACTTCGACAATGTGCGCGCCAAGATGCATCTTGGCATTTGACTGTCAGTATGGTTTGAGGACCCTGAGAGAAGCCTGGAAAGGATCGATGGGATGACGGAATTGCGGTTCGATGGAGAGGCGGTCCTGGTGACCGGCGCTGGGCGCGGGGTCGGGCGTGAACACGCGCTTTCGCTGGCTTCCCGCGGGGCTAAAGTGGTGGTTGCCGATCTCGGCACGGCGCTTGATGGCTCCGGGCGGTCGAACGGCCCCGCCGACGAGGTCGTCAAGGAAATCCGCGATGCCGGCGGCGAGGCCGTGGCCTGCGGTGAATCGGTGGCGGATCCCGCCGGCGCGAAGGCGATGGTCGAGGTGGCGCTCGACAGCTTTGGCCGGCTGGACGCCGTCATCAACAATGCCGGAATCCATTTCCCCGAGATGTTCGAGGACTACGAGCTCGATGATTTCCGGCGGATGATGGAGGTGCACTACTTCGGTACGCTCAACGTGTGCCAGAATGCATGGAAACATTTCCTGAAGAGCGGCGGCGGGCGGATCGTCAACACCGTTTCCGAGGGCGTGGTCGGCCTCAGCCCCACATCGACCGCATATGGCAGCGCCAAGGGCGCGATCGCCGGGCTGACCTTGTGCCTGGCGGCCGAGGGTCCGCTCCACAACATCCGGGTCAACGGCTTTTCGCCGCGTGTGCGGACCCGGCTTTCATCGCCGGAAATCATGGAGAAGGCGTTCGGCCGCCCGGCCGAGAATTTCAAGAGCATGGAGGGGGTGTACCCGCCGGAGCTGTCATCTTTCGCCGCTGTCTATCTCGCGCACGGTTCGTGCGAACTGAATGGCGTGCTGCTGTCGAGCGGCGGCAACACGGCCTTGCGCTGGGCGATCATGGAAGGCGGCCACGCCGAGGCGCACTCGGTCGAAGAGGTCGCCGCGAATATCGGCGCGATCATGGCCATGCCGGACATCAAGCACATGGGCGTGGGTATCACCGGCAAGGCGCCGTTCGTTGGCGAATTGCACGAACAGAAGGCATTGCGGGCACAGGCCGCGGCAAAGGCCTGATCGGCGCGGCACCAGCCGATCGGAGCGCGCGCCGCGTTTGATCTGGCGCAGGTCTCGCGCTCCGATTCCGTGTTATACATCGTTGAAGCGACAAACCAACAAGGCGAGGATGGCGCAAGTGGACGACTTTGAAATTCGCAATCTGCCGGGGCCTTTCGGCGCGGAGGTGATCGGTTTCGACATGGGCCGGGACTGGACCGAGGAAGGGCGGGCCCGGCTCCGCCGCGCGTTCGACGAACGGGGGGCCTTCGTCTTCCGCGATCTGGACATCGACTTTGCCGGGCAGGATCGAATTTGCCGTATGCTGGTGGGCGATGAAAGTCCCACCGATCCGTCGAAACTGCATGAACGGCGGGTTTCGAACCGGGGGGACGAAGACGCGCTCGCGCCCAATGGCAGGCTGTTGTATCACGCCGATGCGATGTGGCACCCCGAACAGCATCGCATCGTCTCGCTCTACGGCGAGATGGTCGAGGCAGGTGCCGGCCGCACCATGCTGACGGACAGCGCGCATGCCTGGAAGAGCCTGCCCGAGGAAATGCGCGAACGGTTGCGCGGCAAGCAGGCCTGGCACGAAAGCGGCCAGGTCTACCACCGCGGCGGCGCCGATCTGGCCCGGCCGCAACGGACCAAGGAATATTCCTGTATCAAGCCGGTGCCCTTGATCCACCCTGACACCGGGGAGGAGCTGCTTTTCGTCAGCCAGCAGATGACGCACTATTTTGTCGGCATGGAGCGGGATGAGAGCGAAGCGCTGCTGATGCAGTTGTTCGACCACCTTTATGACGACGACATTGTCTATGTGCACGACTGGCGCGAGCATGACCTGCTGGTCTTCGACAATATCCGCATGCAGCATTCGCGCGAGAACGTCGAAAAGGACGGGCCGACCCGCGTCTTGCGCAAGGCGATTGCACCGATGGGCAAGATGAAGGCCGAGACACCCGTCTACAAAAGCTGACCTTGACGAGACGGCTCGCCCAAGCTTGCTTTTCAGGGGGCCTTGCGTGGAACACGGCTGGCGGTCACCGCAACCTATGGCGTTGCCGCGGAAGTTTCGGCAAGTTCGCCCGATGCGCGAACCTCAGCCACGATCACTGCTGACGGTTGGCGTGGGGCCATCGCCAGGTGGTTCGGACCAGCCCGCTTGCGGCCTGCGCCTGCCCGGGTGAAAGTCAGGCGCGGGTGCAGCTGACGATCATGTTGCGCATTTCGTATCCTTGGGTCGCCATGCTCCACCCGATGTCCGGCGTCTTTTCGAGCTTGAGGCCCGGCACGCGGAACAGGCGGTTGAGAAAAATGCGTGTTTCATGAACCGCGACCTGCGCGCCGGGACAACGGTGCGGACCGTCACCAAAACTCGTCCATGTGGGCAGCTGGTTCTGCTTTTCGGCGCGGTCGGGATCGATCGCGTAGGGATTTTCGCCGACGGACGAAGCGTCCTGATTGGATGCGCGGATATCGATCGCAAGCAGCTGATCCTTGGGAAGTCGCCCCGCGACTTTTGATTGAACTTCTTCATTCGTGCGGCGGTACAGATAGCCTGCAACCGGATCGAGGCGGAGCAGTTCCTGAATGATCTTGAACTGGCCGTTTTCGTCTTCGGTGAGGAACCGTTCCTTCAACTCAGGGTGGTCGAACAATTGCCACGCGGCGACCTGCATGAACTCGCGCGTGGTCGAAACGCCGGCCCCGGCGTAAGTCATGACTTCGATTATCATGGCTTTGACGCTGTATTCATTTTTCAACATGTAGGTGACGACATCGTTTCGCGGCTCGCGCTTGCGGGCTTCGATGGCGGGAACGATGCAATCGGTGTACAGCTTCTTCATCAGGTAGGCAAAGCGCGCCTTGTGATAAGGGCCCAGGATCTTGTCGTTGATGAAACGGTGCAGGGGGCGCTTGTCGAACGAGTCGCTCGAATCCATCAGCTTCTTGAGCAGCTTGACGGTCATCGTGCGATCGCTGGCGGTCAGTCCAAGGATTTCGAGCGTGACGGCTCCGGCAAGTTCAAGCGCGAGCAAGTCGAGCGTGGCGCTGCCCTTGGTGCGAAAATCGGCGATCATCTCATCCATCATGCGTTCCATCAGCGGATTGTACCGCGTGAGGATCGCCTTGGGCGTGAAGTAGGCGGCCACCGATGCCCGCCGGCGCTTGTGCACCTCGCCATCCAGGAAGAAGAACGAGATGTGATCGGGATTGTCGACTTTCACCGAATCGGCGCTGCCGCCTGCCTGCCGCATGTTGGGCGAACGGAGGATCTCGCGCGAGAAGTCGAAGCTTTTCGAAACCCGAGAGCCGGGGAACGGCTTCAGTGCGCCGCCGACAAGGTGCGCCGTCTTGCGATCGTCGCGTTCGACAGCGCGTGAATTGTCGATGGGCGTGTTCGCAGCGCTGGCCATAACCCCTCCTTGTTTGCCGTGGTTCGAAGACCGCGGCCAATATGGAACCCGCACCGGTTCGGCTCACCGTTTTCTGGACGAAACGCCGTTGCAGCTTGGCCGTCCAGTCGCGACCCCATGATAATTTAAGATACATCGCCTAAAATGCAACGTCAATGTTCATGGCACTGCCATGTCACGCCCGCTTGCCCCGCCGCGATCTATTTTCAGGGGCGGTGCGTCTGCCCCCCATCGACGGCAATGGTCTGGCCCGATATGAATCCCGCTTGGTCGGATAGCAGGAATGCCCCGGTGGCGGCGATGTCATTCGGATTGCCGGGACGCGTCTTCATGAGCGTGTCCTGGACAGCCGCCTCGATAAACTTTTCCGTACCCTGTCTGAATTTATAGTGCGCGATAATGCCAGGCGCGATGGCGTTGGCTCTTATGCCTCGTGGGCCATAGCGGCAGGCAACGTTGCGCATAAGTGCCTGAACTCCCGCCTTGCACATGGAATAGGCAAAGCGCGTGCCGGAAGCGGTGGTGGCCGCGGACGACGATGTATATAGCATGGCGCCTCCACCGGTCTCGATCATCGCGGGCACCGCCAAACGAGAACAGAGGAAATAGCCCCGCAGATTAACGCGGACGCTGCTGTCGAACATTTCCATGGGGATATCCAAACCTTCCGGCCGCAAGCCATCCGGAACGAACGCGAAATTGCAGTGAAATCCGTCAATTCGCCCGTGGCGCGAGAGAGCAGACTCGATCATGGCTTGAATTGAGGCTTCCTGGCTGCCGTCCAGGTAAGTCCCCACGGCACGCGAACCGCCAGGGTCTATCTCCTTTCCCAAATTTTCAGCATGTTCGCCCTCGATGTCTCCAAATACGAGTTTGGCGCCTTCGTTGAAATAATAACGGGCGAGATCGTCTCCAATTCCTCCGACTCCCGCCAGAACGATTACTTTTCCTTCCAGGATTCCCATGATGGCCATCTCCGCAAGCATTATTATTATAAATTGATGATAAATTGGTGCTTTTACTCCCACACGATTGAATTGCCGGTTTCCGCTCGTGCCCGGGGGCATGGGGTCGGATGCCGGCCTTGCAGTCGGATGCCGCCATCACCGTCGCCAAGCCGTCGGCCGGATGTCGGCTTGCCTTCGCGCCGGTGGGAATGGTGCGGATATGCGATACCAACCCTGACCGTGCAGCCACGGTGAGGCGCAAGCATGTATGGACAGCGCATCCGCATAAGCGTACACTGATGTACTGTTACGGATTCGCGGTCAAGTCAACGCATCGGGCCAACGCATCGGAATGTTGCGCTGGGCAGCGCGGATACGGAATTGAATCGAAGGGAGCGGAGATGGAAAAGCTGACAATCGTTTCGCTAGATGGGCATGCTCAGATGCCGCCCGAGGCATGGCCGAAATATCTCGACAAGCGCTATCATGATTGCTTGCCGGCACTGAACACCGAGAATAGCGATTTCAAGGGTGTCAGCGGACATTTCTTCAATCGCCTGCACAATGCCGATCTTTATCATATCTATGATTTCGACAACGCCGTCCGTGATGGTTATGGCGAGGGTGTCTGGAATCTGGAAAAGCGCATCCACGAGATGGATCGCGAAGGGATTGCCGCCGAATTCCTCCACAGCGGGGATTCACGGGCGATCGGCCTGTTCTTCCAGTCCTCCAATCGCGATCACACGATGGATCGCTGCCAGGCCGGGGTGAAGGCGTACAATCGTTGGCTTTATGACGAATTCGGTTCGGAACCCGATCGCCTGTACCTGATCGGAATCCTTGGCTCGGCGCCGTGGCGCGACGTGGACGAGTTGATCGAAGAGCTCGACTGGATCGCCGACCATGGCTTCAAGGCGACCACGCTGCCGGGCTTCACCGCCTATCCCGGCCAGCCGCCGCTGTTCGACAAGTATTGGGACCCGTTCTGGGCGCGCTGCGAAGAGCGCGGCATCCTGCTGTGGATGCACGCCGGGCAAGGCGAGCGCCAGGGCGAGCTTGGCGCGATGTTCCACCGGATCGGCAATGTGATCCGGGAAGAACAGGCCGACGTCCCGACCGCGATCGAAAAGCTCAGCAAGGAATTCTTCCAGGGCAAGATCTTCTCGAGCGTGAAGCCGCGCCGGGCGATGTGGCAGTTGATGATGGGCGGGGTGTTCGACCGCTACCCCAAGCTGCGGCTCGTCCTCAGCGAGATCTATGGCGACTGGATGGGCCGGACCTTCCAGTACCTCGACGAGCAGTTCGAAGCCAACCGGGACAGCCTGCCCGCGAAGCGCAAGCCGAGCGAATACTGGCGGTCGAATTGCTTCAACGGCCTCTCGTTCATCCGCAAGTGCGAGGTCGCGATGCGCCATGACATGGGCGTCGAGCGCCTTGGCTTCGGTCGCGACTACCCACATGGCGAAGGCACCTGGCCGAACACCGTCGAATGGCTGCGGGATGCGCTGGGCGGCATTCCGAAGGATGAGGCGATCGGCATCATGGGCGGAAATGCCATCAACGTGCTCGGTCTCGACAAGGCCAAGCTCGATTCCATCGCGCAGCGCGTGGGCCTGCCCATGGATGCGATCTTCGGCGATCATCCCCCGCTCAGCGGCGAGCTGCTCGCCCACTTCCAGAAGCGCGGCCAGTATCTCGCCGAGCCGGAGGGCGACGAGCGCATGGAGGAGATCGACGGGATGATGCGCGAAGACCTCTGGAGGGCACGCGTTTACGCCTAGCAATATGGGGTCTGATGTGGTGGCGGTGCAGGGCATCGCCACCACGATCGTCGTGCCGCATGGCTCGCAGGTTCCGGGGCCGGCGATGATGGCCCTCGATTCTTCAGTCTGGGCGGGGATGATGCGATTATCGTCGAGTAACGACGGACACTGCCCGCCCCCTTCGGCGCCGTTTTGCTGCAAGGGCGGCGAAATCCCCATCCAGGCGGGCAAGTATCCCGATTTCGTCAAGCCGTGCCGCATCTCGGGCGGCAAGGAGTTGATCGCGGACGAGCGTTTTGCGGGGCATGCGCGTCGCGTTGAACATCACGCCGGGATCATGGCCATCGTCGGCGCCATTCGCGAGCGGCAAGCCCGCATCTGGCCGGCCTTGCCTATCCGCCATCGGACCTGGGCCGGTACAGCGCTGGAACCCCGCGCGAACTGCTCCCAACCGAGAATGTCGAGTGCAATTCCCGGGTAGAGCGGGGGACGTTCAAATCGCGAGGCCCCTAATGGCGACGACATTGTTTCCAGGCGCGACCGATGCCGATCGGATCAGGAGAAGGCCGTCATGAACATCGAGGCGAAAATCAAGGCCGGGGCAGCGCCTGTCGTCACTTACCGCGATCTGCTGCAACAGGACAGCAGGCCAGCGCCGGAAATCTTTGCTCCGGCGACACGCGATCTTGGCACCGCACCGATCTCGGCATCGCGTTACACGAGTCCGGCCTTTTTCCAACGCGAAGTCGAGAAGATGTGGATGCGGACCTGGCAGTTCGCCTGCCGGGCAAGGGAAATCCCCGAGCCGGGCGATACGCATCTCTACAATCTGCTGGGCCGCCAGGTCATCATCGTTCGCCAGGCTGACAAATCGATCAAGGCTTTCATGAATGTTTGCCGCCATCGCGGCCGCAAGCTTGTCGATCATGCCGGATGCAAGGTCCGCTACCGCTGCGCCTACCACGGCCTGACCTGGCGGATCGACGGCACACTGGAGGAAAACCCCTTCGCCTGGGATTTCCCGCAGTTGGAGGGCAGCGATATTCCCCTGTTACCGGTTCGCTGCGAGACTTGGGCGGGGTTTGTCTTCGTCAACTTCGACCCGGACGCCGCGCCGTTGCTGGAGCAGATGGCCCCGATGCCGGAACACTTTGAACGCTGGATGATCGATCGCTGCTATAAGTCGGCCCATGTCGCCAAGATTGCCCGCGCCAACTGGAAGGTCTGCGCGGAGGCTTTCATCGAGGGGCATCACGTCATCTGCACGCATCCGGAATACAACCTGTTCTCGGGCTATGATTCAACGCAGACCGACATCCTGTCGGACCATGTCACGCGCTTCCTCTCGCCGGTGGGCCTGACGCCGGGGCCCTTCCTCGATCGGAACATCGACGACCTGAAACGTGTCGAACTGATGCTGGCGGCGGGCAACCGCGCCTTTGAAAAGGGCCAGCAGGTGCACCTGCCCGATGGCGCCACCGCGCGCAGCTTCTCTGCCGCCAACTTGCGCAAGATGCTGGAGGGGGTGACGGGTTACGACCTGCGCGACACCTGCGACGCCGAAATCCTTGACGGGATTGGCTATGACTTCTTCCCTGCATTTCATCTTTGGGGTGGGTTCAAGCCAAAGATTTCGTACCGGTTCCGGCCTATCGACCATGAAACCACCTTTTTCGAGGTCATGCTCTTTACGCTTGCACCCAAGGATGCAGACATGCCGGCCGAAGCAAAGCTGCGCGTGCTGGACGAAGACCAGAAGTGGGCCGAGGCCCCTGAACTTGGCGTATTGGGCCCGGTCTACGACCAGGACTATTCCAACATGCGGCCGATGCAGGAAGGGCTCCAATCGCTTGGTGAGCAGCCGATTCACTTCACCAAATATCTGGAAGCGCGCTGCCGCAACTTGCATCGGATGATAGACGAATACATGACCCACTAGCGCATGATGCGGAAAAGTGGAAACAAGTCATTATATTATATAGATAATATTGCAAATAACGCGAGCGGGCGGCTTGCCAGAGATTTGACGCGGGCCGCTCTGAACAGCGGGGGCTGTTTCGCGGATTGCGGAAAATGACAGGCAGGGGATGAGCGTATGGCGGATTGGGATGAAGCTGCCGATTTCGTGATCGTCGGCAGCGGCGGCGGCTCGATGTGCGCGGCGCTGGCCTGCGTCGACATGGGCATCAGGCCGCTCATTCTCGAAAAGACCGACATGGCCGGCGGCTCTACCGCCATGTCGGGCGGGATCCTGTGGATCCCGGCAAATTCGCTGATGGCTAAGGCCGGTGTGCAAGATTCGGTTGAGGAGGGCTTGCGCTATCTGACCGGCCTTGTTCCCGATCAGCCCGGCTCCACCCCCGAACGCAAGCGCGCCTATGTCGAAACCGGGCGCGAAATGGTCGACTGGCTCAGCGCCAAGGGCATCAAGTGGATCTATTGCCGGGGCTGGCCCGACTATTACGACGAGCGCCCCGGCGGCAAGGCGGACGGTCGATCGCTGGGCATGGAACTGTTCGACCGCAACCGCCTTGGACCCTGGAAGGACAAGCTGCGCGGCAACATCTTTCCCATTCCGGTACAGGGCACAGAAGGGCACAAGCTCGCGCTTTTCGCGCGCACGCTGAAGGGCTTTGCGGTCAGCCTGAAGGTCGCATATCGTATCGTCAGGAAGCACCTCCTTGGCGTCGCCTATGCCAGCAATGGCGGTGCGATCCAGGGCCGCATGCTCGAAGTGGCGCTGAAACATGGCGTCGATATCCGCTTGAACCATGGGGTGACGGACTTCGTTGTCGAGGACGGCCGCGTAACCGGGGTGATCGTCGACGCGGGCGGCGTCCAGAAGCGGATCGGGGCTGGCAAGGGTGTGCTTATCAACGCCGGCGGTTTCGCCCACAATGCCGGGATGCGCTCGAAATACGGGCCGCAGCCCAGTTCTACCGAATGGACCGTATCCAACCCTGGCGACACCGGTGAAATGATCCTGCGCGCCATGGACCTGGGCATTGCCGTTCACGGTCTCGACCGGGCGATCTGGTGCGTGTATTCGCGTCAGCCGGACGGGCGGCCGGGCATGCATGCCAACGAACTGGCAAAACCGCATCTTATCGTGGTCGACAAGAACGGCAAGCGCATCACCGATGAAGCGTGCAGCTACATGGAAACCGGCCAGAACATCTATCGGGCCGGTGCCGTCCCATGTTTCGCCATCATGGATCGCCGCCATCGTGCCCGCTACAATTGGGCGATGACCCCGCCGCGATATATGCCGCCAGACTGGCTCTCCAGCGGCTACATGAAGAAGGCTGGCACGCTGCGCGAACTGGCGGCGAAAACGGGGATCGATCCCGACGGGCTTGAGGCGGAAGTCGCGCGGTACAATGGCTTTGTCGACCAGGGGCGCGATGAAGACTTTCACCGCGGCGAGCGCGCCTACGACCGCTATTTCGGCGATCCGCGCAGCAAGCCCAGTCCAACGCTCGGCTCGCTGAGCGAGGCACCTTTCTATGCGGTCACTCTCTATCCCGGCGATGTCGGTACTTATGGTGGCATCGTCACCGACGAATGGGGGCGGGTCATCAAGGAGGATGGCTCGGTGCTGCCCGGCCTCTATGCGACAGGTAATTCCACGGCTTCGGTCACCGGCGACAAATACCCCGGTGCAGGGGCCAGCATCGGTGCATCCTTCATCTTTGGATATCGCGCGGCGCTGCACGCCGGCGGTGCCCGCAGTTGAATGAGGACCGTCACCACACGCATCGCCGTCGCCGGATGGCGCTGCGAACACTGGTTCCGAAGGGTTGACACCCTAATGCCAAATGGTCATTCCAGTGGCGATGTTTGAGGTAAAGATATCCCCGGTGGAAAAGCAATTCGCAGGACTGTCCCTGCGGGATGCGCACAAGCAGCGGACTGAAACTTTGCTGCGACAGGCGGCTTTGCGCATGTTTCTCGCCGACGGGTACGAGGCGACCACGGCGGAAGCGATAGCCGAAAATGTTGGCGCCTCCGTGCGAACGTTCTTCCGCTACTTTGCGACCAAGGATGAGGTCGTGTTCAAGGGGCAAGGCCTGTGGGCCAAGAAAGTTACCGCAAGCTACATGCAGCAGCCCGAAAGCTTGCCGCGTATTGATGCTATCTGCGAATCCCTCGTCGAAGCTGCGGAAGGGATGGATCGCAAGTCAGTGGTCGCCTACGGCAAGATTGTCGAGAATTCGCATGTGCTGCGCGGGAAAGCAGCAGAATTGATTGCGATCAGCACCGATGAAGTCGCCGATGCCGTGGCGAAGAAGCAGGGCCTTGACGAGCCCGATGCCGCAACAAGGCTATTCACCCAGGTCGTGTTCGCAACCTATCAAGCTGCGGTGAAGGACTGGCGCGACGAAAGGTTCCCCGGGTCCCTGGAAGAGGCGATCCGGGAAAAGTTCCGCCTGTTTCACACGCTCTTTGCAGATACGGAAAATTCGGCCGGATCCGCGATGTCGACCTCGTAGCCGGCGAACCGGATGCGGTTTCATCTACGCATGGCGTCGCGGTTCATGAAGGCGGCTACGGGAAGGGCCGCTTGAAGTTCACCGTCGAGCACCACTCACTTTCACCGCAGATTCGATCCGGGAGATGGGAAGAATGGCCGAGAACACCACACCATTCAATTTTGACTCAGCGGCGCTCAGGAAGAAATACGATTACGAAAGGGACAAGCGCCTCAATCTGCGCCCGGAAGGCGAGGCGCAGTTCTTTCGCATGCGCGGCAGCCAGTTCGAAGGTCGGCTGCAGGATCCCTATACCGAATATCAGGAGCGCGACGCCCGGAGCGAGGATGTCGAGGTTGCCATCATCGGCGGCGGCTTTGCCGGCTTGCTCGCGGCCGCACGGCTGATCGAGCAGGGAATTGACGATATCCGCATCTTCGAACGGGGCGGAGACTTCGGCGGCACCTGGTACTGGAATCGCTATCCCGGCGCGGCCTGCGACGTGGAATCCTACATCTATCTGCCGCTGCTCGAGGAAGTCGGCACCATGCCGAGCGCGAGATATATCTTCGCGCCGGAAATCCTGGAACATTGCCGCGCGATTGCCCGCAAGTACGACCTCTATTCCCGCGCGCTTCTGCATACTTCGATCAACGAGGCGCGCCTTGACGAAGCCAGTTCGCGCTGGATCATCAAGAGCGATCGGGGCGACGAGATCCGCGCGCGTTTCGTGATCCTTGCATCGGGCCATTATCGCGAGCCGAAACTGCCCGGCATTCCTGGGATCGAGACCTTCAAGCAGCACAGTTTTCATACCAGCCGCTGGGATTATGACTATACCGGCGGCAGCCCCTACGAACCGATGGAGAAGCTGAAGGACAAGGTCGTCGGGATCATCGGCACCGGCGCCACCGCGGTGCAGTGCATCCCGCATCTGGCGAAAACAGCCAAGCATCTCTTCGTGTTCCAGCGCACGCCATCGTCGATAGACGTGCGCGACAATCGCCCTACCGATCCCGAATGGTACAATTCGCTGAAGCCGGGCTGGCATCAGGAACGGATGCGCAACTTCGTGCTGGCGGTGCGAGGCATGACTCCGGTCGATCTCATTCAGGACGGCTGGACCAAGTTCGGCAAGCTCATCATGCAGAATGTCCGGCCGGACATGGCGGAAAAGCAGATCGAGGAGCTCATGCAGCTGATCGATTTCCGGATGATGGAAGACATCCGCGCTCGCATCGACACGATCATCACGGATCGGGATACCGCCGAGGCCCTGAAGCCATGGTACAACTGGCTGTGCAAGCGGCCCTGCTATCACGATGAATATCTGGATGTCTTCAATCAGCCCAATGTCACGCTGGTCGATACCGACGGCAAGGGCGTGGAGCGCATTTCAGAGGATGCGGTTTTCGCCAATGGACAGGAATACAAGGTCGATTGCCTGGTCTTCGCTACCGGTTTCGAGCTTTCGCCCTATGAGAAGGGGACGCCGATCCCGGTGATCGGTCGGGGTGACCGGACGCTGGAAGACAAGTGGGAGCACGGGGCCTCCACGCTGCACGGCATCCATGTCCACGATTTCCCCAACTTCATGCTGTCGGGCACGCGGCAAGGTTCGTGGGAAAACAATTTCCCGTTCGCGCAGGAAGTCGTCGCGACTCATATCGCAGCGATCATTCGCAAGGCCATGGATCGTGGCGCCGATACCGTCGAAGTCACGGCTGACGCGGAACAGGAATGGGTGAATATCCACCGGCAGAGGTCACAGCGAAACCTCGCCATGTGGCGCGATTGCACGCCCAGCTACTTCAACCAGGAAGGTCGCGCGGACGAACGCGTCATTCTCAATGGTACTTTCGGCGGTTCGGCGCTCGAGTTCGAGGAAATCCTTATCCAGTGGCGCGCCGATGGCCTCCCCGGCCTCGTGATGGCGGAAAAGGAAGCCTGACGCTGCACGGGCTTTGGTGAAGCGGTATCGAGGCGAGACATTTCACGCTGCGCGCGGCGTTCGTGCGCGAGATGGCAATCGAGGGCTACATCTGGCGCAGGTCTCGCGCGAAAAACCTGTCCCCGCTTATCGCCTGACCTTTTAATCGCGCGCCGGCTTGGATCGGGGGGCAAGACCTGTCGTGAGCAGATCCAGTGCCATGTCGAGCACCGGCCGATCTCCATTCGTTCTTGTCAGCGCCCCGCCGCTGAGCATCAGGATGACCATGCCGACCAGGCTGATGTCGAAATCCTTCCTGACAAGACCAGCCGCCTTGGCCCTCTCCAGCGGTTCCGACAGGATGCTCGTAACCCCGCTGACGAAAACCTCGGTATGGGCTTCCGTGCTGTTCCTGCTTGCCAGCAGCTTCTCGAAACCACCGGAATTGAGCGTCTTTTCGGCCATCATATTGATGGCGAGCAGAAAGGCATCGTCCCGGTCCGCCCACTGCGCGACAAGCTCTTGAACCCGTTCGAGGTGGACCTGCTGGACGGCCGCAATGATCGTCTCGCGGTTTGGAAAGTTGCGGTAAAGCGTCATCCTGCTGACTCCCGCCAGGCAGGCGATCTTTTCCAGCGGCACGTCGAAGCCTTCCCTGCCGAACAAATCGACAGCCGCAGTAATCAGGCGCTCGCGGCGCTCCTTGGCATCCTTGCGGACTATGCGTGTTGACAAACTCAAGCGCAAACGATCTGAAAAATCAGCACAATAGATGAGATCCGATTCGAGTGGTCTAGATCATTGTCCCATTAGCAGGATTCCCAAAGCGTGTAAGTTCTTCCGTGATGGGAGCGGCGCGCCCCCGAGCGCCTCAATGTGCCAAGGCAGGGGTAGGTTGAGCACTTATACCCGATCTCATCGATCGGAACTCTTGTTCTCCTTGCTGTCGTGATTGCGAGCCGCCGTAGGCAGTGCCTGACATCGGCCTGGATGCCGTCGGTTCACCAGAGGGGTGGGCGCGAAATAGGTTTCATCGAATCGGGCGGGCTTGCGGGCGCGTGGGCGCTGGGGCATAGGCCGGCGACGTTCACATGCCGATGCCGTTGCGCGCTGCTCCAGTGAAAACGGGCCAGAGCTCAAGTTATCCGGCAGGCAGGGGGTAGTATCTTCGGCTCTAGTTTCAATAGCGCCGACAATGGCGGCCGAGTTATGAAGAAGAACGAAAATTCCATGACAGGAAGGGTTTCTGCGAACACCATGGACGGGCGTCATGCCCGAAGTCAATCGACGCGAGAAAGCATTATGTTGACGGCCGAACGACTTTTCGCCGAAAACGGCATCGGCAACGTGTCGCTGCGCGATATTGGCCTTGCCGCCGGTCAGAAAAACAACGGGGCGGTCCAATATCACTTTCGCGACCGGGAAAATCTGGTCGTGGAAGTGACCAAGTATCGTGCCGCGCTGATCGAGAAGGTTCGCGCCGAGCGCCTGGAGCGGATCGCCTCGCAGAAAGGCGAACCGCAAGTGCGTGACTATGTCAGCGCCTTTGTCGATGCGCTGGCATCCATTCTGGATGAGGACAATTATTATCTCCGGTTCCTGTCGCGCCTGGCGATTGAAACCGGCGGCACTCCTGGACAGGGCGGATCGCAGGAAGAGCTCGCCAAGCTGCGCGCCATCATGCTCGAGCTGATGCCGCATCTCAACGTGGACGTGCTCAATCACCGCTGGCAGATCATGACGATCACGACCGTTCACATCCTCGCCGGGTATCAGGCGGCAATAAAGGCGAAGACTTTGGGCAGGCCCCTGAACTGGCTTCTGACCGACCTGACGAATTTTCTCACAGCAGGCCTGCAGGCGCCGGTCTCCGAGTAACACGAACGGGCCCGAAGGCGCATGGGCCAGGATCGCGGGGCAAGGGCCTGGCGGATTCAGAAATGCGTTGACGAACCTGATCCAAGAAAATAAGAATGCTGACTTAATAGGTGCCCGCGGCTGGCCAGTCCGCGCCTTGGCGTCCGGAGAGAAGGAGCGGCTTCCATGGAAAAGGTCATCATCACGTCTGCAGACGGCCACGCGGTGGTTCCGCCCCAGCTCTGGCCCGACTATCTCGAAAAGAAATATCACAAGTATCTGCAGCGCCTGCATGAGGACCGCGAGTTGTTTTCCGGTTCGATGGCGCATCTTGGGGGGCTGCGCGTTCCCGATTCGGAGCGTCCGGTCTTCGACAAGGACGGGCGGTTCGACGAAGGCCAGTGGGGCCTGTGGGACCACGATGTGCGCATCGCGGAGATGGATCGCGAAGGTATCGCCGCGGAATTTGCCTTCCCAGGCGATTTCCGTTCCATCGACTTGTTCTGGAACACGACCAACGCGACTTATGCGCTTCCTGCGCTTGATGCCGGTGCGCGCGCATACAACCGCTGGTGTTCCGACACATTCTCCCAGTCGAAGGATCGCATCCTGATGATCGGTGCGCCCTTGTCGGGCGTCAATCTGCAGGACGTGCTCGACGAAGTGGACTGGATCGCCGATCACGGTTTCGCTGGTGCATACACGCCCTGCTATTGCGCGGTGCCAAATCAGATTCCGGTTTTCGAACCCTACTGGGAGCCGGTTTTCGCTTCTTATGCAGAGCGCAAGCTGACGCTCATCACGCATGCCGGCTATGGCATGCCGCAGGGTTACATGCATGCCGAAGTTGAAGCCGCCGCGTCGGAAAACAAGGCTGAGGGCGGCGATGTAGCGGCGTTGGGCCACAAACTGATGACCGGCGTTTTCAACGACCATGGCGTCTTCAGCGACCTGCGCTCGCGGCAGGTGCTCTGGCATTTCATCATGGGCGGCATTTTCGATCGTCATCCAACCTTGCGGATGATGGTGACGGAAGTGCGCGCGGACTGGATTCCCGGAGTGCTCGGGCTGATGGACAAGGTCTGGGAAGCCAATCGCGACAGGATCGCGTGCAAGCGCCGGCCCAGCGAATATTGGGGGGTCAACGTGATCGCCGGTCTGTCGTTCATGAACAAGGCGGAAATGGCGCTCCGCCACGAAATCGGCGTCGAGATGATGGCGTTCGGACGCGATTATCCGCATACCGAAGCGACTTGGCCGAATACGCGGGAATATCTGTCGGATCTGCTTCAGGGCGTTCCCGAGAACGAAGGCCGCGCGATCCTGGGCGAGAACATGGTCCGCTTCCTTGGCCTGGATCGTGCCCACCTGGCCAAGATCGCCGAGCGGATCGCGCCCACGTATCAGGAATTGATCGCCGGCGGGGAAATGTCCGCAGCGCTGAAGAAACACCTCAACTTCCGTTGCGGCTATTCCGAACCGCCCGAGGATGGTCGGCGTCTGCCCGAGCTTGAGGCCATGCTGATGCGGGATGTTCCGCGTCTCGCAGCGGCGGCGGCGCAGCTGGAATATCAGTAAGCGGGCTGGACAAGACCTGATGCGCGAACTTCGCTTCGACGGACAGGTTGCCATCGTTACCGGGGCGGGGGGAAATCCTGGCCTCGGTCGGGCACACGCCATGTTGCTTGCCAGCCGCGGCGCGCGTGTGGTCGTGAATGATCTTGGCGTGGGCTCGGATGGCACGGGCCGCGAGAAATCCAATGCCGAGGCGGTCGTGCAGGAAATCCGCGATGCCGGGGGAGAGGCGGTCGCCAGCCTCGACAGCGTGGCCGATGAGGAATCGGCCAAGCGCATTGTCCAGACGGCGCTGGATGCCTGGGGACGTCTGGACATTCTGGTCAACAATGCCGGCATCGGCTGCGTTGCCGGTTTCGATGAAATCAGGACCGCCGATATCCACCGGCTCATCGACGTTCACCTGATGGGGCATATCTGGATGTCGCGCGCGGCCTGGGCGCCGATGGTCCGTGCCGGGTACGGTCGTATCGTGAACACGACATCGGGTGCGATGTTCGGGATGGATGGGCTGACCGTCTACGCGGCCGCGAAATTCGGGATTTACGGCCTGACCCGCGGCCTCGCCAATGAAGGCGCTGCGCATGGGATCAAGGTCAACGCCCTCAGCCCCGGTGCGGCGACGCGCTCGGGCCCGCGCTTCTTCAAGATGAACGATCCGGCCATGCAGGAAGCCTATGACGCGCGCTTCAAGCCCGAGCTTGTCTCATCGGCCATCGCTTTTCTGGCGCATGAAAGCTGCTCCGTAACGGGAATGCTTCTTGATTCGGCGGGCGGTCACGTATCGGCACGGCTGATCGCCGCGACGCCTGGCATCGAGCATGCGGATCTTACGCCCGAACATGTCCGGGACGGTCTGGCACGCATATTCGCGGAAGATGACCTCAAGATCGTGGCCCACCCCGGCAGCACGACCGAGGTCGGCGGGAAAAAGGCGTCCTCGCTGATGGTCGCGCTGCCCTACGAACCCGGTTGACCGGCAGGTTCCCCTGGGGCGAGGCCAAGATCGGGGCAAATTCTCAGGGACGCATCGTCGTCCCCCCATCGATGCCCATGACCTGCCCGGTGATGTAGCTTCCCGCGTCGGACATCAGCAGCACCCCCATGGCGCTCACGTCCTCGGGCCGTGCGATGCGGGATTTTATCGCGGCAACCGACTTGCCGGCATTTTCGATGCCTGTCGCCATGTCCGGCGGCATGCGATCCCAGCCTTCATGGCGCACCATGCCGGGGGCGATCACATTGGCCCGTACGCCCTGCGGACCATAGGCCGCCGCGACATGCCGCATGAGCGCATGCCCGGCCGCCTTGCTCATCGCATAAGCGACGCGCACGGGCTCCGAGACGTAGGCCGCGGCCGAACCGGTGTAGATCACCGATCCGCCGCCGCGCGCGATGATCGCGGGAATGGCGTGACGGGTGCACAGGAGGTATCCGCGCGCATTCACTTCCATGGTCCGATCGAATACGTCGAGCGGAATGTTGACCACGTCACTGTCATCCCTGGCTTCGGAAAGCGCGGCGAAATTGACGTGGAGACCGTCGAGCCCTCCATAACGCTGTTCGGCAAGGGCGACCGCTGCGGCAATGCTGTCCTCGTCCCGGCCGTCCAGCCTGATGGAGGCGGCGGTTCCGCCGGCGGCGACGATCCCATCCGCAACCGCCTGGCCGCGATCCGGGTGATTGTCTCCGATGACCACGCTTGCCCCTTCGGCACCATAGTGCCTGGACAAGGCATTTCCGATTCCGCCGCCACCGGCAACCAGAATGACCTTACCTTCCAGCCTCTTCATCCTCGACCTTTCTGCTTGATTTCGCATCGCGCCTGCGGCGCGCGGCGCGGCCAGATTTGTCGGTAAAAGAATATAAGTCAATTAACTTAAATCTATTGCCATGCCCGTTTTCATCAATTATCGTCCCTTTTCACGATCGGCCAAGATCACTGCGCCAAAACCATTGGGCAGGCCGACGAGGACGATTGGTCCTGGGAGATGGAGTCGGCTGATATGGCGGTGCAAGAGAGCGCAGCAGACGATA
Source organism: Novosphingobium sp. CF614 (assembly GCF_900113255.1). Lineage (GTDB taxonomy): Bacteria > Pseudomonadota > Alphaproteobacteria > Sphingomonadales > Sphingomonadaceae > Novosphingobium. The sequence goes on from NZ_FOOR01000005.1 coordinate 172,029, forward strand.
TCGCGAAGGAGCTTCGCCGCCTTGCCGACATAGAAGCCATCAAGCAGCTCAAGGCTTGTTACATCCGAATGGTCGACGGCAAGAACTGGGAAGCATGGCGCGCGCTCTTCACCGAAGACTGTAGGGTGGAAACCGAAGGCGGCCTGTTCGTCGGGCCGGATTCCGTGGTCGCATCGGTGTCCAAGGCACTGGAGTCCGGAACGACGGTTCATCGCGCTACCATGCCAGAGATAACCTTCACCGGGCCGGACGATGCCCGCGCGATTTGGGCCATGCAGGATGTCGTGGATCTCGAAGTTCGCGGCGATCGCTACGAATTCCATGGCTATGGCTATTACTACGAAGAATATCTGCGGGGGCCTGACGGCTGGAGGATCAAGGCGACCAAGCTCGTCCGCCAAGCCAAGCAGATGTCGGGCGGCTCGGCCCAATGACTGGCGGGGCCGCTGAGAAGGCCATGGTCGGTCCCACTGTTGAATTTTCGCATGGCGGCGTGTGCTGCGGAGATCTGGAACACTCCATCCGCTTCTACTGCGATGCGCTCGGATTTTCGGTGACAAGGCGGCTGGACATCGGATCGTCGTTCGAAGTGCTGACCGAACTGCCAGGCTATCGGGGCAAGGTTGCCTTTCTGCACTTGGGAGGCCGAATGCTGGAACTCGTAGTGGCGGAGTTCCCGGAAGTGACCGGCCCCTCAGAACGCCGGCCAATGAACGAGCGCGGGATCACGCATCTGTGTTTCAATGTTTCCGACCTTCGCGAAGTCTGCCGCCGTATCGAAGCAGCCGGGGGACGCGCGCATCTCCAGACGCTGACCGAGACGGCGGTTTCAGACATCGTTTTCTGCACCGACCCGGACGGAACGCGAATCGAACTCGTCCAGGTCAAGTAAGGATATCGGTGCCCCTGGGCAGGATGGGTTCGCGACGGCGCGAACGATGCTTGTCGTGCATCGGCCTCGGATTGGGAGTGGGTGATACATGGGCAGGGAATATACTGCTGACCTTGTGGTGATTGGCAGCGGGGGCGCCGGCCTGACGGGTGCGTTGGTGGCGGCTGAAGGCGGTGCGAAAGTCATCGTACTCGAAAAGACGGGCCTTGTCGGCGGGACGACGGCCATTTCGGGCGGCGGGATCTGGATACCGTGCAATCCGCTCATGGCCTCCGTCGGCGTCGAGGATTCGCGCGAGGAAGCGCTCGCCTATATGCGGGCCTGTGCCGGCGATCATGGCGATGATGAACATATCGAAGCGCTGGTCGATGAAGGCAAGGCGATGATCGCCTATCTGATGGAGCAGGCCGGAATTGAGTTTCAGGCATTTCCTCCGATCGGCGGCATGATAGATTATCGCGCATGGCTGCCTGGCGCCAAGCATGGCGGACGGGCGTTGGAGCCGATGGGCTTTTCGCTGTCGCGCCTTGGAGACTGGGCCCGGCATCTGCGGATCGATCCCAGGCTCAAGAGCGCCAACAACCTTCTGGCTTATTATACCGAGCGCAAGCACCTGCTCCCAATGTCGGCCATGAAGGCGCCGCCAGCGGACGACACGGATATATATTGGCGCGGAACCGCTCTGGTCGGGTGGTTGCTCGAAGCCTGCCTTGCCCGCAACGTGGAGGTCCTGACGGAGGCCGAGGCAAGCGAGATCATCAAGGATGGTGAGAGTATCGCCGGGGTTCGGGGTCGTCAGGGAGACGAGGACCTGACGGTTCACGCTCCCAACTTGTTGATGGGAACGGGCGGCTTCGGCCATAATGAAGAGTTGAAACGTCTGTGGCTGAACCGGCCCCTCCACTTTACCTGCGAGAACGAGGCAAATGTGGGTGACGGACACCTGATGGGCATGGCCGCGGGAGCGCAGATGGCCGGCCTTGGCGACGCCTGGTGGCTGCCCCACATCCCTCTGGGCATGGACAACGGCGTAGCGAACCTCGCCGGTACTCGCGAGGACCGCATCCTGCCGCATACGATGATGGTCAACCCGTCGGGCAAGCGCTTCATGAATGAGGCGACCAACTACTATGACTGCGGCGAAGCTTTCGGCACCAAGTCCGGAGCTGGGCCGCGCAACTTCCCCGCCTGGTTCATTTTCGACCAGCAGGGTGTCGATCGTTACATGCTGCTCGCATTCAAGATCCCGCCCGGCGAAAAGCCCGACTGGCTGCACCAGGGCGCAACGCTCGAGGACTTGGCGAAATCGATCGAAGTCGATCCGCAGACCCTGAAAGCAACGGTCGAACGGTTCAACGGTTTTGCAGTGAACGGCGTTGACGAGGACTTTCATCGCGGCGAAAATCCCTGGGATACCAACTGGGGTGACCCGGACAACAAGCCGAACCCATGCCTTGGCACGATTGCCAAGTCTCCCTTCTATGCCCTTCCGGTCTACCCGGGCGCCAACTCGACGCGCGGAGGTCTGCGGATCGACGCAAAGGGCAGGGTCCTTTCGGCGAGGACCGGCGAACCGATCGCGGGCTTCTATGCCTCGGGCAATTGTTCGAATGGCGCGGTGGCCGGTGCCTACTGCGGTCCGGGGGCGACCCTTGGTCCCGCCATGACATTTTCCTATCTTGCCGGCCTGGATGTCTGCCGCAGGCTGGGCCAGTCAACGCGATCCTCAGAGACCCTGGACAGGCAGGTCCGGACCGGGATCGGGTGCAAATCTTGAACGGGGAATTCTACGCGCTGACCGGCAAGGCCGCGATCGTCACAGGTGACGGTCGCGGCATCGGGAAGGGCATTGCGCAAGCTTTCGCCGAGGCGGGCCTCAAGGCTCTCGCGCCGCATGCCGAGGCGCGGGAAAAGGTGCCATCGAGCCATGCAGAAGGAACATCCCGATGAATGCTACTCAAGTTGCGGACCATATTGCGATACGGGAGTGTATCGACCGTTTTTCTCTCGCAATGAGCATGGGCGATGCGGATGCTATTCTGCCGTTGTTCATGCAAGACGGTAGCTGGGGCGCCGGTGAACCATTCAACTTCGAGATTGCAGGCGCGGCGCGGATCGTTGGGGCGATTGCGGGGAACAAGGCGGTTTTCGAATATGTCGTCCAGATGATCCACTCGGTCAGCATCGACGTCGATGGCGATGCGGCATCGGCGAGATGTCTGCTCGAGGAGGTCACACGCAAGGCAGATGGCCAGGGCGGCCTGCACATGTACGGTTTCTACAAGGATGATCTCGTGCGGACCGACGAGGGCTGGCGCTTTGCGAAGCGCCATTTCACCGCGATCAGCTTCGAACGCTGCACGCCAGGCCCGCGCGGTGTTGTTGCAGTCGAATCGGCGGAACAATAATTTAAGAATTAGGTATTGAAACTCAAAACCATACCTGTAACGTCATGCTGCAAGACCAGGAATTCAGCGGCGCATGACAGCCGCGTACCGGGCGAAGAGGGGCTGGACCGAAATGGCAAGGGCATCGACCGAGGAACGTTCGACGGCAGGGCTGCAATTCGATCCCGTCGCGCGAGAGGCGGAAATTCTCGGCAAGCCGCAACGCCTAGAGCCATTGGAACTGCGCGACTTCGACGGCGACGCACGATCATTTGCCGATGAGATGAGCGAATCCATGGGTAACCAGCGAGGGTCGGAAATCTCGCCGATGTACCGGCTCTTTTTCCGGCATTTCCCGCTGTTTCGCTGCACGATGGATATGTCGGTTCAGCTCTTGGCAAAAGGCGAACTGAGCGCGCGTGAACGCGAATTGATTATCGTGCGCACGACATGGCTTTGCGGTGCGCCCAACCCCTATGGCGAGCATGTCGAAATAGGCCGGTCGATCGGTATTTCGGAGGAGGACCTGCGGCGCCTGTCCGTCGGCTCCACCGCGCCGGGGTGGAGCGACCACGAACGGAACATGCTGAAAGCCGTCGAAGACCTTTGCGAAAGGCAGGCCGTTTCCGACGAGGTTTGGGACGCACTCGCTCTGGAGTGGACCGACAAGCAGCAGATAGAGTTTCCGGCTATCGTCGGTCAGTACATCGCGAGCGCCATCATGCACAATACTCTGCGCACGCGCATCTCCGAACGCAACAAAGGCCTGACGCAGTTCGTCGACTGAGATTGCCGAAGATCTTGGGAGTTCGGTGAATGAAAACGAACAGCTATTTTGGTGAGTTGCTGACAGGCTGGCGGGCGCTGCTGTCGGCCGTGCTGGGGCTGTCGTGCGGGCTCATGATCTTCGGATATACAGCAGGTATTATGGGACCGGCACTTGTGGCCGAGTTCGGCTGGTCGCAATCCAATCTTGCGCTGCTGACGGGCTTTTCCATCAGCGGAGTATTCGCCGCGCCGATCCTGGGCCGGCTGGCCGACACGCACGGCGCCCGCCTGGTCGCGACAATCGGTGTCGGGGCGTCTCCGATCATATATCTGGCCCTCAGCCAGATGCAGAATTTCGCGACATATGCTGCGATCATGTTCATCCAGGCCATTGTCCTGTTCGCGACGACGCCCATGGTCTATTGCCGCGTCGTCGTTCAATATTTCAACAAGGCGCGCGGCCTCGCCCTTGCCATTGCGGCGGCCGGACCATCGGCTCTCGCCGCGATCGGCGGTCCGCTCCTGAACAATTTTGTCCAGGACCATGGGTGGAGGAACGGCTACCTCGCGGTCAGCCTGTTCACTCTGGTTTTCGGGATCGCCGCGGTGGTTCTGATGCCTCCTCCGAAGGAGAAGCAGGCGCGCGCCTTCCAGACAACGGCAAAAGCGGACTTCATGTCGATATTCCGCAACAAGTATTTCTGGTTGCTGTTTGTCAGCATGTGGCTGGTCAACATCCCCAGCATGCCGCTGCTTACGCAAATGAGCCTAATCCTCAAGGAACTGGGGATTACCGGCAAGGACGCCTCGCTGCTTATTTCGGCCTATGCATCCGGAACGCTGGTCGGACGCTTCATAAGCGGCGTCGCACTCGACCGCTTCCCGGCCCCCGTTGTCGCGGCCGGTGCCCTGGGGCTTTCGGCTTGCGGCCTGTTCATCCTGGCGATGCATGATGCGGCGGCCGTATTGGCCTGGCCGGCAATCCTGCTTGTTGGACTGGCCTATGGCGCCGAAACGGATATTCTCGGCTATCTTGTTTACAGCCTTTTCGGAATGAGGCTCTACAGTTCGGTGTTCGCGCTCGTGGGGGCGGCGACGACGATCGCGGCGGCGTCGGGCGGTGTGATCTTGAGCCTGCTTCTGGGCCTGACCGGCTTTTATTGGCCGTTTCTGTTTGCCTCCAGCATCCTCGTGGCGATTGGTAGTCTTCTCCTGCTCCTCCTTCCTCGCCGCGCAGTCACATTCGATGAGGTTTCGTCCATGCCCGATGGCGGACCGCTGGCCCCCATCACGGCTGCGGAGACTGCCCGAAGCCGCACTGGCCCCCCGTCACGCGGAGCGAGGGCTGTCATCACCGATCCTGGAACAGCGCCTGATCGACCGGGAAGTCATCTGGGCCGGCGGATGGCATCGTCAAGGAAATCAGCGATGCGCGCCGCGATACCGTCACGAACATCGAATCCGTCACCGATCCTGCCGGCGTCAGGACGATGGCCGAAGCCGCTTTGACAGTTTCGGCGTAATCCGATGAGGCTTTCGATTCCCAACGCCTGCCCTGGCGGCAAATTCGGCTCCAAGCCGGATGTCCATCAGGAGGGGACCATCCGCGCCACACCATCATCTTTAACGGCAGGCGGATCGTGGCGTCGCGCAGGTATTGCTGCCGCGATCAGCGGGTGACCTCGGCGATGACCGCACGGGCCTGGCTGATCGCCTTGCCGGTCGTCAGCTTCCCCGCCTGGATATCATCGGCATAAGCCATCAGGCGTTCACCCGAAGCCGATCCGGTCTCGGCGATCTCGGGCACCGCGACGCCGCGGCCGCGCGCGATCGCTTCATCCCATATGGTCCGGACCGCAGCCCAATAGTCCCTGGTCGCGTTCCAGTAATCGTCGGCGGCCTTGACGTCGAAGGCGCCGTCGCGGACATAGCTGTTGAGCACCGATTCCTGGACGAACGGAACGATCTTCGCATCCGCCGCCGCCGTATCCGGCCCCATCTTGATGTTGTCCTGCCAGTGGATCCACCCAGCGGGGCTCGGCGAATGGCGATTGATCGCGAGATAGCGGTCGTAAGGCGGATGGCGGACGGCGTCGCGCCGCGCGAGCGGGCGCCAGGTCCAGTTGCTGCGCCAGCGGCGAACACCGCCTTCGCTGGTCCATTCACCCCATCCTCCATAACGGGGACTATCATCAGTCTGCCAGACGGTCTGCGACCAGCGGCCCTTGCGCATCCGCTCGGGCACAGCCTCGATCGTCCAGCGCCCCTTGCCGGCGTAGACCAACACCTCGACCGGCTCGTACGTCCAGTCCTGCCGCCAATGCTTGACGACCACCGTCTTGCCCGCGTCGCCGGGCACTACCAGCAAATGCTGGAGGACGATGCGGCGGCCGCTGTCTTCGATCACGCGGACGCTCTCATGGCCGCCCGACACTTTCGGGGCGATCGGCGTATAGTCGGCGCGCCAGGGCGTCGTTTCCCTGAAATCGAAGGTCACCTTATAGTCGCCTGCCATGGCGAGGATCGAAGCCCGGTCAGCGGCGAACGCGGCCTGCTCGTCGGTGGCGGTCCGCTGGGCGACGGGACCGTCCGCGCGGGCCGGGGATGCGGCGGGCGCCAGCATCGCGGCGGCGAGCAGCAGGCGCAGGGTGATGGTCTTGGTCATGATTTTGGATCTCCCGATCAGAAGCGGGCCGTAAGCGATACGCTCGCGTTACGACCAGGCTGGGTATAGGCATCGGCGACGGCGAGGTTTGCGGGCGTGGCCGCCAGGCCGCGCACATCGCTCCACCAGGCGTATTTCTTGTCGAGCAGGTTGAAGATACCCGCCCGCAGCGCGAATGCCTCGCCGACCCGCACGAACGCGGTGGCGTCGAGAATGGTGAAGCCGTCGGGGCGATAGCAGGACGGCGTGCATTGCCCGGCTGTGCGGCTCGCTTCTTTCCCCATTGAATGGGTCATCACGATCTGCCCGCCGAAGCGGCCTTGGCGTTGGCGATAGCCGATGCCCGCGACCAGCTTGAGCGGATCGACGCTGAGCAGCGGCAGCGTCGTCCCAGAAGCTCCGACGACGTCGCCCCTGGTGTAGGAGATCGCGACGTTGGCCGTGATGCCCGATGCCGCCCGGCCCTCCAGCTTGCCTTCGACGCCTTTGGTCTTCACGCGGGCAAGGTTGATGAACTGGAAAATGATCGGGTCCGCCACGGTCCCGGTGCCGCTGATCTGCTCCTGGCTGATGAAATTGCGGTAGCGGCCCGAAAAGCCGGTGACAGTGGCATCGAGATGCGCGCTGGCGAAGCGCAGCCCACCCTCGAACGTCTTGCTGGTTTCGGGTCGCAGGTCGGGATTGGGGATCGATTTATAGGCGAAGAAGGGCGAGGTCGGGTTCTCGAAGAACTGATTGACCTGGCTCGGCGAAGGCGCCTTGAAGCCTTGCGCATAATTGGCGAAGACGCTGGTGCCGCCGTCCAGCTTCAGGACCACGCCGATCTTGGGCGAGACGCGGGATCCGCTTTGCCCGGCGGTCACGAAATTGGGCAGGAGTGGATCGGCCTTGGGATCGAGCTTGTAGTGATCGAAGCGAAGCGCCGGAAAGAGCGTGAACGCCCCACCCATGAAGACGATCTCGTCGGCGAGATAGGCGCCGGCCAAGGTGTAGTCCGTGATAGGAAAGGCGCGGGTCGGAAAGACATCGGGGGCGGTCGGGACAGTGCCGTCGCGCAGGCCCTGCTGGCGGGTGATGCTGATGTCGCCGCCGTAGATCAGCCGATGCGCGATCGCGCCGCTCGCGAAATCGCTGCGCGCTTCCGCGATCGCGCCCAATACGCGGTTCTCGAAGGTGTTGAGCCGCGTTCGGTCGGCGGCCGTATTGCGATCTTCAGCCGTGTACTGACGATTCTCGCCGTCCTGATACCAGAGCGCCGCCTGGGCATGGTCGATGACGCCGCTACCTTGATAGCGCCAGTCCAAACTGACCCGATCTCGCCTTGTCCGGTCCCGCGCGGTCAGCCCGATGACACTGGTCGCTCCGCTCGGCACCGCGGCGATGCCGCTCAGCACATCGGTGCCGACACGCGCATCCAAATGATCGACCGTCAGCCGGACACGGTTGGAGCCGTCGGGCATCCAGACGATCTTGCCGAGAGCCGCGTTGGAATTCGTGTCCTGCGGATTGGGTGCGGTTCGCGTCGCGTTGGGCGCATCGACGCCGCCCTTGTTGTCGAGTTCATGACCGTCGCGCCTTGTATAGGCGATCAATGCGGACCAGTCGCCCGAACGACCGGCCAAGATCGCGCTTTCGGAAAACTCGTTATCGGCCGAGTCGTAAGCGGCGCGGGCAAGGCCGGCCATACGCCCATCCTTGCCCAGGAAATCCGCCGGATCGCTGGTGATGAAGCTCACCGCACCGGCAAGACCGTCGCTGCCATAGAGCGCGGAGGCGGGGCCACGCAGAATCTCCACCGACTTGACGAGGCCGAGATCGACATAGTCACCGCGCCCGGCCGCCTGTGCGCCGAAGCTGAATTCGTCCGGCACGCGGATGCCGTCGACCTGGATGAGCACGCGGTTGCCCTCGATCCCGCGAATGTTGAAGCCGGCATTGCCGTCGCGTCCCGTCGTGCCCTGGGCGGCGCCGAAGCGGGTCGGCGCCCGGCGGACGCTGACCCCCGGTTCGAACCGCACCAGATCCTTGATATCGGAGACCAGCTCGTCAGCGATCCGCGCATCGTCGATCACGCTGACTGTCGCGGGAACGTCGAGGATCGATTGCGGTATCCGGGTCGCGGTCACCGTTATGGTGTTCCGTGCATCCGCGAAGACCAGTGGGTCGCCATCCTGCGCGCTTGCGGACGTTGGCGCGAATGCGAGCGCCGCGCCGGAGAGGCCCATCAACAGGTCGACCGCCCTTCCGCCCCGCGAAAGGCTTCGATTATCGTTCATGCGCGCTTATTGCCCCAAATGATATAGCGAATGATTCGCATTATCATTGATACGATTCAACTGGACTGTCGTCAATCAGGATCGAAAACCGGGTTCGTTTGCGCCCGGTAAGTGCTATTGGGAATCATGCGAATGCCGCGCGGCGCACATTTGCCGCCGCCGGTCCTGCTCAGGGGACCAGCACGAGAGCACCTTCTACTTCGCCCGCGCGCAGCCGATCCAGCGCGTCGTTGGCCTGTGCGAGCGGCATGGATGTCACGTGGGTTCGCACTGGCACTCTGGCCGCCAGGTCGAGAAATTCGGTGCCATCGCTGCGGGTCAGATTGGCGACCGAAACGATGCTCCGTTCCTCCCACAAGTCAGCATAGGGGAAAGCCGGGATGTCCGACATGTGAATGCCGGCGCAGACCACGCGGCCGCCCTTTTTCACGGCCTTGAGCGCCTGGGGGACCAGTGCGCCGACCGGGGCGAAGATGATCGCGGCATCCATCGGCTCGGGCGGAATGTCCGACGAGGCACCGGCCCAGTGGCATCCCAGCCGGCGTGCGAAGTCCTGTCCGGTGCGGTCGCCCTCGCGGGTGAAGGCGAAGACCTTGCGGCCCTGCCAGATCGCAAGCTGGGCAAGGATATGGGCGGCGGCCCCGAAGCCGTAGAGCCCCAGCACCGGAGCATCACCCGCGATGCGATAGGCGCGATAGCCGATGAGCCCGGCGCACAGCAGCGGCGCCGCGTGCACGTCGTCGAAGGCATCCGGCATGGCGAAGCAGTAGCGGGCGTCGGCGATGCAATGGGTGGCGAAACCGCCGTCACGGGTGAAGCCGGTGAACAGCGGCTGGTCGCACAGGTTTTCCCGCTCGCTAAGGCAGAACGGGCAGTGTCCGCACGTGTGACCGAGCCAGGGCACGCCCACCCGGTCCCCGACCGAGAAGCCCGAAACTCCCGTGCCCACCGCCTCGATCCGGCCGACGATCTCATGGCCCGGCACGATCGGCAGGCCCCCGTGGATGTCACCGTCGGCGACGTGAAGGTCGGTGCGGCAGACCCCGCAGGCAGTGATGGCGATCCGCACTTCGCCAGGACCGGGCCCGGGAAGCGGACGCTCGACCATCCTGAGCGGCATTCCCGGCGCATCGAGTTGCATGGCGCGCATGGTCGTGGTCATGAGATCAGCTTTCGATCAGGGGCAGGGCGCTTGCAAGCACGTCTTCTGCCGTTCCCGCAGTCGCGATCCTGATCCAGTCCAGATCGCGGAGCACATAGCCGAGCTGGCGGTCGACCACGGCGGCATCGGCGTCGGAAGCATCGCCATGCCGGGCGCCGACCCGCGCCTGCAGGATTTCGCGAGGCGCCTCCAGCCATAGGCCGGTGAAGGAGGTGCCGGCCGAGGTGGCCAGCGCGGCGATCGCTCGGCGCTCGCGGGCATCGGCGAAGACGCCGTCGACGATCACCGGCATTCCCGCCGCGATCGCGAGGTGCGCCTCTTCCAGCAGCTTGCGATAGATCTCGGCGTTGCGTTCCTTCGTATAGGCCGCCTGCGGCAGATGGTCTTCCGGAGCAACCCCGGCCAGTCGCTTGCGCAGCACGTCGGTCCGCAGCCAGCGCGCGCCCGGCGCCGCGCCGGCAAGCGGGGCGAGGCGCCCTGCCAACGTGGACTTGCCGCTACCGCTCAGGCCGCCGATCGCGATCACGCGGGGTCCCGGCCGATCGAGAAAGACGAGCGCGGCGGTCAGGTAGTCCCGTGCTGCCTTCAGCTTGCCTTCGCGTTTTGCCTTATCGTCCTGCCGTTCGGCGGCGCTCGCCTCGACATGCGCGCGCACGGCGGCGCGCATCGAGAGGAACAGCGGCATGGCGGCAAGCCCATCGCTTTCCTCGCGCATGTCGCAATAGCGGTTGAACAGCAGCGAAGCCTCCGCGCGCAGGCCGTGCTGCCACAAATCCATCAACAGGAAGGCAAGATCGTACAGCACGTCCGTGGTGGCCAGTTCCGGATCGAACTCGAGGCAGTCGAACAATGTCGGCCGGCCGCGCCACAGACAGATATTGGCAAGGTGCAAGTCGCCGTGGCAGTGCCGGACGTGCCCGCTTTGTGCCCGCGCGTCGAGCAACGGGGCTAGACGTTCCAGCAGCGCGAGGCTGCGTTCATGGAGCAGGTCGCAGTCACCGGCAGGCAGGAGACCGGCGGCGAGGGCGGCCATGCTTGCGCGATTACCCTCGATCACTTTGCGAACACGCATCGCGCCGGCGCCCGGCACTACCTTGGCCCCCTCGTGGAACGCGGCAATGCCGTCGGCGAGATCGCGGATCAGGCCGCGATCCAGCGGCCCCTTGCGAGCCATGGCGTCGAGCAGGCATTCGGCCGGAAAACGGTGCATCACCACCAGCCAGTCGATCGGCTGCCCCTCACCCAGCGTCAGGGTTCCATCCTCGCGCCGGCCGACGGGTTGGACCGCAAGGTAGAGTTCCGGCGCCGTCCGGCGGTTGAGTGCCAGTTCAGCCTCGCACACGGTCTTGCGCTTTGCTGCTGTCGAAAAGTCGAGGTAGGGATAGCGGATCGCCCGCTTGAGCTTGTAGGCGCGCTCGCCGGCGAGGAAGATGATCGCGGCATGGGTATCGATGCGCTCGATCGGCTCGCCGACCGGGTAAGTTGCGGGGTCGGAAAGAAAGGCGATCACTTCGCTTTGGTCACGGGATTTCGCCAAGCCTTGCCCCTTTGTTTGCGGCCAGCGCCTGGTCCTCCCGCATCGCGGCTAACGGCTGACCATGCTTGGCAGGGGCTGGACGGCGGCGACCCGAAATGGGAGCGCGTCGCCGTCCGGCTCGGTCAGGGTGACGTAGTTGCCCAGCGCGAGCGGGTGATTTTCCATGTGGAAGACGGCTTCGTCGTCGGCGTCACCCGGTGCATAGGAAAAGGCCCAGCCGCCTTGCTTGCGCAGGACTTGCCCGCGCGTCACGCCTTGTCCGGGCAGGATCTTTTGCACCGTGGCGCGCGCTGGCGATGCCGTGAAAGCTTCCCGGTCGATCCGCCCGTCGGAAAGCAGCGGAACGATGAGTTCATAGGCATGCTCCTGCGAACCTTCCGGAAATTCGCGCGTGCGCGCCAGGGTGAGACGTACCAGATTCCATGACATGGACAGTTTCTCCGTTGGTCGGCGTGGCTGCCGGGATGATGAGCCCAAGCAGGCTGGTGATGCGCTCCGGCGTGCGTGCTCAGCCTAGCTGAGCCTCGACCAGGACCAAGGTCGCGTCGCCTTCGTAGTCGCTGGTATTGAAGCCGAGTGCGCGCTCGACCTCGATCGCCTGGTGATTGGCCCGACTTTCGATCGAGCGCAGGCGGCGCACACCGCGTTCGCGGGCCAGCTCTGCCGCATGTTTGAGCAGAGTCCAGCCAATGCCCTGTCCCTTCAAATCCGGGCTGACCGCGATGGCGACTTCGGCCACGTCCATGTGTTCGTCGGCGACGATCATGAGGCTCGCGGTGAGCCGCGAGGTCGCGGCATCGAAAGCGAGCAGATGCTCGCTGTGCCGGTGGTCTACGCCGATCATGGCGGCAAGCTGGTGCGCTGAAAGGTGCTCCCGCCCGCTCAGGAAGCGAAAGCGCATGTCTTCGGGCGCCAGACGATCGAAGAGCGCGGTAAGAGTCGCTGCGTCGTCCGCCGTGACCGGACGCAGCTTGAGAACGAGGCCCCCGCGCGTGGCAAGCGTGACGCCGCCCGCTTCGGACAGGGTCGTATCGAGCGCTTGCGATGTCATTGGCTTTCTCCAAGCTCTAACGTGCTGGCTGGCGAAGGTATTGGCCTGTCATGGGCGCGCATCTCGTAATGTTACGGAGCGTGACCGGACGAGCCATTGCTGCCATTCTTGCACGGGACGTTGCATTGATGGCAATCAACGACCGCGCCTTTCAAAGAAGGCACCGAAACTGCATGCACAACAACGGTATTCATACCAAGTCTTTTGACGCGAGTCTCAACCTTCTCCTTTCGCCGTTGTGAGGTGGCGAAGAAATGGGGGCGTCAAGAGTTCCGAATGGCGGCTGCTCGTTCCCGCCAACGCGATGACCGGGGGATCAAGATGCTGGACGGCTGCGTCGCGAATATCTCCAAGGGCAATGCCAATGCTGGCTGACCGGACGTGACGCCATCGTCGCCGAACGCCGGCTATCAAGGGCTTTCCGCTTCGCAAGCCCGCGAGCGGCTGGCGCGCGACGGCGCGAACGAGCTGCCTCGTGCGCGTAAACGGACCCAGGTCCGGATCGCGATGGAAGTGCTGCGCGAGCCGATGCTGGCACTGCTTCTGGCGGCGGGCTTGATCTATCTCCTGCTCGGCGACCGGACCGAAGCGCTCATCCTCCTTGTCTTCGCAGGCCTTTCGATCGCGATCACGATCATCCAGGAAGCCCGTACCGAGCGCGTGCTCGAGGCGCTACGCGATCTTTCAGCGCCGCGCGCGCTCGTCGTGCGCGATGGCGAGCTGGTCCGTATTCCGGGGCGCGAGGTGGTGGAGGGCGACATTCTTGTCCTCGACGCGGGCGATCGCATCGCCGCCGATGCGCTGCTGCTTGAAGCGGACGGCATCGAGGCCGACGAATCGCTGCTGACGGGCGAATCGGTGCCGGTGCGAAAGCGCGCCGCGCGGCACGATGAGGATGATCGCGCCGCGCCCGGCGGCGAGGATCGGCCGCAGGTCTTCGCCGGATCGATCGTCACGCACGGGCGCGGCCTGGCGCGAGTCACTGGAACCGGGACGCGCAGTCGCATCGGCGCGATCGGGCTCTCGCTCACCGCGCTGGAGATCCAGGCGCCGCGCCTCCAGCGCGAGACGGCGTGGATCGTCCGCCTCTGCGCGATGGGCGGCATTGCCGTGGCCATGGTGGTGACGCTCCTTTACGGCTTGTCGCGCGGGGGCTGGCTTGACGCGGTGCTGGCCGGGATCGCCATCGGCATGTCGCTCCTGCCCGAAGAGTTCGCGGTCGTGCTGACGATCTTCCTGGCGATGGGTGCCTGGCGGATCGCGCAAGTCGGCGTGCTGACGCGCCGTGCCGCCGCGATCGAGACCCTAGGCGCGGCGACGGTGCTTTGCACCGACAAGACCGGAACGCTGACCTGCAATCGCATGACCGTGGCTGAACTCTGGCTGCCTTCGCAGGAAACCCCCCGTTTTGCGGACGCGCCGCGCGATTCGCGGTTTCGCCCACTGCTCGAAACCGGTGCGTTGGCGAGCGCGCCGGTCCCGTCCGATCCGATGGAAGTGGCATTCCATGCCGCCGCCACCGATACCGGACCGCCGCCACAGCAAGGCCTGCAGCTTCTACGCACGCATGGGCTGCGCCCCGATCTGCTGGCGATGTCCAACGTCTGGTGTGCCGGAGGCGATGAGAACGCGCTGACTATCGCAGCCAAGGGCGCGCCCGAGGCGATTGCGCGGCTCTGCCGTCTGGACGAGACGCAGCGTGCAGCGCTCGACGAGGCCGCGCAGCGCATGGCGGCGCGGGGCATGCGCGTGCTCGGCGTGGCTTCGGCGGTGACGGATCGGGATGGCCTTGACAAGGCCCACGAGGAGCACGTCTTCGTGCTGCTTGGACTCGTCGGCCTCACTGATCCGCTGCGCGCGGGTGTCGCGGAGGCGATCACGCGGTGCCGCTCGGCAGGCATCCGCGTGGTGATGATTACGGGCGATTATGCGGCGACGGCAAAGGCGATCGCCGAAGCGGCCGGGCTTCGCGCAGACAGGATCATGACCGGCGAAGAACTGGCGGCACTGTCGGACGTGGACTTCGCCGCGCGGGTCGGAACTATCGACGTGTTCGCCCGGACCATGCCCGAACAGAAGCTGCGCATCGTCAACGCGCTCCAGGCAGCAGGGGAGGTGGTGGCGATGACGGGGGACGGGGTCAACGACGCGCCCGCGCTCAAGGCCGCCCATATCGGCATCGCCATGGGCAGGCGCGGAACCGATGTCGCCCGCGAGGCATCGGCCATTGTCCTGGTCGAGGACGATTTCGGTGCGATCGTCGATGCCGTTCGCCTGGGCCGGCGCATCTACGACAACATCCGCAAGGCGGTTGGCTTCATCTTCGGCGTGCACGTGCCGATCGCCGCGCTGGCGATCATGCCGCTGGTGCTCGGCTTGCCGCTGGTCCTGGGTCCGATCCAGATCGCGTTGCTCGAAATGATTATCGATCCGGTCTGCGCGTTGGTGTTCGAGGCGGAGCGCGAGGAAAGCCGACTGATGCGGCGTCCGCCGCGCGATCCGGCGCAGCGGCTGTTCTCACTGGATGTGATCCGCCGCGGGGCTGCGCAAGGTGCGCTGGCCGCGGCAGTGCTGATCGCGCTCTATCTGGCCGCCGCCCGCTATGGCCTGCCGGCAGCGGAACTGCGCACCTTGACATTCTTCGCGCTGGTATCGGCAATCCTCGCGCTGGTGCTGGCCAATCGCTCGTTCAGCACCTCGCTGGGCCATGCGCTGCTGCGCGGAAATCGGGTGTTTCGCTATGTGCTGGGATTCATCGCGGCGGGCAGTGTCACCATTCTGACCGTCCCGGCGATCCGTCGGATACTCGGCTTCGCACCGCTCGACTGGCTCGAGCTGGGGCTGGTGGTGCTGACGGGCGCCGGCCTGCTCGTGTTGCTGGAGTTTACCAAAGGTCGGGCCGTGGCAGGATAGCCTGCCGATATCGCGGCGTCATTCCTGGAGGATGCGCTGAAGTAGCGGCGGATCCCGCTCTATTCGTTCTTTGTTTTCCGGATTTTGCGAGTCGTCGGGGGATTCCACCGACGACTCGCAAAATGGTCTACGGGGTCTGGACTTCGCCCAGGCCGGGCTTTTGCCAGTGCCTGGCTTCATCAAGAAGATGGATGACTTCCGTGTCCTCTGTCTGACTGAAATCGCGGTAGTGCATGCCGACAGCATGGAACGGAGTGGGCGAGAGAAGGCATATGACGCGGTCGCACAGCGGACGAAGCTGGGACAGGACGTCTGCCGGCGCCAGCGGCACCGCGAGCACGATCCGGGCCGGCCGCGCCCTTGCGAGCCCCTGCAGGGCCGCGCGCACGGTACTTCCGGTGGCGATCCCGTCGTCGACCACGATCACGTCGCGTCCATTCAAGGATACGGCGGGGCCGGTGCGGTAGAGCACGCGGCGGCGTTCGATCTCCGCAAGCTGCAGCGCGATCTGCCTGTCGATGTAGTCGCGGCTGGCGCCGACCATTCGGGCCATGTCCTCGTCGATCACGACTTGCGGCGAGGCACCGTCGACCAGTGCGCCGATCCCGTACTCTTCATGGCCCGGCGCGCCGATCTTGCGGACCATCAATATGTCGAGCGGCGCGCCAAGCGCCCTGGCGACCTCGAAGCCGACGGGCACGCCGCCGCGCGGCAACGCCAGCACGACGGGGTTTTCCAGATCGAGTGCCTGCACCGCTTGCGCCAGTCTCCGTCCGGCTTCCCGGCGGTCGACAAAGCCTGCTCGGCCGGTCATTTTATGTCTCCCAGATGGCGAAGGAACCACGCGCTGGCGGGCGCGAAGACCTGGCTCAGCGTGCCCGGTTCCTCAAACACATGCCCTGCGCCGGGGACGATCGTCATGTGCCGTTCGCAGTGCATGGCATCGGCGGCGGCGGCATTGACGATGATTCGCCTCTTGTGGGCATTTGCATTGATCCAGTTATTCACGCACTTTTGGTATTTTAGGAACTTTTCCCCGGCTACGCCACGATCGTTGGGCAGTCGGTTCTGATCGATCAGGTGCCGACTAGGCATGGCGTGGCAACAGTGATACCTCGCCCTCTGGGAATCGGCGTTTGCCGGTTTCTGATCGATCGCGCCGGTGCCCTGAATGGGGCTTAATCGGGAATGCGGTGCGGAGGGTTTTCTTCCAAATCCGCGGCTGTCCCTGCAACTGTAAGCGGATAGCGCGATGCACACGGCTCCTTCTTGAAGGGGCAGCCACTGGGCCGGACGCTAAATCATGCGAGGCCTGGGAAGGCGTGCATCAAGCTGTGACCCGCGAGCCAGGAGACCTGCCGGCGTCTGGTCGCTCTTGCCCGGTCCAGGGGATGGCCGCGGCACGGTGAACTCCGTCTGAGCGACGAACGAGCGGCTGGGGCCGCATCGGAGACGTGCGTCGGCCGCCCACGGCGAACGGCCGCCGCGCGTACCGGCCGTTCGCGAACGGTACGCCCCGGCTACGTCGCAGGACGCCGGAGGGACTATTTTGTGATCGAGACCATCTTTTCCGGCGTCGCGGTTGCCGCGCCGGCTTCGCGGTCGTTGCGCCGACGGATTAGCGCTCTGTTCGCGGGATTGATCGCCGCGAATATTGCTGCCTGGATCTGGGCGTATGGTCTTTTTCACGCGCAGCCCCTGATGTTGGCCACCGCTTTGCTTGCCTGGGGGCTTGGTCTGCGTCACGCGGTCGATGCCGATCATATTGCCGCCATCGACAACGTGACCCGCAAGCTGATGCAGAATGGCCAGCGCCCGGTTTCGGTCGGTTTCTGGTTTGCGACCGGGCATTCGGGGATCATTGCCATAGCGTCGATCACCATCGCGCTGACGACCAGCGCGTTGTCGCGCTTCGATGCCTTCAAGGACCTGGGCGGCGTGGTGGCGACCATGATTTCCGCACTCTTCCTTTTCGCCATCGCGGGCATGAACCTCGTCATCCTGCGCTCGGTCTGGCGAACTTTCGCCCATGTTCGAGCGGGCGGCGACTATGTGGAAGACGAACTTGATCTGCTGATGGGGTCGCGCGGCCTGCTGGCCAGGCTGTTCAGGCCGATATTCCGTCTCGTGAACAAGAGCTGGCATATGGCTCCGCTGGGGTTTCTGTTCGGGCTTGGATTCGATACCGCTACCGAAGTCGCCATTCTGGGCATGTCCGCCAGCCAGGCCGCTGACGGCCTGTCGATCGGAACAATCCTGGTCCTGCCTGCGCTGTTCGCGGCCGGCATGGCGCTGATCGATACGGCGGACGGCGTGGTGATGCTGGGCGCTTACGAATGGGCCTTCGTGAAGCCGATCCGCAAGCTCTATTACAACATTACCATCACCCTGATCTCGGCGATCGTGGCCATCATCATTGGCGGAATCGAGGCAATGGTCCTGATCGGCGACACGCTTGGGCTGGCAGGGTGGCCGTGGAGCCTTGCCGCGAAACTGGGAGAAAACTTCAACAGCCTGGGCTTCGCCATCATCGGGCTTTTCGTGCTCTGCTGGTTTGCCAGCTTCGCGATCTATCGCTGGAAGCGCTTCGATGAGATCGAAATATCCGTTGCTGCCTGAAATTTCTGTCGGCCTGGATTGCTTGGGCGGCTTCGCCACCTCGCAACGACGAAGGGAGAAAGCGACGAAGGGGCAGATGGGTCTCGCCCGCCACCGGTGCGATGGGGACGGAGCAACAACACCAATTGGCTTGGCTTCGATTTTCGGCTAGGGCCGGCGCCGAAGGGTGGTCGATGCCGTCCTTCGATGATCGCGCCGGTGCCCCGCCAGGGGCTTAATCGGGAATGCGGTGCGGAAGCTTGCTTCCAAATCCGTGGCTGTCCCTGCAACTGTAAGCGGATAGTGCGATGCACATGCTCCTGAGTGCGGGAGCAGCCACTGGACAAGGCATGTGTGCCGGGCACACGTGCAAGTCTGGGAAGGCGTGCATCAAGCTGTGACCCGCGAGCCAGGAGACCTGCCGGCGCACCGGTCGCTCTTGCCTGATCCAGGGGATGGTCACGGCACGGTAACTCTCCGTCTGAGCGACGAAGCTGTGCGGCTGGGGCTGCACGGTCGCGTGGTCACGGGTGCATTGTCGCGCCCGCCCGTCGTCTCGCGCCGACCGGACATGTCCGGCAAGCCCCCGCTTTTCTCGCTCCGGCGCGCGGGGAAGTTGCCATGTCCGAACTGTCCAAGGTGCCGGTCACCATCGTTACCGGCTTTCTGGGCGCGGGGAAAACCACGCTCATCAGCCACCTGATCCGCAATGCGGGCGGCCGCAGGCTGGCGGTGGTGGTCAACGAATTCGGCACCCTGGGCGTGGACGGCGACATTCTCCAGTCCTGCGCCGTTTCCGCCAATTCTTCCATTCATGGGTGCCCGGCGGAAAACATCGTCGAGCTGGCCAACGGCTGCATCTGCTGC
The DNA here is from genome assembly GCF_900113255.1 of Novosphingobium sp. CF614. GTDB lineage: Bacteria > Pseudomonadota > Alphaproteobacteria > Sphingomonadales > Sphingomonadaceae > Novosphingobium. The sequence goes on from NZ_FOOR01000005.1 coordinate 191,145, forward strand.
ACCGTGGCGGACGATTTCATCCCCACCGTGGAGAAACTGCTCGCACTCGATCCGCGCCCGGATCACATCCTGATCGAGACGTCGGGCCTGGCACTTCCCAAGCCGCTGCTCAAGGCGTTCGACTGGCCGGCCATCCGCAGCCGGATCACGGTGGACGGTGTGCTGGCTCTTGCCGATGCCGAGGCCGTGGCCGCCGGTCGATTTGCGCCCGATGTCGCCGCGCTGGATGCCCAACGCGCCGCCGATCCGAGCGTCGACCATGAAGCACCGCTGTCGGAGGTGTTCGAGGACCAGCTTGCCTGCGCCGACATGGTTTTGCTTACCAAGGTCGATCTGGCCGGGCCTGAAGGCGCCGCGGCCGCGCGCGCCCTGATCCTGGCCAAAGCACCGCGCCCTGTTCCGGTGATCGAACTCGCCGAGGGCGTGATCGATCCGCGTGTGATCCTCGGCCTCGGCGCCGCTGCCGAAGACGATGTCGCCGCGCGCCCATCGCATCATGATGGTGAGGACGATCACGAGCATGGGGATTTCGACAGCACCGTCATCGCGCTGGGCGCGATCGCCGAGCCGGCGGATCTGGTGGCGCGGATCGAAACGCTGGCGCGCGATCACGATATCCTGCGGGTGAAAGGCTATGCCGCCGTTGCGGACAAGCCGATGCGGCTGCTGGTGCAGGCGGTGGGCGCACGGGTGCGCTATCAATACGATCGCCCATGGCGACCCGGTGAAGCGCGGTGCACCACGCTCGTCGTCATTGCCGAGCATGATCGTGTCGACGCCGAAACCATTCGCGGCGTGCTCGCGAACTGAACCCGCACGATGCACGTCATCTTCCGCGAAACCCACGGGATGGAGGAAAATGCCGTCCCGCAGGATCTGGGGCAGCAGCCTGCGGATCTTGTGGTGCTGTCCTTTTCGGACAGCGATCTGGGAGCATTCGCGGCCGCATGGCACGGCGCGCGCGCGGCTCGGGAGGACATGCCCTCGCTCAGGCTCGCCAACCTGTCGGCGCTCATGCACCCACTGTCGGTCGATACTTATGTCGAGCGGACCCTATCCGGTGCCAGGGCGGTCCTGGTCCGGCTGATCGGCGGGACCCCCTATTGGAGCTACGGGCTGCAACAGGTCGAGGCGCTGGCCCGCGAACGGCATGTCGCGCTGGCCGTCCTGCCGGGTGACGGTCGGCCCGATGAGCGCCTGGATGCGGTATCGACCTTGCCCGTGCCGGTCCTGCGAAAGCTTGCGCGGCTGTGCGATACCGGCGGCGAACGCGCGGCACGGGCAGCGCTTGCCGAACTGGCGCGGGCGGCGCGGCTGGGCGATATGCCCGTACCGACCAGCGAGCCCTTGCCGGAGGCGGGTGGCTGGCATTCCGAGCATGGTGTCGTCTGCCCGGAAGCCTTCGCGCGCGATTTGGGCCGGCCCCTGGTATTGCTGGTATTCTATCGCTCCTACCTGACCGCGCAGGATCTGGATCCCTTCGCTGCCCTCCATGCCGCGTTCGAGCGGCGGGGTTTCGATACGTTATCGATTTTCGTCCCGTCACTGAAGGCGCCGCAGATACGCAGTCAGGTCGATCAGTGGGTTCGCGGTCTGGCCCCGGTCGCCATCGTCAACGCCACCGCCTTCTCCGCCCGCGGCGAGGGGATCGATACGCCGCTCGACGGCGCTGGCGTGCCCGTGTTCCAGTTGGCGCTCGCCACATCGGGCCGCGCCGCCTGGGCGGCCGCATCGCGGGGGCTCTCGCCTGCCGATCTCGCGATGCATGTCGTGCTGCCCGAACTGGATGGCCGCATCTTCGCCGGGGTCGCCAGCTTCAAGGAGGCAGGGATGCGCGATCATGCGCTGGAATTTTCCCGCAGCCTCCATCGCGCTGATCCGCACCGGATCGAGGCGATCGTCACCCATGTGGCTGGCTGGATCGCGCTGGCTCGAAAGCCTGCCGGCGATCGGCGCGTGGCCCTTGTCCTCTCCACTTATCCCGGCAAGGCCTACCAGATGGCCCATGCCGTTGGGCTCGACACTTTTGCTTCCGCCGAGGCGATACTGGCTGACCTCGCGCAAGCGGGGTATACGGTGGCTCCCCGCGCGGATTTGCCGGCCGCACTCCGGTGCGAGCACTTGTACTGGCCGGTAGCCGATTATCGCAGGGCGCTGGCCGCCTTGCCGGAGGCCCTGCGTACCGATCTTGTCGCTGCCTGGGGGGATCCGGAAAGCGATCCGGCAGTGCGGGACGACGCATTCCGCTTTCCCGCCATCACGGCCGGCAATGCCATCGTGGCCTTGCAGCCTGAGCGGGGTATCAGCGCCAGCCGCGCGGAGGATTATCACGACCTCTCGCGCTGTCCGCGCCATTCCTATGTCGCTTTCTATCTGTGGCTGCGCGAGCAGGGCGTGAACGCATTGGTTCATATCGGAGCGCACGGCACGCTGGAGTGGCTGCCGGGCAAGGCGGTCGCCCTGTCGGATGCATGTTGGCCGGAGGCGCTGGTGGGCGCCATGCCGGTGATCTACCCCTTCATCGTCAATGATCCGGGTGAGGCAGCGCAGGCCAAGCGCCGCATCGGTGCGGTCACGATCGGCCACGTTCCGCCGCCCCTGACGCAGAGCGGCAGCGGCGCGGGCCTCGCCCGGATCGAGGCGCTGCTCGACGAATTTTCCAATGCCGACGGACTTGACCCGGCCCGCCGCGATCGGCTGCAAACCTCCATTCGCGAGGAAGCGCGCGCGCTTGGTCTGGAAGCCGAACTGGGCCTGGACAGCGCGACCACATTGGTCGAGGCGATCACGCGCATCGACCGTTTCGTTTGCGACGTGAAGGCAAGCCAGTTCGGCGATGGGCTGCATGTCTTTGGCCGGAACGAGCACGGCGCGGCGGAACGGGCCGGGTTGCTGGCGGCGCTGGACGGGAAGCGCGTGGCGCCCGGGCCTTCCGGCTCACCCTATCGCGGGCGCAGCGATGTGCTGCCGACCGGACGCAACCTCTACACGATCGACCCGCGCGCGGTGCCGACCCGTGCCGCCCATGCGCAAGGAGTCTGTCTCGCGGAGGAACTGATCCGGCGACACTTGCAGGATCATGGCGACTATCCGCGCGGGGTGCTGGTCGACCTCTGGGGCTCGGCGACCATGCGCACGGCGGGCGAGGAATTCGCGATGGCGCTGCATCTGCTGGGCGTCAAACCGCTGTGGGACACGGCCTGCGAACGGGTGACGGGGATCGAGATCCTGCCGCTCGCCCTGCTGGATCGACCGCGCATCGACGTGACTTTGCGCGTTTCCGGACTGTTCCGCGACGCCTTTCCGACGTTGCCGGCGCTGTTCGGGCAGGCGGTGCGGGCGCTGGGTGCGCGAGACGAAACGGCGGACTGGAATCCCTTCGCGGGCAGGGCGGTTACGCCGCGTGTCTATGGCCCGCGACCGGGCTGCTATGGCCTGGCTCTCGGCGATACGGCCGAGGTCTATACCGATGATGCGCGGCGCGGAGCCGGAGAAGCCTGGCTGGCGGCATCGGACCATGCGCTGGACACGATCTTCGATCCGGCCGCCGTCGCTGACCCCGAAGGCCTGCGCCAGCGCGTGGCGGCGGCCGATGCCTTCGTCCACCTTCAGGATCTGCCCGAAACCGATCTGCTGCTGGCCGCCGACTATGCCGCGCACGAGGCCGGCTTTGCGGCCGCCAAGATGCTCGCGGGCGGTGTGGCGGCGCTCTATCACCTCGATAATCGCGATCCGGCCGGCCCTGTTGCACGTACGCTTGCGGAAGAGATCGCCCGCGTCGTTCGCGCCCGTGCCGCGCATCCGGGCTGGGTTGCCGGCATGATGCGCCACGGCTTTCGCGGGGCTGCCGAACTGGCGGCCACGCTCGATCACATGGGCATGTTCGCGCATCTATCGGGCAGCGTGCCATCGCATCTGTTCGATCTCTATCACGATGCCACGCTGGGCCAGGCGGAGGTCCGCGCGTTTCTGGAACGCGAGAACCCCGATGCACTGGCGGCGATGGAAAGCTGCTTCGCCGCGCTTCACGCAGCCGGGCTGTGGCGGACGCGGCGCAATTCGATCCTCGCCGACCTGCCCATCCACTCCAGCGGGAAAGACGGTGCATGAGCGGATTTGCAGCAAAGGGTTGGTGTCCCGATGCGTGGCACCCGATGATGGCGGGTGACGGCCTGTTGGTCCGGGTGAAACCACGGCTTGGCCGCCTGACGCGCGAGCAGGTGCTGGGCCTGTGCGATGCCGCCGTGACGCACGGCAATGGCCTGATCGACATGACCCGCCGCGCCAACCTCCAGATACGTGGTGTGCGTGAGAATGGCTGGCAGGCGATGCTGGACCGGCTTCTGGCCTTGAATCTGGTGAATGCCGATCCCGTCGTCGAAACGCGGCGCAATATTCTGGTCGCCCCGGACTGGCGATACGGCGACGACAGCCACCGCATCGCCAGCGAATTGCAGCAACGGTTGGATGAACTGCCCGATCTGCCTGGCAAGGTCGGATTTGTCATTGATGCCGGACAGGCCTCCACCCTCCGGGGTGAGGCAGGTGATTTTCGTATCGAGCGGGGCGAGGGGGGCTCTCTCATCCTGCGCGCCGATGGTCGTCCTGCCGGCGTCGCGGTCGCGGCGGGCCAGGAAGCGGACGCGCTGATCGCGCTCGCCAACTGGTTCGCGATGAGTGGCGGCGCGGATGTCGGGCGCATGGTCCGGCACGGGATTGCCCTTCCCGATTGGGCCCACGGCGATCACCTGCTCGCACCGTCCACGGCCAGGATCGCGCCGGGCCGGCACGATCTGGGCATGGTCTATGGCCTGCCGTTCGGCCGGATAGAGGCATCGATGCTGGCCGGGATGATGGAGAGCCTATCCACCTGGGCCGTGCGGATCACGCCCTGGCGGCTGCTGTTGCTCGAAGGCGCGCCTGCGGAGCGCATCGAGGGTCTGCTCAGCGACATCGAGGATCCACTGCTGCGTGCGGAAGCCTGCCCCGGCGCACCTTGTTGTCCCCAGGCTACGGTCGAAACCCGCGAACTTGCCCGGCGCCTTGCCGCGCATGTCGGGGGATGGCTGCATGTCTCCGGCTGCGCCAAGGGCTGTGCCCACCCGCGCGCCGCCGATGTCACGCTGACCGGCCGGAATGGCCGGTTCGATCTTTCGCTGAATGCGCCCGCCGGCGGGCCCTCGATTCGCTCTGCCCTGGGTCCGGCCGAGATTCTCGCCCATTTCGGAGCCGCCTGATGCCCCATGTCTATGAAACCGATGGCGCGGCCATCTATCGCCAGTCCTTCGCAACGATCCGCGCCGAAGCCGATCTTGCTCGCTTTTCGGTCGATGAGGAACCGGTGGCGGTGCGCATGATCCATGCCGCCGGGATGGTGGAACTGGCGGCGCATATCCGCTTCTCGCCCGGTTTCGTGGAAACGGCACGCGGGGCGCTGGGGGAGGGCGCCCCGATCCTCTGCGATGCCCGCATGGTGTCGGAAGGGATCACCCGCGCGCGCCTGCCGGCCGCAAATCCGATCGTCTGCACCCTGAACGATACCCGAGTGCCGGACCTGGCGCGTACGATGGGCAACACCCGTTCCGCCGCCGCGCTGGAACTGTGGCGGCCCCATTTGGCCGGGGCGATCGTCGCGATCGGCAACGCGCCGACCGCGCTCTTCCATCTGTTCGAGATGCTGGAAGATCCTGATTGCCCGCGCCCGGCGGCGATCATCGGCTGTCCGGTCGGCTTCGTCGGCGCGGCCGAATCCAAGGCCGCGCTGTGGGCAGCGCCGCCGGTGCCCTGCTGTATCGTGGAGGGGCGACTGGGCGGCAGCGCGATCACGGTCGCCGCGATCAATGCCTTGGCGAGCCGCGCCGAATGAGCGTGACGTTGACTATGCTCGGGCCTTGCGGAACGATCCACGGCGTGGGGCTTGGCCCCGGCGCGCCCGATCTGCTGAGCGTGCGCGCCGACCGGCTGGTGCGCGGCGCCCGTCATGTCGCCTATTTTCGTAAGGCTGGGCGGCCGGGACAGGCGCGCCGCATTGCCGAAGGCATGCTGCGCGCCGACGCGGTCGAAATCCCCATGGAATATCCGGTAACGACCGAGATTCCGGTGTCCGATCCGCGCTACAACGCCTGCCTCTCCGCCTTTTACGCCGAGTGCACGGAGCGATTGAGCGAACTGGCGCGCGCTGGCGAGGACGTCGTCGTCCTGTGCGAAGGCGATCCGTTTTTCTACGGTTCGTTCATGCATCTTCATGCCCGTCTGGCGGGCGTGGTTCCGGTGGCGGTGGTGCCGGGCATCACCGGCATGGCTGGAGCCTGGAACGCAACGGGCGTTCCCATCACCTGGGGTGACGACGTGCTGACGGTGGCGATGGCAACCCTTTCCGAGCAGGAACTGGTGCGGCGCATCCGCGATACCGATGCCCTGGTGGTGATGAAGATCGGGCGCAACCTGCCCAAACTGCGCCGCGCGGTGGCGGCAGCGGGGCGCGAAGACGCAGCCTGGCTGGTTGAACATGCCGCCATGCCGGGCCAGCGCGTGACCCGACTGGCCGAGGCGGAGAGCGTGACACCCTATTTCTCGATCCTGTTGATCCATGGCCAGGGTCGCAGGCCATGAGCGCCCGGCAGGACAGGGGCTGGATCGCCATCGCCGGTCTGGGGCCCGGGGACGAGGCCATGGTCACGCCTGAAGTCACTGCCGCGCTTGACGCGGCGAGCGACGTGATCGGTTATATCCCTTATGTCGCCCGTGTCGCCCCGCGTGAGGGACTGGTGCTGCACCCGTCCGACAACCGTGTTGAACTGGACCGGGCTGCTGCTGCGCTCGAACTGGCGGCACAGGGGCGGCGCGTGGTGGTGGTCTCGTCCGGCGATCCCGGCGTCTTCGCCATGGCCGCCGCCGTCTTCGAAGCGCTGGAGGCTGGACCAGCCCATTGGCGCGATCTCGACATCAGGGTGCTGCCTGGCATTACCGCCATGCTGGCCGCCAGCGCGCGGGCAGGGGCGCCCTTGGGGCATGACTTCTGCGCCATCAACCTGTCGGACAATCTCAAGCCCTGGTCGCTGATCGAAAAGCGGGTGCGACTGGCGGCGGAGGCCGACTTTGCAATGGCCTTCTACAACCCGAGGTCAAAGGCCCGGCCGGAGGGTTTCGAACGCGTGCTGGACCTGCTGCGCGCGGCGTGCGGCGATCAACGCCCGATCCTGTTCGCTCGCGCCGTGGCGACGCCGGAAGAGCAATTGCGGATCGTGCCGTTGGGGCAAGCCCGCGCCGATATGGCCGACATGCGCACCATGGTCATCGTCGGATCGAGCCTTACCCGCGTGATCGAACGGGCGGCCGGCCCGATCCTCTATACGCCGCGTTCGGCATCCGGGCCGGCATCATGACCAAGCCATGCGAACACGTCTTCGGGGCGATAGACCTCCATCCGATCTGGAATGGCGGGGCGGTCTATCATCAACATTGGCAGGCCGAGTTGCCGCGCTGCGAGCAGTTTGGCCTCAGCGCCTTGCCCGCCGGCGTTCTTGCACACCACCAGGTCGATGGCGTGACGCTGCATCAGGGTGCTGTCCCCCATGACGGTGAAGGGACCACGATCGACGATCAGGCTATGACGCGGCAAAGCCGGCAGGCGTTCCGGGGTGTCCACGAAGCGCAGCAGGTAGTGGTGCTGCGGCTGGGCGGCGAAGGCTTCCACATGCATCCGTCCCAGCGCCAGCATGACGCGGCGTGCCGGCCCGCACAGCGCGGCGACCGCACTCTCGATGTCCGGAACGCGGGTCCAGCGGTCTTCCGAGGCCGGTTCCCAGGCTGGACGGGTCAGCGCCACATGCGGCACTCCGGCCAGTCGGGCTGCGTCCACGGCATGGGCGCTCATCGTCGCGGCAAAGGGATGTGTAGCGTCGACCAGATGGGTCACGCGATGTTGGCGCAGATAGTCGGCCAATCCCGTAACGCCGCCGAAGCCACCGACACGGACCGGCACCGGCTGGGCGCGCGGCGTCGCCGTGCGGCCGGCGTAGCTGAGCGTCGTCGCAATGCCGCGGGCCGCAAGCAGCCGGGCGAGGGCGCTCGCCTCGGTGGTGCCGCCCAGCAGGAGGACATTCGGCATGGCTGATACGGCTCCCCGGTTTCGGCACATGCCGTGGTTGACGATAATCGGCATCGGTGAGGACGGGGCGGATGGCCTCGGCCCCGCTGCGCGCGCGGCACTGGCCGAGGCGGAACTGGTCATGGGATCGGCCCGGCACCTCTCGCTGCTGCCCGCGATTAGCTGCCCCCCCGTTAATTGTCCAATTCTCGAATGGCCAGTGCCCTTTGCCGATGGGATCGCGCGCCTGATGGACCATCGCGGGCGGCGCGTGGTGATGCTGGCTTCGGGAGATCCCTTCTGGTTCGGCGCGGGCACCCGCGTGACGCAATATCTTGATCCGGGCGAGTGGGCGGCGCATCCTGCGCCATCGACTTTCGGGCTGGCCGCCGCGCGACTGGGCTGGCCGGTCCAGGAGACATCCTGCCTTGGGCTGCATGCCGCGCCGCTGGAACGGCTGAGGCCCCATCTCGTGCCGGGGCGGCGCGTGCTGGCACTGCTGCGTGATGGCGAAGCGGTGGCCGCGCTCGCGCGATATCTGAAGCGGGAGGGCTTCGGTCCCTCGATTCTCCATGTGCTGGAAGCGTTGGGCGGCCCGCGCGAACGGATACGGTGCGTACCCGCTGATACACTGTCATTGGCCGACATCGTCCATCCGGTAGCGGTCGGAATCGACTGCGCCGGGCAAGGCAAGCCATTGCCCCTCACCGCAGGGCTACCGGACGACTGGTTCGCCTCCGACGGGCAGATCACCAAACGCCCGGTTCGCGCGCTCACGCTGTCGGCGCTCGGCCCGCGTCCGGGCGAGTTGTTGTGGGATATCGGCGCCGGGTCAGGGTCGGTCGGGATCGAATGGCTGCTGGCCCATCCGGCGAACCGGGCCTGCGCGGTCGAGGCCGATCCGGCACGCGCCGAGCGTGCCCGGGTCAACGCTCAGGCGCTTGGCGTGGACTGGCTGAAGGTCATTGTCGGGATCGCGCCGGATGTCTTGCCGGACGCGCCCTTGCCGAATGCCGTATTCGTCGGCGGCGGACTGTCGGACGCATTGCTGGACAGGCTTTGGTCGTGCCTGCCCGGCGGAACGCGGCTGGTCGCCAACGCGGTGACGCTGGAATCGGAAGCGCTGCTCACCCGGTGGCATGGCCAAAAGGGCGGCAGTCTCCTGCGCATCGAACTCTCCGATGCCGCGCCGCTCGGAAACCGGCACGGCTGGCGGGCACGCTATCCCGTGGTGCAATGGAGCACGGCGCTGTGATCGTCGCGGGCTTCGGCTTTCGGGTGGGCGTCAGCCTGTCGTCGCTGCGGGGCGCCCTCGCCTTGGCGCAACACGGACGACCTCCGGTCACGCATCTTGCCACGGCGCAGGACAAGCTCACGGCGCTGGTCCCGCTCGCCGAAGCATTGGGCCTGCCGCTGGCGGGCGTGGTGCCTGAGGCATTGCTCGCCGTTTCGACCCCCACGCGTTCCATCGTCAGCTTGGCCGCGCGCGATGTCGGCAGCGTCGCGGAAGCATCCGCCCTGGCGGCGGCTGGCGCGGGCGGGCGTCTGCTCGGGCCGCGCCATGTCTCCCCCGATCGCATGGCGACTTGCGCCATCGCTATCAGTGCTCACCTCCAGGGAACCCCGACATGACCGTCCATTTCATCGGCGCCGGCCCCGGCGCGCCCGATCTTCTGACCCTGCGCGGGCGCGACCTGATCGCGGGTAGCCCGGTGTGCCTTTATGCCGGGTCGCTGATCCCGGCGGCAGTGCTCGATCACTGTCCGCCCGGCGCCCGGACCGTCAACACCGCGCCGCTGGAGCTGGATGAGATCATCGCCGAAATGGCCGCGGCCCATGCTGCCGGGCAGGACGTGGCGCGGCTTCATTCGGGTGATCTTTCGGTGTGGTCGGCGATGGGCGAACAACTGCGCCGGCTGCGCGCGATGGACATTCCCTTCACGATCACGCCCGGCGTTCCCGCCTTCGCTGCGGCCGCCGCAGCGCTGGAGGCGGAACTGACCCTGCCCGAACTGACGCAATCGCTGGTGCTCACCCGTACACCGGGCCGCGCAAGCACCATGCCGCCTGCCGAAAGCCTCACGAACTTTGCCGTTACCGGCGCGACGCTCGCGATTCACCTCTCGATCCACAACCTCGCGCGCGTGGTGGCGGATCTGACCCCGGCCTACGGGGCGGATTGCCCTGTCGCTGTGATCTGGCGGGCAAGCTGGTCCGATCAGCGGGTCGTTCGCGCCACGCTCGAGACCATCGAGCGGGCCGTTGCGGACAGCATGGAGCGCACTGCCCTGATCCTTGTCGGGCGCGTGCTGGCGGTGCAGGATTTCGCCGAAAGCAGCCTCTACGCTCCTGGCTATGACCGCCGCTTCCGGCCCCAGGATGCCTCGTCTCGCTTTTCGGCAGCACCCGAATGAGCGTGCCGGGCCTGATGATCGCCGCTCCCGCCTCGGGGACTGGCAAGACCACCATGATGCTGGGCCTGCTCCGCGCGCTGAGCGAGGACGGGTTGACGGTGCAGCCGTTCAAAAGCGGGCCGGACTATATCGACCCTGCCTTTCACCGGGCCGCCTGCGGCCGGGCTTCGTTCAATCTCGATAGCTGGGCGATGGAAGGCGGACTGCTTGATGCTATCGCGGCCGAGGCGGCGGGGGCGGACATGGTGCTCGCCGAAGGGTCGATGGGGCTGTACGACGGCGTTGCCGGCATCGGCGCCTCGGGCAATGGCGCCAGTGCCGACATGGCTCGCCGCATGGGCTGGCCGGTGGTGCTCGTGCTGGATGTGTCCGGGCAGGCGCAGTCCGCCGCCGCCACCGCACTGGGGTTCAGAAGCCTCGATCCGCAGCTGCCGTTCGCGGGGGTGATCCTCAACCGCGTGGCCAGTCCGCGCCATGAACGGCTGGTACGCCAGGGGCTGGAGGCGGCCGGTATCCCGGTGCTGGGCGCCCTGTCCAGGCGGGGCGACCTGACCCTGCCCGAACGTCATCTGGGACTGGTGCAGGCGCTGGAACATCCGGACCTCGACCGGGCGATTGCCGACTATGCCGCGTTCCTGCGCGCCCACGCCGATCTCGATGCGATCCGCGGCGCGGCCGGCGGGAGCGAGGCAGCGCCGCAGGGCGATGGCAGACTGCCGCTTCCCCCAGCCCAGCGCATCGCCATCGCCCGCGATGCCGCCTTTTCCTTCGTCTATCCGCATCTGCTCGAAGGCTGGCGCCGCGCCGGGGCGGAGATATTGCCGTTTTCTCCGTTGGTCGATGAAGCGCCTGCCGCGCACGCGGATCTGGTCTGGCTTCCCGGCGGTTATCCCGAACTCCACGCTGGCACCATCGCCGCCGCGACGAACTTCCTGTCCGGCCTGCGCCGCCATGCCGAGACGCGGCCCGTGCACGGCGAATGCGGCGGCTATATGGTGCTGGGCGAGGGGCTGATCGACAAGAGCGGTGAGCGGCACCGCATGGCCGGCCTGCTTGGCCTGGTCACCAGCCATGCCCGGCGCCGGATGCACCTTGGCTATCGTCTTGCCGAGTTGCTGGTGCCGGTATCGGGCCTTGCGGCCGGGACAAGGCTGCGCGGCCACGAGTTCCACTATTCGACCATCGTCGAGCAGAACGATCCGCCGCTTGCCCGCGTGACCGATGCGGACGGGGCAGGGGTCGCTGAAACCGGATCGCATCGCGGCCATGTGACCGGAACCTATTTCCACATGATCGCGCCCGTTTCGCGCGGAGCGGGTCGATGATCGACCTCCACCTCATCGGCATAGGGACCGGCAACCCCGATCACCTGACGGCCGAGGCGGTTCGGGCAATGAACGATGCCGATCTCATCCTGCTGCCGCGCAAGGGCCGCGCCAAGTCCGACCTGATCGACCTGCGGTGCGCCATCTGTGCGGCGGTGCTGAGCGGCCCGGCCCGGATCGTCGAATTCGACCTGCCCGTTCGTGATGCGGATGCGGTCTATCTGGATGCCGTCAACGACTGGCACGAGGCCATCGCCGCCGCATGGGCCGCGCAGATCGCCCTGCATCTGCCCGATGGCGGCAGGCTGGCGCTGCTGGTCTGGGGCGATCCCTCGCTTTACGACAGCAGCTTGCGGATCGCCGGACGGCTGAAGCGCGGAGGCATGCGCATTCGGGTCCGGGCCGTGCCGGGCATCACCAGTATCCAGGCGCTGACTGCCGCCCATGCCGTGCCGTTGAACCGGCTGGCCGGGCCGGTGACCATCACCACCGGGCGGATGCTGCGCGCGCATGGCTGGCCGGAAGGCGCGGATACGGTCGTCGTCATGCTCGACAGCGGCTGCGCCTTCGAAGTGCTGGAGCCGGGGCGCACGACCATCTGGTGGGGTGCTTATCTGGGCATGGCGCAGGAAGCGCTGGAACGGGGCCCTCTGGCCGAAACCGGTCCCAGGATCGCCGCGCGCCGGGCCGAACTGCGCGCGCGCCATGGCTGGATCATGGATGTCTATCTCATGCGGCGGGAGAAAATCGATGGAAACTGACAGCGAAGGGAAAACGGCGGTCGGCGACGCTCGCCATGCCGAGAAGATGCGCAAGAAACAGGCTGCTCAGGCCAAGATCATGGCGAACAAGACCCGCGAGCAGGGCCTGCTGATCGTCCACACCGGCAAAGGCAAGGGCAAGACCAGCGCGGCGCTCGGCATGGTGATACGTGCGATCGGCCATGGCATGAAAGTGGGCGTGGTCCAATTCGTCAAGGGCGCCATGACGACCGGCGAGAAGACCGTATTCGACGCCTTTCCCGGCAATGTCGAATTCAAGCCGATGGGTGAAGGCTTCACCTGGGACACGCAGGATCGCGCGCGCGATATCGCGGCGGCGCGCGCGGCACTGGATGAAGTCAGGCGCATGATCGCGGATCCGGCCTACCACATGGTGCTGGCCGATGAACTGAATATCGCCCTGCGCTATGGGTATCTGCCGCTCGACGAAGTTCTCGCGGTGCTGACCGGGCGCGATGAGATGAAGCACGTCATCGTCACCGGCCGCAACGCGCCCGAGGCGCTGATCGAGGCGGCCGACCTTGTCACCGAGATGACCATGGTGAAGCACCCCTTCCGCTCCGGGGTCAAGGCGCAGAAGGGAATCGAGTTCTGAGCGAGGCACCCCCTCGGTTCGACGCGGCATTCGCGGCGGGTTTCGCGCGGTTGCTGCGCTGGCGCCGCGATGTGCGGCATTTCGATCGCCGCGCCGTGGCGGAGGAGGACATGCGGGCGCTGCTGGCCTGTGCGTCGTTCGCGCCTTCGGTCGGCAATGCGCAGCCCTGGCGCTTCGTGCGTCTGCGATCGCCGGGTATCCGCGATGCGCTCGCGGCCCATGTCGATGCCCAGAGCGCGCATGCGGCGGAGCGCTACGCCGCGCAGGTGCGATACGATCACTATGTCTCGCTCAAGCTGCACGGTTTGCGCGAGGCTCCCGAACTGCTGGCGGTGTTTTGCGACGACCGGCCCGAGGCGGGACATGGCCTTGGCATCGCCACCATGCCCGAAATGCTGCGCTATTCCTGCGTGTTGGCGATCCACAACTTGTGGCTGGCCGCGCGGCTGCGCGGCATCGGGCTGGGCTGGGTGTCGATCCTCGATCCGCAGACGGTTCACGCGCTGCTGGAGGTGCCCGCCGATTGGTCGCTGATCGCGCTGCTGTGCATCGGCTACCCGGCCGAAGAATTCGACACGCCCGAACTGGAACGGCGCGGTTGGCAGTCCCGCGAGCCGTGGCGCGACCGGGTATTCGAACGATGACCCCCTATCGAAGGACCGGAAGACCATGCTGAAACAAGTGGAGGATGGCCCCGCCATCGTCGCCTGCAATACCTGCCGCCACAGCACGGACGCGCGGGAGGATGCCGCCGGGATACGCGGCGGCGCGCGCATGGTGGCGGCGTTGCGCTCGGTCCGGGAAAGCGATCCTCGCTATGCCGGAATCGCCGTGCAGGAAATGCCCTGCCTGTTCGCCTGCACCGACTTCTGCACCATTCACCTCCGTGCGCCCGGCAAGGTCGGCTATGTGCTGGGCCGCTTCGTGCCGGACGATGAAGCCGCCGCCGCGATTCTCGAATATGCCGTCCACTATGCCGCCAGCGAGCATGGCCGGGTGCCGTTCAAGCAGTGGCCACAAGGCGTGAAGGGCCATTTCATCACTCGCACCCCGCCGCCGGGCTATGTCGCCGAATGAGCCGGTTTGCCGTGAAGCTCGCCCATGCGCGGCGGGCCAGCCCGACCGATCGGCCTTGGTAAAGATCGATAGGGCTGTGGCGCCCGACCTGCGCCGCCCGGTACGCCATTGCCCCGTTCAGTCTTTGAGAAGTTCGAGAAGCTTGGCCGTCTTGATCGTGGCGAAGGTCGAGAAAGCGTCGGATATGGCATAGGGCAGGATGATCCGTTCCCCCACTTTCATGGCCCCGCACGAATAGACGACATTGGGAACGTACCCTTGCCGTTCCGCGATTTCCGGTTGGACGAGCGGTTCGCGCGAGCGTCCGATCACGCGCGACGGATCCTCCTTGTCCAGCAGGACCGCGCCGATCGAATAGTGGCGCACCGGGCCGACGCCGTGGGTGAAGAGAAGCCAGCCTTCGTCAAGCTCTATGGGCGAGCCGCAATTGCCGATCTGGACAAATTCCCACGGATATTTCGGCTTCACGATGACCTGGCCCAGCCCCCAATCGTGAAGCGTGTCGGAGGTGATGAGGTGAAGGCTTTCATTGTCATGGCGCGCGATCATCGCATAGCGCCCGCCGATCTTGCGCGGAAACAGCGCCATGCCCTTGTTGCGCGCCGCCGCGCCTTTGAGGGGGGTCAGGCGGAACGAGAGGAAATCCCTGGTTTCGAGCAGTTCCGAACGGATGCCCTGGCCGCTGTAGGCGGTGTAGGTCGCGTAATACGTGGTTTGGCCCTCGTCGCTGAATGCCACGAAGCGGGCATCCTCGATGCCGTTCGCCTGCATGTCGGTGATGGGAAAGATCACCCGCTCGGCAATATCGCCATCGGGATCGAAGGTGAGTTCCAGGTGATCGCCCAGGCGGGCAGTCACCTCCGGCGTGCTGGCAAGCCGCGCGGGAGGATCAATGAAGACCGTTCCGTCGACAGTCAGGACTCCTGACCGAAAGGTCAGCGACGAGATGTGGCCTTCGCCAATCGCGCGCAGGCTGAGAATGAAGCGGCTGCAATCCTTGGCCAATCCCGACTGGTCCGGGTGTGGCACGATGCTCGGGTTGAACAGGGCGGCGGCCTCGAAACTATATTCATGGAGGAAATAGGCGCCGACAAGCTGGCGCTGCTCCTTCGAAAAGGTTGCGTGGCTGGCAAAGACATCCTCCATTTCCGCTGCGCGCCGTTCGAAGATGGCCGGCAGGTTTCGGTGCCGGTCGTCGAAGTTCCGCAGCGTTGCGGCGAGCAGTTGCAGCGTTTCGTCCTTGCCAAGGGCCAGGACGCGATCGACGATATGATTGGCCCGGGTCTTGTCGACGGGAGTGAGGTCCCTGGGTTCGACGGCGGGTCGAAACGAGCGAACGACGACGCGCGATGGATCGGGCCGCAGGTGGAGCGCCTGGCGGTTGAAGAAAGGTGCGGGCGGTGCCATGTCGTCAACCATCGACGGCTGCAATCGGCAGGGGCATGACCCCCTGCACGGCCCGCATCAGGGTCGAGCGGTCCGCACCTTTCAGTTGCTTCATGTCGGCCAGCCCAAGCAGGTAGGACAGCGTCGATTCCGCCCCCCGGTTTTCATTGGCCCGATCGGGATGGAGCCCGTCGCGGCAGCTTCCGGTCGCCACGTCGACAAGTTCGACGGCCAGGTCGTTCGCGCCGAGAAACCAGTCGAAGGCACGCTCCGCCTCTGCCTGCCACGGAAACTCGGGGTCGATGTCCCGTGCCGCCGCGCAGGCGGCGATCGTTGCACAGGCTTCCAGCGGTTGTTGATCGAAAGGCTGGGGCATGCTGCGGGGCGCCTGCAGGAAACCATGCGAACCTATGGGCCGGAAATGCCCCTGCGGCGCTATCTGCATCGCGATGAGCCAGCGCAGACTGCGCAGTCCGGCGTCAACGAGATGAAGCGCGTCCGTCGCGGCCCCCGTGACGATCAGGGCTTGGGGCAGCCGCGCATTGTCGTAGCTCAGCGCATCCTCGAACCATGTCCATTTGGGGGTTTCGTTTGCCCGCAGCAGTTCTTCCAGGCGGCCGGCGAGTCGAACCCGCATCCGCGCAGCCGCGTGATCTTCCGGATGGGTCGTGCAATAGGGTGCCAGGCCTAGCAAGGTGAACGCCCATGCGCGCGGCGATGTGAAGGCCGCCACGCCTTCCAGCGCTTCGCTGAAGAGCCCTTTCGCCCAGCGCGCGCATCCCGGCGCGCTGGCATGCGCGCTATAGGTGCCGAGCGCCCACAGCGTGCGGCCGTGGCTATCCTCGGATCCCGCGGGCTCCAGCCATTGCCGGTTGAACCCCATGAAGTTGCGAAAGCGCCGGTTATCGGGATTCCAGCCATGCTGGATAAAGGCCGCGAATGTCGATGATAGTCGGTCTGCCAGCGATGCGTCGGGTCCCCCGGCCAGGCTGCAGCACAGCAGCAGCGCGCGCGCGTTGTCGTCGATGCAATAGCCGTGATCGCGGTCCGGTATGGCATGAACCGCATGCTGGAACATGCCGGTATCGTCACACATGGCGGTGAAATGCTCGAGCGCCATGGCCGGGAACGCGGGATGGAGCAGCGCGCGCGCAGTCCTCGGCGCGAAAGCGGAGATCTCCGGCCCCTTGCGGTTCGCAATCCCGCCCTCTCGGCAGGCACTGCGAAAGCTCGCGGCGTAGCGAAGCGCCGTATTGGCCCATGTCATCGGCCGGCTGGCGGCATAGGCTTTGCGGCCCATCGCCAGACGTTGCGTCTCGTCGCCCAGCAGGGCCGCGATGGCCGGTCCAAAGCCGGCGGGATTGTCGAACGGGACCAGCACGCCCGACCCGTCGGCCAGCAGTTCGGCGGCATGCCAATAGGGCGTGGAGACGACCGGGCGGCCGACGCCGTGCGAATAGGCTAAAGTGCCCGATGTCATTTGCGACGCCACCAGATAGGGCGTGGCATAGACATCGCACATGGCGATGTGTTCCAGCAGTTCGGGACGATCGACGAAGCGGTTGATGAAGACGACGTGATCGTCGAGCCCAAGCTCACGAACCCGGTCCACCAGACTGTCGCGATATCGCTCTCCCTCTTCGGCGCGCAATATCGGGTGGGTCGCCCCCATCACCACGTACACGATGTCGGGGGATCGCTTGACGATTTCCGGCATTGCCTCGATTATCGTCTCGATGCCCTTGTTCGGGCTTATGAGCCCGAAAGTCAGGATGACCTTGCGTCCGGCAAAGCCCAGTCGTTCCTTCGCGTCCCGCGATGACGTGAGCGGAACATCGGGAATCCCGTGACCGATGACATCGATCCGGTCCGGGTTGGCACCATAGGTTTCGATCAGTATCTCACGGGCTTTGCGGGCCATGACGATCACGCGAGCGGATGCTGCGATTATGGTCTCCATGACCCGGCGCTGCGCCGGATTCGGCCGGTCGAGCACGGTGTGCAACGTGGTGACGAGCGGAGCGTCGAGTTTCGCGATCAGGTCGAGGACGAGAGCGCCAGCATCACCGCCAAAGATACCATACTCATGCTGCAGGCAGACAAGGTCGAATCCTTCGCGGTTGATGAAATCGGCGCCGGCCAGATAGTCGCCAGCTTCCTCCTGCCGGATCGTCTTTCCGACGATCTCGGGAAAGGCGTGGTTTCCACCCGGTTCGCGCATCGCGACGATCGACGTCTCGGCGATCTCGTCGAGGGCACCAACCGCGAGTTCCAGGTCGGTGGTGAAGGTGGCTATGCCGCAGCGGCGCGGCAGGGCATTGCCGACAAAGGCAACCCGAAGCGCGGGTGTGTGCAAGCCATCTCAGTGCTTCCCTTTCGATTGGGCGATCATTTCCACCGCGGATGTTTCCTGGACGGCAAATGCCGGGCGCGCCTCTGGCTTAGCCGCCTGGGGCTGGCGAAGTTCGCGATTGCCGTGTTCCTGCGTCTTGGTCATTTCAGATGGTTCCATCCTGGTTGTTCGGGATCGAAGGGTCGGCAAAAGGCCGTGGGCGGGAAGAGGCAATCGGCCCGCTGCCGCATTCCGCGGGGGCTGAGGAGTGGGAACGGCAAGCGAAAGGTCCCAGGCATCGGCCGATAATTTCGATCTTGCGCTCGCATCTTTCGATATTCAATGGATCGATCATGACGGAATAGCACAGTGGGCCGGTCATTTGGTTATAATCAATTCGTTGATTAACATGAGTTATATACTCATATCAAACGAACGAAATAATTGTTCCCAGGAAAAATCATAATTATCATGGATTGTTCCGAAAAATGTCTTTAGCATATATCTAAAGAATTTTCGCATGATTTATGGATAAATGCTGTAATTTAATCGCTCGCGGTGGAGCGACCTTTGCGGTAAATCGGTCAAGCTTTTGCACCGGAGCTGCGATGTTACCGGCAAGCCCATGGACATCATAGGCAATCGCAACGCTGTCGGTACGAACCGAGGCCGGGGAAGGGCGATGCGCGACGATCGCTTTCCTACCTTGCACTGGGGCTTCGCTGGCAGACCGACTACATCGTCCACCTGGACTCGAACTCGCCAAGGTCGATCCACTTCAAGGCGACCATTGCCCTGCGGGACGGCGAGAAGGTGGAAAAGTCATCGGTCCGTTTTGGGGTCCGTTTTGGGGTCCGTTTGGGCAGAAAGTTCGGACATCCCCTTTGGACGGTGCACGTTTCCGCCAACGCCACGGCCAAGCCGCGTCACCGCTCGCGAGAAGCCGAGTGATGCCGCGATGTCCTCACCGGCCTGTTCCTGCCCCGGAGACTTGCTCTATCCACCGTACCCCCACTGGCGGTGAAATCCGGCACGCGTAGCCGTGCTTGCCAGCCATCGTTCGTCCGCCTAATGCCACTGCGTCAGCCCGATCACAGACGGACCCGTCGCTTGATCCTATCCCCTTTCGAATGGACAATCGCCAAGCGCTACATGCTCCCCGGCAAGGGCGAGCGGTTTATCGCGATGGTTGCCGGGATCAGCCTGATCGCGGTGATGCTCGGCGTCGCGGCGCTGGTGATCGTGATGAGCGTGATGAACGGTTTTCGCGCCGAGCTCTTCGACAAGATCGTGGGGCTCAACGGCCACGCGATCATCCAGGCCTATGGCGGGCGGCTTGACGATTGGCAGGGTGTTCTCAAGGACGTCAGGGGCACTCCAGGTGTGGTGCGGGCCTCGCCGCTGATCGAGCAGCCGTTGCTCGCCAGCTTCAACGGGCGGGTCGAGGCGATCCTGGTACGCGGCAATACCGGCGAGGATATCGGCCGGCTCAAGGACAAGATCCAGGCGGGCAATCTTGCTGAATTGCGGACGGGCGACGACAACGTCGCGATCGGATCGCAGCTGGCGCAGAACCTGGGCGCGCAAGTGGGCGACGTGATTACCGTGATAAACCCGCAGGGGCGCGCCACGCCGTTCGGCACGGTGCCACGCCAGATCGCCTACCGCATCGCCGCGATCTTCGAGATCGGCGTCTACGACTACGACAACGCTTTCGTCGTCATGCCGATCCCCAATGCGCAGACACTGCTGCTCACCGGCGATTCGATCGGCATGATCGAGATAACCACCAACGATCCCGACCGCGTCGGCCAGATCCTTGCCCCGCTCCAGCGCAAGCTGGCCGGCCGCGCCATCGTTACCGACTGGAAGACCATCAACGCCTCGCTGTTCGAAGCGCTGGCGGTGGAGCGCGTGGCGATGTTCGTGGTGCTTTCGATCATCGTCCTGGTCGCGGTGTTCAACATCCTTTCCTCGCTCATCATGCTGGTGCGCGCCAAGACGCGTGACATCGCGATCCTGCGAACCATGGGCGCGACGCGGTCCTCGCTGCTCAAGGTCTTCGTCACCACCGGCTTCTGCATCGGCGCGCTGGGGACGGGCGCGGGCGTGATCCTGGGCTTCATCTTCCTCTACTTCCGCCAACCGATCGTGCATGCGGTGGAAATCGTGACCGGGCAGAACCTGTGGGACCCCTCGATCCGCTTCCTTACCGAGCTGCCCGCGCGCTCCGATCCCGTGGAAATCACCGTGATTTGCGTGATGGCGCTGCTGCTGAGTTTCCTTGCTACGCTCTATCCGGCCTTCAGGGCGGCGAGCACCGATCCCGTGCAGGTGCTGCGCTATGAATGATCCCGCCAGGCAACCGGTCGTCCGGATCGAGAAGCTTACGCGCAGCTTCGAGCAGGGCGGCGTAACCATCGAGGTTCTGCGCGGCGTCGATCTTGTCATCCGGCCGGGTGAGATCGTCGGGCTGCTCGGCCCCTCGGGTTCGGGTAAATCGACGATGCTGCAGGCGCTGGGGCTGCTTGAAGGCGGCTTCGGCGGCAGGATCGAGATCGCCGGAATCGACGCGTCCCGCCTCGGCAAGAACGAGCGTGCGGCGGTGCGGCGCGATCATATCGGTTTCGTCTACCAGTTTCACCACTTGTTGCCGGACTTCAGCGCGATCGAGAACGTGGTGCTGCCCCAGCTCATCACCGGCAAGCCGCGCGCCGAATGCGAGGAGCGGGCGAAGGAACTGTTGAGCGCGCTGGGTCTGGCGCAGCGGCTGGAACACCGGCCGAGCAAGCTTTCGGGCGGCGAGCAGCAGCGCGTCGCCGTCGCCCGTGCACTGGCCAATCGGCCACGGCTGGTGTTGGCCGATGAGCCCACCGGCAACCTTGACGAGGCGACTGCCGACAAGGTCTTCGCCCAGTTCCTCCAACTGGTGCGCGGGGAAGGCAGCGCGGCGCTGGTGGCGACTCACAACGAGCGGCTGGCAACCGCGATGGACCGCGTGGTGCGGCTTCACGACGGGGTTCTGGCATAGCCGGCCGGCTCCCGGAACCCGCGTTGAATTCGCGGCTTCTAGTCCCACATCGAATGTGCTGCGTTGAACGCAGGGAAAGGACCGCGTGATGAACGATATCCCGTCCACCATCCATGACGGCGGAGGCTTCCCCACGGGATTCGGCTGGAACGATTCGGCCGAGTTGCACAAGTGCGAGGATGGCGGCGGACTGTTCCACCGTTTCAAGACGATCCGGCGCGGCACGGTGGCGGATCTGATCCAGTTCGTGATGGGTCTGCCCGAAGACAGGCAACCGGACTACGCGATCCAGAAGGATGGTGACCACAGGCTGACGATCGGCGAGATCCGCAATCTTGCCCGCCGCGCCGATTTCCCCAGGAACGACGGCTGATACCGCGCCATCGCGGATTTTCCGTCAGCTTCGACGGGCGACGGGGAAATCAGCCTTGAAACCAGCCGTGCCGGTCGGGACGGACAAGGGGCGCGTCTATCGCGCCAAAGTGCTTCCCGCGCTTGTCCTGGCTCGTTCCATTGATGGAATTATTGCAACAACTTGCCGGCAAACTCTCGCGCGGCAAATAAAGATCAGTGTGCCAAGCCGTGGCGCAACTGGTAGCGACCGTTACGGTAATCCTCGAAGATTTGCGAAAGCGAGGGATGGTCGACCGGACCGCCGTCAGCATCGGCCATCAAGTTCTGCTGGCTGACATAAGCGACGTAGCTGGAATCCTCGTTCTCGGCCAGGAGGTGGTAATAGGGCTGTTCACGCAAAGGACGCACTTCGATCGGAATGGACTGATACCATTCCTCGCTATTGGCGAAGACCGGATCGATATCGAAGACGACACCGCGAAAGTCGTGATGCTTGTGGCGTACCACATCACCGATCGCGAAACGCGCCCACGTCTGCCGCGGAGCGTCAATGACGCGCCCGGCCTGAGGGGAAAAGTAGGACGCTCGGTTCATGGCCATCATATAGGTTTTGCGCGGATGCGAGACAAGCATGGCCATCGACCGATCCCCGCTTTTCCAAAACGGGGGCTTGGCAAGCGTGGTCAACTGGGCTACCGGCGCGCTTCGTTTGACCCGGCGGGTTTTGTCCGTTGCATCACGATCTCTTGCGGAGAGGTGGCAGAGTGGTCGAATGCGCCGCACTCGAAATGCGGTGTACGGGTAACCGTACCGTGGGTTCGAATCCCACCCTCTCCGCCACGGACTGGTCCACGGGGGTCCATAGCGGACCCCCGATATCGACTTTTTCCTCCTGATTACCAATGTTTAGCTGACCGGTTCGGCCTCGGCCGTCCGTGCCCGTCCATGGCCTTCCGGTGATTCGGAAGTGCCAGAACGAGGTATCGGCGGTCGAAAAACGAGGTATCTCAGGAGACCGGAAATGCTCACCGATGTTAAAGTCCGCACGGCAAAACCGCGCCCGAAATCGTACAAGCTCTTCGATGCCAACAGGCTGTTTGTGCTCGTCGCGCCGAGTGGCGGCAAACTTTGGCGCTGGAACTACAACTATGACGGCAAGAACAAGACGATGGCCTTCGGAGCCTACCCTCTCGTTTCGCTGGCGGATGCGCGTGCGAAACGCGACGAGGCCTACACGACCCTTTGCGAAGGGCACGATCCCGCTGTCGCGAAGAAGCTCAGGATCGAGGAGAATATCGAGGCGGGGCGACAGACGTTCGAGCGTATCGCCCGCGAATGGCATGAGAACGCCAAGGCGCAGTGGGCCAAGGTCCATGCCGCGGACATCATCCGCAGCCTCGAGCGGGATGTCTTCCCGACAATCGGCGCCCTGCCCATTGCGCAACTGACGCCGCCGCTAGTGCTGGGTGTGCTGCGGGAGGTCGAGGCCCGCGGCTCGATCGAGACCGCCAAGCGCATCCGGCAGCGAATCTCGGCTGTCTTCGTCTACGGCATCGCCAAGGGGATCGTTCAGATTGATCCGGCCGAGAAGCTTGGCAAGGTCCTGAAGCCGCTGCGCAAAGGCCGCCAGCCCGCCATCACCGACCTTGTCCCCTTGCGGAAGATGATCATCGCGGCCGAGGAAGACTATGCCCGGCCGATCACCCGGCTGGCGTTGCGCCTGTTGGCGCTCACAGCTGTGCGGCCGAGCGAACTGCGCGGAGCGCGCTGGGATGAGTTCGAGGATCTCAACGGCAAGCTGCCGCTGTGGCGCATCCCGGCTTCGCGCATGAAGGGCGACCTTGACCGGAAGGACGAACTGAACGGTGATCATCTCGTGCCGATCACTCCACAGGCGCTGGCAGTACTGAGGGCGCTGTGGCCGCTGACTGGCGAGGGCAATCTGCTGTTCCCCAGCAACCGGCATGGCCATCGATCGATGAGCGAGAATGCGATCGGCTACCTGCTCAACCGCGCCGGCTATCATGGTCACCATGTCCCCCACGGCTTTCGAGCGGCCTTCTCGACCATCATGAACGAATGGGCCGAACGCGAGGGCAAGGAGCATGACCGCAAGGTCATCGACCTCATGCTCGCGCACGTCCCAACGGGTAAGGTCGAAGGTGCGTATAACCGGGCGGCATACATGCCCCGGCGACGCGAGCTGGCGACGATTTGGGCGGACATGCTGAGCGAAGGACTGCCCGACCCGACAGCCCTCATCGAACGTCCGTCGAAAGCGATCGGCGAGCATTCGCGGCGGCGCTTGCCCGACCCGGTCGACTCGGACTTTCGTTTCCCGAAGTGGCGGCGGGCTGCCTGACCGACATCAGCCGATGTGTCGGCGACCACCCGGATAGTTGAGCAGCTCGCGCAGCTGGTCGCCCGTGCGAAAGACTGTGCGAGCGCTCTCGACTGTAACCGCGTCGATCTCCGCAAGCGGTACGAACGACGTCGAGAGTGAACTCTTGCCCGGCCGCCAGGGGATGGTCGCGCCTGCCCTGATCCAGGAAGGAATGCCGTCGGCGAACACGGCCTCGTCGAGAAACAGGTTGGGGCCAGGAAACCCTCCATCGGTCCCGGCCTGTTCGGCTTCATAGGCGCGCGTGAACGCGAAATTGGCCTGCAACTGGGGCACGATGTCGAATACCCGTCGCACCTTGCGCGCTTCCGCAACAGCGGTGTCCCGGTCAGTCCGGCCATTCGCCAGGTCGTCGATGATTGCCGTCAGCGCATCTTCCTGCGCGATGATCCCGCGATTGCTGCCCTTCGCGCGGAGGCCGACCGCGATCACTGCGCGCAATCCCGGTCCGCCAGCGCGCGTATCGACAGCCGTCGCCTCACTGTAGAGCGTCCAGCAGCGTTCGATGAAGCGCCAGATCTTGTCGCTGCGGACATTCTCGACATTGCTGTAGGCGACCGCGCCATCGTTCATGACGAGGGTGGGAAAGCCGCCACTGCTGTTCTTCGACACGATCCGCTGGAAGGCGTACAGCCGCGCGATCGGACGACGTGCCAGCGGATGAGCGGGATCGAATCCACCCTTGTCGATCCGGGATATTTGATCGCCTTGCCAACTTTGAGGCTGAGGCGTGCACGCGTCGATCCCACAAACAGGACGCGGGTTTCCTCCTCCTCGTCTTCGACTGACTTGAATTCCCTATCGTCGGACGCAAGCAGCAAAACGCTATCGGCTTCGCGGCCCTTGCTCGCATGAATGGTGCCGATCACCGGTCCGGGCAGGCCGAACTCGGCTGTTGCAAGCTCGACTGGCGCACTGCGGCGAGCGAGCGCGCGGCGAAGCCGCGCCATCTCCAGCGATCCGTCCGCACTCCCGCCGAGGCGGACCAGCTTCGCCCAAGCCTCATCAGGGCCATAGCCAGGTGGCGAGCCGTGTTCGACGCGAGACGCCCACCGCCCCATGAACTCGTCGCGCGCCATGAAAGTCTGCAACCAGTCGTGGAAGCAGATGGCAAGCCATGGCGGAAGGTTGCCACCATAGCCGGACAGCCTGAGGCTGTGGGGTATTTGGCAGAATTGCGACGTCAGCAGTGCCTCGGGCCGCGTGCGGAACAGCACGAGCGAGCCTGCGGCGAGGGTATCGAGCCCAAGCTCGGTAGGCTTCAGGTCGTCTCCATCCGCATAATTTGCGATGCTTTGCCGGATCCGGGCGA
Organism: Novosphingobium sp. CF614; assembly: GCF_900113255.1. Lineage (GTDB taxonomy): Bacteria > Pseudomonadota > Alphaproteobacteria > Sphingomonadales > Sphingomonadaceae > Novosphingobium. Next base: position 216,243 of record NZ_FOOR01000005.1, read on the forward strand.
ACAGACCGTCACCATCGCCTCGTCCCCCGAGCACGGCCGTGCGAACCTCGGAGAAGATCGACCGTAGACCCTTGGCCGAGGTGCGGTGAATGGTGTCGAGCGCGGCAGCGTCGAAGCGATAGGCGGGATTGGAGCGCAATCGCTCGAGCAACTCCTCTGGCTTCTTTGAGGCCGAGCAATCCTCGTCCTCCGAAAAGCCGTAAATTGCTTGGGCCTCGTCGGCGAAAACCGTCACACCACAAGAGGAGTCGAGCCGAGAAATGATTGCCTCAACGAGATCAGCACGCTGACCTACCAGATCCTGGGCCTCATCAACGATCAGATGTTCGACGTTCCGAAGATAATCGATGACGTCGTCATCGCCTTCGACGAGAGCGAGTACTCGCCCGATATTCTCCTCGTAGCTGCCCGTTAGGCTCGCCGTGGCATCATAGCCGGAATGGATGGCCCATGCATGCGCATCGACGGTGGCCACCTTCACCGCAAAGGCGGCATCGCCGATATAGCTGTGAAGACGGGCCCGGATCTCCGCAATCGCTGTCCGGGTGAAGCTGATCATCCATGTCTGCGACGGACGAACATCTTCTGCGAGAACAAGGTGGCCAAGGCGAGCGCAGGCAACAGCCGTTTTCCCGGTCCCCGGCCCTGCATCAACAATCAGTCGACTGCTTACCGCGGAAAGGATGACGGCTTTCTGCGACGGATCCCAGTCTCCGGGTGGCGTGGCGGTCGCCGTCAGCATCAATGCGGACTCTTCGTCGTCCGGGACCGAATCGGTTTCAAGTATTCCCCCCAAGGCGAAGCTCCCCGGTCAAACGTGGGCGCATGACGGGCTACCGGTCAATCAGCTAATCTTCCCGGGCATCATATCGGACTGAATTCGTGCAGATATCCTTGCACTTTCCAAGATTGCCGTGCCGGGGCAATGGCTTTCCGGAAGACCGCTCCCTCCGTCGATGATCAAGAGCTGCAGGGTCTATGGCCGAATAGATCAGATGTCCTGCCGGGCGCGCACGACGGACAGGAAGCCGGCGACGTCCATCAGCCAGGATTGCTGGGTCAGTCGGTAGGTGCCGTGCAACCGGCGTGGCACCACCAGTTGAAGCCGTTTGGTCTGCATCTCGTCGGTCTGGTTCTCGGAAATGCCGGGTTCCAGCGTCAACAGATGCTTTTCTTCAATCCGGATGGCTTCGGACAGAACCTGACGCCAGCGATCTTTGAGGGTGGACTTTGCGCCCAGCATCGTCAGCCGTTCCACGGGGAACGCCATATCGCGATATTCATCCTGTCCAGGGAATAGGAAATCGGGCTTGTTGCGGTTCTCTGTCTCGGCCCCACGCACATATCGGATGTTCTGTGCGCCGAACACCGCTTCCAGATGGTTCTCCAACGCCTGGCCGGCCCGGGCCTTGCGTCGGTTCTGCACGCTGAGTGAGAAGGACAAGAAGCCGTCAACGTCCGCGCCGTCAGACGCGTGGAAGCCACCGCCGATCCGTTCGGCGACGATCCGGCGCTCGAGCCTGCGGAACAGTTGCTCCTCCCGGTCCATCCACTCGATCAGCGCGCGGTCGGGGTCATCGGCGGCCGAAACCTCGGGCAAGGACGTGCGCGCCAGCTCGGAAAACACGCGCGTTGTCGGGAAAACCAGCCCGAACCGCTCGATCAGGCCGTCGAGCCGATCCGCTTCCGGCTCTTCGGGCTCGATTCCAAGTTCGTCGAGAATGTAGCGCGCCGCGAAATCGAGCTCGGCATTGTGGGTCTCGTCGATCTCCTGGAAGGTGAAGCCGAACTCGGACTGCTCCTCCAGACCGAACAACCAGGTGAGCTGGTTCTGAAGAGTCCCCGCCGGGGTGATGATAACTAGGATCGATCCGTCGCGCTGAAGCGCGAGAAACAGCATGTCACCCGGCTGCATGAGCTCTGTGACGACATTCCCGGAATAGTAGAGATGATATTCGGCCGCTCGCGGCTTGCCCTTGCGCACGTTCGACCAACTCATGAAGCCGTCTTCGGAAAGGGCTTCCTGCTCGCCGGAAATCCAGATGAACCGGGTCGGAATCCCGCGCCGGTCCTCGTCGCCCAGCAGGCGCCGCAGCGGACGGGTGCCCTGAAACTCATGCTGGTTCGATTTCTCGGTGATCGTTTCCACCAGCGTCAGCCGCTTGGCGACAACACCGGTGAAAAGATCTGACAGCAATCCCCGACGCATTTACTCTCCCCTTATCTCGATTCGCTGCCGGTCCGACCTGAGCCAGTCTGCGCAGGCGGAGATCACATTCTCAAGGGGAAGGCGGGTTCGTCCTTTGAGTGCACATTCCCAGACGATCGCCAGCCGCCAATCTGCTTCCATTAATGCTGCCTCCGAGCGAGCATCGACCACACGGTTGCGGCCGATCTTTGCCTGCCAGAACTCCGGGCGCGTCGAGGGCCATTTGAACAGATGGCAGTCGTGCCCGTGCCAGAAGCAACCGTGGGCGAAGACGACAGCCCGGTAGCGCGGCAACACGATATCCGGCTTGCCAGGTAGCACCCGGTCATGCAGCCGGAACCGGAAGCCGCTTGCGTGCAGACCCTTGCGAAGCAGCAACTCGGGCTTCGTGTTCGTCCCCCGGATCCCTGCCATCATTCGGCTGCGCACGTCAGCCGATACGATGTCAGCCATGGGCGAGGATCGGTTCCCGGTCGGGACGGGTGACGGTAACAGGTGCCGTGTCAGGACGGCTCGTTGCACTGGAGAGCGCAGATTCGATGTGCGGCTTCATCGCCTGCGCGAGGAATTCGACTACCGGCACGACGACGGCGTTGCCGAACTGACGGTAGGCCTGTGTATCGGACACCGGGATTTTCCAACGTCGATCGCCGCGGTCGAAGCCCATCAGACGCGCACATTCCAGCGGCGTCAGCCGCCGGGGCCGTTTGCCGGGCTGGGCAACCAGCACCTCGGACCCGTCCTTGTAGTAGCGTGCGGACAGGGTACGCGTCACATCGTCGGGTCCGAACAGGCTATAGCCGAAGCCGTTGCCCTTCGAAGTATGTTTGGCCTTGTAAGCCTGCAGATACTCCCACAGCCGCTCGGTCAGGGTGTATTTGGGATCGACCTCGTCATGCGGCTGGAGGATGCTGCCCAGCTTCGGCCCGCCAGTCGGCAGTTTTAGCCCCTTCAGATCGAATGCGGTCGGTTCGCGGAAGCCGACGATGAAGATCCGCTCGCGCTTCTGGGGCACCCAGTGCTCCGAGCTGATTACCCGCGTCTGGACATGATAGCCCAGCTCATTCTCCAGCACGTTCAGAATCGTGGCGAAGGTGCGCCCCTTGTCATGGCTTTCAAGATTCTTGACGTTCTCCAGCACGAACGCTGCAGGCCGATGGTGGGCGATGATCTGCGCCGTGTCGAAAAACAGCGTCCCCTGCGTGTCGCACAGAAAGCCGTGCGGGCGGCCGAGCGCATTCTTCTTCGACACGCCGGCGATCGAGAAGGGCTGGCACGGGAATCCCCCAAGCAGGATATCATGTTCGGGAATCCGGCAAGGATCCTCGGCATAGTCTCGAATGTCGCCGGCGAGCGGATGGTTATCGCGGAAGTTCAGCGCATAGGTCTTCTGGGCGTTCTCGTCCCACTCCGAGGTGAAGACGCAATGACCGCCGATCCCCTGAAAGCCGATGCGCAGTCCGCCGATACCGGCGAACAGATCGATGAAGCGGAACGACACCGGACGAGGCCCTTCCGATGCCGAACGTGCGGCATCCTTCAAAACGCGCAGCGCCAGAGGAGATGGCCGGCCCGTACCATTGGCGTAGCGGGCGACCGTCCGGTCTGATACGGAAAGCAAGGTCGCCGCTTCGGACTGCGTCAGCCCAGCGCGATCGCAAAGCCGGTTGAATTCATTCTGCTTCGCTGCCCGTCTTTGCACGTTTTGCCCCTCGCTGTGTCGATTTCGGCCACCTTGGCAGAATGATTCCCAGCGGGCAAGTTTGTTCTTCAGATGTTCCGCGGTTTAGAAATCGTCTCTCCGACCGCGACAGTTGCCCCGCTTCGGCAAGCGCGTTCGGACACGAGGGCCGGTCGCGACGGGATGCGCTTGCAATTGTGAAATTGAAGGGTTGCTAAGAGCTGGCTTACCCACGAGAATCTAGCTCGTGAAGAGCGGCATCGACCATCTGCCCTCGGTCCAGCAAAGTGAACTGGGTCGAGTGACGCAATTGCTGATGGGCGAGTTTGCCGAAGCGACGGCGCGCGCGAACCAGCCGTGGAAGAAGAACGGGCGCATCCTCAAGGTCATCCTGTTCGGCAGTTACGCCCGGGACGATTGGGTCGACGAACCCGAGAATGGCTACCAGTCCGACTACGACCTGTTGATCATCGTCAGCCATCCCGATCTTACCGACATTGCCGACTATTGGTACGTCGCCGAGGACAAGATACTGCGCGATACCGCGATCGCGCGGCCCGTGAACATCATCGTCCATACCCTGCAGGAGGTGAACCAGGCGTTGAGCCGTGGTGAATATTTCTGGGTCGATATCGCCCGTGACGGCATCGAACTCTACGAACTGCCTGGCGGCGCACTTGCCACGCCTCAGCCACTGACACCTGCCGATGCGTTTGAGATGGCAAGCGCTTACTTCTCAAAGCAGCTTCCAGCGGTCGATCGCTGGTTAAAGCTTGCAGACGTCTCAATAGCGGAGGGAGCTGCGGATGCCGAATGGGCGCGAAACGCAGCTTTTAACCTCCACCAAGCGACGGAAACCGCCTACGCCTGCTTCCTGCTGGTCCGCACCCTGTATTTTCCGCGCTCGCACAACATCAAGTTCCTGCGCTCGCTCGCCGAGGACAGCGAACCGCGCCTGATCGAAGCATGGCCGCGCGCCACCCGGATTGACCGCCGCCGCTTCGAGCTGCTGAAGCGCGCCTATGTCGAGGCCCGCTATTCGGCGAGCTACGAGATCGGCAACGACGACCTCGATGCTCTGGCACAGTCCATTCGCACCCTTCGCGACATGATCGAGGCCGTTTCGCTCGAACGTATCGAAACGCTCCGGACCGACGCCGGCCTCTAACCGGCGGACGACGCCTGCCGGATAGCTTCCGGTTCCGGCATTTGACCGGAACGGACCGAGGCGAGCCCATCTGCGCCCATCAGCGCCGTTTCGTTTTTCGAGCCCCTCGCCGAGTCTGAATCCGCCCGAGCCGGTCCAGTCCGGCGGGCGGGAGCCTCGACGTGACACCCACCAAATTGCTCATCGGCCAGATCCTTGTCGTCTTCGCGATCGTGATCGCGGGGGTCTGGTCCGCGACGCAGTGGGCGGCGGCGATGCTAGCCTACCAGCCCGAACTGGGATTGCCCTGGTTCCGGCTCGGCACCGTGCCAATTTACCACCCCTGGGCGCTGTTCGGCTGGTGGTATCACTATGATGCCTATGCCCCCATCGTCTTCGACAAGGCGGGCATGCTCGCCGGCGCCAGTGGCTTCGTGGGCTGTGCGGCGGCGATCTTCGGTTCGTTGTGGCGCGCGCGCCAGTCGAGCAACGTCACCACCTATGGTTCCGCCCGCTGGGCAAGCCCCCGCGAGATCGAGCGCGCAGGACTGCACCGCGACGCGGGCGTCATGCTCGGCACGCTCGCTGGCCGCTATCTACGCCATGACGGCCCCGAACACATTATGGCGTTCGCGCCAACGCGATCGGGCAAGGGCGTGGGCCTCGTCGTTCCGACATTGCTGTCCTGGACCGGCTCGACCGTCGTGCACGATATCAAGGGCGAGAACTGGACGCTGACCGCCGGATGGCGCGCGCGTTTCTCGCACTGCCTGCTCTTCAATCCCACCGACGCCGCGTCGGCGCATTATAATCCGCTGATCGAGGTTCGACGCGGTATCGACGAGGTGCGCGACGTCCAGAACATCGCCGACATCCTGGTCGATCCCGAAGGCGCGCTCGAACGCCGCAATCATTGGGAAAAAACCAGCCATTCGCTGTTGGTCGGCGCGATCCTCCACATTCTCTATGCCGAGGAGGAGAAGACGCTCGCGCGGGTCGCGACCTTCCTGTCCGATCCGCAGCGCAGTTTCGTCACCACGCTTCGCCGGATGATGACCACCAATCATCTCGGCGACGACAAGAATCCAAGGGTCCATCCCGTCGTCGCGTCCGCTGCGCGCGAGTTGCTCAACAAGAGCGAAAATGAACGCTCGGGTGTGCTGTCGACCGCGATGTCCTTCCTCGGTCTCTATCGCGATCCGACCGTCGCGGAGGTCACCTCGCGGTGCGACTGGCGAATCGCCGACCTGATCGAGGCCGAGCGCCCCTTGTCGCTCTACCTCGTCATCCCGCCATCGGACATCAGCCGCACCAAGCCGCTGATCCGGCTCGTGCTCAACCAGATCGGCCGCCGCTTGACCGAGCGGCTGGACCAGCCCGGCACATCCTCGCGTCGGCACCAACTTCTAATGATGCTCGACGAGTTCCCGGCACTCGGGCGTCTCGATTTCTTCGAGACGAGTCTCGCCTTCATGGCCGGCTACGGCATCCGCGCCTTCCTGATCGCCCAGAGCCTCAACCAGATCGAGAAGGCATATGGCGAGCACAACGCCATTCTCGATAATTGCCATGTCCGCGTCGCCTTCGCGACCAATGACGAGCGCACGGCCAAGCGCATTTCCGACGCGCTAGGTACCGCGACCGAGCAGCGCGCCATGCGCAACTATGCCGGGCACCGGCTCGCACCCTGGCTCGCGCACGTCATGGTCAGCCGCCAGGAAACCGCCCGCCAGCTCCTGACGCCGGGCGAGGTGATGCAGCTTTCGCCCGACGAGGAACTCGTGCTCGTGTCCGGGCTCGCGCCGATCCGGGCGCGCAAGCTGCGCTATTTCCGCGACCGCAACTTCGCCGCGCGCGTGGCTGCCGCACCCAAACTGGCGTCGGGCCAGTACGCCGATCGGCCGAAGTCGCGCGGCGATGACTGGTCCAACCAGGTGCGCAGCACCGACGACCGCCTGCAACAGGCGGAGGACGCCGCGGGCGGCGAGGACGATGGTGGCATGCAGCAGCAACGCCATCCCGGCCTTTCCGAACAGGTCTCCAAGTCAACCGACGCCGCCGAAACGCGCGATCCCCAGATCGCGCCCGACGATGATGATGTCGCTGCCGACAAGCGCGCCATGGACCAGGCACAAGGGCAGAACGCCGTCGTCCGGGGGCATGTCATCAACGAGGGCGCGAAGCGCGACCTCATACCGGATTTCTGAGGCCGCGATGAAGATCCGCCAGAACCTCTATATCGACCGCGAACTCAGCGACGCGCTGGAAGCGCTCGCCGTCGGTCCGCGCGGCAACAAGAGCCACCTCGTCAACGACGCGCTGAAGGACTGGCTGGCGCGCCGGGGAACCAAAGAGGTCGATGACCTTCTGAAGGTTCGCCTCGACCGTCTGACACGCGAACTCGCCGGCGCGCGGCGCGACATCGACGTGCTGCTCGAAAGCCTTTCGCTGTTCGTCCGCTACCAGTTGATGGTGACGGCGCCGCTGCCTGAAGCCGATGCCGCAGCCCGCGCGATCGGCCGCGACCGGTTCGAGGCGTTCGTCTCGCAGGTCGGCCGCCACCTCGCCGGCGGCACCCGCACGCTGGCGCCCGCCGAACCCGACGGAGCCGCATCATGATGTCTCCCCAGACGACAAGCGTCTCGGCGGAACGCCGCCGCGCCATGCTGCGTACCGCGATGGGGCCGGCAATTGCCGCCGCGCTCGCCGACCCGCGGGTGATCGAGATCATGGTCAATCCCGACGGTGCGCTGCGCGTCGATATCCTCGGCGAAGGCCGTGTCGATACCGACGTGAAGCTCGATGCACCGCAGGTCGAGCGGATCATCCGGCTGGTGGCGTCCCATGTCCGGTCCGAGGTGCACGGCGACAAGCCTATCGTGTCGGCCGAACTGCCGCCGCTCGGCTCCGGCGCGGGGGAGCGGTTCGAGGGAATCCTGCCCCCCGTTTCGACCGCACCGTGCTTTTCGGTCCGCAAGCCCGCGGCACGCATCTACACGCTGATGGATTATGTGACCGACGGCATCATGTCGGCGGAGGCCGCGCGCCTCCTCAGCCTGGCAGTCGTCGATCGCCGCAACATCCTCGTCGCCGGCGGAACCAGTTCGGGCAAGACCACGCTCGCCAACGCGCTGCTCGCCGAGATGGCCCATCTCGACGAACGGGTGATCCTGATCGAGGACACCCGTGAGTTGCAATCGCCGGCGCGCGACACGGTTGCGCTCAGGACCCGGGCCGGCGCCGTCACCATGGGCGATCTCGTTCGCTCGACCCTGCGCCTTCGGCCCGATCGCATCATCGTCGGCGAGGTGCGCGGCGGCGAGGCGCTCGACATGCTCAAGGCCTGGAACACCGGCCATCCCGGCGGGATCGCGACCGTCCACGCCAACAGCGCCGCGTCCGCGCTCTACCGGATCGAACAGCTCATCCAGGAAGCCGTGGTCACCGTGCCGCGCCGCCTGGTCGCCGACGCGATCGACATGATCGTCTTCATCGCCGGACGCGGCACCGCGCGGCGCATCGAGACGATCGCCCGCGTCGCCGGGCTCGACGCAGCTGGCGACTACGCCGTCGTCGACCTCACTCCAACACTAACCCCTGACCATGAAGGAGACTGACCATGAACACGTTTCGAATCCCCTACCGCGACCGCTTCTCCGTCACCGGGCTGATGCTCGGCCTGTCGATCACCATGACCAGCCGCGCCTATGCGAGCGGCGCGGGCATGCCCTGGGAGCAACCGCTCCAGCAGGTACTGGAGTCGGTCCAGGGACCGGTCGCCAAGATCGTCGCGGTGCTGATCATCATTTCCACAGGGCTGGCGCTCGCGTTCGGCGAGACCGCCGGGGGTTTTCGCAAGCTCATCCAGATCATCTTCGGCCTGTCGATCGCGTTCGCGGCCTCGAGTTTCTTCCTGTCCTTCTTCAGCTTCGGCGGCGGGGCGCTCGTCGCGTGAGCCATATCGAGGGATTCGAGGCGCCGATCCACGCCAGCCTGGGGCAAGCCATCCTGCTCGGTGGCGCGCCCCGCGGCATCGCGATCGTCAACGGCACGATCGCTGCTGCGGTCGGGCTCGGCTTGCAGCAATGGCTGGTCGGGATCGCGATCTGGGCGATCGGCCACAGCATCGCAGTGTTCGCGGCCCGCCGCGACCCCGACTTCGTGCCCGTGCTGCTCCGCCATCTGCGCCAGAAAGGATATCTGGCATGCTGAACCTCGCGGAATATCGGTCGCGTGCCGACCGGTTCGCCGACCATCTACCATGGGCAGCTCTGGTCGCACCCGGCGTCATCCTCAACAAGGACGGCAGCTTCCAGCGCAGCTTCGCCTTTCGCGGTCCCGATCTCGAAAGCGCGACCGAGGCCGAACTGGTGTCGGCCTGCGCCCGGGCGAACAATGTACTGAAACGGCTCGGCTCGGGCTGGGCCTTGTTCTTCGAGGCCGAACGGCGCGACGCGCTCGGCTATCCCGATGGCGCCTTTCCCGACGCGGCGTCCTGGCTCGTCGAGCAGGAACGGCGCGCCGGCTTCGAAGCCGAGGGCCAGCATTTCGAGAGTATCTATCACGGCACGCTGGTCTGGCTACCGCCCGCCGACAGCAGCGACGCGGCGGGACGGACGCTGGTCGAGCGGCCTGACGACGCGAAAGGCCGGGACTGGCACGCCAGCCTCGCCGGCTTCATCGCCGAGACCGATCGCGTGCTCGATCTCCTGTCGGGCTTCATGCCCGAGGTGCGGCCCTTAAGCGACGCCGAGACGCTGACCTATCTCCACGGCACCGTTTCCAGCCGTCGTCACCCGGTCGCCGTGCCGGAAACACCAATCTATCTCGATGCGCTGCTCGCCGACACGCCGCTGGTCGGCGGGCTGGAGCCCATGCTCGGAGCGAGCCATCTGCGCACGCTGACGGTGCTGGGATTCCCGAACCTCAGCCGGCCGGGTATCCTCGACGCGCTCAACCATCAGGATTTCGGCTACCGCTGGGTCACGCGCTTCATCGCGCTCGACAAGACCGATGCGACCAAGGCGCTGACCAAGATCCGCCGGCAATGGTTCAACAAGCGCAAGTCGATCACCGCGCTGCTGCGCGAGGTGATGTACAACCAGCCCGTCCAGCTTCTCGACAGCGATGCCGACAACAAGGTGGTCGATGCCGATCTCGCTCTGCAGGCGCTCGGTGGCGATCACGTCGCCTTCGGCTATCTGACCACGACGATCACGGTGTCGGACGCCGATCGTGCCCGCGCTGAGGACAAGGTCCGCGCGGTCGAGCGGATCGTCAACGGCCTCGGGTTCACAGCCAAGCGCGAAGGCGTCAACGCGATCGAGGCGTGGCTGTCGTCGCTGCCCGGCCAGGCCTACGCTAATGTGCGCCAGCCGCTGGTTCACACCCTCAACCTCGCCCATCTCATGCCGCTGTCCTCGGTCTGGGCAGGCCCGACGGAAAACCGGCATCTCGGCGGGCCGCCGCTGCTCTACGCCCAGACCAGCGGATCGACGCCGTTTCGCCTCTCGACCCATGTCGGCGATGTCGGCCATATGCTCGTCGTCGGCCCGACTGGTGCTGGCAAGTCGGTGCTGCTGGCGCTGATCGCGTTGCAGTTCCGGCGCTATGCCGGCTCCCAGCTCTATATCTTCGACAAGGGCTATTCGGCGCGCGCGGCGGTGCTGGCGATGGGCGGCGCGCATCATGCCCTCGGTCTCGGCGCGGACAGCGGCGACACCCTGGCGTTCCAGCCGCTGCGCCGAATCGACGATGCCGGCGAGCGGAGCTGGGCGGCGGAATGGATCGCGGCGCTGCTGGCGCACGAGAAGGTCATCGTTACCCCCGAGGTGAAGGACGCCGTCTGGTCGGCGCTCGGCAGTCTCGCGTCGGCACCTCCCGAGGAGCGCACGCTGACCGGGCTCGCCATGCTGCTCCAATCGAATGCGCTGCGCACCGCGCTCACCGCCTATACCCTCGACGGCCCCTATGGCCGGCTCCTCGACGCGGCGGAACAGCATCTCGCTCTCGCCGACGTCCAGTGCTTCGAGACCGAGTCGCTCATGGGACAGGCCGGCGTCGTCGCCCCGGTGTTGACCTACCTGTTCCACTGCCTCGAGGAGCGCTTCGACGGGCGACCGACATTGCTGGTGCTCGACGAGGCATGGATCTTCCTCGACCATCCGCTCTTCGCCGCGCGCATCCGCGAATGGCTGAAGACGCTGCGCAAGAAAAACGTCGCGGTGCTGTTCGCGACACAGAGCCTGGCGGACATCGCCGACAGCAGCATCGCGCCGGCCATCATCGAAAGCTGCCCGCAGCGCATATTGCTGCCCAACGACCGCGCGATCGAACCGCAGTCGCGCACCGCCTATGAGCGGTTCGGCCTCAACGACCGGCAGATCGAGCTGGTCAGCCGCGCCACACCCAAGCGGCATTATTATCTGCAATCCGCACGCGGCAACCGCCTGTTCGAACTGGGCCTTGGGCCGATCGCGCTGGCACTATGCGGCGCCTCCGATCCCGCGACCCAGGCACGCATCGACGCGCTACTGGCCGAGCACGGCCCCGAGGATTTCGCGGCGCGCTTCCTTGAAGGAGCCGGCCTCGATTGGGCCGCCGGCCTCCTCCCCGACTTTCCTGTCCCCCAAGCCAAGGAGTAAAATGTGATGCGTATCCCAATCCGCAAATATCTGGTCGCGACCGCGCTCGGGGCCGGCGCTGTCGGTTCGCTGGCCTGTGCATTGATCGTGCCGAGCGCGCCCGCCCACGCCCAGTTCACCGTGTTCGATCCGAGCAACTACAGCCAGAACCTGCTCACCGCCGCGCGAACCCTCCAGCAGATCAACAATCAGATCCAGTCGCTCCAGAACGAAGCGCAGATGCTGACCAACCAGGCGAAGAACCTGACTCGCATCGATTTCCCCCAGCTTCAGCAACTCACCCAGAACCTGCGAGCGATCGACCGGCTGATGGCACAGGCCCAGGGGATCGATTTCCGGATCGACGGCCTCGACCAGCAGTTCAGCCGCCTGTTTCCGAACGACTTCAACCAGGCACTGACCACCAACCAGCGCGTGATCGATGCGAAGGCGCGGCTCGATGCCGCAATGGCCGGGTACCGGCAGACGATGGGCGTCCAGTCCCAGGTGGTCGCGAACGTCCAGGCCGACGCAAATGCGATGAGTGGCATCGTTGCGCAGAGCCAGGGAGCACAAGGTTCGCTCCAGGCGCAACAGGCGACCAACCAGTTGCTCGCGCTGACCGCCAAGCAGCAGTTCCAGATCCAGAACCTGATGGCGGCCCAATACCGCGCCGAAGCCATGGAATCGGCGCGCCGCGCCCAGGCCGAGGCCGAGGGACGTGCCGCCACGACGAAGTTCCTCGGTACCGGCTCCGCCTACACACCCCAGTAGTCGGACGCCGGCCAGGCGGCGGCGGTTTCGCCTCCCGCCGCCGTCGCCGCGGGGCGCGTGATGCTCCCCCTGCGCGCCCCGCGGCACCCTCTTGATGGAAGAGTGAAGTGAACGACCTCAGCGTCATCGACCGGTTCATGCAGGCCTTCATCCGCTATATCGACAGCGGGTTCGGGCTGCTGGGCGGCGACGTCCACTTCCTGACCGCGACCCTGATCGGCATCGACATCACGCTGGCTGGCCTGTTCTGGGCAATGGGCGGCGAAGACAATGTCATCGGCCGCTTCCTCAAGAAGATCCTCTACATCGGCGCGTTCGCGTTCATCCTGAACAGCTTCTCGACCCTTGCCGACATCATCTTCAAGTCCTTCGCGCAGGCCGGGCTGACCGCCGGGGGCGGAACCCTGTCGGCGGACGATCTGCTCAAGCCCGGCCGCGTCGCCTCGACCGGATTCTCGGCCGCGTGGCCGCTGCTCCAGCAGGCGTCGAGCATGATGGGGTTCGTCAGCTTCTTCGAGAATTTCCTGACGATCGCGGTGCTGCTGTTCGCCTGGGTGATCGTCATCCTCGCCTTCTTCATCCTCGCCGTGCAGATGTTCGTGACGATTATCGAGTTCAAATTGACCTCGCTGGCCGGCTTCATCCTCGTGCCCTTCGCGCTCTGGAATCGCACCAGCTTCCTGGCCGAACGCGTGCTCGGCAACGTCGTCTCGTCGGGTATCAAGGTCATGGTGCTCGCCGTGATCGTCGGCATCGGCTCCAATTTCTTCGCCGAGTTCACGACCTCGATGCAGGGACAGGAACCCGATCTCGGCGCCGCGATGAGCCTGACGCTCGGCGCGCTCGCGCTGTTCGGCCTCGGCATTTTCGGTCCCGGCATCGCTTCGGGCCTCGTCGCCGGCGCGCCGCAGCTCGGTGCCGGCGCCGCGCTCGGTACAGCCGTCGGCGCAGCGGGCGTTACCATGCTTGCCGGCGGCGCTACGATCGGCGCGGCCCGTGCGGTCGGCGGTGCTGCGCTCGGTGCGATCCGGGCCGGCACGACCATGGGTTCGGCGGCTTCGGCCTCCTACCAGCTCGGCCAGACGGCGGCCGGATCGTCGAGCGTCGGCGCTGGCATCGGCGGCATGGCGCAGGCGGCCGGCAATACAGTTCGCCAGAAGGCCTCGGCAGCGCTGGGCTTGTCGGAAGCCGCCGAGCGCGGCCGCGACGCCGCCTGGTCCGCTCTCAATGGCGGCGCCGGTTCTACCGGATCAGCTCCGGACGCCGGCAGCGATGGCGCACCGTCCTGGGCACGCTCGCTGCGCCGCCAGCAGGACGCCCGTCACCACCGCCATGTCGCCATGCAGACGCTGAAGGAAGGCGATCGCGGCGGCGCCTCCGCCACCCCCGACATCAAGGAAAGGGAAGATTGAGCCATGATCTTCAAGCCCCATGATCTTTAAACGCGCTGTCCAGCGCTACGCGCAAACGCCCGAGCCCGAGACGCCCTATCAACGCGCCGGCCAGGTCTGGGACGACCGCATCGGCTCGGCCCGCGTCCAGGCCCGCAACTGGCGATTGATGGCGTTCGGCACGCTGTCGCTGTCGACCGCCATGTCGGGTGCGCTCATCTGGCAATCGCTGCAAAGCCGGGTCACGCCTTATGTCGTCGAGGTCGATCGCCTCGGCGAGGCCCGGGCGGTGACCGAGGCCGAAGCGGGCTATCACCCGACTGATCCCCAGATCGCGTGGCATCTGGCGAAGTTCATCGAGAATGTCCGCGGGGTCTCGCTCGACCCGGTGTTGATGCGCCGCGATTGGCTGTCCGCCTATGACTTCACCACCACGCGGGGGAGCCAGTTCCTCGGCGACTATGCCCGTGCTGCTGACCCCTTCGCCAAAATCGGCGAGCGCACCGTGTCCGTCCAGGTGACCAGCGTCGTCCGGGCATCGGATCGCTCGTTCCAGGTGAAATGGACCGAGGCGGCCTATGAGCGAGGGAGCGAGGCAGGTTCCTCCCACTGGACCGGCATCCTGACGATCCTGACGAAGCCGCCGGCATCGACCGACACGCTCCGGAAGAACCCGCTCGGCATCTATATCGACGCAATCGACTGGAGTCGCGAACTCGAGCCTGCGGCATCGGCAACTCCCGCGCGCACCAAGCAGCCGCCGAGCAACGTGCCGCTCGGCTCGCCGCTCGACCCGAACCTTGCCGCTCAACCGACCGTCAATACGGAGACCCAGCCATGACTAGAACTCTCGCAGCCGCCGCGCTGCTGGCGCCTTGCCTGATCCTTGCTGCCCAACCCGCAGAGGCGACCACACACAAGACGACGCCGGTCGCCGCGGCCAACCGCGCGGCGACAATCGAACCCGTCGCGCAGGGCTTCATAAACGCCGCGCAGGTCTATCCGTTTGCCGACGGCGCCATCTACCATGTCATCACCGCGCCCGAGCGGGTGACCGACATCGCGCTGCAACCGGGTGAGACGCTGGTGGCAGTGGCCAGTGGCGACACGGTGCGCTGGGTGATCGGCGATACCACCAGCGGGTCCGGCGCGGAGAAGCGGACCCATATATTGGTGAAGCCATTCACGGCCGGCCTGTCCACCAATCTTGTGATCACGACCGACCGGCGCAGCTATCATATCGCGCTGACCAGCCTGACGAAGACGGCGATGGCGGCGCTCTCCTGGACCTATCCCCAGGACGCGCTGATCGCATTGAAGCGCGCCGCCGTAGCGACCGAGGCGGCGGCTCCGGTCGCGGCCGGGATCGAGGTCGAGCAACTCCATTTCAACTATGCCGTATCGGGCGATCGACCGGCCTGGCGGCCGTTTCGTGCTTTCGACGACGGCCGCCAGACCTTCATCGAGTTCCCGGCGACGCTGGCTGTCGGCGAGGCGCCGCCGATCTTCCTGGTGGACGGGAAAGGCGAGGCCCAACTCGTCAACTATCGCGTGAAGGGCCGCTTCTATGTCGTCGATCGCATCTTTGACGTCGCCGAGCTTCGCCTTGGGACAAAGCACCAGCAGGTCGTTCGCATCAGCCGGGTGGCGGACGGCGCGCCCATGCGGAGGGGATCATGACCGTCGAGGCGGCAGCCAACCCGGCACCCGAGGCCCCCGCCACACCGGGCAAGGTCGACCCGGAAACGCTCGCGCTTCGCGCCCAACCGGCGCGCGCGATCCGTTTCAAGCGGGGCGCCGTGGTGGCGATCGCAGCACTCGGCTCCGTCAGCCTGATCGCGACAGCCTGGGTCGCGCTACGGCCGTCCGCGCTGCACCTCGCTGGACAAACCGACGACCAGACAGTCGCGGCGAAAGCACCGACCGATACGCTGAGCGGACTGCCGGGGAGCTATGGCGACGTGCCGAAGCTCGGACCGCCTCTGCCGGGCGATCTCGGCCGGCCGATCCTCGATCATCAGCGTGCCATGGGCATCGCGCCGGTGGGCGGCGAAACCGAGCGCGCGGAACAAGCCGCTGCGACCGAACGCGATCGACGCGCGGCGGAGCTGAAGGCGGCGCGCGAGTCGGGATTGCTGGTGCAATCCGGCGATCGCACCGATCCAACCCGCGGCACCGATGCGACGCCACCCTCGCCACCGGTCGCAGCCACCGAGGCGTCGCGGCTCGCAATCGATCCTGATCGCGATCCCAATGCTCAGCAACGCAAAGTCGACTTCGTCGCTGCGCGCGACACCGGCGGCGACGTAAACGAGCATCGGTTGAGCCCGCCGGCGTCGCCGAACATGTTGTCCGCTGGCAGTGTCATCGCGGCGAGCCTGATCACCGGACTCAGGTCAGACTTGCCCGGTCTCGTCACCGCTCAGGTGACAGAACGGGTGTTCGACAGCGCGACGGGCACGATTCTTCTCATACCCCAAGGTGCGCGGCTGATCGGCAGCTACGACAGCGTGGTCGCCTTCGGCCAGAAGCGCGCGCTGGTCGTGTGGCAGCGCATCATCTTGCCGGACGGCAGCTCGATCCGGCTCGACAACGTGCCCGCAACGGATCCGTCGGGCTATGCGGGGCTTGCCGATAAAGTCGATTTCCACACCTGGGCGCTGCTCAAGGGCGTCGCGATCTCAACCCTGCTGGGCGTCGGCGCGAACGTGACTTTTTCTGGGGAGAGCGATCTCGTCCAGGCGATCCGGGAATCCACCCAGCAGAACGTGTCGCGTGCAGGTGATCAGATCACCTCTCGCAATCTTCAAATCCAACCGACCATCACGATCCGGCCCGGTGCCCCGGTCCGGCTCGTCGTCCATCGCGATCTCATCCTGGCTCGCTGGACGGAATAGGAGGAAAGTCATGCCAGAATTGAAACTGGGCAGATTGCCGGACAGGACTCCGATCAAGCTGGCGATCACCGTTACGCCCGATCTTCACCATATGCTGCAGCAATATGCCGCGCTTTATGCCGAAGCCTACGGCCGCGAAGAATCCGTCACCGAACTCGTTCCTGCGATGCTGGCGGCTTTCCTCGAGAGCGATCGCAGTTTCGTTCGCAGCCGCTCTACCGGAAAATGAGCGCCGAGACTGAGATCCCGGATCGCTTCGTCAAGCTCGACGAGGTCAAGCGCCGCGTCGGTCTCGGCAAGTCGATGATCTACCGGCTGATCCAGGAAGGGAAGTTCCCCGCGCCGTACAAGCTGTCGCCGTTCGCGTCGCGGTGGAGCGACCGGGAGATCGTGGCCTGGGTCAACGATGTGAAAGACGGCTTCGAGGGGAAGAAGCGGAAGGTCTGACCGCCGAGTTCGAAGGAGTGGCCCTCATTCGAATGCCAATAGCAATTGTATGAAATTCCGGTCGTCTCGTGCCTCGCCGATCGCGACGTACCGCGCCACTCTCAAAACTGCCATCGTCGGCTTACGACCAGAGCCGGCTATTCAAGTTTGGCCAGGAGAGCAGGGCCAAGCTTCTCCGCGGGGTCTGTCTGGACCAGTCGGCAGGCTATCGCTTATGTGAACACTGCGGAAATGCGCTGGCGCGTACGCTTGAGCGAGATGCTAGCTGAGCCCGATCGAAGCGGAGGCGCCAGCCACCTCCTCCTGCGCCACCACATGGTCGAGATAGCCGAGACCAAGGCCGCCATCTGCCTCATCGACGGCGATGCCATGCAGGCCAAGCTCGCCCATGGGCATTACCGTCATGCCCGACTGTTTTTACCGCCAAGGATGTCGTTCGTCCGCGCATGGCCAGATTGAGCCCCGCCGTAATGTCGGCCTTATCCTGCGCCACGTACTCAGGCGCCTATCTAGTAGAGAGAGCCGGGCACTCACACTCGAGGACATGACCCGGGAACGTGCGAAAGCACCGGACACATCTCCCCAGAAATAAGCCTGTTGAACGGATTTCGGTACGTTGATGCTAAAAATCTTAGCGGCTTTTTCGGAACCCTTCAACGAAGCTGAATATCTCACAGATATCGCCGCAAGTAGATCGCCAAACCATGCAATAGGGTAGCAACCTAATTTCTCCGGGTAACTAGACAGAAGGCCTATCACCGACCACACTCTTCGCCGACGAATCGAATAGATGTCGGGCGGCACCGTCAAACCGAATAATCGAGGAAAGACACTATGATCTCTGACGATTTCTCGATCGCGTCCAGCGTTGTGCGCGGCAAGCAGATCATCGATATCGTGACTGGGTTGCTTACGATCATCGACAATGACGAGGCGGCCAATGCCAAAGCGCTTGCGGCGGGCAAGATCCACGAGATCGGCCGCGAGTTCGAACAGGCGCGCAAGGCTTATGCTGCCGCCCAGGGCCTGCCCGAAGCCGCGGTCCGCAGCGCCATCGTCGACCTGAAGACCGGCGAAGCCTGTCGGGCACTTGGGAGCATCAAGCATTTCATCGAAGCCCATCGGGATTTCCGTTTCGCTGATATCAGCGGCCGTCCGTTGTCGGCTGCAACGATCCTGGGCGATGCCTATCGGATGACGGGCAATGGCAAGGCTGCCATAGACGCCTATCGGGAAGCGCTCGAGCTCGTGCCGGGCGACAGCCATTCGGCCGCCCATCTGGCGCGACTCTATTTGACCGACAATGCGCCCGAGGAGGCGATCACACTGAGTGAACGGTTCCTCGACGCAGAGGAGATGTCTGCGTTGCAGTCGACGACACGCCTGCTCGCCAACGATCCTAACAAGCTTCCGGCTCTGGGTGGTCTCGTGAGCAGCATGACCCGCAAATTCTCGGATGTGCGCTAGATCCGGCAGGTGATGGATGTCGGAGCCTTTCTGAGGTTTCATCGGCTTGAGCCCGACGCCCTCCTGTCCGGGCTCGCGAAACAGGTGGCGGAGCGGGCCGACGACGTCATCCTGCTTGCCGGCTCCTTGTCGGAAGGGCTCGGCAATCACAGATCGGATATCGACATCTATCGCGTGATCTCGTGCGAACTTTCCACCCAAGACCCCGTGGAGATTCTCGATCTGGGGCCCGTCGCAGCGGACGTCGAGACCGTTTCGCAAAGCCGTGTGCGCACATTGCTTGCGCGCCTCGATGCCACCGACAGCGACCAGACTTCCGATCCGCGTGATGCTGTCGCCGCCTTTTCAGACGGAGACATAAAGCTGCTGCACCAGATGCGCATCGGCACGACGTTGTTGGGAGAAACGGTCTGGAGGCCGTTGCACAGCGCTATCGACGCTCGGCGCCTCGCTCGCCTGCTGCTTGACCGAGCCGTTGCGTGGTTGGGCGTCTTGCAGATCGATCTGCTGGGCTTTCTGGAGTCGGGGGATGACGACAGCGCCCGCCCCTTGTTGCGTCAGTTCCGCACACGATTGGGCGCGGCTCTGCTCGCAGCGCTCGGGGAGACCAACCCTGCCGAAAAATGGCAAATCCGGCTGCTGGAGCGTCAGGCCCAGACTCGACCGGACCTGCGCTTACCCGGGGGCCAGAGTCTGCCGGATCTCATAGCCAAGTGGCGCGCGATGGATGAGGTCATCGGCAGCGGACGCGCTGGCGATGCGATGCGAGCGCTTCAGAATCTGCGGTTCATCATCGTGCCTTGGGCTCAGCGACGCTTCCACGCCGGCCTCGCACTCGGAGAAGATGGCGCGCAGTTGCCCTTGTCACTCATGCCAGCGGACATGACGGGTGATCGGCTACCCCCATTGCGGCTGGACTGTCAGATCCAGCACGATGCGCAGGGTCTATGGGTCGCGAAGGTCGCGCATGCCGAAATGCTGTACATCAATCCACTCGCGCACGAATTGCTGCTCCACTTCGATGGACAGTCCACCCGTGCCGCTGCGGCCGCGCGGCTGGAGGCGATCAGCGACGCGCCCGCGTTCGAAATCGCGCAAAGCATCTCGGATTTTCAAATGGTCCTTGC
Organism: Novosphingobium sp. CF614; assembly: GCF_900113255.1. GTDB lineage: Bacteria > Pseudomonadota > Alphaproteobacteria > Sphingomonadales > Sphingomonadaceae > Novosphingobium. Next base: position 236,006 of record NZ_FOOR01000005.1, read on the forward strand.
GGATCGGGCTTTGATCTAGGGGCGCAAGATAATGGACATGGTCCCAGGTTTGATCGGCATCGGTGCTCAGCGCATCATATCGTCCGACGCCCACATCATCGAGCCGCCCGATCTGTGGACGAGCCGGGTCGATCGACGGCTACGAGACCGAGCTCCGAGGGTGGAGCGGATCGGCGGGAATGACTGGTGGGTCTATGACGGCGCTCGCATCGGTTCCGTCAGCGGGCGCCGGCGACGCTCGGGTAGCCTTGTCATGGACGATCGGGATCTCGCGTCACGCGGCGCGGTGCTCACCCACTCGGTGTTCGAGGATGTCGATCCTGCCGCCTACACGCCCTCGCTCTATCTCGAAGCCAATCGGGCCGACGGGATCGCCGGCGCGGTGATCCGGCCCACCCAGGGCATCACCAATTATTGCATCACCGATCCGGAAATGTTCGGCGCGATCTGTCGGGCGTATAATGATTGGATCAGCGATTTCTGCAGCGAGGACCCGAACAGCCTCAAAGGCATCGCGATGCTCAACTGCTACGATCCCGAAGACGCAGTTCGCGAACTTGTCCGGGCGCGCGCGCTTGGCTTGGTAGGTGGCATGATTAGCTGTTACCCGGGCAGCGAACGAAACTACGGCCATCCCTGCTACGACACGCTTTGGGCAGCCGCTGAGGAGTATCGCTTCCCGATTTCTCTGCACGTCTTGACCAATTTCAACGGCCCCTATGGCGTGCCCTTCGCCGAGGTGAACTACAGCCTGAGGGTTAATGCGGACCATTGGGTGCGCATGTCGCTCGCCGACATGATCTTCGCTGGCGTTTTCGAGCGCTATCCGGACCTCATGATCGAAAGCAGCGAACATGAAGGCGGTTGGGTGCCTTATTTTCTTTGGCAAATGGACTGGACCTGGGAAAAGCGCATCCGCAAACGGCAGCAGTCGGCGGCCATCGCCCATCCGCCCAGCCATTATTTTCGGCGCAATGTCTATGTATCGATCATTTATGACCGGCTCGCGATCGAAGCCCGCGAGACGATCGGGGTCGACCGGTTGATGTGGGGTTCGGATTTCCCGCATGAGCAGTCAACTCAGCCCCATAGCCGGGCCTTTCTGAGTGATCTGATGCAGGAGGTTCCGTCACCCGATGTCGCGGCGATCCTGTTCGACAATGCCGCGCGGCTGTTCGGATTCGACCCCCGGCTGGGACTCGAAAAAGATATGATGACCGCCGAACGGCTGACCACGCGATGATGATCAATATTCTGGGGGGCGATGGCTGCGGCAAGACGACTCAAATCGAGCGCCTCGAGCAGTGGATTTCGAGTGACTGGAAGCTTCCCGTACGCCGCATGGCCAAGCGTGATATCTTCGACGCCGTGCGCGTTCCCGAATGTGATTTCTTCGGCGTCCCTTATGAGAGCCTCGCGCACAAATATCTTCCGATGATGCGCGACGAAGCGCGCGCATTGTGGCTGATCTATATGAATGCCGTGCTCATTCGCGCGACCCCGCCGGCCCCGGGCGAGATCGTGCTGCACGACGGCTATTGGCAGAAACATTATGCCACCGAGGCGGCGATGGGGCTCGATCCACAATGGCTGCTCGACGTCTGTCGGTTTTTCCCCGAGCCTGACCTTACGATCCTGATGGATATAGATCCCCGCGTAGTCGTCGGGCGCGGGCATAGCCACAAACCCTATGAATCGGGTTGCGACAAGACGTGCAGCGACGCGGCGTTCATCACGCATCAGGACCGGGTTCGCGGCTATCTGACCGCGATGGCGAAGGACAGGCACTACCCAATGCTCGACGCCAATCGGAGTGCCGACACCATCTTCGACGACCTGAAGGAGCGACTGAGCCCGTGGCTCGACCGGCTGGCATTGACCTCGGCCATCGAGCGCTGAGGAGCCGCTGTGGAGCACATAGATATTTATGACGCCAATATGCGCCGGCTTGGTAGCATGGAGCGGATGGCGGCGCACCGTGCCGGTCATTGGCACCAGACAGTCCACTTCTGGCTAGTCGACCGCGAACAGGGCGGGCGGCTGTTCTTCCAGCTGCGCGGTCCAGCGGTGCGGGCCAATCCGGATCGCCTGGACGCGACCGCGGCGGGTCATATGCTCGCGGGGGAGACGTTAAGCGCGGGGTGGCGCGAAGTCCGGGAAGAACTGGGCATCGACATACCACCGATCGTGCATGAGCTCGGCTTTCGCACCGAAGTCAGCGATATGCCCGATGGCGACGTCAATCGAGAATTCCAAGCGATCTATCTCGCCGAAGCGCCGTCGGGCCCTGAAGGGTTCGCACCGGATCCCGCCGAGGTCCATGGTGTCTTGGCTATAGGGATAAGTGACCTGCACAATCTGATCGCGAACCGGATCGAGGCGGTGACGGCCTCCGGCATCATTTTTGCGCAGGGAGACGCAACGTGGCGACCTGAACGGCGACGCGTCACGATGGATGCTCTGGTCCCTCGGTTCCGTAATTACTACGCGAGCGTGGCGATCATGGCAGAGCGATTGGTGGAAGGGCGGTGGCCATTAGCGATCGGATGATTGCTGGGGCACGCGACTGAAGGGGCAGGCTCATGGGAAACTTCAAGACGATGGCGGCGGCGGCAACGCGGCTGGTCCTTCGAGGTCGGATCGCAACTCTCGACGGCGCGGCAACCGTCCACCCGTCGGCCTCTGTCTGCATCTTGGATGATGTGATCGAAGCGGTCGCGCCCGCCGGACAGGCCCTGCCGGCCGCCTATGCGCAAGCGACCGTGATCGACACCGGCGGGACGATTTTCCCAGGCCTGATCGACCTGCACAACCATCTCTCCTACAATTTCCTGCCGCTGTGGTCGGCACCGCGCCGCTTCGCCAATCGCAATATCTGGCGCGAGCATGAGCCCAGCTACAAATATGAAGTAGCCTGGCCCTATGAGCTGATTGCCAAGAATGTACGCGATCCTGATCTGCCACGCAGCGTCGCGCGCTATGTCGAATGCCGAGCTCTGTTCGGCGGCGTGACGAGCACCCAGGGCCTGAGCTTTTCGTCAACGGGCGGCGCGGGAAACTTCACGGGGCTGGTCCGCAATGTCGAAGCGCCGGGCGACCCGGCCTTCCCAGCCGCTGATGGGCGGACGATGGATTTCGCGGCCCCCGAGATCGCGAAGACGCTCGTGCCCGCGCTGCAGCAGCCCCGTCCCTTCATCTATCATTTGAGCGAGGGAACTGATGGCGACGCGCGTCAGCGCTTTCTCGATCTCGAATATCAGCCCGGGCAATGGGCGATCAACAAGCGACTGATAGCGATTCATGGCGTCGCTCTATCGTCCGCCGACCAGGGCAGGATGGCGGCCGCGAGAGGCCTGGTCTGGTCACCGCTCAGCAACTTCCTGCTCTATGGACAGACCGCCGAGGTGATCGCAGCTCGCGATCAGGGCGTGTCGATCGCACTCGGCTGCGATTGGGCGCCGAGCGGCAGCAAGAATCCGCTCGGCGAGCTCAAGATCGCAAGCTTGGTCAACAACCATCTCGGTCGACCGTTCAACGCCGAACAGCTCGTGCGGATGGTCACCACAACGCCGGCAAAGCTACTCGGCTGGGAACAGCAGGTGGGTTCGATCGAAGCTGGCAAGAAGGCCGATCTCCTCGTTCTGACTGGAGCTGGCGGCGACGCCTACGATCAGCTGATCGGCGCCAGCGAGCGCGACATCCTCGCGGTGCTTATCGGCGGTCGTCCACGGCTGGGCCGGGTCAGCCTGTTGCGCGTCGATCCTGCGCGTCAGGAGATCGTGCGGATCGGCGGCGAAGATTATGCCCTGGATCTCACCGAAGCGGGCGGAGGGCCGCTCGCCGGACTCTCGTTCGACACCGCCCAGGCCAAGCTGCGCGATGCGCTGGCGCATCTGCCCGAGCTTGCCCGGCAGACGGTCGCGAACCACGCCTTGATTGCAGAAGGCGCTTTGGCGAAGCCACTGGCGATCATCGGCGAATATGATGATGCGAAGGATCGCTTCGGCCTGCTTGCTGCCGAACAGATCGATCCGACGAAATTGCGGCCGATGGCACTCGAACGCGCAACCGAAATCGACGATACGGACTACCGAGCCCGCCTGCGTCGAAACATAAACCTGCCTGACTTCCTGCGCGCGGCGCTATGACCAGCAACGGGTAGCCGTTGATGTGGCGCCGGGAGAGAATAGGCCGACCTTCGTGGAATCGACTAATAGCAGTCAACTTGTGCCATTGTCCGAAAGCCAAGTGGGCCAATGTTCCACTTTCATCAGTTCGACCGCTAGCAGGGTCATATCGCGCCACTCGTCCGGTAAAAGCATTTCCCGGGCTCCTGCCGCGTCCTTGAACAACAACGCGTCCAAATCGAGCGATCGGCCTGGCGCACCGACAACCTTCCCATCAAACAGGCGCCCAAACGCCGCGCCGATCTTGGACCCGGCAGCGAGCGTTTTGGAGTAGCGGTCGAGTCCCTTGGCACCCTTGCGCGGGGCGGGGATGGGATCAAGAAGCTGCACAATGTCAGTGGAGTTCAACGGGAGCTGGAGGGTAAGGATGTCGAATGCGGAGCCGAAGCCCTTTGCCTGAAAGGCGTCGTTCAGTACCGATATTGCCGGCAGTCTATCTGCGATCTCCGGAATTGTTTCCGCAACCTTGACCAATGCGTCGAGCTCATTGGTATGGAAGACGCTATCTAGCATCTTGAGCATTCGAAAGTCTTTCCCGTCGACCATCGTCGCACTCAGTTCACGCGCATCAATGCGCAGGCGATATTCGAACAGAAGCAGAAAAAGAATTGCGAGCCTGACCGATCGGGCTCCGTCCACCTTGGATAGACCCTGCGCCGGGCGCCAAACTGATGCCCCTATCCACGGGAATGTGACATCATGAGGTGGCGCCTTTCCATGGCGGATTGCCGTATATGACTCGTGTGACAGCTGGCTGCAGCGCAAGTTCCAGAACAGGCTCGCGAGTTGGCGCGCCCTTTGGAATATGGGATCACTGCGCTGCTCGCTGTCAACAAGATCTCGTACAGCACGAACGGGCACCTGGGGCCTACCGGCGATCCTCCTCTTCTGGTCGAAGAACAGTGCGCCGAGCTTGAAATAGCGTAGTCCATCGACGGTGTTCAGCTTTATTTGGGTGTTTGCATCGATCCATTCGCCGGCCTGTGCCAGGATTGAGTTAAGCGTTTCTCTCTCACCTGCGGGTATGGCAACCGTGCCATCAACCATGCCACGCGCGAGCGCCTCCCTGAAGCTTGGAGCAACATGCTTGGCGAGAAGACTGGACAGACTGTGCTTTGACTTACTGGTTACATTCGGGTCGGTGATGAACAGATAGTCCGCTTGGACACTTGAACAGAGCGCCCAGAATTCGGCGGCCTCGCCAGTATAGGCTGACCATGGGATGATAGCCTGGACATGGCTTGGCCATTTGTTTGCTGCGAGAACGCCCGCTGTTAAGCCGGCCGCCTTATGATGCATGCCATTCACGGCATGTCTCGGATCGCTGCAGCGTTCCTTGTTGCCACACAGCTTGTAGTCCAGAATAGAGACATCGAACGGACCACCTCGTCCGGACTCTTCACAAGTGGACTGCCGGTTCAGCGTCAGCGCTCGCATGTCGTCGAGATCGGAGATGACCGTGATTGCCATCCACGATGAGTAGGATTTACTCTCCTCGAGCATCGGCTCCAGTTCATTCGGCGGCAGCGTGATGGCGCCGTCGTCGAGATCATCGAACAGGAGGACGTCCAGCCGTCCGTCATTCGCGAACGGAGGTGTGAGGAGTTGGATGCTCATCGGCCGGGTCCTTTCATGAGGGGACGCGATTGCATGATCTTTCGGCTCTCATCAGGGTTCGCGGCCTCGGATCGGGTAAAGATCTCTCCCAAAACGAGGGACGCAATATACTCGCCCTGCTCAGTGCGAACATCCAGATCCAGCCCCGGAATGTGCTCCAGCAACATAGAGGTTCGCAACAGAAAGCCTGTCTTTGCCGGCGCTGATTGCGCTTCAGACATAGCGTTGGCAATCTGTATGACCACGGCGTCGCCCTTTTCAAACACGGACAATGCAATCTTCGGTTCAGATACGGCCGAAGCGCTGTGCTCGAGCGCGTTCCTGAACAGCTCCATTATAATGGCTGTCAAAAGGTCAGAGCTGACGTAGCCTGACGGCAATATCCAACCCGGCTCGGCACGATCGGCCTCACCCGCGACTAGCTTGCCTGACCTCCGGACAGACGCAAGAGCAAGCTCCCACGACCGGGCGATGAGGCCCCGCAGATCGGTATCGTCACTCTCCAAGAACTTTTCGCGCAAGACGCCTTGATCCGCGTGGATCTCCGCGAAACGGGTGAGACTGGAAGCGAGGGCTTCAGCAGTGAGCATCGACTGGAGGTAGCCGACCAGGCGCTGCTTCTGTGTCATCACGATGTCAGGGTCGCCATTGAACTCGACGATGAGATCGTCGACCGAAAGGACCTGCTGGTCAGCCTCGCCGTGGAAGAGGAAGCGGATCACATGAGAAGTACCGATCGCCGCGATCGCGCTGACCGTCCCATGAAGCATCGCTGCTGCGAATTCCCGCTGCCGTGTGACAGCTTCGAACGCCGTCTGTGATTCAGCGGCGGACGCTTCCGAAAGCACCCAGCGGGCGTTGGCGAGGAACGCACCTAGTCGCGGGTCGAGGGAATCGACATTATCGCGAAGCAGGAAGAAAACGCAGCCACCGGGAGTGGCACCGGAGTCGTCGAGCGACACTTCATCAGGTAGGCTGAAATTTGGCCGCATGAACGGCAGAAGGACGAGCGAAGAACTGCGCAGCTCGGACCAACTCTCAGGTTGACGTATCTCGCCCAGAATTTTTGCTACGTCGCCGAGTTGCGACGCTACGTCGCGGTCCGGCGCCTGAAGGTCTGGCTCGCTTAGCGGATAGCCACTCGCCTGGAGCATCCCTTCGTATCTAGAGGTGGATTTGCCGTGCGGATCACGGCCGATCGACGCATAGAAATAGCCTGTCGTGCTTTCATAGAGCTGCGGGTGGATCACGATCGGAAAACGGAATCGGATTCGGCGCGGCGTGTCGGCGCCCAGAGCGCGTTCGATGCACTGTTGATAGGTGCGCTGTAACGCTTCAGCATGCGCCGAAAACATTGTCACGTAGCTGCTGAAAAAAGACGGAGCGGTTAGCGGTTGCCGCCGGCGATCGGAAATGACGGCCATTTCGACCCCAAGCAGCGAGAAGCCATGAGCATCGGCCAGCGATTGAAAAAGGCTCGCCCACCTGTCTGCTTCCTTGCGAACCTCGAGCTTGAGGTCGTCAGCCGCAAGCACCTGGCCGGCTGGAATCGCAGTGCAAAGCGGCTCCAGCTTGGGAATCTCGCCCATAGTCTTCAGCCAGCCGAGCCAATTGCCCACTTCGACGCGCTGCGCTGCTTCCGCCTGCCCGGTCTGAGCCAATGTTGATCACCATGTCCACGAACGCCGACGCCAAACTCAGCGATGATGATCAGTGTCAACGATGTGCGCAAGGACTCGCGTTCGGGCTTGCATGAACTCTTCCGCGAGACGGTCTCTGGGATGAGGAAGCGCGATCAAGACCTGCTCGCGAACCTGGGCCGGAACGCCGCCAAGGATGATGACGCGATCCGCAAGATATACGGCCTCATCGATGTCGTGCGTAACCAGCAACACGCTGAATCCTAGTCGTTCTCGCAGCGCAACCAGTTCATCCTGCAGCGCAAGGCGGTTCTGGAGATCCAACGCTCCGAAAGGCTCATCGAGCATCAGAAGGTCGGGAGAACCGACGAGCGCCCGGGCCAGAGCGGCTCTTTTTTCCATGCCACCGGACAGCTCGCGCGGCCACGCGTGCTGGGCCGCGGCCAACCCCACGAGGTTCAGAACCTCATCGACACGGGCCGGTCCCTCTTTGCGCATCGACTTCGGGAGTCCGAATTCGACATTCTGGCGCACGGTACGCCAAGCCAGCAAGCGAGCGTCCTGAAAGACAAGACCACGACGAGCGGAGGGACCGCAGACCACCTCATCGCGGCTCAGAATCTGACCTTCGAAGTCCTCGTCAAGTCCAGCGATCATCCGCAAAAGAGTCGTTTTGCCTGATCCGCTCGGTCCAAGTATCGCGACAATTTCTCGTTCTGCGACCTCCAGGTCAATATTACCGAGGATTTGGCGACCATTACCCCGTCCGAAGGTCTTGTTCCGCAGATGGACCGCGAGGAGGGGACTTCCGAGCCTTGCGCACATCTTAATTTCCGTCGTAGCTACTCTGCCAGCGCAAGACGTGGCGCTGCGCATATAGCATCAGCCGGTCGCTCACGGCTCCAAGAAAGCCGATGCAGACCATTCCGGCAATCATGTCGTCGGGTCGCGAAAAATTTCGAGCGTCGTAAATGAACCATCCGAGCCCCCGATTTGCGGCGATCAGCTCTGCCGCGATAAGGAGAATCCATGACAGGCCAAGCCCGAGGCGCAGCCCCGTCATGATGGCGGGCATGGCTGCTGGCAGAAGAACGAACCACAGGGTCTCCGAACGGCTCTTTTCGCAGACCCTCGCGACCTCGACGAACCGCAAATCCACATGCCTGATTCCCGAGACGGTGTTGGTCGTCACAACGAAGAGAACGCCCAAGGCGATCAACCAGATTTTGGATGCTTCCTGGATCCCGAAGAGAATGATCAGCAGGGGTATCCAGGCCGTCGGGGGAATGGGTGCCAGCACGCTGATCGTCGGCTCTATCGACCGCTGGGCACCGCGGCTGACACCGATCCACGACCCTAGCGCGAGACCGCCTGCAGCACCGATGCCGAAGCCGGCAATCAGGCGGCGAAGGCTGGCGAAGATATGTTCGGTGAGCGTTCCGTCGACCGCCAGGCGCACAAGGTCGGTTGCTACCGCCAAGGGAGTGGCAATCAGGGTCGAAGGTACCCACTCGAGAACAACCGCGGCGTGCCACAGCGCAAGCAGCGCCATCGGCAATATCAAGGGGACGAGTGCCTCGAAAGATCGGTCGCGCGAGCGATACACGCGACCAGCGCGACGTTCAATGCGGGCGACCGTGAGGCTCATGGTCGGATCAGATCTTTCGCGACGTCGACTCGGGTGCGGACAAGCCCCTTTTCAAAAAGAAAATCGGCTTTGCGTTGGATATCCGCGCGCACGTCGGGCGTCAGGCTGACGTCGAAGCGATGCTTCGGCCACGCCATCTGCACGACCTTGGGATCGAGATTCGCCTGCTTTGCGACAATAGCAATGGCCTCTGCAGGATGGTCGTGGACCCAACGCTTGGCTCTTTCCAATACGTCGGAAATCGCCTTCGCCATCTCGGGATGTTGATCCTTGAAGCTGCCTCGCATGGCCATGATGGACTGGATCATCGCTTGTCCGCCTTGCAGCGTCCGTCCGCGACCGGCGACGATCTCCTGCTCGACCCATGGTGGCCATACGGCCCAGGCATCAACCCGACCACTTTCGAACGCCGCTTTGCCCTCGGGAGGCGGCATGTCGACCATCGTGAATTGCTTGTCGGTAACTCCGACGGCTGCGGCATCGACCAGCACGCCATATTGCGAGCTCGTGCCTGCCAATACAGCGATGGTCTTTCCCTTCAGGCCGCCGATGCTCTGAATAGGCGAATTGGCAGGAACAAGGATGTCGACCGGCAGAGTACAGCCCAGATTTGTGACCCTGACATCAATGCCTGCGGCCTTGCCGATGATGACCGGCGGTTCGGCTTCGAAAATCACGTCGAGCCGTTTGGTCGCAAGCGCTTCGTTGATCGCGGGCAGCGTCTCGAATTGCGTGAAGGAGGCCTTGGCATGATGCGGCGCAAGCGCTTCGTCGAACCAGCCTTTCTCCTTGGCGACCAGATAAGGCGTGTAATCGATCGCGATCGAGAATGTGCCCAGGTTGACGGTCGTGGTCTGCGGCGTTGCCGTTTCGTAACCAACGACCCCCGCTATGAGAAGAAGCAGGGCCGCGACCGCTCCTCCCAAAACTCCTCGTCTGCGAATCATAGATCTCTCCGCCGAACCGATGCCAAATCACCGTGAATCGCTGATAGCCGATTCGAATCATCGGGAGCTGACAAAGCCTGACAGCAATTACCGGTGACTACCGGAATGCAGTGAATTCGACGATTCTGAGCTCCGTCACCGCGGCGCCTCGCCACTGCAAGGGCGTCTGCTTGCGCTGCAATATGCGCGTCTCCATCCCGACCTCTGCTGCGAGCGCTTCGATTCTGCTCACTTCAGCAAAAGTGCTGGTTCCCAGGATAAGCCGCCCTTCTGGCGCAAGATACTGGCGGCTTTCTTGGATGAATTGCCGCAAGCCGCGATACTCATAATCGAATCCGCAGAGCGATAGATTATCTTCCTCGGGGTTGGTACCCATGTTGAACGGATGATTCCAGAAGATGAAATCGAACGTCCGGGGCTCGGGAAGGGCACCGTACACGTCTCCGCCAAACACAGGGATGTCCACGGCATGCTCGGCGAAATTGATGCGGGCGTTTTCAATCGCAGCGGGATTGATATCTGTCGCCGTTACGTTGGCGCCACCTCGTGCTGCCGCAAGTGCGACGATGCCGGTGCCCGTACCAATGTCCAGCAGCGAACGGCTCTGAACAATCCTAGCGACCTCGATCGCAAACCACTCGCTATCGGTGAAATACGCTGGCGAAAACACATCCGGTTGAACCGAGATATCAAGACCGGCGGACGAGCAGCGATACCCTTCTCGATGGGTCGCCATGAGAGCGATCAGTCTGCGAACCTCAGACTGCCAGCGAGCCCTGACGAGGGTCGGAACCTCCTGTCCCGGATCGCCGAAACCTTCGTTCTGTGCCGCTTCACCCATCACATTCCGTTCACTACTGCGGATTCGTCCACCCGGCCAATGGTTTTTGAAAGCCACTGGCTAGCTGACAGTGCCAGCCATGAATCGCATTACCGGGAATACGTCACCGAAAAGCTAGGACCGTCGAACTCTCCGATGCAAGCGCGGTGAGCGCCAAATATTCGATCGCAGGCGCCCGAAGAATTCGCCGGACAGAGCACAGGCTTAGGCTTCCGGCCCCTGCGTCGAGGCAGGCATTCATCCGGTGTTGCCGCTCCTGATCAATGCTAGCTCGCATTTGACGAGTGAGAATCGCAAGCTGCGCTCGGCAAATTGCGCGCTGCTGAGGAAACCATCTTCCTCAAACTCACCAATGGATTGCGCCAAAGTCTCGCGCGCGACCATCGCCTCATGCCGCCCCAGCAAGGATCGAATACCGACCGGGTCTTTCAGTCCCAGCTGCACTCGGTCCGAAACATGGAAACCTGCGGTCTTGCGTGCTGCCTGAATCGAACGCACGAGGTCTCGCGCCCATCCTTCTTGCTCTTGGTCCTCGTCAATCGACGTGTCCAGCAAGCATGTGCCGTGCATCCCGAATGGCTGGGCCGGTCGATCCGGCGTCGCGATCAGGCGCACAGAAAATTCGGCGCCAGAAAGCGCCTCGCCAGCAACGGTGGCGGTGCCATCCTCGTTCAACCTGAAGCGGCCAGCTGCCGCCTCGGAGACGATAACTTTCATCCTCGAGCCAACACGTCGTCCAATCTGCGGATGCACACGCAACTCCACTTCGCCGAGCCCCTGCAGGTCAGGATAAAGCTGGACCGCTCGCACATTGACTTCGCTGGATATCAGATCGACGAACGGCGCCAGCGCGTCGCAATTCGGATGGATGATCGTCAGGACCTTGAGCGGCAATCGCACGCGCAGACGAGAGCGCTCGCGTAGGCTGAGAGCAGCCGAGCAGGCTTCCCGCGCCAGGTCCATTGCCTCAACCAGATCGTTTTCCTGAGGGAAGTCCGGCAAGGATGACCAGAGCGTAAGGTGGACGGAACGCTCGCCTGTCAGGCTCTTGTATAGCTTTTCCGTGACAAGCGGCAGCAGCGGTGCGGCGATACGACAGGTTTGTACCAGGACGGAAAACAACGTGTCTAGCGCCGCCTCTTTCGCCGCTTGACCTGCCGAGTTCCAGAATCTTGGCCGGGAGCGCCGGATATACCAGTTCGTCAATATCTCGCAGAACGCCGTCAGCTCGCGGCAGGCGAGCGGGATATTGAAGCTCGACAGGGCGCAGTCGACCTTTGCAGCAAGCTGTCCACACTTCGCCAGGATATATTGGTCGAGGGGATCGCCAGCCTTCGCAACCAGCATCGGCGACCGGCCTTCTAGGTTGGCATAGGTTACGAAAAACCCATAGGCATTCACCAGAGGCGCGATGGTGTCCCGCTGAGCTGCGGCAATGTCTTTTGCGTCCGACGGTACGAGGAGATCACCGCCGCTGATCACTGTCGAGGACATGAGGAACCAGCGCATCACGTCCGAGCCGTAGGCGTCGAAGACGTCCATGGGGTCCGGATAGTTTTTGAGCCGCTTGGAAAGCTTTCGCCGCTGTTGGTCCAGGACGACACCGTGGCAGACCGCATTTTTAAATGGGGGCTGGTCGAAGAGCAGCACGCCCAGCACCATCAGGGTATAAAACCAGCCGCGCGTCTGGGCCACATATTCGACAATGAAGTCTGCCGGAAAGTGCTGCTCGAACCACATCTTATTCTCGAAAGGATAGTGCACGCTTGCAAATGGCATGGAGCCCGAGTCGAACCAGACATCGAACACGTCCTCTACGCGCCGCATCTGCGCGCGGCCGGTCGGATCATCCGGATTCGGGCGGACGAGGCTATCGATGAAGGGGCGATGGAGGTCGATCACTTTCACGCCGAAGTCCGCCTCAAGCTCAGCGAGCGAGCCATAAACGTCCGTCCGCGGGTAGTTGGGGTCGTCGCTGATCCAGACCGGCATCGGGGTCCCCCAGAAGCGCGACCGCGAGATATTCCAGTCCTGAGCCCCCGACAGCCATTTGCCGAAGATGCCATGCTTCACGTGCGAAGGAGCCCATGTGATCTGCTCGTTGTGAGCGACGAGCTTGTCGCGGAAGTCAGAGACCCGAATATACCAGCTGTCTACGGCGCGGTAGATGAGCGGTTGATCCGTTCGCCAGCAATGCGGGTAACTGTGGACATGAGTTTCGTTGCGAAAGAGACGGCCCTCATCTTTTAAGTGTCGGATGATCAGCGGGTTGGCATCGAAGACGAGCATGCCCTCATAATCGCGGATCTCGCCCGTATAGCGGCCGGCCGCGTCAACGGGCACTACCACCTCGATCTCCGCAGCACGGCAGGCACTGAAATCATCCTCGCCGAAGCCAGGCGAAATGTGCACGATGCCGGTGCCGTCACCATCGGTCACGAAGTCGGCGACCAGCACCTGAAAAGCATTCCGATGGCCTGAGAAATAGTCGAACGGCGGCCGGTAGCGGAGGCCCGCAAGGGCGCTGCCCGCATATTCGGCGATAATGTGGGCGCCCTCGAGTTGTTGTGCGTATCGAGCCTCTGCCGACCGGGATAGGAGATAGCGCGCCTCGCCCTTTTGCACCAGAATATAGGCAATCTCGCGTCCGACCGCGACAGCCAGGTTGCAGGGCACCGTCCAGGGTGTCGTGGTCCAGATCAGCAGCTGCGCATTCGATAATTCGCCCTGACCCTCACAAAGATCGAAGCCGACCGTCAGCGCCGGATCCGCTCGGTCCCGATAGGAATTGTCGAGTCGCGTCTCGAAGTTGGACAATGGCGATTCAACCGCCCAAGAATAGGGCACGACGCGATAGTCGCGATAGACGGTTCCCTTGTCCCAAAGCTTCTTGAAGGCCCACATCGTGCTCTCCATGAAGGTGAGGTCGAGCGTTTTATAATCGTTGTCGAAATCTACCCATCGAGCTTGGCGGGTGACATATTCGCGCCACTGCGCCGCGTATTTCATGACCCCGGCACGCGCCGCCGCATTGAAGCGATCGACCCCGAACGCGAGAATTGCCTTACGCCCGGAAATGCCCAGATCCTGCTCGGCGGCCAGTTCCGCCGGGAGACCATGGGTATCCCAACCGAACCGCCTCTCGACACGTTTCCCTTTCATCGTTTGAAAGCGGGGGATGATGTCTTTCGCGAAGCCGGTCAGGAGATGACCGTAGTGCGGTAAACCGTTCGCGAAAGGCGGGCCGTCGTAGAATACGAACTGATTTTCAGCAGGACGCTGGTCGATCGATGCGCGGAACGTCTGGTCGGCCTCCCAGAAACCGAGGATCTCGCGGTCGAGTTCCGGCAAGTTTCGAAGATCGGGGGCCGGCGCGTAGCGCGGTGAATCCTTTTGAACAACCGTCGAAGGCGTTGGGGAAATGGGCATGTTCGGCCTCATAAATTGGTGGGGCGTTTGAACGGCGGAGGGCCGGCGCGTTGGCGCCGGCCCTCTCTTTGCTCAGGCGTAAATCACCCAGCGGTCTCCATCGGGGAGCCAGGCCAGATGCGCGGCGAGCGTGCAGCGCCTGTCCGGGATATCCTTCACCTCGTGGATATACCGGGCGCAGAGCAGGCTCAGGCAGCCGACAGGCGTCGGGACGTCGATATAGCCTGTCAGCCGTGGGTCCAACATATAGTCGAACGTGTCGTAATTGCCGTCGTCGTCCGGCTCGGGCTGATAGTTCCACGCACGTTGCACGGCGCCGGGGCCTGCATCCAGAACCAGGACGATGCCGATATGGCCGCGGGCATTGTAACCGACATCATATTGCGCGAAGTCGAAATGCGCGAGCGGCGCGCCCTTGCGGACTAGCCCCATTCCCATCTTCCGGCCAAAGCGCGGATGAACCGCACGTTCGATCGGCTGCCCGAGCGCCGTCGACAACACGTTGATGATGGACTCCATTGGATCACCACCAAAGCTGCTGGCGAACAGCGCCTCCCGGTCGATATCCCAGTCCGGCACGCGATCCAGATATTCGCCCCAGGAGCCGGCACTGTCCGGCTCGTGTGGCGCAATGCCGGGATAGCGCGCCTCCCATGCAGATGTCCCGCTTCCGGTGGACAGAGTCCCTTCCGCGGGGCCTTTATATTCGACGGCTTCGCGCGCGTTGATCACGTCCATAGCCGCGCAGCACGTTCCGGGAAGCGCGAAGGTCGGAAAGTTTACGCCGACGAGCCCGCTTTCCGGATCGGCGAGGTCGTACATCGCCTTCCGGGTCAGCGGTGTCCGCGTCGAGACTTCGAAGGCTGACAGTTCACCAGCGAATTGAACGCCCGCCGGCGCGACGTCTTGTCCGAAGCTCGTAATGTCGCTCGCGTCTTCACCTTCGATCTGATTCTGCTTGATGTTCAACATCGATCTCACCTTGATGTTGACCGGATTTGCCAATGGCGCCGCCGCAGCGTATTGGGCTGGGCGCAGCCACCTGCGAGTCCGGCCGGTTGTGGAAGGGCGGTGGAGATGTTCTTGGTTGGAGCGCTCCACCTCCCGGCAGATGCGAGGTCATAATTGGGGGCGTTTCCCTCGCGTTCCCCGCCCCCTGTCACATCATGGTCGCGCGCCTCCTCTGTTTGCCGTCGGGGACCCTCGCGATCGCTAAGGGGATCGCGATACACGATGGCGGTTCGTCTGATGTGATTTACGGTATTAGGCAGTTGGCAGGGCTGATAACGGCTGACGCCGCTTCGAGTAAGGTCGGTTCAGTGCCAATCATCTGGTTCAGATACGCGCACGCTCGCCGTCCGCTGACCTTGCTTTGTATCGTGGGTTCGAATACCGTGCACGCAGTCGAACTAAGCCGCCAAGTGACGGTTTTCAGAGGAAAAAGTCGACGAGGTATATTCCGAGGTATCGCGGGAAAACGGTTTGATCAGAAACACGGCTAATCAATCGCTTAGCCGAACAGTTCGAATCCCACCCTCTCCGCCAGTCAATCCCTGAAATGCGCAGAAATTCTAGGGGTATTGGCCAAGTGACTGAAGCGGCTCACCAAAACACTAACCGAAAAATTGAGCCGTGATGGCGCTTTGTGGCGTTTTATGACGCTTTAGGACCGGCAAGAATATAGGCGAGTCACCTTCGACTTGTGATTAAGGTCCGGTCGCGAGGGGGCCTAGGGGGGGGTCTTTTCAGCGCCACAGGGTACGACGGATCGATGCTCCGCCATGAACCAAGGCTTCGTGCGGCTTGGTCGATGCGCTCACCTTTGCCGACTAACCAACTGCATCAGTGAGCCGTGCGGACCTGCCGCACCAATTCGTTCCCCTTCCGAACCATGTCCATCAAGTCGGACCATGCCGCTTCGGCATCATCGCGCGCGAGAGGAACATGCGCTCGATAGCTCGCCTGCCTGCGCGCCCACCGGCGAGGGTAAGCGTCATCACCGGATCAACCCGCAAGATCGGCCGTCCGATTTCGTCATGACCGAACCCAGGACGCGAAGGATCATACCTGAGATGGTGGACACCGTGATACCGCCCCGCCTGATTGATCCTACCCATAGCCCTCATGCCGCCGACCCGTCGCGCATAGTTCGTGGCGCTCAAGCGCTCAAAGTCGATCAGTTCGCCGTCGTCGTCGAAAGTGAATAAGGCCGTGAACGGTTTCGGTTCACAGATTGAAACGGCAGAATATAGCATTGTCGTGCTCCTTCATTTTATCCGGGAATTTTATTCGGTCTTCCCTTTCGAGCGAGAATTACTCGCCATCGCGGATCATTTCCCGATAGTCTTCCGCCGGATCGCCCGAACGCGGCGGCGGATCGGGGAACAGTTTGCGCCTGAGCGGCAGGTGTAGTTGGGGCGGTTCCCACGCCACAGATTGCCCTTCATCAAAGGTTGCGAGATACATTTCATATGCAGCGCCCGGCCCATGTTCAGCCTCGATTTTCGCATACCAATCATCGCACCGTTCGCGCCATTCATTGTATTGTTGCAATTCCCACGGCTTCAATTGATACAATCGATACGCCAGACTGCCCGGTGGCAACAGTGTATCCCGAACAACTGCGAGGCGTTTGTTTAATCCAATCCGACTCATCGTTTCGCCAGACTTGAAATCAACAATTCTAGTTCTTCGACCTGTCTCTTTAATTCGCGCAAATCGGCAGCATCGCCTACCGTTTTCACGGCTTGAGCCAATCTTGTCGCTTCATCCGGTGAAATCTCACCATGTGCTGCCGCGTCCGCGATTGCGTTCGGGTCGTTCGTCTCAAGATCGATCGTGCGGCCACCTTTGGGCAAGGTGTACTCCAAAATCAGCCTGATTGCGCCCATGTCGCCCGCCCTCATGCGTTCGGCGAGTTTCGACACGGCTTCACTCGACAGGCCTTGCACCGCCGCGAGCGTATCGCGCGAGACCTTGTTCTTCGAGCCTCGCACGCGGCCACCGCTCCCCGGTGCGAACGTGCCATTAGGTCGGCGTCCGGTGTTGGTCGTTTCGTTCGTCATCGTTACACCCATGAAATCGATACATCGGGCCACCGGCTCATTGCCCATCGCGCAACAGCGCCCGTATCCAGCCACCCGCGCCGCACTGGACGCGGGAAGCCGTTGTGCAGTTGATGATACCGCGCTTGCTGGCGCGTCCACTGCAGCGCCGCCCAGCACGCCCCGGACTGGATTTCCGGGGCGGCCGGAAGGTAGATCGTCCGCGCGGTCGTCACGCTGCCATCGTCGCCGCAAGGACATCATCGGGCGTCATCTCAAGCGCCGCCGCAACAAGGCAAATCTGGTTGCGCAAGGCGGCTTCGACCGTCTCGAGGTCATCGGCGCGCTGCCGATGGTGCGCCAGCGCGGCCAGTGCGGCTGTTTCGACGGCGGCGGCATCAGGGCCGGTCACCGTCAGGCCGCCTTCCAGCGATGGCTGGCGCGGATGGTTCGACGCCAGGCCCACGCGTTCGGCCCAAGCGAGAGCCGCATATCGCTCCGATGCCAGATCGAACGCCTCGGGCGCCCAGTCACAAAGGTTTCCTCGGGCCACGATGGCGGCGAGGTCTGCGAGGTCGGCACGCTGCGCGGCTGCCATCTGGTCCGCGAGGCTTAAGCCGCGATAGCGCGCGCGGCGCTCGGCTTCCTGACTCATGTCGAGCGAAGGCGGAATCTCTCGCGCGCGGGCATCGGCCTCCGCATGTGCGCGACGGCTCGCCTGCCCTGCGGCGATCGCGCGCTTGATCGCGCCGAGCATCGCGGGGCCAGCGATACGGCGCAATTCCTCCGTGGCAGCGGCAGGTTGGAACCTGTCGAATGCGCGCGCGATCGTTGCAGCGAAATGCCGGTTGGCCTCGGGAAGTTCGGCCAGTTCAGGAAGGACCGGCAGGTGCGCGATGGCGGGGCCGGAGTCGGTGGAGTAGGTGAAAACCGGACCGCGATCGGTCGGGTTTTCGGTGAGAGTAGGTGTGGGCATAAGTACAAGTCCTCGTTCTGTGGAGTACAAGGACAGTCTCACACGCAATTATCGTTCGTCAAGTGAAATATTGACGCAACAAACCTACCATCGTGAAAGTGTATATTATATAATATGACGTTATATCGTTATGACTGTTAACTCTGGCGTCTTTCTATTCGTGTCCCACTTAGTCCCACTTGGACCGCTTATTCTATAGACTTCAAAAACGCGTGTTATACCGTCATACCGTATTTTCTGGAATCTCTGAACTGAAGTGGGACAACTGGGACAGTGGGACAACCCTAGGATTTTTGCGCCCTTCGCTGTCCCACTTCACGAATGCGAACTAGGACAAGTGGGACGGCTTCACGTAAGCCCAACGCCTGTCCGGTAAGCGTTTGCGTTCGTAACCAAGATTGCGCAAAATGCCGGACAGGCGGCGCGTATGCCCCGAATGCGACGTGTCGGACGCGATGCCAAGGGTGGCGAGCAATGCCTTGATCGTCATCGGCACGGCAGGGTTCGCAGCGAGACATTCGGCAATGCGTTCCTCCCACGCGTCCGGCACCTCACGTTCTGCCATTTCGGCACGCCCCAACGCCTCCCCGTCCGCGTCGAGGTGCCACGCTTCCCCGGATCGCCAGCGGTGGACGGCTTCGGCGAATAGCTGCGCACGATCACGGACCAAGCCCTCAAGATCGATCGAACCGACGCGGACGGGCCACCAGCGCCGCGCCCCGGTCGGGTCGTCGTGCCACGCGCTATCGTTCGTTGACGCGGCGAAGGCGACACGGCGCGGCTGGTCGATCATGTGCCGCCCGTAGCTTGGCCGGTATCGATCAAAGCGGGCCGTCAGGAAGGATTTAATCTCGTCGGCATGGGAGCGCCGCATTGCTGCAAGTTCGCCAATTTCGACAAGCCATAGGCCGGACAGGTAGGCCAAACCGTCCTTGTCGCGCATATTGGGCAACTGGTCGCCGAAATGATCGTCACCAGCCAGGATGCGCAGAGCAGTGGACTTGCCAACCCCTTGCGGCCCTTCCAGCACAAGCACGGTATCGAGTTTGCAGCCGGGCACCATAGCGCGGGCCACCATGCCGATGATGAAGCGCGAGCCGATGGCACGGGACCAGTCGGACGGCTCCACGCCTAGATACGTTGAGAGCCAGCCGTCGAGCCGCGCCACACCGTCCCACCGCAGCCCGTCGAGCCAGTCGGTGACGGGATTGAACGGATTGGCGCGCGCCCAAAAATCGACGCCCTCGCGCAGCGCTTCGGTCGGCGGCTTCGTCCCCATGGCGTTGAACGCGAGCCGGATGGTGACGTAATCGGAATCGGTCAACGGACGGGGCCAGCGGCTGTTGCGCTCACCCGGTAACGGACCTGTCACCATGAGGCGGTCGGCGAACGTGTCGTGGCGCACCGGAATTGCCCAGTCGCGGCAGTTCCGCACAACGTCGAGATGCGACGGTGCGCCCACTGTATCTCCCGTCGCCGGAATTTCATACTGGATCGCAGGCAATACCTCTTGGGTGGCACCGGACGGCACGGCGGACAGCGACGGGCCATTCACACCGAAGGTCCAGCGCGCCACCACTTCCGGTGCGGCCCGGCTGCGGAGATAGGCCCAGCCAAGCGACGTTCCGCGATCCAGCGAACGCCACAGCTTCGCGTTGTCGGCAAGGCTGTTTTTCTCGAACCGCTGACACCACACGTCCCAAATGATGCGCGCGGCTTCGTCGAGCATCAGGCCGGTGGATGCCTGCCGAAACGCTGCGCTCATGTTGCGCCAGTCGGCGTAGCCAAGTTCGTTCGGATCGATCGACCAAAGCGCCTCGCGCGGTGCGTCGGGATGTGGAGCGGGTTCGGTGCCCAACGGCTTACGGGGATCGCTCGACGGCTCAGCCGGTCCAATCGGTGCGATCCCTTCGACCAGATCAATGCACTGCCCGTTCGTTGCCCAGCATTGCACCGGCTCACCACCTTCGACCGCTCCGACATAGTAGGCTTGTGATGCCGTGAAACTCTCGCGAGCAAGTATGCCACCGAGCGCGCCGTTGATGCGACAGGCCAGCGCGTGCCGCCCCGTCAGTCCATCGGAGCGCGACAACGGCGCCAGGACGCGCCAACGCGGCGCATCGGGCTGGTGCGAGGGGCTGGTGTAGATCAGCGCCGCAATGCCGGCTCGCTGGAGCATCGCAGCGGCATCTTGCGGCTGGACTTGCTCGGCATCGTAATCGCCTTCGATACCATGGACGGCTTCAAGTCCCGCGTCGTTCCGATAATCCCCGGTGAACGTCGCCAGCTTGATAAGCGGCAGCGCATCTTTTGTTGGGGCGGTCGGCGCGCTGGTGACGATCCATTGGCACAGATCGGACCAGATGATTTCGCCGCGCTGACCTTGCGGCGCATCGGCGCGGGTGAACCAAGTGAAGGGCACAGCAGGATTCTTGCCGCTCCCGGCGCTTTCGTGTATAGACTGCATCGCTGAAATCACTTTCAATTCCCGCCCCGTGGTCGTCCTGCAACGCGATCACGGGGCGTTTCATTTCAGGGTATGACGGAGCAAGGCTCCGCCTGTTTCGTTGATTTTTCACGGAAAAATGGCGTAACTCACCAAACCCGCTCACCATCGTGACGGATTATGGCGGGTTAAGACGCGTAGGCCGCTTCGCGTTGGCGCGTGAGGTAGGCCTCAATATCGCGGCGCAAGTATCCGACGCGGCGCGCGGACAGCTTAATCTTTCGGGGAAATGCCGGATCGGCGGCAGCGCGGCGGCGTAGGGTCGGTTCGCTCAAGCCGATTTCGCGGCACGCCTGTTCGATCGTGAGAACGGTTATGTCTGTCATGGATGGCCTCGGAATTTCGATGATTTCGGGATCGCGGGCATCCGCTCCGCCGTGCGCCGGTCTTATCGGCTTGGGCCATCCTGCCCTTGCGCCGCCGATCATCCGATCTGGCTAGCGGCACAAAAGTGCGTTATCGGTCAGGCGAAGTCAATAGGGGGCAGTCTTGGAAAATCAGCAGCAGCCGCAACAATTTGTTGTCACTCACACGCAAGCACCGTCCAATGGTCTCGGAACCAGCGCAATGGTGCTTGGCATTGTGTCCATAGTTCTTGCATTCATTCCAGTGCTCGGTCTTATCGCTTGGATTACATCACCACTCGCGTTGATACTCGGTTTGATCGGTGTAACAAAAAACCCTAAAGGCGGAGCTATTACAGGAATTGTTTTGGGTGCTATCGGAATTGCTGTTTGCCTGTTGTGGGCCTCAATGTTCGGAGCAATTATTGCTGCGGGGAGTGCGGGCACGACTCCCACCGAAGCAGCTACGCAATAAATCTCTTCCATTTCTCGGCGTATAATGCTTCGATCAACATCAGGTAATCAGACCACATTTGCATCAAGTCCCGCCGTCGCTCGAATGCGTCACCGCGACGATATGCGCGCTCCACCTTATTGTCGATTGCGTGCGCCAACGCCTGTTCCGCGATAGCGTCCAGGTGCAACGTGGTCTCTGTGATCCAATCGCGGAATGCGGATCGAAAGCCGTGAACAGTCAGGTTGTCACGCATCCCGCGCAGCATTTGCAGCATCGCCATATTGGACAGCGGACGGCCTGCACGGGCACCGGGGAACACATACGGATTTCCGGCTATGGGATGGATGCCTCGCAACAGCGCGACAGCCTGCTCGGACAGGGGCACCCGATGCTCGCGCCCCATCTTCATACGGTCGCCGGGGATGGTCCACGTTGCGGCCTCTAGGTCAAATTCGCTCCACGTCGCGTTGAGCGTTTCACTGGTGCGGGTGGCGCATAGGATCGTCAGGACCAGCGCCTTGGCGGAGTAGTCGGGCTTGGCCTGCAACTCACAGACAAACGCCGGAACCGCCTGCCAGTCCATGGCAGCAAAATTCCCCTTCACTTGCTTGCCATTCAATCCAGCAAGCCGCAGCGTCTCGCCATCTGCGGGATTGGCATGTCCGGCCCATAGCGCCTGCCGTGCCGGGTTGCCGTTGTCGGCCAGCGCCTTTGCCTTTGCGGCCTTGATGACGATCTCAATCCGGCTGCGGACGCGCGATGCCGTCTCGCGCGCTCCGGTCCAGAGCGTGCCCTTCACACCCTTGCGCGCATAGGGTTGTTGCAGGATCGCTTTAACGTCCTGCATGGATACTTCGTGCGTCGGCTTCGAGCCGATAAGCGGATAAACATACGTTTCTAGCGTGTTCTCCCACTGAGCGGCGTGCTTTGGGTTTTTCCAGCCGGACTTGTTCGCCGCGATATAATCGAGCGCGGAATCTTTGAACGTCTCCACCGCTGGACCGGCTGGCGCAATCGCTTCGGCCTCACGTTCTGCGAGGGGATCATGTCCGCGCCGGATCGCCTTGCGCATCGTCGCCGCTTCGGCTTCGAGACCGGCAAGCGCCGCATCGTCTATGGGATCATAATCGGCCATCTTCATCAGCCGGCGCCTGCCGTCCGAAGTGGTGTAGCGGAGCGCCCATGATGGTGAACCGGACTTGGCGATTACGAGATTCAGGCCGTTGCGAGCGGCCCACATGCCAGGCTGTTCGGAGCGGACAAAGGAGCGGATTGTGCGGATGGAAAGAGCCATGAAAGCGCCTCGAAATGAGTGGTTAGTTGCGACGTTGCCACTCACCAGATTCGCTCGCCAAGTCATTTCAACCATGACGCTCCGTGACGCCTTATGACGGCATAAAAATTCGGAGTTCCAATTGGTTAGTTGTGATTATGGCTCGCCTTGACGGCTTGTGGCGAGTCACGATTAAGGACACCCTCTCCGCCATTACCTTTTCTTGATCGCAAACATCACCCAAAGCCTTGAACGGCAAGGATAATTCAGGGGTTCGAACACCCTCATTCCAGTCGTATTCCAGATGAGAGTCTAAAGCGAGTTTCAGCACAATTCGCTTGTCTTCAAGCGACCCTGTTTTCCAAAGAATACAAGGGTTTGAGATGAACTCGAAAGCGGTTCGAAAAGTTTCGTCGTAGTCTGGCAGCGCAGTGCCGCAGCGAGAGATTTTTTCCGCCAGAACAAGCTTCTGACGCTCAAGCTCTTCGACCTTGCGCTCATATGCGCCGATCACGGTCGAGCTGTCTGACTCGACAATCCGATCAAGCAATTGGGCAATCTTCTTTTCGACTGCGACCGACTGAAGCTTGATCGCCGCTCCGCTTTCCTTCGCTTTCGATTCTGCCTCGTTCCACCGCTTACGGAACAGCTTCGTGAAAACGGTCAGCACTTCGGGACGAGGCGCTAACGTACTCAGCACGTTCTCGAACGCGCCTTCCACCTTGTCTCTCGCCACGGATTTGCCGAACCTGTCGCAGCCCCTGTGACGGCAGATATAATAGGCGAACTGCTTCCCGTGCCGTCCACGGCTCCAGTTTGCTGTCATGGGATGCGAACAGCATCCGCACGTCACGAATCCACGCAAAGGGAAATCCGCGTTTATGTCAGCCCGCGCCGGAGCTAGAGGCTTGCCGAACAGCCGTTCCTGATTCCGCTGGAAGGTTTCAAGGTCGATCATGCCGTCATGCTGAGCCTTCCGCAGCGACACGTCCCAAACCTTGCTTTCGAGATGACCCGCATAGAGCGGGTTCGTCAGAATACGATTGACCTGCTCGTTCGTCAGATAGCCATGACGGCATACCGGAAACTGCGGATGCGCTTCGAAGAACCTTTTCAGTTCGGCTTGAGAGGTGAAGCGTCCGCTTGCGAAGCCTTCTAACCCTTCACTGTTGATTTCCGCTGAGAGTTGCCCCGGGAGAGGTATAAATCCCAAAGGTAATCCCCCGGCTATGCCGGGGAGACCATCATAGTTTGACGTATCCGGGAACCCATCGCGACATTTGCTTTCGTGAGCCGCCAAGCACACGAAAGGAATGTCACGATGAGCGAGTACCAGAGTTTAAGCCACACGAGATGGGAGTGCAAATACCACGTTGTGTTCATCCCGAAGGGGCGTCGCAAAGTGTTGTTCGGTCAGATACGCAAGGAACTGGG
>NZ_FOOR01000046.1:2500-5755 GCF_900113255.1 Novosphingobium sp. CF614
CTGTCGTTGATGGTGTGGATTCTCAAGCGTGAGGTAAGAGCATTTGGTGGATGCCTTGGCATGTACAGGCGATGAAGGACGTGGCACGCTGCGATAAGCGTCGGGGAGTTGTGAGCAAACTTTGATCCGGCGATTTCCGAATGGGGAAACCCACCTTCACCATTTCTCTCGATGCCCGATTGAACAGGCAACTGTGTGATCGGATATTGAGTGAGGTGGATAAGGTATCACCGAGCTGAATATATAGGCTTGGTGAAGCGAACCCGGGGAACTGAAACATCTAAGTACCCGGAGGAAAAGACATCAACCGAGATTCCGTTAGTAGTGGCGAGCGAACGCGGACCAGGCCAGTGCTTCATTTTCAACTAGCAGAACACTTTGGAAAGAGTGGCCATAGCGGGTGACAGCCCCGTATGCGAAAGTGATGAATGGAGCCTCGAGTAGGGCGGGACACGTGAAATCCTGTCTGAACATGGGGGGACCACCCTCCAAGCCTAAATACTCGTACATGACCGATAGCGAACACAGTACCGTGAGGGAAAGGTGAAAAGCACCCCGATGAGGGGAGTGAAACAGTACCTGAAACCGAATGCTTACAAGCAGTTGGAGCCTCTTTAGGGGGTGACAGCGTACCTCTTGCATAATGGGTCAGTGACTTAATGTACCATGCGAGCTTAAGCCGTTAGGTGTAGGCGCAGCGAAAGCGAGTCTGAACAGGGCGCTGGAGTATGGTGTATTAGACCCGAAACCCGGCGATCTAGGCATGACCAGGCTGAAGGTGCGGTAACACGCACTGGAGGGCCGAACCGTTGAATGTTGAAAAATTCTCGGATGAGTTGTGTTTAGGGGTGAAAGGCCAATCAAGCCGGGAAATAGCTGGTTCTCCGCGAAATCTATTGAGGTAGAGCGTCGGATGATTGCCGTTGGGGGTAGAGCACTGGATGGATGCGGGGGTCGCGAGATCTACCAATTCTAACCAAACTCCGAATACCAACGAGTCTAGTCCGGCAGACAGACGGCGGGTGCTAAGGTCCGTCGTCAAAAGGGAAACAGCCCTAACCTACAGCTAAGGTCCCCAAGTCATCACTAAGTGGGAAAGCATGTGGGATTTCCAAAACAACCAGGAGGTTGGCTTAGAAGCAGCCATCCTTTAAAGAAAGCGTAACAGCTCACTGGTCTAAATAAGAGATCCTGCGGCGAAAATGTAACGGGGCTAAAGTGATGCACCGAAGCTTAGGGTGTGATCCTCGGATCACGCGGTAGCGGAGCGTTCCGTAGGCCGATGAAGCGGGAGGGTAACCGACCGTGGAGGTATCGGAAGTGCGAATGCTGACATGAGTAGCGACAAAGAGGGTGAGATGCCCTCTCGCCGAAAGACCAAGGGTTCCTGCTTAAAGCTAATCTGAGCAGGGTGAGCCGGCCCCTAAGACGAGCCCGAAGGGGGTAGTCGATGGGAACCACGTTAATATTCGTGGGCCTGGTGGTGTGTGACGGATCGCGTATGTTGTCTCTCCTTATTGGATTGGAGGGGCTTCGAAGCGGTTCCAGGAAATAGCCCCACCGTATAGACCGTACCCGAAACCGACACAGGTGGTCAGGTAGAGTATACCAAGGCGCTTGAGAGAAGTATCCTGAAGGAACTCGGCAAATTGCCTCCGTACCTTCGGAAGAAGGAGGCCCCGTCATTGGGCAACCAGTGGCGGGGGGCACAGGCCAGGGGGTAGCGACTGTTTAGCAAAAACACAGGACTCTGCTAAGTCGGCTTCAAGACGACGTATAGGGTCTGACGCCTGCCCGGTGCCGGAAGGTTAAGAGGAGGAGTGCAAGCTCCGAATTGAAGCCCCGGTAAACGGCGGCCGTAACTATAACGGTCCTAAGGTAGCGAAATTCCTTGTCGGGTAAGTTCCGACCTGCACGAATGGCGTAACGACTTCCCCACTGTCTCCAGGATATGCTCAGCGAAATTGAATTCTCCGTGAAGATGCGGAGTACCCGCGGTTAGACGGAAAGACCCCGTGCACCTTTACTGCAGCTTCAGAGTGGCATTAGGATAGAATTGTGTAGCATAGGTGGGAGGCTTTGAAGCACCGGCGCCAGCTGGTGTGGAGCCATAGGTGAAATACCACCCTGTTATGTTCTGATGTCTAACCCAGCACCGTTATCCGGTGCGGGGACCCTCTGTGGCGGGTAGTTTGACTGGGGCGGTCGCCTCCTAAAGAGTAACGGAGGCGCGCGATGGTAGGCTCAGGCCGGTTGGAAACCGGCTGCAAGAGTGCAATGGCATAAGCCTGCCTGACTGCGAGACTGACGAGTCGAGCAGAGACGAAAGTCGGTCATAGTGATCCGGTGGTCCCTCGTGGAAGGGCCATCGCTCAACGGATAAAAGGTACGCCGGGGATAACAGGCTGATGATTCCCAAGAGCTCATATCGACGGAATCGTTTGGCACCTCGATGTCGGCTCATCACATCCTGGGGCTGGAGCAGGTCCCAAGGGTTTGGCTGTTCGCCAATTAAAGTGGTACGTGAGCTGGGTTCAGAACGTCGCGAGACAGTTTGGTCCCTATCTGCCGTGGGCGTCGATACTTGAGAGGAGTTGTCCCTAGTACGAGAGGACCGGGATGAACATGCCTCTGGTGTACCTGTCGTGGCGCCAGCCGCGCAGCAGGGTAGCTATGCATGGACGGGATAACCGCTGAAAGCATCTAAGCGGGAAGCCTCCCTCAAGATTAGGTATCTTCGAGTCGTGATAGACCATCACGTTGATAGGCCGGGTGTGGAAGTGCGGTAACGCATGGAGCTAACCGGTCCTAATAACTCTGTTCATGCTTGATGAATCCCACCATCAATGACAGCCCTGCGAAACCCGCAAGGCCCGTCGGTGGACGATAAAGCCAGCCAGATACACAAAGACTTGCACGGATATCGATTAACGAAACGCGCCAGCTCCATTGCTTGGTGACCATAGCGTCAGTGACCCACCCGATCCCATCTCGAACTCGGCCGTGAAACCTGACAGCGCCAATGGTACTTACGCTCAAGCGTCGGAAGAGTAGGACGTCGCCAGGCATTGAAGCCGGCGCGCTTCGTAAAAAAACCCATTCTCAATGTTCAAGGCCAAGCGGCCTTCAAAGGGCCCTCAACCGGGCCCTTTTCGCGTCCGCTAGGCAACATTGGTGACGCGGGGTGGAGCAGCCCGGTAGCTCGTCAGGCTCATAACCTGAAGGTCGCAGGTTCAAATCCTGCCCCCGCAACCA
>NZ_FOOR01000019.1 GCF_900113255.1 Novosphingobium sp. CF614
ATCCCAGAGCCTTTTTACCCATAGATCAGTGTATGGGGCCCGCGGGTTCCTCCATGTCAGGATTCCGTACGCAAGCGCCCGAAATCCTTGGACTTCCCCGCCATTCGAAGGCATCGCTTCGCATGGCCGGTTCTGGAAGAGCCAGACGCTAGTGGTACGATTCTGACATTTGCATCCCATTTCAGCAAGCGCCGGAGCAAATGCCATAGTCTTCAGCGAGCCATGCCGACGTCTTCACCACAATCTGCGCGATCATGGAGCATCTTCGGACCGACGCTACGATCATCGAGCAGCGCCTGATCAATGATGCTCAGACGCACACTGTCCTGAGCGTCGAGACCTTCTCCCGGTATAACGACGGAGTAATCCAGGCTTCGTTCCTGAGAGCAGCGCTTCCCATCGAACTCAACTATCAGGACACGCCGACGGAAAGTCGGCTGATGCTCGACCTGCTCCGCCAGATGATCCGCTATCGAGACCGCCAGCAGGGTGAAGCGCTGGCGGAATTTCTGCTGGCGCTAGCCTGTGGGCGGTTGCGACTCGTGAGAGACGACATCGCGAAGCTTAGGATAGAGCTGGAGGGAGGACTTGACGGCGCCAGCGCGATCTCAATCTGGCTTGCTGATTGCATCGTGAACCGCTCCGCTCAGCTTCCAGACTGGGAATAGCTCGAGATATATCGCCCATTATGAGGAGCACCGTTCAACTATGCATTGGGGTTGCAATTTGGTAGTGGCGGAAGTGGAGATTTTGGCGGCGAATCAAGTCTATTTACTCAGGACGATTCCTCGTTTGAGAATCGAACCCATTTTGATTCCGGCTTTGATGGACCGATTGATGGATTCGAATTTGAGCGATCTTAATTTACCTTTTTAAATCAATCCCTTGGCCGACTGATTCGATTCCGGCTCGGCCATGGACGTCCGGAAAATGGCTGTTTCCCACCTTTTTTGTGATATGCTTGCCAAGCAAATCCGGACGGCTCCACCCTCTTCCGAGTACAATATGGGTACAGATGATGGACCGTCCGCCGAGCATCGCTTGGGAGGTCCATCATGGCGGAAGGCAGCAGTCGCCATGGATCGGCTGCAAGAACGTCCCCATTAGCGGGGTGATCGGCGTCTGATGCCTTACGCCATCCTGACGGGGCCCCCTTTTGCGCGCCGATAGGGGCCCCCGTTTGGACGCCGATTGACGCATCTATCAAAGATGGGACAATTGGCTCATGATGAAGCTCGCCAGAGTGGGGAGCGCCCTCAGCGCGTGAAGCGCAGGCGGAGGAAGAACGTGCGCCCGATCACGTCGTACACGCCGGCCTGATAGCTCAGCTCGAAGTTCGCCCCCCCCGCCTCGGCGCCGGGGATGCGCGGCGGCGCGCGGTCGAAGACATTGTTGAGGCCGCCCGATAGCTCGATGTTCTTCGTCAGCTTCACCCATCCGTAAATGTCGTTGTAGAATACGTTGGGCGTGAAGATGGGGTCGTAGTCCTCGCTGGTGATCGTGCTTGACGCCTTCATCGGCGAGAAGTGTCGCACCGTCCAGGTGCCGCCCCAGGTTGGTTGCGAATAGGTCGTGCGGATCACGCCTTTCCATGTCGGGCTGCCGAATACGCCGCGAAATTCGGTGGTCGTGTCGGGATCGGTGGGATCGAGCGTATAACGCCGGTTCAGCAGCCGCGTATAGTTGGCGCTGATCTCGATCCGGCCCGCCTTGGCGCCCAGCCCCAGTCGTTCGAGTCC
Source organism: Novosphingobium sp. CF614 (assembly GCF_900113255.1). Taxonomy (GTDB): domain Bacteria; phylum Pseudomonadota; class Alphaproteobacteria; order Sphingomonadales; family Sphingomonadaceae; genus Novosphingobium. The sequence continues at coordinate 1,740 of NZ_FOOR01000019.1, forward strand.
CAAAGAATAGTTGAGTCCGAAATCGATCCCCCGGGTGAGGTACTGGGCGAGGTTGAGCTTCTGCGTCGTGACGGAGACGATATTGTTGCCGGAATCGCGCGTGACGAGGTCGCAGAAGACATTCTCCAGCGTCGGCTGGTCCACGCATTTGTCTATCAGCGTCTGGGCACCGAAGGCGTCGATCGCGTCACGCAGGTCAATATCAAAATAGTCGACCGTCAACGACAGACCCGGGACGAAGCGAGGTTCCAGCACCCCGCCCACCGTCAGCGTGCGGGCGACCTCGGGCTTCAGGTCCAGATTCCCCTTCGCGATGACGTCCCGATAGATCCAGTAATTGGTGAGATCGGTCGGTTTCAGGGCCGCGCAATTGGCTTCCGTATATTGCGTGCGCGTCACGCGGTTTTCCAAGTTCCAGGATTGGCATGGGTCGGTAACCCACAGGCCGCTCGTGCTGCTGGCGGTATAGAGTTCCTCGATGTTGGGCGCGCGCACGGCCTGTCCGTAAGTCGCGCGGAAACGCAGGTCGCGGATCGGGGCCCATTCCCCGCCGATCTTCCATGTCGTCGTCCGGCCGGCGGTGCTGTAGTCGGACAGGCGCACCGCACCGTCGATCGACAGACTGTGCACCGCGAACAGGTCTCGCAGCAGCGGCGCATGCAATTCGCCGTACACTTCCTTGACGCTGTATTTTCCGATCAGCGGCACGGCAGTGGTGCCGAGGGATGCGTCGTAGGCGGTGCTTGTGGCGTCGTACTCCGGAATGACGCCGATATCGTTGCGTTCGTTGCGGTACTCGGCACCCACCACGGCCTGCAACGTGCCGCCGGGCAGGTCAAGCAGGCCTCCCGAGACGTAGGCGGACGCCACCTGCTGAGTCATGACCGATTTCCCCCAGCTCGACGTATACTGGATATAATCGATCATTTGCGGGGTGAGCGTCATGAACGGATTGATGGCCACGCAGCCGTTGGTCGGATCGCTCAGCGTGCTGCGGCATACTGCGTTGCCGTTGCCGTCGGTGGTAGAATCGAGCCCCAGATACCAACGATCGTAGGACGTGGTGTTGACGTCGCGGACCTGCTCTTCGCTGCGGCCATAGGAGTAATAGGCGGAATAATTCCATGCCTTGCCGAACAGCCGGAAATCGCCCTCCGCGCCGGCGACGGCCTGAAGAGTCTTGCGCCTATATTGGGTTTCCGGCCTGCCGACCTCGGTCACCCGGCGCGCGAAATTGATCCCGCCCTCCGGAATGACGCCACCGGCCGCCGCCAGGATTTCAGAGGTAATGAACGGGCTGTCGGCTGGCACCGCATCATAGCCGAACCCCGTCAGCGAATCGTAGGCGGCGGTCGAAGTGTTGCGCGAGAAACTGACGTTGCCGAAGAGGCGGAACGCATCGCTGAAGTCGTAATGCGAGGACACGCGGGTGGAGAAGCGCTCCGACGGCACGGAGAGCAACCAGCCGTCATAACGGCCGTTATATTCCCCTCCATCGGTCAACAGCGTGCCGAGCGCCTCGCTGGTGTTGGCCATGTTCACCGCCGTCAAGTTGGTGAAGCCACTCGGGCCCAGCACCGGCGCGCGCAACTTGCCATTGCCATCGATCGCATAGAGCTTGTCGGCAAGGATCACCTGCGCCGAATTCGACGAATAGATATTGTAATTTCCGTCGGATATCCCGTATTTCTCGCTGCTGCTCGCGCGTGCGTAGTATGGATATCCAGCCGCTGTCCACGGGCGATCCTCACCAGCCACGAGACCAGGTTGATTATCATAGAATCCGTAGACGGTGACGTTCCCACGACCATCGCTGAAATTGGTTCCGGCGAGGATATCAAAGCTGTAAGTGTTCATATCGTTGCGAGTCGACTGACTATATTGCAAATTCGACTCTATTCCCTGAAAGTTCTTCTTCAGGATGAAGTTGGCGACACCAGCCACCGCATCGGCACCATAGAGGGCGGAAGCTCCGCCCGTTACCACTTCGACCCGTTCGACGAGACTTGACGGGATGTTGCTGAGATCGACGGCGGACGTGCCGGGAATCGCCGGCACCTGTCGCCGTCCATCCACCAGCACCAACGTGCGCTGGGTCCCCATGCCGCGCAGATCGAGGGCATTGATACCCGCGTTACCGGCAAGGTTACTGGTCTGGTTCGTCTGGGTGATCGCGAGCGCCGGCAGCTGGTTGACGACGTCTACGATCTGCCCCGAGCCGACCGTGCGGATCTCGTCAGCCGTTACGACCGCGATCGGAGCGGGAGCGTCGTTTACATCCCGCCGGATGCGCGAGCCGGTGACGACGATATCGCTCCGATCCTCATCGACGGTTCCGGCATCGGCACCGACGTCGGACGGGAGGTTGGCGGCATCTGCTGTCGCACGCGGAACCGACGTTTCCGCAAACGAAGGCTGCGCAAGAACCGCGCAGCCCAGCAACAATCCCACGCGATAAACTTTCTGACGATCGATCATGTCTCTTGCCCTCATTTGCCACTTCGTATACCAAATACGATATATTCATTGTGTCAAGAGGTATTGGATGTCGCACCGTCCATTCCTTCATCCACAGGAGGGCGGTGTGGCGATCACGAAGGTTGGAACGCGGGTGGTTGGCGTAGTGCTCGCCGTTGCGCTGGCGGCCGGCAGATCGGCGGCGAACGAGCCCGGCATCGCATCGGCCGATCGTTCGCCTGCGATCGATGTCCGCTATGCGCGCGCGGACGCATTCGTCTCACCGCGGCTCGGCGCGATGCTGGTCGATGCCGACTTGCAGCCGTCCTTTACCCCCGATGGTGCCGGCCTGCTGTTCCTTCGGGGCACGCCAGGCAGCCGGTCATTGCACTATCTAGCGCTCGAATCGTTGCAGGATCGGGTGGTAGCCAGTGAAGACAAGCTGCTAGCCGCACTCGCGGCGAAGATCGGACAGCGGATTAGCCCGTCCGAATTCGAAATCGGCTATCCCGAATATGGCACCACCGACCAATCGCTGCGTTTCACCTTCATGGACCGCAGATGGATGCTCGGGCCAGATGGCGCGCTGACCGAAGTCCATGAAGAGGCGGTCTCGCCCGATGGCCGCTACCTGATCGTGGCGCATGGCTACGACCTTTATGCACAGGATCGGAAGACCGGCCGGGAAGTACGGCTGACCACCGATGGTACGCGCGATCGCCCCTATGGCCGCGGCATCGCCACGCTGCCCGATATCCTGCGGGCGGGCAGCGAGGAGCCCCCCATGCCCGTGTCGGCGGCATGGTCTCCCGACAGCCGCCGCATCCTGACCTGGCGCCTCGACACGCGCGACGTGCCGCGTCTCTCGATCACGCAGCAAAATCCGCCGGGCAGCCTCTATCCCAGATCGTTCAGCTATATCTATCCGCTCGCTGGCGGCACGCGGCTTCCGCAGGCCGAACGGCTGGCGATCGACGTCGAGGAAGCGTTGCGCACGGGCCGCGCGCATGTCGTGCCTCTCGCCATTCCCGCCGAGTCGCTGCTCTATCCCAACGATCCGCACTTCGAATGGCAGGGCGATCGCGCCCGCGCGGTGTGGACCGAGCGCGGCTATGGGCAGGTTGCGGTCTACGACGCCGATCCGGTCACAGGCGCGGCGCGCGTCGTGGCGCGCGAGCGCATGAAGCCACTGGTGTTCGTTACATCCAGCTTCTTCCACGCCGCGCCCGGGCTGGGCGGCGAGCTCGACGTGTCCGAACGGACGGGATGGGCGCAGCTCTATCTCGTGCGCCCCGACGATCCTGACGGTGGGATCGCGCTGACCCACGGGGACTGGGAGGTGATCGGCATCGAACACGTCGATCCGGACGCGCGCACCGTGCTGGTGACCGGCGTGGGGCACGAACCCGACCGCGACCGCTATTTCCGCGCGCTGTACCGCGTGCCGGTGGCCGGCGGCGATCCGGTCCTGCTGACGCCCGAACCGCTCGATCACGAAGTGGCCGTCTCGCCCGACGGCAAATGGTTCGTCGACGCGATGTCGAGCCCCGCGGAGCCGACCCGGACCGTGCTGCGCGATGCGCGCGACGGGCATGTCGTGCTGGAACTCGCCCATGCCGACGCCGGCGCGCTCCGCGCGATCGGCTATAACTTCCCCGAAACGTTCGACGGGGTCGCCGCGGACGGGCACACGCCCCTTCACGCGATGATCTATCGCCCGATCGGCTTCGACCCGAAACGGCGCTATCCGATAATCGACAATGTCTACACCGGTCCCACGACCACGCAGGTGCCGACGACCTGGGCCGGCACGATCGCGTCCTCATCGTCGAGCGTCGCGCAGATCGGCGTGGTCGTCGTGCAGATCGACGGGCGCGGCACCTCGCGCCGCGGGCAGGCGTTCCGGCTCCCGTCCTACCAGAATCTCGGCGAGGTGGGACTGGACGACCATATCGCGATGATCCGGCAGATGGCGGCGCGCTATCCCAGCCTCGATGCGACCCGCGTCGGCGTCTATGGAGGTTCGGCGGGCGGTTACGACGCGGCGCGTTTCGTGATGCGGCGGCCCGACTTCTTCAAGGTGTCGGTCGCCTGGTCGGGCAACCACGACCTGCGGCTCGACAAGGCCTGGTGGCCGGAAGCGTCGATGGGCAACGCCGATCCCGCGACGTGGGAGCGCAATTCGAACATGTCGACCGCGGGCAACCTCACCGGCAAGCTGCTGCTCGTCCATGGCGACATCGACGACAACGTCCCGGTGACCGAAAGCCTGCGCCTGGAAAAGGCGATCATCGACGCGGGACGCGATGTCGATCTCGTCATCCTGCCGAATACGCGGCACCGCGTCTATCAGCCGTTCTTCTGGCGCAAGTTTCGCCACTATTTCACCCGCCACTTGCTGAACGAATCGCCACCGGGCGAAGTGCCGCAATGAACCGCCCCCGCCCGCCAGTCGCCCCGATGGGCCTCGCGAACATGACGTTCGGCGGCTATGGTGCGTTTTGCCGGATGACAGTGCGCGACTGCCGTCGCCGGCGATGTGCCGCAGCGCGCCATCCCGGCTGACCGGGACGCTCTCGTCGGCCGCGAGAAAACCGGACCGGCCGAGAAACGGCAATATCGGCGCGAACGACCAAGGTTGGGAATGCTGATTACCGGATACCTGCGCGGGTCCGGCCTTTCGCACCCACCGCGCGCCGGGCGCAAAACGCACGTTTCCGCGGTTGCGCATATTTAGAATATAGTATACGAATTTTCGAAACGAAAAGGATATCGATGTATGAAAGGTGCTTCGCAATTGTGGTCAGGTGTCTATCCAGCCGCGACAACCCAGTTCGCGGCGGACTTTTCGATCGACATGGACGCGACCCAGCGAGTGCAGACGGCATTGGTTGATGATGGCGTCGATGGGCTGATCGTGCTGGGCACCTGCGGCGAGAACAATTCGCTCGAACCCGAGGAAAAACGCGCCGTGCTGGCAGGCGCGGTGGAAGCGGTCGGTGGCCGGGTGCCGCTGGTTGCCGGGGTTTCGGAATTGACTACCGAACGCGCGATCCGCTATGCCAAGGATGCTGAGAAGCTAGGCATGGACGGACTGATGCTGCTGCCGGCGATGGTCTATGTGCCTACGAGCGAGGAACTGCAGGCGCATTTCCGCGCGGTGGCAGAGGCGACCGCGTTGCCGATAATGCTCTACAACAACCCACCCGCCTACCGCGTCAACATCGACTTCGCGACGCTTGAAGGCCTTGCCGAGATTCCCAACATCGTTGCGATCAAGGAAAGCGCGCCCGACCCGCGCCGCTTCACCGACGTCATCAACCGCTTCGGGAACCGCTTCGAGGTGATGGCGGGGCTCGACGACATCGCGCTCGAAGGCCTCATGCTCGGCGCGAGCGGCTGGGTCTCCGGCCTCACCAGCGCCTTTCCCCGGGAATCGGTGCGGCTTGTCGCGGCGGCAAGCGAGGGCAATTGGGAAGAGGCGCGCGCGATCTACCGCTGGTTCATGCCCCTGCTCCACCTCGATGCCGAACATGATCTGGTACAGTCGATCAAGCTGGCGGAGCAGATCATGGGCCGGGGCAGCGAGCGCGTGCGACTGCCGCGACTGCCGCTTTCCGGCCAGCGCCGCAAGGACGTGATCGCCTGGGTGGAGCAGGCCGCCGCAACCCAGCCGAGCAACAAGCTCGCGGTCGCCTGAGCGCATCCCGCTTCATGCGCAGCCACTTCTTCTGTATCGACGGCCATACTGCCGGCAATCCGGTCCGCTTGGTGGCGGGCGGCGCGCCGCTGCTGCGCGGCGCCAGCATGATCGAGCGCCGGCAGGACTTCATCGAGCGCTTCGATTGGATCCGCACCGGCCTGTGCTTCGAGCCGCGCGGGCACGACATGATGTCGGGCGGCTTCCTCTATCCGCCGACGCGGGAGAATTGCGACTGCGGCATCCTGTTCATCGAGACCTCGGGCTGCCTGCCGATGTGCGGCCACGGCACGATCGGCATCGTCACCTTCGGCCTCGAACATGGCCTCATCACCCCGCGTGAGCCCGGCAGGCTGCGGATCGAGGTGCCCGCCGGCGTGATAGAGGTCGCTTACGGCATCGAGGGCGAGCGCGTGACCTGGGTGCGCATCCGCAACGTGCCGGCCTATGTCGCCGCCACCGGCGTCGCGATCGACGTACCCGGCTTCGGCTCGCTGTCGGTCGACGTCGCCTATGGCGGCAACTACTATGCGATCATCGAACCGCAGGGCCCCTACACCGGGCTCGACGATCTCGGCGCGGCGCGCATCGTCGAACTCAGCCGCAGCATCCGTGCGCTGGTGCGCGAGGCGTTCGAGCCGGTGCATCCGCTCGACGAACGCATTCGCGGCGTCAGCCACGTGCTGTGGGCCGACCGGCCGAAAGGCGAAGGCGCGGACGGACGCAACGCCGTGTTCTACGGCGCGCGCGCGATCGATCGCAGCCCCTGCGGCACCGGCACCTCGGCGCGGATCGCGCATCTGGCGGCGCAGGGCCGGCTGAAAGTGGGTGATGGCTTCGTGCACGAAAGCTACATCGGCAGCCGGTTCCTTGGCCGGGTGGAGGAGGCCGTCGACATCGGCGGCATTTCCGGCATCGTGCCGTCGATCGAGGGTTCGGCGATCGCGACCGGGTTCAACACCATCTGGATCGATCGCGCAGACCCGTTCTGGGCGGGCTTTACCGTCACCTGATAGCTGAAAGGACCGTGCCATGGCCCTGCTGGGACCCGTCAAACCGATCGCACAGGGCGCCGCTTCCGATCCCGGCCAGCGCCTGCGACCCAGTCTTTCCTGGCCCCACCTGATCGCGCTGGGTATCGGCGCGATCGTCGGGACCGGCATCTACACCCTCACCGGGGTGGGCGCCGAACGCGCCGGGCCGGCGGTGATCCTCTCCTTCGCGATCGCCGGCGCGGTGTGTGCCTGCGCCGCGCTCGCCTATGCAGAACTCGCGACGATGATCCCGACCGCGGGCAGCGCCTATACCTACAGCTATTCGGTGCTGGGCGAGACCATCGCCTGGATCGTGGGCTGGAGCCTGATCCTCGAATATTCGCTCGCCTGCTCGACCGTGGCGGTCGGCTGGTCGGGCTATCTGGTGGGCTGGCTCGAATCGACGGGGCTGCACTTGCCGGCAGCGATCCTTAACGGACCGCACGCCGGCGGCATCGTCAACCTGCCGGCGGTAATGGTCTCGCTGGCCATTGCCGCGATGCTGATGGCCGGCACCCGCGAGAGCGCAACGCTCAATATCGTGCTTGTCGTAATCAAGCTGGTGGCGCTTGCCGCCTTCGTCGCGCTGGCGCTGCCGGCGTTCGACCCCGCGCATCTCCATCCGTTCATGCCCTACGGCTTCGCCAGCCACGCGGCCGGCAATAGCACGCAGGGCGTGATGGCCGCCGCCGCGATCGTGTTTTTCGCTTTCTACGGCTTCGATGCAGTCGCCACCTCGGCCGAGGAAGCGAAGAATCCGGGACGCGACCTGACGATCGGCATCATCGGCTCGATGGCATTGTGCACCAGCATCTACATCCTCGTCGCGCTTGCCGCGATCGGCGCCATGCCCTTCATCGAACTTGGCAATTCGCCCGAGCCGCTGGCGCTGGTGCTGCGCGTGCTGGGCCATCCCTTCGCCGCCTGGGCGATCGCGGGCGCCGCGCTGGTGGCGCTGCCCTCGGTAATCCTGGTGATGATGTATGGGCAAAGCCGCATCTTCTTCGTCATGGCGCGCGACGGACTGCTGCCGCGCGCACTGGCGAAAGTCTCACCCCGCACCGGCGCGCCGGTTCTGGTGACGGGAATCACCGGCCTGTTCGTAGCTGCCGTCGCCGGCTTCTTCCGGCTCGACGAGATCGCCGAGCTGGCGAACGCGGGCACGCTCGTCGCGTTCATCGCAGTGGGGCTGTGCATGATGCTGCTGCGGCGGCGGGCGCCCGAAATCCCGCGCATCTTCCGCTGCCCGGCACCATACCTAGTGGGCACGATGGCGGTGCTCGGCTGCCTTTACCTGCTGTCGTCGCTGCCCGAAAAGACGCTGGTGCGCTTCGCGATCTGGAATTTGATCGGACTGCTGGTCTACGCGCTTTACGGCCGCAGCCGCAGCCTGCTTGTGCGCGATGTGGTTTCTGCCGTTCCCGTCCAACCCTGAGATGAGCGGCGGTGCAAAGTGGCGGCCGTCAGCGGCCGAGCTGGCGCCGCAAGTCGCCGAGCGTGCCGCCGATGTGCTCGGCGATCAAAGTGCGCGCGCGCTCCGCATCGCGCGCGAGCCAGGCTTCCATCAGTACCGCATGCTCCAGGTGCGCGCGGTCCTCGCGGCCGGCCGGTTCCAGGTGCTTGCGCACGTAGCGTTCGGACATGATGTGCAGCCGCTCGACCAGCTGGGTGGTCAGCAGCCGCTTGCCGGGGCGCACCAGCGCCATGTGAAAATCGCGGTTGCGCGCGCCCACCTCGTCCAGTCGGTCGGCGGCGGCGCGGTTCAGTTCGTCGAGCGCCGCGCGCGCCGCGTCGCGCTCCTCCTCGCTCGCCGCCAGCGCCGCCGCCACGACCGCGTCGGGCTCGATCGAAAGCCGCAGCGCAAAGATTTCCTCGGCTTCCTCAGCCGACATCGCCCGCACGAAGAAACCGCGATTGGCCGCGTTTATCAGCAATCCTTCCTGTTCGAGCCGGGCCAGCGCTTCGCGCAGCGGAATCTTGCTCACGCCCAGTTCGGCGGCAAGCGCGTCCTGCCGCACCGCGCGGTCGACCGGCAGCTTGCCCGATACGATGCGTTCACGCACAATTTCGAAGATTTGCTCGGACAAGGTGCGAACCACAATACTCATCTGGAACCGCACTCCGTCGCTTGTACATATAACGTATACGACGCAGCCGGTTGGCTCACAACATGAATGTGCGGACAAATAAAGATACGGTGGTGGTCGGCGGCGGCATCATCGGCCTGACCTGCGCGCTGGCACTCGCGCGGCGCGGTGCGGCGGTCACGGTGTTCGAGCCCGACGCGCGGCGAAGCGCACCGTCCTGGGGCAATGCCGGGCATGTGGCGATCGAGCAAGTCATGCCGCTCGCTTCGCCCGCGATGATCCGTTCGGCACCGCGCCGGCTGTTCGCGCTGGGCGGCGCCCTGGCGCTGCCGCCGGGGCAGTGGCGCGCGTGGCTACCCTTCGCGCGTGATCTGCTGCACGCCTCCTCGCCCGCGCGCTTTGCGCGGGGCGCGGCTGCGCTGGGCCCGCTGCTCGCCGAGGCAATGCCCGCGTGGCGCCGCCTGGCCGCCAGCCTGCCCGGCCCGCCGCTGCTGCGCGAGGAGGGACACTTCATCGTGTGGGAAAGCAAGCGCCGCGCCGAGCACGGACGCCGCGCCTGGGCGGTGGCCGAGACCGGGACCGCGCGCTGGCGCGAGGCGGAGGCGGCCGAACGCGGCCGGCTCTCGGCGCTGTCCAGCGCGATCGCGGGCGCGATCCGGTTCGAGAACACCGGGCAGATCGCAAGCCTGCCCAGGCTTGCCGACGTGCTGGAAGCCGCGCTGGGCGCGGCCGGCGGACGGATCGTGCGCGCGAACGCGGCCCTGCAAGCGGCCGACGGAGGCGTTGCGATAGCGATCGACGGCGGCCCCGCATGGGTGCCCGAGCGGCTGATCCTGGCGGCCGGCGTGCGTTCGGCCGCGCTGCTGGCGCCGCTCGGCCTTCGCGCACCGATCATTGCCGAACGCGGCTATCACATCCGCGCGCGCGATCACGACTGGCCCGCCGGACTGCCGCCGGTCGCGTTCGAGGACCGCTCGATGATCGTCACCTGTTTCGAAAGCTACGCACAGGCATCGAGCTTCGTCGAACTCGCGCATCCGGATGCACCGCCCGATCCACGCAAGTGGGACAGGCTCGAAAGCCATGTCGCCGCGCTGGGCCTGCCCCTGCGCGGCCCCTTCGAACGCTGGATGGGGCCCCGCCCGACCTTGCCGGACTATCTCCCCGCGATCGGCCGCGCCCGCGATGCCGCCAACCTGTTCTACGCCTTCGGGCACCAGCACCTGGGCCTGACGCTTTCTGCGATCACCGCCGAGGGCGTGGCGGCGCTGGCTGGGGGCGATGAGCCGCCGATCCCGCTCGCACCTTTCGCTCTTGAACGCTTCTCCAAGGATAGATTGCCATGACCATCGGTGGATCGGACTATCACACCGAACTCGCGTGCCTCTCGCCATGGCCCGATCCGGCCGCTCCGATCGGGGGTGACGAACGCCTTGCTCGCCTCGGTCGCGCCCGTGCGCTGACGGAGGCGATGGGCGCCGATTCCCTGCTGGTCAACGCCGGCGCCTCGCTGCGCTACTTCGCCGGACTGCCCTGGAGCGCCACGGAACGGATGGTGGCGATGCTGCTGCCGCTCGCCGGCGAGCCGATCATGGTCTGTCCGCGCTTCGAACTCGGTTCGCTGCGCGCGGATCTCGGCATCGCGGCGGACATTCGGCTGTGGGACGAGGACGAGAGCCCTCACGCGCTGCTTTCAGACGCCTTGCGCGGGGCGAAAGTGCTGGCGATCGATCCCGCACTCAGCTTCCAGATGGCCGAGCGGCTGGGCGCCGCCGCGCCGTGGCTGGCGCTGGCGGACGGCGCACCCGCGATCGACGGCTGCCGCATGGTCAAGTCCGCCGCCGAAATCGCGCTGATGCAACAGGCCAAGGCGATGACGCTGGAAGTCCACCGCCGCGCCGCGCGCATCCTTGCCCCTGGAATTGCCGCCAGCGAAGTGAAGCGCTTCATCGACGATGCGCACAGCGCGCTCGGCGCGGCGGGCTCCAGCTTCTGCGCGGTCCAGTTCGGCCAGGCCACCGCCTATCCGCATGGCCTGCCCGGCGATCAGCGGCTGGCCGAAGGCGATCTGGTGCTGATCGACACCGGCTGCATCGTCGAAGGCTACAACTCCGACATCACCCGCACTTACGCCTTCGGCCGGGTATCGGACGAGACGAGCGCGATCTGGGCGCTCGAAAAGGAAGCGCAGGCCGCCGCCTTTGCCGCCGCCGTGCCCGGCGCTCCCTGCGAAGCCGTGGATGCGGCAGCGCGCGCGGTCCTGGAAAACGCCGGACTCGGTCCGGACTACCACTTGCCCGGCCTGCCGCACCGCACCGGCCACGGCATCGGCCTGTCGATCCACGAGCCCGCCTATCTGGTGCGCGGAGACACGACGCCGCTGGCACCGGGCATGTGCTTTTCCAACGAGCCGATGATCGTCATACCCGATCGCTTCGGCGTGCGGCTGGAGGATCACTTCTACATGACCGAGGACGGCCCGCGCTGGTTCACGCAGCCGCAGCCTTCGATCGTCCGGCCCTTCGCCTGAGCCGGCGCCAACGGTGTCCGGCGGACTACGGGAGCGCCGGGGGCAACCCTTCCGGGCCTATTCTTCGTCCGGGTAGGGTCCCTTGCCGCCTTCGGCGATGAACCGGTCTATCCGGGCTTGCAGCACCGGCAGCGGCACCGATCCCAGGTCCAGCACGGTATCGTGGAAGGCGCGAATGTTGAATTTCGGCCCCAGCGCCTTTTCGGCACGATCACGTGCGTCGAAAATCGCCATCTCCCCCGGGTAATAGGCCAGAGCCTGCCCCGGCCAGGCGATGTAGCGATCCACCTCGGTCTCGATCTCCCGGTCGGCCAGCGCGGTGTTGTCATGCAGGTAGGCCTGTGCCTGCTCGCGGCTCCAGCCCATCGAATGAATGCCGGTGTCCACCACCAGCCGTGCCGCGCGCCACATCTGGTAGGAAAGCATGCCGAAGCGATCATAGGGTGTCTCGTACATGCCCATCTCGTCACCCAGCTTCTCGCAGTAAAGCGCCCAACCCTCGCCGTAGGCGGAGATGTAGGTCTGCTGGCGGAATGGGGGCAGATTCTTGTTTTCCTGCGCCAGCGACATCTGGAAGGCATGGCCCGGCGCGCTTTCATGCAGCGTCAGCGCCGGCAGCGCGTAAAGCGGGCGCGAGGGGAGATCGTAGGTGTTGACGAGATACCCCCCCGGCCCGCCCCGCCCGCTGGTGTAGTAGGGCGCGATGTCGTCGGGCACCGGTGTGATCTCGAAGCGAGCGCGGGGCAGATGGCCGAACCAGGCCGAGGCTTTGCCGTCGAACTGCTTGGCGATCCATGCCGCGTCCTTGAGCAGTTCCATCGGGGTCTTGGCGTAGAACCGCGGATCGGTGCGCAGGAAGTGGAGGAAGGCGGGCAGATCGCCGCCGAACTTCACCTCTTTCATCACTTCCAGCATCTGCGCGTGGATCTTCGCCACTTCGTCGAGCCCGATCCGGTGGATCTGCCCGGGCGTGAGGTCGAGCGTGGTGAACTCGCGGATCTTGGACTGGTAGTAGGCCTTGCCGTCGGGCAATGCATAGGCATCGATCGCCGTCACGGCATGCGGAATATAATCCTCGCGCAGGAACACGAGCAGCTTGCGGTGCGCGGGCACCACGTCATCGGCGATCGCCGCCTTGCCTTGCGCGCGCAGCTCTGCCTGCACCGCAGCCGGGATCACCGCAGGCATCGCCTTGAACGGCTCATAGTAGGGATTGTCCTCGGTGCTTTTGGCTTCGGCGATCGAGGTCACGGTATCGTCGCGCCCTTGCAGCGTGATCCTTGGCGGAGTGAAGCCGCGCGCCTCGCCTGCCTTCATGTTGGCGATCTGCTGGTCGAAATAGCGCGGGATTTCGCCCATCAGCGCGATGTAATTGCGATAGTCCTGCTCGGTCCGAAAGGTCTGGCGCGCGGCGCCGCCGACATCGCCCCAGAAGCTGGTATCGGAATTGAGCGGCCTTTCGTATTCGCGAAAGCGCTGCGCGGCGAGCAGCGCGCCGATCTGATAGCGATAGACCGCATAGTTTTCCCGGTTGTTCGGGCTCAGCGCTTTCGCATCGATGGTATCGAGCTTGGAGAGCACCCCGGCCCATTTGGCCAGCTTGGCGTCCTGGGCCCGGGGTCCGACATCCGGCAGGTGTGCGGAGATGGCATCGCTGTCCTCATCATCGGCGAACTGCTTTTCGCGCCAGGCCCATTCCTCCTGATAAAGCGCCTCGAAGCGGCGATCCGCCTTGGCGGGATAAGCCGCCTTTGCGGGCGCCGCGTTCTCGTCGGCGCTCGCCGGCGCCGTGACCGTCAGCGCGCCCGCGAAAGCGATCGCTGACACAACGTTTCGCCAATGTGAATCCGCCAATTCAGACCCCTTCTTTCGCAATTCCGTTCTAAATCGTATATGATATCTAAAATGAGTGCAAGGCGGCGGCGATACCTTCCCGCTGGCCCCCTGCGTGTAGCCCGGTGAGCGCACGCTCACGCGCATGGAAAGCTTGCGACGATATATTTATATAGTATACGATTGTAGTTACATCGCCTCGCCAACCCGGCCCACGAGCCATTGGTGCAAAGACCGCGCAACCTCCGGAAGCAAAGGACTTTCATGACTTCGACCATCGATGGCGCGATCCTGTTCGGCGCCGACGAACGCCAGGCGGAGGCACGCTTCACCGCGATCGATCCCCGTCGCGCCACTCCGCTTTCGCCCAGCTTCTCGTCCGCGACGCGGGCCGACGCAGCCGAGGCCGCGCGTCTCGCTGACGAGGCGTTCGTGGATTATGCGGCGACATCGCCCAACGAACGCGCAACCTTCCTCGACGCCTTGGCCGATGCGATCGATGTGATCGGTGATCCGCTGATCGAACGTGCCATGGCCGAAACCGGCCTGCCGCGCCCCCGGCTCGAAGGCGAACGCGGCCGCACCACGCAACAGCTTCGCCTGTTCGCCGCCTTCCTGCGCGCGGGCGGCGGCCTCGACCCGGTGATCGACCCCGCCCTTCCCGGCCGCGCCCCGCTGCCCCGGCCCGATGTCAGACGCATCAACCTGCCCCTCGGCCCGGTCGCGGTGTTCGGTGCGTCGAACTTCCCGCTCGCCTTTTCGGTCGCGGGCGGCGACACCGCCGCCGCGCTCGCCGCAGGCTGTCCAGTGGTGGTCAAGGGCCATCCGGCGCATCCCGGGACCGGCGAACTGATCGCGCGCGCGATCATCCGCACGGTCGGCGAACGCGGGCTACCGCCCGGCACCTTCAGCTATTTGCCCGGCGAGACCGAGGAGCTCGGCGCCGCGCTGGTCGCCGATCCGCGCATCAAGGCGGTGGGCTTCACCGGCTCGCGCGCCGGCGGCCTGGCGCTGATGCGCGTCGCCGCCGACCGCGCGGTGCCGATCCCGGTTTATGCGGAAATGTCCAGCATCAATCCGGTCCTGCTGCTGCCGGCCGCACTGGAAGCGCGCGCCGAAGCGCTGGCCGAGGGCTTCGTCCAGTCGCTGACCCTGGGCTCGGGCCAGTTCTGCACCAATCCCGGCCTTGTCCTCGCGTGCGAGGGTCCTGCGCTCGACCGCTTCATGGCCGCGGCGGGAGCAGCACTGTCGGCCTGCCCGGCGAGCACGATGCTGACCGCGGGCATTCACGCCGCCTACGAGGCCGGCGTAAACGCTCTGATCGAAAACGACGCGGCCCGGCTGCTCGCGCGCGGCGGCAAGGCGGCGGCGCCTTACGAAGCCGTCGGCGCGCTGTTCGAAACGCTCGCCGGCGATTTCCTTGCCCAGCCGGCGCTGGGGAACGAAGTGTTCGGCCCTTCCTCGCTCATCGTGCGCTGCGAGAATATCGAGGAGATGGCGCGCGTCGCGAGCGCGATGGAGGGGCAACTCACCGCCACCATCCATATCGACGAGGCTGACAAGCCGGCCGCGGCGCGCCTCCTGCCGGTGCTGACGGCCCGCGCCGGACGCATCCTCGCGAACGGCTGGCCGACCGGGGTCGAGGTCTGCCACGCGATGGTCCACGGCGGCCCGTTTCCCGCAACCAGCGACGGGCACACCACTTCGGTCGGAACCTTGGCGATGAGCCGGTTCTTGCGGCCGGTATGCTTCCAGGACCTGCCGGGCGAGCTGCTGCCGCCTGCCTTGCGCGATCCAGCGGTGGACTGATACCAACGGCTTTTGGCCTGCCGGCACCTTTCCGCGCGCCGATGCCGGCATGCGTCAAATACGCTTCAGTTCTCGAAAGGCACCCTTTTCGCCTCTGCCTGGACCGAATCCCGACAAAGTCTCCTGGTCTGGATCGCCGCGCCGCCTGCGGCGATCGAAGGGAGGGGGACACCGCCCCCATTCCGATTTCGGCAGGGTCGAGCGTCAAACAGGGAAGAAGCCAGTAGGAGGAAGAAACGATGCGTGGTTGGATCGCCGCCGCATTCACCCTGATGATCGCGGTGGCCGCGTCCGGCCTCCACGCGAGCGACCGGCACGACTTCACCGCGGAGTTGACGATCGCGGGACTGCAAGCCCGCATCGCCAGCGGCAAGAGCGGTTGCGCGGAAACCGTCAGCCTCTATCTTGAGCGGATCGGGCGCTACGACGCGGCGGGCCTCCACGCCGTCAGCATCGTCAATGCAGCGGCTCTCGACGAAGCACGGGCGCGGGATCGTGAGCCCCCGTCGCGGCGACGAGCGCAACCGCTGTTCTGCGTGCCCGTGCTCGTCAAGGACAATATCGATGTCGCCGGCATGCCCACCACCGCGGGATCAATGGCACTCAAGGACAACATCGCGATCGGCGATGCACCGATCATAGCGAGGCTGAAGCGGGCCGGAGCGATCGTTCTGGCGCACGGCAACATGGCCGAATGGGCATTCAGCCCCCGGCACACCGTCAGTTCAACGGTGGGCGAAACAGTGAACGCCTATGATTTCTCGCGAGTGCCCGCCGGGTCCTCCGGCGGCACGGCCTCCGCGGTCGCGGCCAATCTGGCCATGGTGGGCCTTGGCACCGATACCGGAAATTCCATCCGCGGCCCTTCCTCCCGCCTTGCGCTGGTGGGCATGCGCCCCACGATAGGGCTGGTCCCGCTGGACGGCATCGTGCCGCTGGTACTGGATCGTGATGCCGTCGGCCCCATGACGCGCACGGTGGAGGACAATGCCCGCATGCTGGCGGTCATGGCGAATTCCGCGCCAGGCGGCCGAGCGCGGCACTATCTTGAAGCTCTTCGCCCCGGCGCCCTGAAGGGGCAACGGATCGGCGTACTGCGCGCGCTCGCCGATCCCGCTGAGATGTCACCCGATATTTCCCGCCTGTTCGAGGTCGCCCTTGCCGATCTGCGCGCGGCGGGTGCGACGGTGGTCGATATCACCATACCCGGGCTGAAGGCGCATTGGGACAAGGATGTCTATTGCCCACGCTTCCGCGCCGACGTGAATGCCTATCTCGATCGTCCAGGCCGGGTGTCGCCGGTCCGCGACGTCCAGCAGGTCTTTGAAAGCGGGCATTTCGCTCCATCGTCGCAGGAGCAATTCGCATTCTTCCTCGAGGGCGCCCGCAATGATTGCCCCGACCTTGCCCGGGATCCGGAAAGGCGGGCCTTTCGGGCGGACGTGATTAAGGCGATGGACGAGGCGGGGGTGATCGCCATCGCCTATCCGAGCTGGACAAGCGGCCCCGCGCGCATCGATCGCTGGCGCGAGGATTACCGGGGCGACAATTCGCAGGCGATCGCGCCGGCCACGGGGCAGCCCGCGATCACCGTCCCCATGGGCTTCGATGACGATGGCCTGCCCGCCGGCCTGCAGCTTCTGGGACGCCCCTTTGCGGAGGCGAAGCTCTACGGCATCGCCCATGAATACGAGCGGCGGACGCATCACCGGCGCCCGCCGCCCGCCTTCCCGCCGATCCGTTAGGAATCGCGAGCGCGGCGGCTCCCGTCGCCGCCGCCGCTACATCAGAACTTGTAGGTAATCGCGCCGCTGAAGCTGGTCCCCAGATTGGGATAGATCGACGCGTTGTTGATCCCCTGGTGGATGTTGATGCCCCGCATCGGGGGCTTGTTGTCGAACACGTTGTTGACGTTCACCCGCAGGTTGAACGCATCGTTCAGGTCATAGCCGATCGACCAGTCATGATAGACTTTGCTGCCGGTGTAGGGTTTATCATACGTTTCCGAGGTGATGCCGGTGAAATAGTCGATCCATTGGGAACTGATCGACCGTGCCTGCCAGGTGAAGCTGAACTTCGGCACACTGTAGGTCGCGGTCCACAGCATCTCCCAGTCCGGATTGCCGATCACACCGTCACGCCGCGTTTCCGACTGCGGATTATTGGCATCGCTGAAGTAGCGCAAGCGATGCAGATAAGTGCCGACCAGGCTCAGATCGAGCTGGCCAGGCAGCCTGGCGCTCAGTGTTTCGAGCGGCAGCACGTAGCGGATGTTGAAATCGACGCCCTTGGTCATGAGACGGCCGATGTTGAGCTGGACCGCGCTGATGCTTGTCACCGCGTTTGTCACCGGATCGCGCGTAACCGCCGCGCAGTTCGGATTCTGGGCGACGGGAATATCCTGATCGACGCAGTTGTTGAGGATCGTCTGCGTCGGAATGTTGCCGATCGCGTTCCTGATGTCGATGTCGAAATAGTCGACCGAGATCGACAGGCCGGGAATGCGGGGCGGCGTCAGCACGATGCCATAGGTCCAGGTCCTGGCCGTTTCGGGATCCAGATCGGGGTTGCCGCCATAACGGCCGAGGATGGTCTTGCCGTTGGTCGGCGCATCAAAGCCCGCCGGGATGCCGAGCGCGGCGCAATTGGCGGCGCGATTGGGGCTCAGGCCGATGACCGACACGTCGCAGGGATCCTGATCGAACGAAAAGCCCGAAGTGACGGGCGAGAACAGTTCCCCGATGTTGGGCGCGCGCACGGCCAGCGAACGCATGCCGCGCAGTCGAAGGCCTTCGAACGGTTCATAGGTGCCTCCGGCATTCCACGACCAATGCATGCCGTTGGTGCTGTAATCCGACACGCGAAAGGCGCCCTGCAATGCCAGATCGTGAACCAATGGAATGCCCTTGAGCAGCGGAACACGCAGCTCGCCAAACGCTTCCCTCACTTCGACCTTGCCGGAAATCGGAGCTTCCTGGGGGTAGAAGGTGTTGTTCGCCTGAAGCTGCGCGGAAGGGAAGGTCCTGGCCGTATCACGACGATACTCCACGCCGGCCGCCAGCGACACGGGACCACCGGGCAGCATGAAGAGATCGCCGGTGATGCTGGCGCCCAAGTCGATCAGGCCGGCGGTCTTGCGGTAACGGTCGTCATAGCTGCTATAGGCGATGGCTGCCGGATCGCCGGTATCCAGGCCCATGATGTTGAGCGGAAGGCATCCCTGCGCCCGCGCGGTAACGCTGGCGCATTGGGGTCCATTGGGCCCCATCACGACATCGATCGATTCCAGGAAGCGATCCTGCAGGCGACCATTGAGCAGCTTGATGTTGTTTATCGAACGTCCGTAGGATGCATAAGCATTATAGGACCAGCCGCCCCCTAGGTCCCCGTCGAAACCGGCCGTGAACTGATAGACATCGCGATCGGAATCACTGCCCCGGCGCCCGAAGTCATTGTTGTTGCGGAAAACCTGAATGCCGTCCTGTCCGGCGTCCAGCAATGCGTTCCGCAAGGCGGGCAGCATATAGGGGTTGTCCACCGAGATGAATGCGGCGGCATATTGGACATCTTCCTCTGGCGGTTGCCAGAACCCCAGGACATTGGTGCGCGAATAGTTTGCCTCGACGAAGAATTTCGCGGCACGGCTGAATTCATAGTTCAGCATGCCAGTGAAGACATAGCGCTTGGTCGGCAGCGAGAGATTGTCGTACTTCTCGTAAAAGCCGCCATCGCCGCCGATCGACCGGCCCGAACGGTTGCCGACCGACCCGAAATCATAAGGGCGGTAGCTGAGACCATCATCGGAAAAGGTGTAGCCCTTGTTGCCGATGAAGAAGGCGCCCGGATCGTTCAGCCCGTTGAAACGGATGCCCGGAACCTGGATGAAGAGGGGCGTCGTACCATTGGGATTGCGGATATAATTATAGCCGTTGCTCGCATATTTGCGGTCCACGGCTTCCACGCCCTTCACCTGGTCGTAAACGGCGTTGAGCGTGATGTTGCCTCGCCCTTCCGCGAAGTTCTTGCCGCCGGTCAGTGTCGCGCCCCAGGATTCGCCGTCCCCCCGAGACGTGATGCCGCCATTCACCCGGGCGGTGAACCCTTCGTAGTTCTTCTTGAGGATCAGATTGACCACCCCGCTCACGGCATCGGCGCCATAGACTGCGGATGCACCGCCCAGCGAAATATCGACGCGATCGATCAACACCGAGGGGAGCGTGTTGAGATCGACCGACGATGTCAGCGGCTGGCCCGGTACGACGCGTCTGCCATTTACCAGAACCAGCGTGCGGTTCGTGCCCAGACGGCGGAGATTGACCAGGTTGAGGCCCTGGCTGGTGCCTCGTCCCTGAGAATTGGCGTCGCTCAGGCCAACGCCCATCTGAGGCAGGTTGTTCAGTACCTTGGCGATATTTTCCCGCCCCGACTGGGCGATCTGTTCCCGTCCCACCGACGTGACGGGGATCGGCGCCTGAAGCTGCACCTGCTTGATGCGCGACCCTGTCACTACGATGGCCTCGCCGTCACCGGGCTGCGCGATATCGTCGGCATTCGCCTGGGCAAGCGCCGAGGCCGGAAGCAGCAGGCCCCCGGCGATGGCGCTGATGCTCGCAGAGCGCAGGAAACCGTTTGCGCCGCACAGGCGGCGCATAGAAAATCTATCGATCATCACTATCCCCTTTTGATCCTTGGAGTCAGTCAATGTCCCGCTGCGGGCATCCGCTCACCCCATGTTTTCCGGGATGTCGTGGCAGCCGATCGTTTGACGATTGACTCGCGCCTTTTGGGAATCAGAGGGAGGCCGTCACGCTGAACCGAAACTGCCGGCCCAGGTTGGGATAGATCGCGCCGGTGCGCAGGCCGGCGTTGATATTATATCCGCGCTGCGGCGGCGCGCTATCGAACAGGTTGAGGATATTGAAACGCAGGGTAAATCGCGGATCGATCTTTTGCGCCACTTCCAGGTCGTGATAGGTTCGCGCGCCCGTATTCGGCTTGTCGATAGTCAGGGTGGAATCGATCGTGATCCGGCTGGAGCCGATGAACTGTGCGGTCCAGCCTATCGTGGTCGGCCCATGCTCCCACCGCGTCGACAAGGTGCCGCGCCACCGGGGATTGGGCAGGATGCCGTCCAGCCGCTGGACAATGCCCCGCGCCACATCGCGGGTGATCGCCAGCCGCTCCACCCAGGTTGCGAGCAGCTCGACAGTCAGCCTGCCGCCGCCCGGCTCCCAGGGCGGGCGCCACGTCGTCGAGATGTCGATACCCGCCGTTTCCAGCTTTCCGATGTTGCTGATGCTCGCGGTGACCATGGCAATCCGGCCAGTCAGCGGATCGCGCATGATGGCGCCGCATGCCCGGCCGCGAACATCGGGGTCGGCTCCGTCAACGCAGTCGTTGAGCAGCAACTGCTCGATGGGGAATGCAATGGCCTCGTCGATCCGGATACGCCAGCGATCCACTGCCAGCGCCAGGCCCGGCAAGGCACCGGGCTTCCATGTGACGCCCAATGTCGTGGTCGCGGCATGCTCCGGGCCAACATGCTCGTTGGACTGATAGGCGACCAGCTTTGAAATTCCGTTCTGGCCATCGAAGTCCGCCGGCAAGCCCAGCGCCGAACAACGCGCGGCACGTTCGGCAACCGCATGGCGCAGCGCGGCGTCGCACGGATCGGTGATGAATGAAAAGCCCTGCTGCACCCCGCTGAAAAGCTCGCCGATATTGGGCGCCCGCACCGCCTGCGACCGCACTGCCCGTATCCGCAGTTCGGGGACCGGCGCATAATCGAGGCCCAGGTGCCAAGCCGTGGCCCTTCCGGCCGTGGAGTAGCGGGAGAAACGCAGCGCCGCGGTGGCGGTGAGCCTTTCCACCATCGGCTTTTCCGAAAGCATCGGCAGCGCGATTTCACCGTAGCCCTCCACCACCGAATAGGCACCGCGATAGGACGTGACACGGGGGAGATAAGTGCCGCCGCTTTCCTGAACGGCGCTCGAGCGGCGCATGCTCGTTTCTCGCCGATATTCCCAGCCCAGCAGCAGATCGACGGGGCCGCCGGCAAGGTGAGCCGGATTTCCGCTCACATTGCCGCGAAGAACCATCTGCATAAGCGTTTCACGCGCTTTCGGGGTGATGCTCACCCAGGCGCGAGCGGTGGGGTCGAACGGTTGATCGCCCAGAATGTTCAGTGGCTCACAGCCTTCCGCGCGTCCGTTCCGGCAGACGATCGCTCCCGTGGCGGCATCACGCACGGCATCGATGGCTTGCAGGAAACGAACATTGTCACGGACATTGATCGTGGTGACCCGGTCCTCGGTGCGACCCCAGCCTCCGCCAAGCGCATAGCGCCAGTTCACGCCGAGCGGCCCGGTGAGATCGGCTTGTCCCTGGATCATCAGCCGTCGGTTGATCGATCCGACACGGCCCAGCCCGTCCAGCACCTTGGCCACCCAGATGCGGTCGACACCCGCCGCCCGCATCATGTCCACCGTCGAGGTAGGGAGATAGGGGTTGTCGATCGCGATGGGGATTCCGGGGCCACCGATCGGATCGATCACCGGTTGCCAGGAGGACCGGGTGCGGCTGTCGGCCACGCGCAGTGACGCGGAAAGGACGTTGCCCGCGCCGATTTCCGCCTTGCCCAGGATCGTTCCCACGGCGCGCGACAGGGGGATGCGAAGCTGGTCGTAGGCCGAAACGTCAAGCCCGTCCCCGCCGAGCTGGACGCCGCCCCTCGTCCCGGCCGTACCACTGTCATAGGGCCGCACCCCGGAGCCGTCGGCAAGGAAGACATATCGCCGCCCGCCGAGCTCGAAGCTGCCCGCCTTGTCGAACGGCCCAAAGCGGACGCCAGGACGGGTAAGGAGCGGCGCATCCGGTTCATCGCTGGCGTAAACGAGGTCAAGGCCGGTGCTGGCCCGGCCCAGGCTTGTGGCATCGACCCCCGAGAGCCGGTCGTAGGACAGGCCGAGGGTCAGGTGCAGACGATCGTCGGCAAGCGCCGTGCCGGCGAGAAACGAAAGATTGTAGGAAGCACCATAGCCGCGCTCCGCGATGCCGCCGCCGGCCGAAAGCTCGATGCCGTCCACATGGTCGCGCAGGATGATGTTGATGACGCCCGCGACGGCATCCGCCCCATAGACGGCGGACGAACCGCCGGTCACGACTTCGACGCGGTCTACCAGCCCTGGCGGAATGGTATTGAGATCGACGACGGAAAGCCCCCGCCGGCTGCCGACTTGTCGCTGCCCGTTCACCAGCACGAGCGTGCGGGCCGCGCCGAGGCCGCGCAGGTCGGCCTGGCTGAGCCCCGCACCGCCGGAAGTCTGGTTTTCCGTATTCTGCAATCCGAACCCGGGTTGGATAGCACCCATCAAGAGCAGGACACGGGACAAATCCTGCTCACCGCTCGCGGCGATCGCGCTGCGGGTCAGCCGGCGCACGGGCATGATCGCGCGGCTTTCCATGGCAGCAAGGCGGCTGCCGGTAACGATCAGGTCATGCCCCCCGCTTTCGGGCGACGAGGTTGGCGACGGACGGCGAGGGACGAGCGGCGTATCGGCGGCACGCCTCCGGATCGCCACGGTGTTGATGCCGACGAAACGGGCTTCATACCCGCTGTCCTTGAGCAGCCGCTTCAGAGCGGAAGCGGGAGACATCGTACCGCGCACCGTTCGGCTGCGCAGTCCGCGCAGGTCCGCCGCCTTGACGAGTTGGATGCCTGTCTGCTGGGACCAGGCGGTCAGCGCGAGATCGAGGGGCTGGGCCGGGATATCGAAGCGCTGCGCCTGCTGGTCCCGGCTGGCCGGGGCGGGCGTCGCGGGGCGGGCCTGCGCCACTGTCGCCATTCCGACGCCAAAGGCCAGCGCGAGCAGAGATCGCGAAGCCAGGCGCAACATCTACGGGGTCTCAGGCGGGAAGGACGCCTCGCTCCGCTTACCTGGGGCCGAGGATATGACTATCTCGTTCGGTTGCACACGCACGGTGACCGGAAAGGCATAGGGCAGCGCGCCAGCCCATTCGTCAATGGAATCGGTGCGCAGGGTGCCGCTGTAGTGCAACCCCCTCGCCCGCTCGTCGACAATGCGGATACGTTGGCGTCCGTAGCGATTTGCGTCTGCGACGACGTCGGCCAGGCTATCCCGATAATAGCGCAGCTGCCCGTTGCGAACGGCGAGCGCCATCGTCCCGTCGATCGCCGCGACCGGTCCAAAGCCGCCCTGCGAAGAATAGGCGACGCGGTCCCCCGCCTCCAGCCTCGTCTCCGCGCGCCCGTCGCTGGCCGCGACCACGCCCTCGGCGACAGTCACGACCGCCGCATCGCCCCTTCGAATGATGGCGAACGTCGTTCCCACGTCGCGGGCGATCATGCCGGCGACATGCACCTCGAAAGGCTTGCTTTCGTCATGAACGACATCGAACAGGGCCTCGCCGCGGTTGAGCGTGACACTTCGCGACGAGCCCTCCATCGCCACCGTCACGGCACTCTCGGCGCCCAAGGTGACCTGCGAACCATCAGCGAGCCG
This sequence comes from Novosphingobium sp. CF614, assembly GCF_900113255.1. Classification (GTDB taxonomy): domain Bacteria; phylum Pseudomonadota; class Alphaproteobacteria; order Sphingomonadales; family Sphingomonadaceae; genus Novosphingobium. Next base: position 25,712 of record NZ_FOOR01000019.1, read on the forward strand.
GATCGTGCGGGTTTCGCCATGCGCGGTGGCAAAGACCTGCGGGGCGCTCGTCTTCGCCCCGAACGTCAGCATGGCCATGGCGCCGGCGGCCAGCACCACGACCAGGCCGGTCAGCGCGAGCGGCCGCAGGCGCCAAAGTCCACCGGCGATCGGCGGCCGGACGCCCGATGGCGGTGCCTCGTCGTCCAGGCCAGTCTCGCCGAGCCGGACGTCATTTGCGTCGATATTGCCGAGTGCCTGCCACCCCCTTTGCATATGCGCCATGACCGCGCGATGATGGTCGGACCGCTCCTCCCAGCGGGCGATGGCCTCCATGGCCGATAGCGGGTCATCGCTCACATGCAGTGCGGAAATCAGCGCCAGCGCTTCTTCGGCCAGCGGATCCTCATGCAGGGGCGCAGCCGCCGCGATCTTATCGGCCATGGCTGATCCGCGCACCGCTGCAGCTGGACTTCCTCAAGACACGCCTTTCCTGCCGCCCCGTAGACTGCTTGGTATCAAAGACGTTTCGGCCACGCCTGTTGGGAATGCGATCAGCCGTCATACGCCACTTTCATATCCTCTTCCGACATGCGGCTCAGACAATGGCGCATGGCGGTCAACACATATTTGCGCACCATGCTTTCGGTGAGGCCCATCTCGGCGGCGATATCCTCGTAACGCCGCGCCTCCAGGCGATGCTGGATAAAGGCGTGGCGGCAGCGCGGCGTAAGCTCGTCGAGCAGGATCAGGATACGCGCCACCGCTTCACGAGCGAGCAGGTGGCGCTCCACATCGGGTTCGTCCGTTGGATAGTCGATTTCCACGGGATCGAGTCGATCCGCTTCGCGACGCCGATGGCGCTGGCGCAGCCGGTCCGTGGCGAGATTGGATGCGATACTGAACAGGTAGGACCTGATATTGCCGATATCCTGGTGCTGCGACTGGCGTGCCAGCCGTGCAAAGGCTTCATGCGCTATGTCCTTCGCCTCCTCCGGAACGCCCAGCTTCAGTTCCAGCATCCGCACCAGCAACACGATATTGTCGCGATAAAGCGCGTCAAGGTCCACATCGACGCTAGCCGACGCCGACCGCGCGCGAACTCCTGGCACGATTTGCCGCAACTGCTTCCCCCGCGAAGGCGGACACCGGCACACATCGGGCGATCGCGATAATCCCCCGATGTCGCGCTGGCCGCACGCACATTTCCATTCCCAAATGCCGACTTTATATCGTCTATATTGCGGCGCACAAGGATGGGTTGCACATGCGAAAAAGGGCCTGGTTCTTCTCCTGCATCATCGGTTTCCTGGCGCTTGCGCGCGCAAGCGCCCAGCCGGGAGATTTGCCACGACCGATGTTGAGCCAGCCTTCCCTTTCGCCGGACGGCAAGGTGATCGCCTTCATCTCGGGCGGCGATATCTGGGAAGTTCCGGCCGAAGGCGGCACCGCCCGCCTTCTGCTGTCCGATCCGGCCACGGAAGCCCAGCCGCTATATTCTCCGGACGGACGCAAGATCGCCTTCACATCCACGCGCGGCGGCAATCCGAATATCCATGTCCTCGATCTTCAGAGCCGCAAGATCACCAGAATCACATGGGCGGAGGCGGACGAGGAGCTGGACGGCTGGTCGGCCGACGGTCGATGGATCTATTTTTCCTCGACCGCCGGGGAAACGGGCCGGCCCACCGATATCTTTCGTGTTTCGGCAAGCGGCGGAACGCCGATGCCGGTGAGCGATGAAGTCTACCTGCCCGAATACCAGGGCGCGCCCGCACCCGACGGCAGGTCGATGCTGCTCGTCGCGCGCGGGATCAGCAGCACGCAATGGTGGCGCAACGGCCATTCGCATATCGACCAGAGCGAAATCTGGCTCGAAACCACGGATGGCGCCAAGTCCTATCGCAAGCTACTGGCCCAGGGCGCGAAAAACGCCTGGCCGGCCTGGTTGCCGGACGGCCGCGATTTCATCTTCATGAGCGACGCGGGCGGCGTGGAAAATCTGTGGCGCATGGATGCGGCGCCGGGCGCGCAACCCCGGCAACTGACGCGGTTCACCAATGGCAGGCTGCTTTTCCCGCGTCTTTCGATGGACGGGAAGACCGCCTTGTTCGAGCGTGACATGGCGGTGTGGAAGCTGGACCTTGCCACCAACGCCGCCACGCCGGTGCCGATCAGCTTGCGCGGCGCACCCGCGCAAGTCGGCGTTCGGCATGAAGTGCTGAGCAATTATTCGTCACTGGCGCTTTCGCCCGACGGCAAGAAGCTGGCACTGATCGGACATGGCGAGATCTTCGTGGCGCCGGCGACGGACGGCGGCCCGGCGAAAAGGCTGACGCACAGCCCTGGCGCGGAGGATGGCGTCGTCTGGTCGCCCGATTCCCGGCACCTGCTTTACGTTACGCCGCGCGGCCTGGATGTCCTGCTGGCCGAGGCGGACGCCATAACCGGCGAGGAAGTGCTGCTCACGCACGAGGGCATCGCCTCCTCCCCCGCCTATGCGCCCGATGGCCGATCGGCGAGCTACGTGCTCGACGAGAAGGAACTCCACGTCACCTCGCTGCCGCATCAGGGCCGCGCTCCCGCCAGTCGCAAACTCTACGCGGGGCCGCTCGGCACCGGATTTGGCGGTCCGGCTCCCGTCTGGTCGCCCGACAGCCAGCATATCGCCTTTCCCGTCGTCGATGCCCGTTCCTTCACCAACGTCTTCATCGCACCGGCAGGAGGAGGCCCCGCGCGGCAGGCAAGCTTCTTGGCCAATGGCGAGATGGGACAGATCACCTGGGCTCCCGATGGCCGCTACATTCTGTTCGACAGCGCGCAAAGGACGGAAAATTCCCGGATCTTCCGTATCGATCTGTTGCCGCAGCTCCCCAGGTTTCGCGAAGACAAGCTGGCGGAGCTCTTCGCCAGCGAAATCCCGCTGGACGACGACGCCAACCAGGAAACGGCCAAGAATAAAGGACAGCCCGATCGATCCCCATCGCCATCCGCCCAGGCAAAGTCCGCACCGCGCGACGTCAGGATCGATTGGAACGGCATCAGGCTGCGGGCGAATTCGCTTCCCATCGGCCTTGACGCCGATGCGCCGTTGATAAGCCAAGATGGCAAGACCCTGGTTTTCCGGGCGCGAGAGGCCGGCCGGCAGAATTTCTACAGCTATTCTCTGGACGAACTGGCGAAGGACAGGCCGGTCCCCGTGCAGATCACATCGACCGACCGGCAAAAAAACGCGTTCGGCTTGTCACCCGATGGCAAGATCCTGTTCTATCTCGACGGCGGCGTGCCGATTGCGACTCCTGTCGCGACGCCCGACGCCAAGCCGATCACCATCACTGCGGAGATGGACATCGACTTCGCGGCGGAACGGCAGGCAGTGTTCGACGAGGCGTGGCTGACGCTCGACCGCCATCTTTTCGATCCGAACTTCGGCGGCAAGGACTGGACGGCGCTGCGCCAGCGCTTCCAGCCCTATGTCTCGGCCGCTGCGACACCCGACGATCTCCGCAGGATCATCGGACTGATGATCGGCGAACTCAACATCTCGCATTCCGGCATCGCCTCTCCGGAACGCGGCTACGGATCCGTTCCCCGGGGGCGAGTGGGCGACCTTGGGCTTCGTTTCGATCCGGCGGCCCATGCATCGGGCAAGGGTCTGGTCATTTCCGCGATCGTCCCGCTCGGCCCGGCGGCGCTGCAGGATCGCATCAGGGTGGGCGACAGGCTGGTCAGCATCGATGGCGTGGCGCTCAATGAGCACAGCAACATCGACGCACTGCTGGAATACAAGGTCGGGAGCCAGGTGATGCTGGGCATTTCCGCGCCTTCCGGTCGGCGGTCCCTGCCTGTCCGGCCGATATCGGCCGCGACAGCTGCCGGCCTGCGATACCGCGAATGGGTCGAGCAGCGGCGTGCCCTGGTGGACCGGCTTTCGAGCGGCACGCTCGGCTATGTTCACATGTACAATATGTGGGACGATGCGCTCCCACAGCTCTATCTCGACATGGATTCGGACAATCAAGCCAAGCAAGGCATTGTTTTCGATATCCGCAACAATCTGGGCGGCTTCGCGAACGGCTATGCCCTCGATATGCTGGAGCGGCGCAATTACCTGATGATGACGCCGCGCGGCCTGTTCGCCATGCCCGCCCGCCAGCGGCTCGGACAACGGGCGCTGGGCCTGCCCACGGTGTTGGTGACGAACGAAGCCTCGCTGTCGGATGCGGAGGATTTCACCGAGGGTTATCGCCGGCTGAAGCTCGGCAAGGTCGTGGGCCAGCCGACGGCGGGATGGATCATCTTCACCAGCAACGTTACGCTCGTGGACGGATCGGTCCTGCGCGTGCCGCACACCCGGATTCAGGATGTCGAGGGTAACGACATGGAGATGGCGCCGCGTCCGGTCGACATAACCGTGGAACAACCCGTCGGCGAAAGCCTCTCGGGCGGCGACGCGCAGCTTGAAGCGGCTGTAAATCAGTTGAGGCGACAACAGGCGGACTGAGTGTTCGGGGGAAGTGGAACTGAGTGCCGATGCCCATTGATCCAGGAACCGACACCCGTCCGCGCACCCGATCGCGTATCGACAGCAGCCTCGCGATCAGCATCGCCGATCTGTTCACGATCGGAATTGGCCCGTCGAGTTCGCACACGGTCGGCCCGATGCGCGCGGCCCATGCCTTTGCCCACGTTGTCGCCAGGACGGGACGCACGCCGACGCATATCCGGGTCGAACTGTTCGGCTCGCTCGCGCTGACCGGCCATGGCCACGCCACCGATCGCGCGATCCTGCTCGGGCTGGCCGGCGAGACGCCCGAGGCGGTTGATCCAGCCCTGATCGCCGGGATTGTTGCCGAGATTTCCGCCACGCGGCGGATCGACACACCGGCCGGTCCGGTGGCTTTCGATCCCGAGGTGGATCTGCTGTTCCGCAAGGGCGAATTCCTCGAGGGCCATTCGAACGCGATCCGCTTCACGGCGAGGTTAGCGGATGGCGAGCCGATCGCGCAGGAATATCATTCGATCGGCGGCGGCGCGATCGTCGCGGTGGGCGCGCGGGCAGGCAGGCTCGGCCACAATATCGTGCAGCCACATCCCTTCTCGTCGGGGGCCGAGATGCTCAAGGTCGGCGAGGAGACCGGCCTGTCGATCGCCGCGATCGTGGCGCGCAACGAGACAGCGTGGCGGTCCGCCGCCGAGTCCGACGCATTGCTCGATCGAATCGCCGAGGTAATGAACGCCTCGATCGAGCGCGGCATGCGCGAGGAAGGGCTGCTGCCCGGCGGGCTCAAGGTGCGGCGCCGGGCCAAGGTGATCCATGCGCGGTTACGCGCGCAGCCGCCCGAGCAGCAGTTCGCCAGGGTGTTCGAATGGGTCAGCTTGTTCGCGCTCGCGGTGAACGAGGAAAATGCCGCTGGCGGCCGGGTAGTGACCGCTCCGACCAATGGTGCCGCCGGGGTCGTCCCGGCGGTAATCCGCTATTACCGAGATTTCATCCCCGGCGCCGATGCGCAGGGCGTGCGGACCTTCCTGCTCACCGCGTCCGCGATAGGCTTCCTTTACAAGAAGCGCGCGTCGATCTCGGCGGCCGAGATGGGCTGCCAGGGGGAAGTGGGGGTGGCGTGCTCGATGGCGGCGGCGGGGCTCGCCGCGGTGCTCGGCGGCACCAACGCCCAGATCGAGAACGCCGCCGAAATCGGCATGGAGCACAATTTGGGATTGACCTGCGACCCGATCGGCGGCCTCGTCCAGATCCCCTGCATCGAGCGCAACACGATGGGCGCGGTCAAGGCGATCAACGCCGCCTATCTGGCGCTTCAGGGCGACGGCCGCCACCTGGTCAGCCTGGACGCCGTGATCGAGACCATGCGCCAGACCGGTGAGGACATGCACAGCCGCTACAAGGAAACGAGTCTCGGCGGCCTGGCGGTCAACGTGGTGGAATGCTGAAACCACACCAGGAGCCGATAGGTAATCAAAACGCGGCAAGTTCGATCATCGAGGATGGTCAACGCCGCGCTTGCAGGATCGCCGGGGCGATCTGGCGGTTCGCCACTTCGCGCAGCACGAAACTGCTGCGGATGCGTGCGACATGCGGCAGGACCGAGAGCTCCTTGCGGTAGATCATGTCGTAGTCCTCCAGCGACTGGACATTCAGGATCATCAGGAAGTCGGTGTCGCCAGTGACGAAGGCGCAGAAACGCATCGAGGGGCTCTGCAGCACGGCGCGTTCGAAATCCTGCAGGACTTTTTCTGCCTGGGACACCAGCTCGATCGAAACCATGACGAGCGTGCCGTACCCAAGCGACCGCACGTCGAGGTTCGCCGAATAGTGCGTAATGTAGCCGGTCTCCTCCAGGATCTTGCGCCGTCGCGCCACGGCCGTGCTCGACAGATGCACGTTTTCTCCGAGCCATACGTCCGACGCCCGCCCTTCGGTGACGAGTGCCCGCATCAGGCGAAAGTCGGTTTCGTCGAGCTCATGCTGGACGGCACGGCTTCGTGCCGGATCGAGCCAGGTCGATCTGCCGGAGGGCATGTCCATGTGCTTTGCGTCCCCTGTTTGGTTTTCCAAACCAATAGTGCCGAAAGTTTTTGCAATTTCAAACGAAAGGACCGGATGGTGCGATCACTCCGTCAATACGTCGTCGAACCATCCGGTATCGCCTATCGGCATGCCCGCCGGAATGTCGGGCGGCGGGCGGTGCTTCTTGTCGATTTCCGCTTCCAGACGCGCGGGATCGGAAAGGGTGCTCGCCATCGATACCTGCCACAACGCTTCTTCGGAATTTCGCCCTTCTTCGGAATTTCGCTGCGCCTTGGCGAAGGCGCTTGCAATCTCCTTGAGGAAACCGTCGAGCACTGCGGCAATGTCGGCAGGGGTCTCCGGATCGCGGGAGGCAGACGCGATCGCCAGCAGCGTGGTCTGCGCTATCCGCCGCGCGACAGGACGGTCGTGCGCGCCGATTACCGGCCTCAGTTTGTCCAGCATCGTCATGACGCCGGGCTGCGCGGGGTCGTAGCCGTGCTGGATGTGCAGGCGCTTCAGGCGCGCGGGTGCGAGCAGGCTGTCGAGGCTGACCTGAGCAGCGACCTGGGTCGCCACCAGCGGATCGAACACGGCCGAACCGGCGCTAGCCAGCACTTCCGGCACGGCCTCCGCGTCGGCGCGCGCGCTCGTGCCGCTCGACAGTATCATCGACAGCCCGGCCGGCACGGTCAGCTCGCGTTCGGAGAGCGTCGCGACCAGTGCGTCGATGGCGGCGACCTGCTCCTGCGCCGGCACCGGGCTCGGCGCCGGCCGGCCGTCGCCCGCCACGGCATAGTCGTAGCGCACACCGCCCACCAGCTTGCCGGTAGCGTCGATCGAATAGCGGTGGAACAGCCAGATCGGCACGAATTTGCGGCGCAGGTTCGCAAGCGGATCCCCCGCCAGCAGCACGCGCGGCCCGAAGGTCTCCAAGGCGATGCGGCGGACCGCCAGGGTGTGGGCGAGATCGGCGGGGGTATCCTGCCCCTCGGTCCACATGTTGATCCCCGGCACGGCCAGGTCCGATGCGCGGCCGTCGATGTCCGTGCCGTAGATCAGGCCGGCCTTGTGCGCCGCATCGGCCTTCGCCGCTGCATCGGCGTCCGGATCCACTCCGGGTGCGGGCTGGCCGTAGAGCCAGTCGACGGTGAACTTGTCCCACTTGCCGATGCCGGACGCATAGGCCTCGCTCAAGTCCAGCCGGCCGTCGACGATGCCGACCTTCGGCCCTGGGTAGTCCATCACCGATGCGCGGTCCTGAAGGCTGGCCATGAAGTTGTGGACGAAGCCGATCGAATGCCCCACCTCGTGCGCGCCGAGCTGGCTGATGCGGGCCAGTGCCGCGCGAACCGGATCGTTCGGCCCGCCGCTGCCGTTCTGCGCCGTTCCGACCAACCCTTCGAAGATGGTGATGTCCTGCCGCACACGCAGCGCGCCGAGCACCACGTTGCCCTTGATGATCTCGCCGGTGCGCGGATCGATGACGCCGCCGCCGTAGGACCAGCTCCGGTTCTGGCGGTCCGTCCAGTTGACCACGTTGTAGCGCACATCCTGCGGATCGACGCCAGGCGGCAGGATGTCCACCTTGAACGCATCGATGAACCCCGCGGCATCGAAGGCATCGGCCCACCAGCGCACGCCGTCGGCCAGCGCGGTGCGGATGGGCTCGGGAGCGGCGCTGTCGATGTAGAAGACGATCGGCTTCTTTACCGGCGAGCGGGCGGCGGCGGGGTCCGTCTTTTCCAGGCGGAAACGGTTGGCGTATTCGACCAGCATCGGCGAGCCAAGCGGCGTGCCGAAGTCATAGACCTGCGTGGCATGGGAACCCGAGCGGATGTCGAAGCGGCGGGGGACGAAGCCGGGCTCGGGCAGCGCGACCAGCGAGGAATGAACCGTGAAGCTGACCGCGCGTCCCTCGGGCGCCAGAATGTCGAGTTCGGGCCCCGCGGAGTCGGCTGCAAAGGTCTGCACCGTTTCCAACTCGATGTTCCGGGGGAAGACCTTGATCGAACCCGTATCAACGGCACTGAGCCTTTCGGAGAGCTTGTACCCCTTGGCCGCGGCGCCGATCGCCCCAGCCAGGTCCATGGCATCGGTCATGAGCAGCGGCGTGAAATCAACCTTGACCGGACCGATGGTGGTGGAATCGCCGACGATATCGAGCATGGCCACGGTACTGAACGGAAAGCTCGCCTGCGCTCCCCTCTGCACGTTCGAATTGCCGCGCGCGCGGTAACGGGGATTTTCGAACACGACGGCGATCTTGCCGCCCAGGCGCCGGAAGGCGAGCACCTTTGTTTCCCCCTGCATGCCCCGGTCTATGCGCACGGATGCCGAACCGAGCCCGGTCTTGATCGCCTGGGTGAACAGGAAGCGTCCGGAAATGCCCTGCGCGTCGGGCGCGGGCAGGACCAGCAGAACTCTGCCGTTCTCGGCGTCCGTCTCGACTGGCAGCAGCGCGCCGTCGGGTGAAGCGGCCACGCGTACCGGCGCGGCGAGCCCGGCCGTCGCCGGCAGCAGGGCAAGTGCCGAGACGGCAAGAAGCAGACGCTTCGACAGACGCCCTGCACGCGCCGGAATAGACATGAAGATGAGCATCGGAAGTGTTCCTCCTGGCTGACTGTCCGGCGCGCCGGGCGCCCGGGCACGGCCGCTCGGCGCCGGTCTGCCCGCAGGGGCGGGCCTGCCCTGTCGCGACGCGGGAAGCTAACAGAAAACGCGGCGCAGCATCCCCGAACTTATCCCCCGCCGAATGCCTCCCGTTGATGCATTCCTGCTCGTTCGGCGTATTCGACGCAGGATTTCCCCACATCCGTGCCTTTACGGCAAAGAGCTTCAACGTCGCTCCGGCATGCTGCACCGCATTCCCGAATCGGTGCGGCGGTGCTCAGCGATAAAGTGCGTAGCTCGCAGACGGGACGCAGAAATCCTGCACAAGGAACAGGATGTATGGTGGATTCCGCTATTTTCGTGACCTCTTCTTGCCATCTTTCATGGGATCGCCCGCCGGCTTCCCGCTAAGATCGCAAACGTCCGCAGCGGCACCGACGGGGCCAGAACACCAAGGGCCGTTACGGAAGGATAAGGCTTCGCCGTGAGCGGAGCGGGGATCGACAAGTCTGCAATCTGCGGATCGAACTTCGTGCCCGGCGCCGTGCCGGGGCGAACGGGCCCGAGCCTTGCCATCTCAAAGGGACGGGATGCCTGCGGCGGAAAAGGTTCAGCCGAAGGAGTTTTCGCGATGCGCACCGACATATACACGGACCCTGCGCCGACCCCGCCTCGCGGTTCGAGGGGAACAGCGGTTCGCCTGCTACTTTTGGCGACTGCCGCGCCATTGCTGGCAATCGAGCCGGCCATTGCTCAGGACGCGCCCCGGCCCCAGGATGCGGCGGACATCGCCGACGAGCCGATGGGCGAGGTCGTCGTCACCGGCTCACGCATTGTGCGCGACGGCTACAACGCACCCACGCCCGTGGCGGTCCTGGGCGAGGCCGACATCGCCGCGCAAGCCCCGGTCAACATCTCCGATTTCGTCAACCAGTTGCCTGCGATTGCCGGTAGCGGCACGTCCGGCACGTCGTCGGGCGGGCTTTCCAACGCCGGCGCCGGCATCAACTCGATCGGCTTGCGCGGTCTCGGCGTGGCTCGCACGCTGGTCCTGGTCGACGGCCAGCGTTCGGTCGCCTCGACCGTGGGCGGCACGGTCGACATCAACACCATCCCGCAGGATCTGGTGAAACGGGTGGAGGTAATCACCGGCGGTGCTTCAGCCGCCTACGGATCGGACGCGGTGGGCGGCGTCGTCAATTTCATCCTCAACACAGATTATCAGGGGGTGAAGCTCTCCGCCGACACCGGCATCTCGACTTATGGCGACGCCGCGAACTACCGACTGGCCGGAACCGCCGGATTCTCGCTGCTCGACGATCGCCTGCACCTGCTGACCAGCCTTTCATGGTTCCATCAGGATCGCGAGGAGGGCATCGACCGCGACTGGAACGACAGTGGCTACTTCCAGATCAACAATCCGGCCTACAGCAGCACTAACGGGCAACCTTCGCGCCTCGTCGGCAGCGGCGTGGGCCCGTCCGACCACACGGCGGGCGGCCTGGTCACCAGCGGCGCCTTGAAGGGCACCTACTTCCTGGGCGAAGGCGAGACGGGGCAACTGACTTACGGCTCCACGGCCACCGGCAACCCCTGGATGATCGGCGGCGACTGGCAAACGACGCTTGCCGGTCACGAGGGCACCAACACCCTCGTCCCGCTCGACGAGCGGCTGAGCCTGTTCCAGCGCGTGGGCTTCGACGTGACGCCCGGCATCGAGATCTTTGGCCAGTTCTCCTACAACCGCTCGGTGAGCGCGAGTTCCTACCAGCAGACGCCGAGCACGGGCGTCACGATCCGCGCGGACAATGCCTATCTGCTGAGCCAGTATCCGGCGGTCGCCGCACAGATGGCCGCGCAAGGCTTGTCCTCGATCACCATCGGCACCGCCAACGCCGGCTTCCCGATCCCGGGCAGCGACAACAAGCGCGAGGTCTACCGCTTCGTCGGCGGGGCCAAGGGCAGCCTCGACCTGTTCGGCAAGCCGATGACCTGGGACGCCTACTACCAGAAGGGCGTGACCAAGACGCGCGAGGAACTGACCAACACCTGGTACAACGCGCGCATGGCCTTGGCGCAGGACGCCGTCTTCGCGAGCGACGGCAGCATCGTGTGCCGTTCCACGCTCACCGATCCGACCAACGGCTGCGTACCGATCGACCGCCTCGGCACGGACGGGCCTTCGCAGGAGGCGCTCGACTACATCTTCTACGACGGCTTCCAGCCGCTGCGCCGCCAGACCCTCAAGCAAGACGTCGCCGCCGCCAGCATTTCAGGCAGCGCCTTCGCGCTCCCGGCCGGCGATATCGCCTTTGCCACCGGCGTCGAATGGCGGCGCGAGCAGATCGATGGCGAGGTGGACCCGCTCCACAATTCGGGCTGGCTCTACGGTAACTACCGCGTGAACCAGGGCAAGTATGACGTCTACGAGGGCTTTCTCGAAGTCGACATCCCGGTGATCGACGGGATGAACCTGAACGCGGCGGCACGCGGCACGCACTATTCGACCTCGGGCTGGGTGGGCACCTGGAAAGTAGGCGCGACCTGGCAAGTGATCGAGGACGTGCGCCTGCGCGGCAATATCAGCCACGACATCCGCGCGCCCAACCTGGAGGAACTGTTCGCCGCCGGAACCGCGCGCACGAACTCGGTCATCATCCCGGCCGGTGCCGCCGCACCCGTGACCGGTTCACAGCAATTCGTGCAGAACGCCTTCGGCAACCCCGACCTGAAGCCCGAGGCGGCGGACGGCTGGACGCTCGGCGCCGTCTTGACCCCGTCGTTCCTGCCGGGCTTCAGCGCCTCGCTCGATTACTACGAGATCAAGATCCAGGACGCGATCGGCTCGATCACCGCCCAGCAGACCGTGGACTTGTGTTACGATCAGGGCATTGCGGAGTACTGTTCCAATATTCACTTCGTGGGCGGTGCGCTCAGCACGATCGACCTGACGCCGATCAACTTCTCCACCCAGAAGACGCGCGGCTTCGACATCGAGGCGAGCTACACCGCACAGGTCGGCCCCGGCACCCTGCGGCTGCACGGACAGGCCACGCACTACATCGAAAACGTGATCGACGATGGCATCAGCTTCCCGATCGATTATGCGGGGGTCCTGACCAACAGCACTTATGCTTCGCCCAACTGGGTTTACCGCCTGAGCGCCTTCTATGAGGTCGATCCCGTAACCTTCAACCTGGTGGCGCGCGGCTTCACCGACGGTGTCTACGGCAACGACTGGATCGAGTGCAACGCAGACTGTCCCGCCAGCACGAACCAGTACCGCACGATCAACGACAACCACATCAACGGCGCCACCTACTTCGATGCCTCGATCGACTTCAAGTTCCCGTCGATGGGCGGGACCGGGCATCTGACCTTCATCGCCACCAACTTGCTCAACAAGGACCCGGTACTGGTGGGCAACGGACCGGACGGCAACAACGTACCCGCCTACGCCCAGACCAATCGCGGTCGTTTCGACGTCGTCGGCCGCACATTCCGCGTGTCGGCAAAAGTCGAATTCTAAGACGACAAGAGAGGAGCTCCAGCATCATGAGAACGTTCATCCGCGCCACGCGCGCTGCGGCGCTGGGCTTCGTCGCCCTCTTCGGTCCCCTCGCAGCCCCGCCGGCCCATGCGGAGGCTCCGCAAGCGCTCAAGGACGAAGTTGCCGCCGAGATCGAGGCGCAGCGCAAACAGATCCAGGTCATGGTCGACCAGATCTTCAGTTACGCCGAGCCCGGGTTCCAGGAGTTCAAGACATCGGCGTATCTGACCGGCATCCTCGAGAAGAACGGGTTCACCGTGACCCGGGGCGTGGCCGGCATCCCCACCGCCTTTACCGCGACCTGGGGCAAGGGCGGGCCCAAGATCGCGCTGGGCAGCGATATCGACGACGTGCTCGGCGTCTCGCAGATGCCGGGCGTTCCTTATCTCAAACCGATGATCGAAGGCGCGCCGGGGCATGGCGAGGGCCATAACTCGGGCATGCCGCTGATGGTGGCGGCGGCGATCGCGACCAAGAAAGTGATGAGCAAGCACGGCCTGGAGGGGCGCCTGATGCTATGGCCCGGCGTCGCCGAGGAACTGCTCGCGACCAAGGCCTATTACGTGCGCGCCGGGCTGTTCAAGGACGTCGACGCCTCGATCTTCACGCACGTCGGCTCCGATTTCTCCACCGGCTACGGGGAGATGGGCAACAACGGCATGATCTCGGTCGAATACACCTTCAACGGCAAGACCGCGCACTCGGCCGGCATGCCCTGGGAAGGACGCAGCGCGCTCGACGCCGTCGAGCTCATGGACGTTGCGTGGAACTTCCGACGCGAGCACCTGCCATTGACCCAGCGTTCGCATATGATCGTCACCAATGGCGGCGGGCAGCCCAACGTCGTGCCGGACAAGGCGAGCATCTGGTACTTCTTCCGCGAGCGCACCTTCGACGATATCCGCAAGCTCTACGAAGTCGGCAACGACATCGCCAGGGCGGCGGCACTCGCCACCGGCACCACGATGACCCAGCGCACTCTGGGCTATGCCGCACCCAATTTTGGCAACAAGCCGCTGGCCGAGGCTGCCTACGCCAACATCAAGGCCGTCGGCATGCCCAAGTGGAGTGCGGCCGACCAAGCCTTCGCCAAAGCCGCGCAAACCTTCAACGAGCGCAAGATCGAGCCGCTGAAGGACGAAGTGACCGAACTCTCGACCCCGGAGAACCGCAAGCCCTCGACCGGCGGCGGCTCGGACGACATCGGCGACATCATGTGGGCGGTCCCCACGATCACGATCCGCTTTCCCTCCAACATCCCCAACATGATCGGCCACAACTCGACCTCGGCCATCGCGATGGCGACGCCGATCGCGCACAAGGGCGTGGAAGCCGGTGCCAAGGCCGTGGCGATGACCGTGCTCGACCTGGTAACCACGCCGCAGCTCATCACCGATGCAAAGACCTACTTCAACGACGTCCAGCTCAAGACCGCGAAGTACGACCCGGTCCTGACCGACAAGGACGTGCCCGCGATCTGGCTCAACGAGCGCGCCATGGCGCTCTACCGCCCGCTGATGGAGAAGTACTACTACAACCCCGCCAAGTACGGCACGTACCTCGATCAGCTCGGTATCGCATACCCGATGCTCGAAGGGCCGGCGAAGTGAGCGGGGCGATGCGCGCGCCGAAGTGACAAGCTCTGTTCCTTGCGCTGGCCCCGATCCTGGCAGCAGCGCCGCTCGCGCCGGCTCCGGCTTGGGCGGGAGGCCCAGCGCCGGCAACTGCTTACATGAGGCGGGCGGGCTGACGCATCTTCCTTCCCTTCCGGGCATCAATTGCGGCGTCCCCGATCCCTGCCGTGGCCACCTTGGCTCGGTAATGACATCAGAAGCATGATTCGGTAGGAAAGCCACGCGCGAATCGACCCTATTTTTGATCCGTGATGCCGCGTTTGAGAATCGAACCCATTTTGATTCGGACGTTGATGGACGCGACTTCGATGCCTCTTACTTTATCTTTTGATATCAATTCCAGGGAAGGCGAATTCGATGCCGGCTCGGGCAGGGCTATCGCGTGACGCTGGAAGCACAGGCGCGGGCGGCGCTCGAGCGCGGTGACCTGGCCGGCGCCGTCGCTGCCGCCAAGGCGCTTGCCCTTGCCGAGCCGGAGCAGGCGGCGGGCTTCTTTCTGCTGGGCATGGCGGCGGCCGAAGCGGGCCAGATCGCCAGGGCGGTTCCGCTGATCCAGGCCGCGGTGGAACGTGGGCCACGGGCGGAACATCTGGCCCAGTTGGCAAGGCTGCTCATCCTGTTGCGCAGGGACGGCGAAGCCGCCGATGCCGCGCGTGAGGCAATGGTGCTGGCGATGGCCCGGGCTCCTGGCGATGCGCTGACACTCGATACCATCGGGTGCGTGCTGGCCCGGCTGGGAGACCATGAGGCGTCGGTGGTGCCGTTCACGGCGGCGGTGGCAGCCGCCCCGGGCAACCTGGACTATCGCTACAATCTGGCGGCCGCCAGCGGCTTTACCGGCCGGGTTGACCAGGCGCGCGCGCATTATGAGACGATCCTGGCCGAAGACCCCGGCAATGCGCGCGCACACTATGCGCTCGCCATTCTCTCTCGCCAGACGGCCCGGGCCAATCATGTCCCCCGGCTCGAAGCCGCGCTGGCGAAGGCGCGCAGGCCCGAAGATGCGCTGCGCATCGGTTATGCCCTGGCAAAGGAACTGGAGGATATCGGGAATGCCGCCGATGCATTTCGGCACCTGTCCGCCGCCAATGCCGAACACAAGCAGGCGATCCGCTATGATTTCAGCCAGGATGCCGCGATATTCGACGCGGTCGAAGCGCTGTTCGGCGGCAACGCGAATGCCCTTGCGACCGGGCCGGGCAATTCCGATCCCGCGCCGATATTCGTGGTGGGCATGCCCCGTACCGGCACCACCCTGGTCGATCGCATCCTGTCCTCGCACCGCGATGTCGGATCGGCGGGAGAGCTTCAGGCCATGCCGCTGGCGGTCAAGCAGATGGCGGGCACGCCATCCCGCGTGGTCATCGATCCGGCCACGGTCGCGGCGAGCGGCGGCATCGATCCCGCCGCGATCGGCGACGCCTACCTGGCGCGCGCGGACCATCACCGGCCCCGGGGCAAGGCGCGGTTCACGGACAAGCTGCCGGCCAATTTCCTGTATATCGGCCATATCGCGCGCGCATTGCCGAATGCCCGGATCGTCTGCCTGCGCCGGGGGGCGATGGATACGGTGTGGAGCAACTACAAGAACCTGTTCGCCAGCCAATCCGCCTATTACGCCTATTCCTACGATCTCATGGACACGGCGCGCTACTATGCGCGCTTCGACCGGCTGATGGCCCTGTGGGACAGCCTCTGGCCGGGCCGGGTGCTGCAATTGTCCTATGAAGCGCTGGTCGCCGACCAGGAAGGGCAGACGCGGCGCCTGCTGGAGCATTGTGGCCTGGAGTGGGACGAAGCCTGCCTGTCGTTCCACAAGAATAGCGCCGCCGTGGCGACCCCCAGCGCGGCGCAGGTACGCCGGCCGATCAATGCCGATGCGGTGGGGAAGTGGCGCGCGCACGAAGCGGCGTTGGAGCCGGCACGGGCCTGGCTGGAGGCGCGGGGCATCGCGGTCGAATAGCGGACGCCTTCACCAACGGCGTCGCAACGATCCGATGTCCGAGGGTCGAGGCGCCGCCCATTCCGGAAAAACGCCTCGACCTTCCCGTCGCAATCAGTACTTGATGCGCCCCTCGATGCCGAAGGTGCGTGGGTTCGCAACCGTCTGCTGATAATAGCGCAGCAGCACACCGTCGTTGAGGCCGACGCGCGATCGATCGTTCGCGACGGAAACGACGGCGTATTTGTCGAAGATGTTATTCGCAAACAGGCTGATGCTGTAGCGATCCATGTCATAGGTCAGCGATGCCCGGTGCATCACGTAGCCGGGCAACTTGTCGCCATAGGCGCGATCCCAGCCCAGCCGCGTGACAATGCTTCCGCGATAAGTCGCCGTCCAGTTAGCCATCAGAGAACCATCCATCAGTGGCATGGTATAGGTCGCACCCAGGCTGCCACTGTTTTTTGCCGAACCCGGCAGGCGATCGCCCGAAAGCGCTGCAATCGTGATGGCATCGCTGGGATAGGTGCCGGCGGGATCGTTGACCGGGATGATGCCAGGCACGTCCTCGGTCAGCTTGGCGTCGGTGTAGGAATAAGTGCCCTGGATGGATAGCCTGGGAAGCGGTCTCAACTGGAACGACGATTCGAAACCTTCGGACTTGGCCCCGCCGCCGTTCACCGTGATGCCGGCAATACCGTTCAACGTGGCCGAGTCGACCTGAAGCCCCTGCCACTTGACCTGGAAGACGTCGAAGTTGAAAGTCAGCTTACGGTCGAAAAGCTGCGCACGAATGCCGACCTCAATGTTCTTGGTGCTGTCCGGTCCGTACTGGATCTCGTTCGCCAGGGCGCAGATGATCTGGGTATTGTTTTTGCCGTCGCCATCCGGGTCGTTCGGCAACGGATCGGGACACGGCGCAACGCTGTTGGGGCCACCGATACGATAGCCCTTGCTGTACGTCGCGTAGACCATAAGGTCTTCGTTGAACTTGTAGGAACTGTTGAACTTCCAGACCCATCCGCTTTTGCCGGCATTGCCGCCGCGCGGCGTCAGATCACGTGGATCGAGCGGGTCGCCGAGAATCGGCAGCGTCTGCGCTCCGGCGATGGTGGACGCATATTTGAAGTAACGCGCGCCGGCCGTGACCTGCCAGTCGGGCGTGATCTTGAACGATCCTTCACCGAAGACGGCCTGCTCGGTCACCTTCGAGCGGGTATAGCTCACATATTCGAGATATTCGGGATTGGTCTCAGCATCGACCCACGGGTGATTCGGCAGATGCTCGGCATAATCGCTGGCGTAACGGTTCTCGTTGTAGAAGCCCCCGAGCACCCAGCTGAACGGGCCGCCATGCCTGGAGACGAGGCGGATTTCCTGATTGTACTGCTTGCGCCGGGTGTGGTTTTCATTCCAGCTGGAGAAGGCGGGGAAGGTTTCATAATCATAATCGAGATCGAGCAGCAGGTCGGTATTATCGCCCTGTGAATCCGACTTGACGTCGGTATAGGCCGTCGTTGCCACCAGATCGGCGATGTCGAACACGTTCGCGTTGATTTCCAGGCTGACCAGGTGCGCGCGGCGGTTCACCGGTTCGATATAGCGACTGGCATTCTCATACCTGCCCGTCCCGAAGACGCCGGCACCGTTGGACTGGGCACCATCGGTCTTCGTCCGCTGGAATGCGTAGGTAACGGTGGCGGAGAAGTCATCATCGACATAGAACAGCAACTGGTTGCGCGTCGTGAACGTCTTCTCGAAATTCAGATCCTTGCGGCTCGTCAGGTTCGCCGCATAAAAGTCGTCGGTGATGGGGGGCGAGCCCTCCGCCTGCGGCAGCGACACGCCAGGTTCCTGAAGCAGCAGCGGATAGTCGATGAAACCGGGGTCGTAGTAATAGCCCGTGGCCGACCGGAAGGCGATATGATCCCTGGCGATCGGGATATTGATGACCGCGTCCGCCTGATAGCCGGGCTTGCTGCCGTGGCTCTTGCCATAGAAGCTGCCATGCGCCTCGGCTTCGAAATCGGCCACGTTGGGGCGATTTGGAATGTAGCGGATCGCGCCGGCGAGTGTGCCGAGGCCGTAGAGCGTGCCCTGCGGCCCCAGCAGCGTTTCCACCCGATTGATATCAAGAAGCTTGAAGTCGTAATAGAGCGGAACCTCCCCCAGATAGACGCCGACGGAGTCATCATAGTTCACGCCGGTGGCGTCCACGTCGGACGCACTGAGACCGCGGAGCACGATCGCTCCGGTCGTGCCGGGTCCGGTATCGGAGATCGTCAGGCCAGGCGTGAAGTCCGCGAGGTCGCGCACGTCCTGGATCCGCTGGCGCGCTATCTCTTCCGCGCCGACCGCCGCGATGTTGATCGGCGTTTCCATGATCGTAGTGCTCCGGCGCGTGCCGGTGACGATAATGGATTCGCCATCGTCACCGGCATCGGCGGCGGCCGAAAGGTCCTGAGCAAGTGCCGGCATGGCGAGCACCGCGTTCGTGAACATGGTTGCAGATAGAAGCCCTAACCTCAGTTTAGCGCGATATGACATATGCGTCCCCCTTGTGTGGTTGAGCTCTCCCGTGCCCTGGCATCTCCGTGCCAGAGCCTAAGCAGCATTTGATTTGAGGACCTTGTGCAATGCGCCCGCCACCCCCGTCGGACATGGCCGCCGGGTATGGGCTGACGCGCTTGCCGCTCGACTTTTCCAAACTCGTCGAGACGTTCGATCCGATGTCACCCCGGCTGTCCGCCGTGAGTCAATTGGCCGCTGGTACAGCTTCGCCTTGTTTTGCCTTGATCCATGCGATCGTGGGCTGAAACGGGAATATGAACTGTTCCCAGATCGACAGTCTCTTGCGCTCGTCCTGGCCGACGATGGCCGATTCTCCCTCGCGATAAGTGCCCAGCACGCGATCGATGAGAATCAGCGAGTTGGCGTAGTTGCAGCGGGTATCTTCATACTTCACCGAATGGTGGAGGCTGTGGTGCCGGATCGTCGTGAAGACGAACGAATAGAACGGGGGCGGGTCGGAGCGCACATTGGCGTGCGCGAAAGTGGACACCGCGCCCAGAATGTTGAACGCGCAGAATTCCGCGGCCTGCGGCAGATCGAACAGCGCCAGCACGCTGAGGCTGATGAGGAACAATTCGATGGGGTTGCCCACCGCACCCTTCATCGCGTTCAGCTGCGTGATGTGATGATGCGGAGCGTGGGTCAGCCAGAACGGACGCCAGTCGTGCATGATCCGATGCATCCAGTACTGGCCGAATTCCATAACGAAAATCACCAGGGCGACCTGCAGGATGAACGGCAATTGCATGGCCCATTCGGTGGTGATGCCCAGCGAATGCTTGGCCGCCTTCAACGGATCCTCGGCCAGCTTGCTCGAGGCCCAGGAAATCGCCGTATTGCTCAGGATCACATAGAAGAGGTCGGTGGCGAATTCCCGCCTGTCCAGCCGCCAGCCCTCATGCCGCTCCAGGAACCACTCAAGCGCCTGCACGAAGATCGTCGTAAGGGCGCCCGCCACCACGATCGACCACGGATTGTCGATCCACGACCTGGGGCCGAACGCCCAGAACAATACGATCACCGCGACGGTCGCGGGCGGCACCAGGTTGACGAGTGTCTTCTTCAAGGCGTTTCCGTCGCCATCGCCCGCGCCATAGGCATTGCGCGCGTTCGGCGGGCTGTACGACAGATCGGGATTCCCGCTGGAATGGCCGCCGCCGACAATGGATTGCATATCGCCAGAGGGGGCAGCGTTGCAGGCCGGCTGTTCATCCATAGAAAATCTCCCCTATCGAGCCGGAAACCGGCTCAACGTTGCAGATCCTCTCTCCTGGCGACATCGCTCTATCAGGCGACATGCATACGGTATTGATATTACGTATTGCGTCAAGAGTATTAATTTTGAGCCGTCCCATTCCGGTCATGAAACGCGAAAGACCCCGGAAAACCGTCATTTTCACGGAAAGCTCCGGCCGGGTTTCGTCATGGTGCCGATTGCAAAGCCGGCAAAGTCGCGGCTGTCACGGCAACCACCAGGAGGCCTGTCGGCGCTGATTCGTTACCCTCCGCTCGACACCGCGCCAGCGCCTCCTTCGGCCGGCCGCGTGCAGCCGCCGCTCCGCACAAGTTTCGATCGGCCCAGGACGAGCGGGGTGGAGCAGATTTTGGGCGCGACGCGCTAATTCTTGCTCTTCGGCGCTTCGCTCCACCAGGACAGGGTCTGCAGATCATGCGCGGTCGTCCAGATGCCGGACGGGGTATATCGCAGGGCCCCGCTGCCGGAGGGCTTGCCCGAACGCGCGCGTATCGCCATCGAGGTCGGATCGATCGCCACGAAGGTCTGGTCGGCGGTAGTGCGAAGCCAGACGCTGCCGCCGCCCACATCGATGTCGCCATAGACCAGCGTCTCGCCAACTTTCACGCGGCCGGTCACGGCAACCGTGCCCGGATCGATCCGCGCGACCGTGCCGTCGCCCTGCTCCTGCACCCAGACCGCGCCTTCGCCGGCGGCGAGAAAGCCCGGCTGCAGGCCCAGCTTGACCTTGTTCGTCACCGCATCGGTCTGCGGATCGATCCGCTGGAGCGACTGCCCCGCGCTGCTGACGGCCCATAGCGAGTCGAATCCGAAGGCGAGATAGAAAGTGCCGGGATCGACCCTGACAGTGGCCGTCACCTTGTTGGTCGCCGGGTCTATCCTGGCGACCGCCCCGGACTCTTCGCTCGGAACCCATATCGAGCCCGCGCCCGCGACGACGTTCAACTCGCCCTTGGGATTGGCGATGCCCGTCGGTACGATCGCCTGTACCCGCGATGTCCGCACATCGATCCGATAGAGGTTGCCGCCCTTGCAATTGGCAACCCAGAGGGAGCCGAAGGCCACCGCCATCGCGCCGCAGGGCCGCGGCACGGCGACGGATGCGCGCTTGCCCTGGGTCGACCATTGTTCGACGCGCCCGTCGTTGGTGGCCCACACCGTGTTTCCATCAACCGCCAGAAAGTCCGCGAAGCCCGGCACACTGAACGCCTCCTCGCGCAGTGCCATCGGATCCGGCGGGGCCGAAGCGCAGAGCGCGGTCAACGCCAGCATCATGCCAAGGGGTCTTTTCATGCGCTTACTCCTGCCCTGATATCCGACGCATCAGCTGTAACGATAGGGATTCTTGTCGATCGTGGTCGTGCCGCGCGTCTGGTTGCAGAGGAACACCGTGCCGGTGAAGTAAATGCCGGGCTCGGTGATCGTCTGCGCATAGGCGAACGCCTCGCGCAGTTGCTGCACGGTCATTTCCACGGGTGCCTCGTCGGGCTGATAGGTCATGCCATAGGTATAGTCCTGACCGTCCCGGCTGATCTCCACATGGCAGCCCATGACATGCGTCACCGGATGGGTGTCGCAAAAGTCGATCAACCGTTTCATGCTGTCGAACCAGGGCTGCCAGAAACTGATGTAGCAGCGGCCCCGGTAGAACATGTCACCCGTGTAGAGGATCTGGGTGTAGCTATCGTAATAGGCGAATTCCGAGACGACATGGCCGGGCGAACCCCAGATCAGGATATCGCGGCCGCCCAGATCGAGCGTCACGCGTTCTTCCGGAAAATTGGTCATGCCCCAGAAGCCGACCATCTCCTCGTGGGTCAGGCCCATGTAGCGCGTGTTGGGACGGTCCGCGAACTGGTTGGTCGCGGCATAATGATCGGCATGCAGATGGCTGAACGCGACCAGCAATTCCAGGCTGGCGGGATCCCGGCCATTGCGACGGCACCAGTCGTCGATGCATTGATCCACGACGCCGCGCAGATCCCAGTCGTTGCGCAGCTGCACGAAGCCTTCGTCGAGCAGCAGTACGCGGTCATTGCCGAAATAGAGCGGAGCGAACGGCGCCTCGTAGCTATAGGCCTTGTTCTGCCGCAGGATCGCCGTGTGCGGATTATACCAGTGGACCTGTACCGGCGGGTCGGTGTTGTCCATGCAGGACGGAGAACCGCAGATCCATTTCTCGGGAAAGCTGCCCGCAGCGGGTAGATTGCTCTTGAAATCGAGGGGAGCCGGGCGTGCGGCCGCCGATGCGGCATCGGCAAGGCCGGTCAGTGCCATGCTGGACAGCGGGACGGCGGCGGCTGCGGCGTTGTAGGTCAGGAAAGTGCGACGATCCATGGATACTGTCCTTGTCGTCAAAAAAGGGGAGTCGTCAGAACGGGTGCGGCGGGTCGATCTTGGGGACGCCTTCGGGCCAGACCCGTGTTCGCTGGTCGGGACTGACTCCATTGAAGAGCGCGAAATCAGGCCGGATGAGCATCATGTCCTTGCCCTTGACTTCACGGGCATACTGGATCGCCTCGTCGATCAGCGCCGGGCCCATCTCCAGCACGCGCTCGTAAGGTTTGTAGGTCGCGAAGCGCGGGTAATATTTTCCGGGCACGAACATCATCTCGACATGGCCGCCGAGAATCCATTTCACCGGCCGGCTGGCCACGAAGCCCTTGAGCCGTTCCAGCGAGGCGATGAAGTCGCTGTCATTGCCGATATTGATCTTGCCGGGGAACAGCAGGTCGCCGGTGAACAGGAAATCGCAATAGGGATCGTAGAAACTGACGCCGTCCTTGTGCGTGCCCGGCGTCGGGATCACCTCGATCACGCGGTCGCCGAGATCGATCCTGCCCGTGCCGGAGGGCCAGCTGCCCCCGAACCCGTAAAAGCGCTTCATCACTTCCAGCGGTTTCGGGACGATCGTGGTATCCGGCCGTCCCGCGAACTGGACGAGACCCTGGTTTTGCGCGACGTCCTCGCCCGATGTCAGCGCGATGGTCAGGGGAATCCGGCTCCGTCCCCGCGCCTGCCCCCAGCGCGCGATGATGGCGTCCACCGTCTCGCGCAGCGGATAATGCCGCGCATCGGCGGTCGCGCCGCTGTCGATCAGCAAGGCGCCCGCGTTGCCGAACAGCAGATAGGTGAACGGCGCTTCCCAATGCACGCAGACATTCTGCCGCAGAACGAAGCTGTCTTCATTGTACTGCACGACCTGGACGCGGGGATCGCGGTTCTTGGCAGCGACGTTGGACCCGTAAGTCCAGCGAAAGCCCAGATTGCCGGGCGCCGGGCCGTCGCAGGCGTAATTGTGGACCACCGCCCCCTTGCGATGCAGCGGCAGGGCGCTGTCGGTGTTGCGAACCCCGGCGGGATTGTACCCCAGGTCGGGATTGCCGTTGGGATAGGTACGCCCGGTCGCCGACTGCGGATTGCCGGACAGTGCGGGGTTGTAGGTCGAGCTTTGCGCCATCGAATTCTCCAGGAAACGGCCGTAGCCTGGCTTTGTCCGGTCCTCCCCATGTCCGGCCCCGTCGGAACCGCATCATGGAGCGAATGGTAGCGATATTACCAATCATCGCAACAGTAATAATATCGCTTGGACAAAGCCCGGCTTTGCGGCAATGCTGCGCTGCGGAAGGAGTCGAATCATGCTCAACGGGATTCGCGTCGCGGGAAGAATGGCATTGCTGGCTTGCGCGCTGATGGCGGCATCCTGCTCGCCGACATCGAGCGACGCGCCGAAACCGCGCACGGAATTCAACATCGGCTGGTCGATCTATGCGGGCTGGATGCCCTGGCCCTATGCCCAGCAGGCCGGCATCGTGAAGAAATGGGCCGACAAATACGGCCTCAAGATCAACATCGTCCAGGTGAACGACTATGTAGAGTCGGTGAACCAGTACACGGCCGGCCGGCTGGACGGCGTGACGGTGGCGAACATGGACGCGCTCACCATTCCCGCCGCCGGCGGCAAGGATACCAGCGCGATCATTGTCGGCGACTATTCGAACGGCAATGACGGGATCCTGCTGAAAGGCGCGGACAAGCTTGACGCCATCAAGGGCCGGCAAGTCTATCTCGTCGAGCTTTCGGTCTCGCATTACTTGCTGGCGCGCGGTCTCGATTCCATCGGCATGCCGCTGACCTCGGTCAAGACGGTGAACACGTCGGACGCGGACATGGTCGGCGCCTTCGTGGCTCCCGAAGTGACGGCCGCCGTCGCCTGGAATCCGCAGCTTTCCGTCATGAAGGCCATGCCGGGCGTGAAGCAGGTCTTCAGCTCCGCCGACATCCCGGGCGAGATACTCGACCTGCTGGTTGTCGACACCGCGACGCTGAAGGCCAATCCCAATCTCGGCAAGGCACTGGTCGGAATCTGGTACGAGACGACCGCGCTGATGCAGCGGCAGGACGCGGAAGGAAAAGCGGCACGGGCAGCCATGGCGAAACTGGCCGGCAGCACGCCGGAGGCTTTCGACGGCCAGTTGTCCACCACCTATCTCTACGCCGATCCGAAAGCGGCGGTGCAGGCCGCTTCCGCGCCAGCCCTCATCACCACCATGACGCGTGTGCGGGATTTCAGCTATTCCAAGGGTCTCTTCGGCCAGGGCGCGAAATCCGCCGACGTGGTCGGCATGGCCTTTCCAGGCAACAAGACCCTGGGCGATGCCAACCATATTACTTTGCGCTTCGATGCAAGCTATATGCAGATGGCCGCCGACGGTAAGCTCTGAACGGCGCGAGCGTATCAAGGATATGACATCATGCGCTGGGTGAACCGACGCATCCAGCGGGGCAACGGCATCCTTCTGGGCGCGATACCGATCGTGCTGCTGGTGCTGCTCTACCTCGTGGTTGCAGCCAGCCGCCATGCGGACAATCCCAACGACAAGATCCTGCCGCTGCCCGGCGGCATGGCGGAGGCGATGTCAGCGCTGCTGTTCCAACCCGATCTGCTTTCCGGGCGGCTGGTCTTTTGGGCAGACACCCTCGCCAGCCTGCAGCGGCTCGGCATCGGCCTTGGCATATCCACCCTCTCGGCACTGCTGGTGGGCCTGCTGCTGGGCACCTTGCCCCCGGTCAGAGCCACCTTCGGCCCACTGGTGACGGGGATCGCCGTCATCCCGCCCATCGCGCTGCTGCCGATATTGTTTATCGCCTTCGGGCTTGGAGAGACCGCGAAAGTGGCGCTGATCGTCGTCGGCATAGCGCCTTTCATGATCCGCGACGTCGCGGCCCATGTCGCCGCCTTGCCGCGGGAGCAGATCGTCAAGGCGCAAACGCTCGGCGCCAGCAGCTGGCAACTGATCCTGCGCGTCGCGCTGCCGCAGGCGATGCCGCGCCTGATCCAGGCGGTGCGCCTGTCGCTCGGTCCAGCCTGGGTCTTCCTGATCTCTGCGGAGGCGATCGCGTCCGACATCGGACTGGGCTATCGCATCTTTCTCGTCCGCCGCTATCTGTCGATGGACATCATCCTGCCTTATGTCGCCTGGATCGCGCTGCTGGCGATAGTGATGGACATGCTCCTGACATGGACCAGCCGCCGCCTGTTCCCCTGGGCGCACGGAGCGAACCATTGAGCGTGCTGCTGAGCCTGCGCGACGTCTGGGTCGAATATGGCGACAAGGTCGTCCTGGAACGCGTGAATCTCGATATCGAAGCGGGCTCCTTCGTCTCGATCATCGGGCCCTCGGGTGCCGGCAAGAGCAGCCTGCTACGCGTCGTGCTGGGCCAGGAAGTGCCCACGCGCGGTTCGATCCTGCTGGACGGTGCGCCGCTCAAGCCCGAATGCGAGCCGGATCGCGGCGTCGTGTTCCAGCGCTATTCCGTGTTTCCGCACTTGTCCGTCCTGGGCAATACCCTGTTCGGGCTGGAATGCGCGCGGGCCCCGTTTACCGCGCGGCTGTTCGGCGCACGACGCCGCGCCGCGATCGCGGAGGCGGAGGAGATGCTGACGGCGGTCGGCCTTGGCGACAGCCTGCACCTCTATCCCACACAGATGTCGGGCGGGATGCAGCAGCGGCTCGCCATCGCGCAGGCCCTTATCAAGCGGCCGCGCATCCTGCTTCTCGACGAACCCTTCGGCGCGCTCGACCCGGGGATAAGGGCGGACATGCACGCTCTCATAACCCGGTTATGGAACGACTATTCCCTGACTGTCATCATGGTCACGCATGATATAAGGGAGGCCTTCTCTCTCGGCACCCGCGTCCTGACCTTGGACAAGCGCCGCCGCGATCCGCACGCTCCCCATCGTTTCGGGGCAACGGCGGTCTATGATCTGCCACTCACCAAACGGGCTCCAGCCCCTGCCGTCACCGACGTAAGTATTACACTTGACGATTTTTGTAATAATTGAGAAGACCGCAACATGAGCACCGAACCCGCCAATCTCGCCCGGCTCAGCATGAGCCTTCCGGCAGAGCTGTTTCGCCAACTGGACGTGATGGTCAGCGAACGGGGTTTGCCTTCCCGATCGCAGCTGATCGCCGAGCTTATCCGCCATGCGCTCGCCGAACATGAAGCGCTGACCCGCCCCGAAGCCATGCTCGCGGGCACGATCACGCTGGTCTATCGGGGGGACCGGGGGCGGGTGCGGCAGCAGCTGGCCCAGACCCAGGCCGAGTACCTGAAGGAAGTCATTTCTTCCCAGCATGTATTTCTCGAGGACGACCAGTCGCTGGAAGTGCTGCTGGTGCAGGGCCCGGCCATGCGACTGAAGGAGCTGTGCGATGCCCTGCGCGGCATCCGCGGCGTGCAGCAACTGCAGCTTGTCACCACGACCGCCCTGCTCCCGCCGCTTCACGAGCAGGACGGCGTGGAAAGCAATGATACCGCGCCCTCCGGCAAGAGCCGGACAAGCAAGGAAGTCGCGGCATGACACGGCCGCTTGCCGACCCCATGGCTGCCCGCGACCATGCCCGCGCCATGGCGGGAACGGTTGTGGAGGCGATGCCGCTATTGCCGCCGGTCGCCGACGACCTTCCCGCCGGCGTGCCCGCGCAAGACCTGCTTTGGGAAGAGACGATCGCGGCGGGCGGCTATGCGACACGCAGGCTCCCGCGCGGGTCCCGCCTGCGCCTGATCGACCTGCAGGGAGACGCCTGCGCGTCGGTGCTGATCTTCAATGCCGAGATGCCGGCCGAGCGGCTCAATGTCGCGGACACGGTGAAGATCCAGTGGAATGCCTATCTGGGCGCCGGCAAGCTGTTGCTGTCCGACATGGGGCGCGTGCTGATGAGCATCCTGGAGGATGAGGCAGGCACTCATGACGCCTTTTGCGGCACCTCCAATGCCGCGATCAACCATGCGAAATACGGCGAAGGCCGCAACAGCGGAGCCTTTCCCAACGGACGCGACCGCCTGCTGCTGGGGGCGGCGAAGCATGGGCTGCAACGCCGGGACGTCCATCCTTGCGTGAACCTGTTCAAGGGCACGCGGATCGAGGCGGACGGGACCATCACGCCGCTTGTCGGTCCCTATGACGCGGGGCGTGCCATGGTCCTGCGCGCCGAGATGGACGTGATCGTCGTCATCGCCAATTGCCCGCATGTTCTCGATCCGCGCGAGGAATGGACCGTGACGCCGCTGCGCGTTTCGGCCTGGCGCGGCGCCCTCACCCCCGCCGACGATCCCGTCCGCAACGCAACGCCGGAGGGATTGCGCGCCTTCCTGAACGTCGAAGACTATTTCCGTCGCTAGGAAGGAAGAGGCCGAAATGACCATAGACCCGTATATCTCGGGCCTTTCCGGCACTGTCGTCCATGATGAGATCGTGCCGGCCCGGGCGCCGTGGCTGCACCGTGTCGCTGCTGGCCAGACCCTTCGCATCGTCGATCTGGAGGGCAATCAGGCCGTCGACTTTCTCCTCTATGCCGCCGCCGACGATGCCGAGCGCTACAGCGCGCAGGACACGGTTGCCGCGCAGCACAATCTGTTCCTGCGCACCGGCACCGTGCTGCGATCGAACGAAGGACGCGCGATGATGACGATCGTCGCCACCTCCGTCGATTATCACGACACCATCGGCGGTGCATGTTCCTGCGAATCCAACACGCTGCGCTATGGCCACCACACCAAGTCCCAGCATGCCTGCGTCGAGAATTTCCTCGAGGCTAATCTGACCGAAGGCCGGGGCAAGCGCGACATCGTTTCCAACATCAACTTCTTCATGAACGTGCCGGTCGAGGAAGACGGAGCGCTGGGCATCGTCGACGGCATTTCCGCGCCCGGGCTGACGGTGGATCTGCGCGCGGAGATGGACGTCGTCGTCGTCGTGTCGAACTGCCCGCAGATCAACAATCCCTGCAACGCCTTCAACCCCACGCCCGTAAGGATGATCGTCACCGCATGAGCTTCGATACGGTCCTGGTGGCGAACCGGGGGGCGATCGCCACCCGGATCATCCGTACCTTGCGCCAAATGGGCCTGCGCTCGGTCGCCGTCTATTCGGACGCGGACGTCGGCTCGCTCCACGTTTCGCAGGCGGACCTGGCGGTTTGCATCGGCCCCGCCCCGGCGTCGGAGAGCTATCTCGATACCGCCGCGATCCTGGCGGCGGCGCGGGAGACCGGGGCGGGTGCGATCCATCCGGGCTATGGTTTCCTGGCCGAGAATGCCGAGTTCGCGGAAAGCTGCGCCGCTGGCGGCATCGTCTTCATCGGCCCCACGCCGGAAAATATCCGCACCTTCGGCTTGAAGCACAGCGCCCGCGCGCTGGCGGCCGAGCATGGCGTGCCGCTGGCCCCCGGGACCGGCCTGCTCACGGACGAGGAAGAAGCCGCCAGTGCCGCGCGGAAGATCGGCTATCCGGTCATATTGAAGGCCACCGCCGGCGGCGGCGGTATCGGCATGCGCATCTGCGAGGACGAGGCGGCCGTGCGCGAAGGCTTCGCGGGTGTCGCGCGCCTGGGCGAGGGCAATTTCGGCGATGCCGGCGTATTCCTCGAATGCTATGTCGGGCGCGCGCGCCACATCGAAGTCCAGATATTCGGCGACGGCACCGGCCGGGTCATGGCCCTGGGCGAACGCGACTGCTCGCTTCAGCGCCGAAACCAGAAGGTCGTCGAGGAGGCGCCCGCGCCGCTGCTGCCGGCCGCCATACGCGCCGAACTCATCGCCGCCGCCGTCCGCCTGGGCGAAGCCGCCCGCTATCGCTCCGCCGGCACGGTGGAATTCCTTTTCGATGCCGAACGGCAGCAATTCTTCTTCCTGGAGATGAACACCCGGCTTCAGGTCGAACATGGCGTCACCGAGGAGGTGATGGGCATCGATCTCGTCGAATGGATGATACGCGGTGCGGCGGGGGATTTCTCGTTCCTGGACGCCGAACCGCCGATGCCGCGCGGCCATGCCGTGCAAGTGCGCCTCTATGCCGAGGATCCCGCCCTCGACTATCGTCCCACATCGGGCACGCTGACCGCGGTCAGCTTCCCGCAGGGCATTCGCGCCGAAACCTGGTGCATGGCCGGCACCGCCATCAGCGCCTGGTACGACCCGATGCTCGCCAAGCTGATCGTTCATGCCCCCACGCGCGAAGCCGCCATATCGGCCATGCAGGCCGCGCTCGACGAAAGCCGGATAGACGGCATCGAAACCAACCTGCGCTGGCTGCGAGAGGTCGTGCGGACCGGGCCGTTCGTCGATGGCGAGGTCTCGACCCGCCTGCTCGACACGGTCGCCTATCGCCCGCGCAGCATCCGCGTGATCGGCGGCGGCACCGCGACCACGGTGCAGGACTGGCCCGGCCGGCAGGGCCTGTGGGCCATCGGCGTTCCGCCGTCCGGCCCGATGGACGACAAGTCCTTCCGTATCGGGAACCGGCTGCTCGGCAATGCCGAGGGCACGGCCGGACTGGAAATCACCGTCAGCGGGCCGACCCTGTTCTTCAACGCGCCCGCGCGCCTGTGCCTGACCGGCGCCGATTTCGGTGCCAGGCTGGACGGCACACCGATCGAACGCGGCATTGCCGTCGATGTCATGGCAGGTCAGACGCTGGCGCTCGGCAGCGTCGGCGGCGGCGGGATGCGGGGCTACATCCTGTTCGCCGGCGGTCTCGATATTGCGCCCTACCTTCAAAGCCACAGCACTTTCGAGCTCGGCCAGTTCGGTGGGCATGCGGCGCGGCGGCTGCTCGCGGGCGACACGCTGCATCTGGGCGGAACGGACGTGGGCACGCCCCCCGCGCCGCTGCCCGTGCCGCCCTTCGCGGATACCTGGACGCTGCGCGTTCTCTACGGCCCGCACGGCGCGCCCGACTTCTTCACCGATGACGATATCAACGTGATCCTCGCCGCCGATTGGCAGGTGCACTACAACAGCAACCGCACCGGCGTCCGCCTGGTCGGGCCGAAGCCGCAATGGGCACGGACCGACGGAGGCGAGGCGGGCCTGCATCCCTCGAACATCCATGACAATCCCTATGCGATCGGGGCGGTGGACTTCACGGGCGACATGCCGATCATCCTCGGCCCCGACGGCCCCTCGCTGGGCGGGTTCGTCTGCCCGTTCGTGGTGATCGCGGCGGATCGCTGGAAGATCGGGCAACTCGCCCCCGGCGACCGCCTGCGGTTCGTGCCTGTCACGCTTGAAGACGCCGCCGCGGCGGACCAGGTTCCATTGATGTCGGTCCCGGCGGAGATATCATCCCCGGAAGAACCATCGCGCGATATCGATACCCTGTCGCCGATCCTTGCCGATATCCCGGGGCAGGGAACCCGTCCGCGCGTGGTCTACCGACAGCAGGGCGACCGCAACATCCTGGTCGAATATGGCCCCATCGTGCTGGACATCGAGCTGCGCATTCGTGTCCACGCGCTCATGGCCGAACTCGAGCAGCTGGCCTTGCCCGGCGTCATCGACATCGTGCCCGGCATCCGCTCGCTCCAACTGCATTTCGATGGCAGGGTACTCGATCAGCGCGGCGCGCTGGCGGCCCTGATGGAAGCGGAGGAACGGCTGGGAGATCTGGAGGATTTCTCGGTCCCTTCCCGTATCGTCCATCTCCCGCTCAGCTGGCGCGACCCGGCCACCATCGAGACGATCGAGAAATACATGGGCGCCGTCCGCGACGACGCGCCCTGGTGCCCGGACAATATCGAGTTCATCCGGCGCATCAACGGCCTGTCCGATGCCGACGCGGTCGAAAGCATTGTTTTCGATGCCAGCTATCTCGTCCTGGGGTTGGGCGATGTCTATCTTGGCGCGCCGGTGGCGACGCCGGTCGATCCCCGCCATCGGCTGGTCACCACCAAATACAATCCGGCCCGTACCTGGACCCCGCCCAATGTCGTGGGCATCGGCGGCGCCTATATGTGCATCTACGGAATGGAAGGCCCCGGCGGCTACCAGCTTTTCGGCCGCACCATTCAGATCTGGAACACGCATCGGCAGACGGATGCCTTCATAGAAGGCAAACCCTGGCTGCTGCGCTTCTTCGATCAGATCCGCTTTTTCAAGGTGAGCGCCGAGGAATTGGCGGAGTGGCGCCGCGACTTCCCCAGCGGCCGCCGCTCCATTCCTGTCGAACAGTCGGAATTCCGCCTGGCCGACTATCGCGCCTTTCTCGCGGAAAACAGGGCCTCGATCACGAGCTTCGAGGCACGGCGCCAGGCCGCTTTCGATGAAGAACGCGCCGAATGGCAGCGGGGCGGCGAATTCGACCGTGTGACCGATCTGGCCGATGACGCGGAAACCGGCGCGCTTCCCATGGCGGCCATCGAAGTCCCGGACGGCGCCGACCTGATCGAGGCCCCCTTTGGAGGCAGCGTCTGGAAACTGCTGGTGGCGCCCGGCGACAAGGTCAAAACGGGGGACATCATCGCAGTGATAGAGGCCATGAAGATGGAATGCCCACTGGAAAGTCCGGGTAGCGGCACGATTGCCGCGCTCTACATGCAGGAACGACAATCCTTGCAGCCCGGCGCTCCGATGCTGGCGCTGAGGCGGCATCCATGACCGCCCCAAACCGGCCGCTAAACCGGCTCGCCGTCGCCGCGACCGCCGCCGCCGTCAACGGCGGGAAATCGAGCGCGCTTGCCGTGGCGGAGGAAACCCTCGCCCGCCTCGCGGCCTATGACGCCGTTCAGCCGCAGATATGGATCAGCCGGATCGCGCCCGACGACCTGCGCACCGCAGCCCGCGCGGTGGATGGCCGCATCGCGGCCGGTGAGCGGTTGCCCCTCGCCGGCGTGCCCTTCGCGGTAAAGGACAACATCGACGTTTCCGGTTTCGAGACGACGGCGGCCTGCCCCGCGTTCGCCTATCGGCCCGCCGCATCGGCGAGCGTCGTCGAGCGGCTGAGCGCGGCCGGCGCGATCTGCATCGGCAAGACCAATCTCGATCAGTTCGCGACCGGGCTCGTCGGCACGCGCAGCCCCTATGGCATTCCGCGCAACGCCTACAACCTGGCCTATGTCAGTGGCGGTTCCAGCTCCGGGTCATCGGTCGCGGTGGCGGCCGGGCTTGTCGGCTTCGCGCTGGGCACCGATACCGCCGGTTCGGGCCGAGTGCCCGCCGCCTTCAACCATCTGGTGGGATTGAAGCCCAGCAAGGGCCGGTGGAGCACGCGCGGCCTCGTCCCGGCGTGCCGCACGCTCGACTGCATCACCGTGTTCGCCGATACCGTGGCGGACGCACGGCTGGTCGACGACGTCGTCGCGGGCTTCGATCCGGCCGATCCCTTTTCAAAGCCGCTGGCCGACCGGCCGGTCCAGCCAGGCCGCATCGGCGTGCCCCGCCGCGAACAGCGCGTATGGTTCGGCGACAGCGAGTCCGAATATCTCTACGATCGCGCGCTCGACACGCTGGCGGCGACGGCTGAGATAGTCGAGATGGACATAACGCCCCTGCTGGAGGCGGCGCGCCTGCTCTACGGCGGACCATGGGTGGCCGAGCGTACCGCCGCCATGGCCGACATACTGGCCAGCAACCCCGACGCCATGGACGAGACGGTCCGGCTCGTGGTCGAACCGGGCGCCGCCGTGAGCGCGGTCGAGCTGTTCAACGGCATCTACCGCCTTGCCGAGCTGAAACGTCATGCCGATGGACTGTGGGAGGCGATCGACATGCTCGCTTTCCCGACCACCGGCACGACCTATCGCGTCGCGGAACTGCTGGCGGCGCCGATCGCGCTCAACAGCAATCTCGGCCTCTACACCAATTTCGTGAACCTGCTCGACATGGCGGCGGTGGCCGTGCCCGCCGGCATTCGATCAAATGGAACCGGCTTCGGCATCACGCTGATCGGCCCCGCCGACAGCGACCGCGGCCTGCTGGCCGCGGCGGACAGCTATCTCGCGGCGGCCGACCTGCCTCGCCCGCCGCCGCTCGATATGGAGGGAAAAATGCAAAGCGTGAAACTTGCCGTCGTCGGTGCGCATCTCAACGGCATGCCGCTGCATTGGCAGCTGACCTCACGGAACGCGACCTTCGTGGGCGCATGCAAGACCGCGCCGACCTATCGCCTCTATGCGATGGCGGACAGCGTCCCGCCCAAGCCGGCGCTGGTACACAGCCAGGACGGTGGCCCCATCGCGGTCGAGGTCTACGAACTTGACGTCGCCGCCTTCGGCAGCTTCGTCGTGGAAGTCCCGGCGCCGCTGGCGATAGGAACGGTGACTCTGGACGACGGCACCAGCGTCAAGGGCTTCGTCGCCGAGCCCCGCGCCATGACCGGCGCGGAAGACATCACCCACCTCGGTGGTTGGCGCGCCTATATCGAGAGAGGCTGAATGCCGACAACCGACGCCCGTTGATGCTTCGTCCCGCAACGGAAAGTCCGAAGTGCCCAGTCCCTGGGCCATCCCCCTTCCCTTCGTCGCCCATGAGGCGGCGAAGGAAACAAGATTGAGTCTCGCTTCAAGAGACTTGGTATAATACGCTCGGCTTGATCAACTGACTCAGGAGGTCTTGCGGTAGGTTTCCGAGTGTGATTCGCTGTTTTCCTCGCAAGTGAGGAGGAAGCGATGGC
>NZ_FOOR01000012.1 GCF_900113255.1 Novosphingobium sp. CF614
TCCGTGTCGATCCAAGATCGTGCTCCCTTCGCCAGTCTTGAATCCGATCCGCGCGCAAAAGGGAAGCCCATAAATGTCCACACGCCTTAGTTTTGCTATAGCACTGGCAGTGGTTCCGCCCCCCCTCACCAACTGGCCAGAGCGCCTGTCATGAGCACCGCGGCAAGGGCGACAGAGCCGATGTGCGCGGGCTCGATCTGAGCGCTCCGTTATGCTCGCCAAGCGCAATAACCCGACCGTCATTCATCATGCCGAGACCCGGCGCGGCAATGACCCGTGTGTTGAACCCGCCGGGATGTCTCCCTGCAGCAGAAATCATCAAAACGACGGTTCTATGGGACATGAATCGGATCGCAGGGGAAATTCGAGGTCAAGGATGATCGGAAGTGTGACTGGTCATGGTCGAGCAGTTTGGGTGACCATTACATTTTGGGTAACGATCAGCCTTTCTGCCTTTGTAACGTGCCTGCAGCCGCCGTCGCGCTCACACCGTCCGCACTTGCTTCCAGCTTAAAAGGTGCGGAATTTCATGAAAAATCTCTCTAGGTTACTTGGCGTCGGCGTTCTTGCATGCACGGCAGTTCCCTCATCGGTATTCGCGCAGGACGCAGGCATCACAGGTGATGCCGATATTCCGGGCAAGCCCACGCCCAACGTCGGCATCGGCTTTTTCGACATTTCCGGTAATGGCAGCACCATAGCGGGCGTCCTGCGTGTCGATGCCACGACATACAGAGCCTACCGGATCACGGCTTCAGGTTATGAGGCGCTGCCCGGCATCGATGGCGATGCCTATGTGCTGGCAAACGGTGTCTCCGACGACGGAACCGTAATCGCCGGCCTCTCCGCCGCGACCTACATTTCCCGGTCGGCGGCGGTGGTCTGGGAAGGCACCAGCATGACCACGCTTGCGCATCTCAACCCTACGGCGGGCTACTCTCAGTCGAGCGCCGCCAATGGCGTTTCGGGTGATGGTGCCGTAATTGTCGGTAGCAGCGCCACAAGCACGGGGGCGACACATGCCGTGCGCTGGGTGAACAAGGGAACGCCCGAAGATCTCAACGGCGACGACTTCGTCAGTTCCATCGCCCTGCGGGCCAGCCGCGATGGCCGTGTCGTCGCTGGCTATGGCGGCAATGCAACGTACACGAACGAAGCCTTCGTCTGGACCCAGAACGGCGGCATGGTGGGGCTGGGCGTATTGCCGGCGGATGTCGGCACCACATATGCGAAGAGCCGTGCAACCGATGTTTCCGCCGACGGCAACGTGGTCGTCGGCTTTTCAGCGGGCCACGGCAACGGGGACGATATGGAAGCGTTCCGCTGGACCAGTGGCGGCGGCATGACCGGTCTGGGCTTACTGTCGGGCGGGACACACAGCCGTGCCTATGCTGTCAATGCCGACGGTACGGTCATCGTTGGTTCCGCCACCCAGCCCGGCACCTATGTCGCACAGGAACTCGTGGCATTCCGCTGGACGCAGAGCGGCGGAATGCAGACGGTGTCGGCATGGCTCACGGCCAATGGCGTCAGTGTTGGCAGCAACACCTTCACCGATGCCACCGGTGTCAGCGACGATGGCAACGTCGTCATCGGGACGGGCCAGATCAACGGAACCACCCAGCAGTACATCGCCCGAGTGGCCGCATCGACGGGCGGCGGCGACAATCCGGGCGACGGCGGCACTGGCGGCGGTGACACTGGCGGTGGCGATACGGGCGGCGGTGACACCGGTGGCGGCGACAACGGTGGCGGGGACAACGGTGGCGGGGACAATGGCGGCTTGATCGGCCTTGTCGATTATCTCTACACCGTTTCGAACAATGGCGGCGTCACCTTCCAGAACCTGATCAACGGGGCGAACGTCATCCTGTTCGGGGCCCACCACCGTCCGCTTCTGGACTACGCCGGCAACGGCCGCACCTGCGGCTGGATCACGGGCGACTATGCCGAATCGAACCGGAACAACCGCCGCAACGTGAGCGGTGAAGCCGGCATCTGTCATGACCTTGCGGAAGGCGTGCGCATCGGTTTCGGCGGCGGCGCGGACGGCATCGACCTCGATACGTCGTTCGGTGGCCAGTCGAAAGCCGACGGCTATCACCTGGTGGGCGAACTCGATGTGCAGCCGCAGGGAATGCCGCTGATCTTCAGCCTCACCGGCTATTACGCGGACTGGAACGTATCGCTCGCCCGTGCCTACCAAAACGGAACCGGCATCGACGTTTCCAGGAGCAAGACTGATGCCCGCGCCTGGGCCCTGCGCGGCCGGGCCGACTGGCGCGACATGGTGCGGCTGGGCAAGGATGTGAGTCTGTCGAGCTACGCGGCCTTCTCGCACATCCATGTCGGCATGGATGGCTACACCGAAACCGGCGGCGCCTTCCCGCTGGCCATGAACGCGATGAAGTCGAACACCGATGAAATGCGCCTTGGCGGCATCCTCGGCGCGAACCTCGCGGACAAGGTCAGGCTGCAGATCTCCGGCGAGTGGGTCCACCGCTTCGATCCCACCGCGGCCCCGTTGACCGGCACGATCCTCGGTGTCGGCGGCTTCGCCGTGGCAGGAGCGGTGCCGGAGCAGGACTGGGGCCGCGCAGGGCTCGATCTGGACTTCGGCCTCAGCAGTCGGACGATGCTCTCGTTCTCCGGCCACGCGATGCTGGGCCATGGCGACGACGCCCGTCTGGGCGGCAGCGCCAGCCTGCGCTTCAACTTCTGAAGCCGCCGCCACTCGTCAGCGTCGGCGCGTCCCTCAGGGCGCGCCGACCAGCGAGAAGGCAGCCCAGACAGCCGGGTGGGAGGCATCGGGAATGGCAGGATCATCGGCCAGTGCCATCATCGCCCGGCGCAGGGCTTCGGGCCGGGCATGGCCCGCCGCACTTTCCCGCAGTGTCGCCACCGTCAGCCGGGTGGCGGCATCATCGCGCAAGGGCCAGGAGGAAACCAGAAGGTTGCGCGCACCCGCCCTGACGAAGGCACTGGCAAGGCCGCTCAACTGCGGTGCGCCCGGTTCCGATCCCGCCGCGCTGTTGCAGGCGGACAGGACCACCCAGTCGGCATTGAGCTTCCACTGCGCGATCTCGCTCGCCGTCAGCAGGACTGAGGTGTCCCCATCCGGCGACAGCAGCAGTGCTGCCTCGCCCGCATTTCCGCTCTCGCTGGGAGCCAGGCCGTGGGTGGCAAAGGCAATGATCTGGAACCTGTCGAGCGGCTGTGCCATGATCTGCGCCCTGGTCGCGTCCGCTCCCGCCAGCAACACCGACCGTTCCTCGCCGAAGGCGGCCCCCATCTGGCGCAATTCAACAGCGGCGCCGGGCAGCGGGGCAAAGGCAGGGGCACTGCCCAGTTCCACCCGTCCGCCCCTGACCGCGATCTTGCCCGGTGCGAGTTTCAGCGACGGTCCCGTAACCGGATCGCCAATGCCGAGAAACGCAAGATCGGCCTTCGGCGCACCGGATGCGGCGGCGAACCGGGACGCTCCACCGGCCAGACCTGTCAGCAACGTCACGGCATGGGTGCGCGCCAGCCAGCCAGGCCTGCCGGGCGATCCGCCGGGCGCCTCCAGAAGGCTGAGCGGCAATTCCGCCAGAACGCCGCTGGGCGCGTACCGCAGATCGCGATGGCTGTTCAGGATGGGCCGCAGGGCGGGCGCAAACAGGGCATCGTAGAGACCGCGCGCCGCGGCATGGTCGAAATGGGCGGCCGAGCCCCTGGCGCGAAAATCATCTATCGATCCCCGGATACGGTGAACCAGTGCCGTGACCTTGGCGGACGGTGCGGCCGGAGCGGAAGCCATCCCGTCACGCGTGATCGCCATGGTCATGCCGCCACGCTGGGCCATCAGCGGCACGATCACCACCTGGTCCGGCCTCAGGCTGCTGCGGAAGGATGCCAGATCGGTGACCTCCGGCCGGGTGCGGCGGGCAAAATCGGGCAGGACCGCGCTCAGTTCCCGCTCGCGCAGCGCTAGGGCCGCGTCGGCTTCGGCAATGGACGCATTAATGGCGGGCAGTTCTGACGGGTTTTCCGCCTGCGCGACATTGCGTCTGCGGTCCAGCGACTGACGGACGGTCGCCGCCTGCTGATAGGCGAACAGCCGGTCCGCGACTCGCGGGTCGGCGGTAGCCCGGCGAGCGAACGACTGGGCTTCCGCCGTGGTGATCTCGCTGATCGAGATCAGCTGCATTACCCGGAAAGCGAGTTCGGTATCGCCCGCATCGATGGCCATGCGCGCCAGAGCAAGGAAACTGGACAGCACCAGCGAGCGATAGCGGATGCGCTGCCGGGCATTGGCATCGGTGGCGACCAACTTTTCAGCCATCCGTTCGAATACGGGCCGGGCAGCAGCCGTCCCGGCCACAGGTCCCTTGGCCGCGCCGACCACGCGCGAATAGGCCAGCTCCAGGCTCATGCGCCGCAAGCTGTCTTCGGGCAGGGTCGCCCTGACGGCAGCAACAGCCGCCTCTGAAAGCGCGAGCGCCTGTTCCGCACGTCCATTCGCCGCCATGACGGCAGCAAGGTGGAGGCGTGCTTGCGGAATCGCCTGATTGTCGGGCTTCAGATGTCCCTCGGCATAACGCACTGCGGCCTGCGCACGCTCCACCGCCAGCTTGCCATCGCCCCGGTTGCTGGCCGATTCCGAGGCAAACCGCAGCGTATCGACAGGCGCGGTGAAACTGCCCTCGGGCGCCTGTTCAAACCATTTGAGCGCCTGCATCCAGAGCGCCTCTGCCTCAAGGCCACGCCCCATGTAATCAAGCGTGGTCGCAAGATTGGAAAGCGCGGTGGCTCGTTGGTTGAGATTGCCCGGCTGGTAACGCGCGAACAGGTCAACCGACTTGCGCAGCAGCACTTCCGCCTCGGCAAAGCGGCCCGAATTGCGCAAGTCCACACCGTAGTTGTTCAGCGCAACGAGAAAGGCGGGGCTTGCTTCTGGCGCATGTTCGACGCCCCATGCGACTGCCTTCTCCTGCACGGCGAGGCTTTCCTCCAGCCGTCCGGCGGCATCGAGCGCCGCGCCCAGGTTAGAGAGGGCGGTCAGGTTTCCCGTCGCACCTTCAGCGAGGCACGATCTTGCATTTTCGGCCATGCGCCTGCTCGCCGCAATCGCTCCGGGGCCGTCGCCCTTTTGCGAGGCGATGAAATTGCGAGCCATTGCGGACCAGTATGCCTGAACGCTAAGGTCGTCCCTTCCCCCGAACCGGGATGCCTCGGCGGCCGAAAGCAATCGCACCGCTTCTTCAGGCTTGCCGAAGATGGCCGCAAGCAGCGAACCGTTGGATAGCCGCACGCTGTCGAAATCCGGATCGGGAGCGGCAGGCGCCAGTGCCATGGCGCGCGCCTGAGCCGCCACAGAGGCATCATTGTCGTTCCCGCCCTGCGTGTAGGACAGCCAGACCAGACCACGGACGATCATCTGGGGCGGCACGCCCGGGGTGCCTTCCGCCTCATCGAGAAACGCCTTCCAGTCGCGCACCAGCTCGGTCTGGTCCCCGTCGATGTCCTTTGCCGCAAGGCGGGCATACTGCGCCGTCATGGGCGCCTCCGCGGGCCAGGCAGGCGCGATGGGCTTGCGATCGCACTGGGCACGGACCGGGACGGCTGCGATGGACACGAGGAATGATGTGGCAAGAAGCCACTGCGCGCATTTCATCAGTATCATGCCCCCCGGCTGGAACGCTTACTGCATCACGATAACGAACTTTGCGGGCCTTTTGCCAGCGTTCATGAGTTTGACCCGGACGCGGCCGGTAAAGACCGGCACCCAGTCACAATTGGCGGTGCCTTCCCGCACGCTGCAACTGCGTTCCTGATCTCCATCGTTGACCTGCAACCGGAACCTGATCGGAATCGTCGGGAAGGCGGCAACACGGGCGCGTCGTCCGGCAAGGAACGACTGTTCCAGCGCATAGCGGCCGCCTGGTTGCAGCGTGATGTTCAGATAGGCGGGGCCCAGCACGCGCTCGCGGTAGGCGGGGCTCGCCTCGCCACGCCACTGCGCCGCCAGATCAGCTGCACCCTCGACCGGATGGGCACCTAGCGCGGCCAGAGCGGAAGCTGCCGCCGCCGTCTGCTCCGCCTGGCCAGTGGCCTCGCCGCTCATACCTGCCCGAAGGGCGGCAACGGTCCGCGCAAAATCGTCCCGCGGTGCCGCCCCGGCCAGGAGCGCAAGAGCACCGGCGGCAAATACGATACGAATCACGCCGTCTCCTTTCTCGAAATCACGAAGCGCGCGCCGGGACGGGCATCCTCGACCCGGATCGACAGGCCATGACGTGCGGCAATCACCCGCACCAGCGACAGACCAAGGCCATGCCCGGGGGGCGAGCCACCGTCGGCCGCGCGGGCGAAGCGTTGGAAGATGTGTTCCCGTTCAGCCTCGCGGATACCGGGTCCGTTGTCCTCCACCACCAGTTCCGGCCCCGGCGCCAGCGACATGCGCACGCTGCACCCGGCCGGCGCGAACTTCAGCGCGTTGTCGAGCAAGTTCGCGATCATGCGGCTGATCTGCATGGGTTCGCCGAACAGCTCGATGCCGGGTGCGATGCGGGCGGTGAAGGCAAGCCCCGCCTCTTCGGCGCTGGCCGCGTACAGATCCGCGAGATCGCCGACGAGCTCGGACAAGTCGACCCGCTCGCTCTGCCTTTCCTCGACCGTCTCGGTCAGCGCGATGTCGAGGAGGACTTCGAACAGCGAAACGATCTGCCGGATGTCCGCGCGCGCGCATTCCAGCTCCGCGGTGACGGCCGGATCGCCACCGGCCTGCTCGATCAGGTGCAGCAGGCGGGTGTCGAGATGGACCAGCGGCGTGCGCAGTTCATGCGCGATGCCATCGCTGATCCGCCGCTGCGCCACCACGAACTCTGCATTGCGCTCGAGGTGCCGTGCCACGTGGCCGCCGAGCACGTCGAACTCGTCGTGCCCCGCTGCCTCGGGGGGGCGGGCTAGCAGATCGCCTGCCTCGAAACGGGCGAACGCATCGTTGAGAGCCGCGATCCGCGCGCGAAAGCGCCGCGCCATCACCAGCGCCACGCCCAACGCCGCGGCCATCAACAGTGCAGCCACCGCCAGCAGCCGCAAGGTCAGTGCCCTGGTAATCTCCTGCAACGGCGCTTCGCTACGCCCGACGAAAAGGGCGTACTGCCCGCGCAGCAGCGTCGCCCGCACATGGATGGCATCGCCCCCGACATTCCACTCCCCCTGTGCCGACTGCGCGGGATCGAAGGGCGGGACGGCTGGCAGGTTGCCCGCAAGGCGGCGGCCACCCGGCGCGAGCAGCAGGTAGTAGGGTCGTGCGTTCCAGCCGGCGGAGATGTCCGCGCGATCACCGATGCGGCGCACGAGTTCATCGATTCCACCCTGCTCGGCCACGTCCACCAAGCCGGCGATGTCGGTATCGACCATGTGCAGCAGGTCCGCCTGGACCGTATCGCGTACGGTCGCGATCGTGGCGAAAGCGAACGCGCTCAATCCGGTTAGCATCAGCCCGATCGTCACCAGCGCCTGCCGGACGGCAACCGAATGGAACCCGCTGGCGCCCACGGATCAGTTCGCGTGAGCCGGCCGCAGGCGATAGCCCTTGCCGCGAACGGTCTCGAGCCAAGGCTGGCCGAAACCCTCGTCCAGCTTACGCCGCAGACGCACAAGGTTGACGTCGATCACATTGGTCTGCGGGTCGAAATTGAGTTTCCACACGCGGAGCAACAACATCTGCCGCGTCACCACCTGGCCCGCATTTTCCATCAGCAGTTTCAGGACATCGAATTCCTTGGGACTGAGCTTGAGGTGCTGGCCTGCCCGATACGCGGTCCGCGCCTTCAGATGCATTTCGATGTCGCCATGGACAATCACCGGCTGGTTGGCCAGCGCCGCGCCGCGCCGGTGGAGGGCGCGCACGCGCGCAACAAGCTCAGTTGGCTCGAAAGGCTTGGCAAGATAGTCGTCGGCCCCGACATCGAGCCCTTCGACCCTGTGCTGCGCCCTACCAAGTGCGGAAAGCATGAGCACGGGCTTTCGAATACCCGATCCGCGAAGCTGCTCGATGGCGGCAATCCCATCCATGCCAGGCAGCATCCGGTCCATGATGATGACGTCGAAATCGGCCGTCGCGGCATGGCGCAATCCCGCTTCCGCTTCCGCATCCCAAACACACTCGATCCCCTCGCGGACCAGCGTTTCCGAAATGGCCCGAGCTGTCAGCGCATCGTCTTCGATCAGCAACGTTCGCAACCAACACGCCTTTGCAGTTGTGAGCAGGTGTTCCGGTAGCTGCAGAATGGACCAGTCCACCAGTTATATTCGCTGTAATTTACCCGCTCTCGATCCCACCGAAAAGGGTGTGCCTAGCTACCTTCTAGGATGGGCTTTCTGCAAGGTGTTCGCGAAATGCATCTTGAGAGCGCCATGTTTGCTGCACCTCGACGTTTACAGGACAACCATGCCCATCTTGAACCTTGTGCGATCACGGCCAAGCCATCCGGTCGAACAGCACCGAGAATACGATTGCCCCTGGAAGAACGCACTCCCCTGTTGCACCGTGTGGCCCGCCGGAGTAAGGCCCCGCCCGCCATGCTTACCGACCTCCAGCAACAACCCGCCGACGCGCTCCTTGCGCTCATCAAGCTTCACAACACGGACCCGCGCGCCGACAAGATCGACCTTGGCGTGGGCGTGTATCGTACCGGCCAGGGGGACACCCCGGTGTTCGGGGCGATCAAGGCGGCGGAGAAGAAGCTTGTCGAGGAGCAGGACTCCAAGGCCTATCTCGGCCCCGAGGGTGACATGGGCTTCGTCGAGGCACTGATGCCTTACATCTTCGGCAAGGACAGCGCCGAGATGGCCAAAATCCTTGAAGCGGGCCGTATAGAGGGCATGCAGACCCCCGGCGGCACCGGCTCGCTGCGCCTGGCGCTCGGGATGGTGAAGCGTGCCGGCTGCAAGCGCATTATCGTCGGCAAGCCGAGCTGGCCCAACCACAACCAGATTTGCGCCGATCTTGGCCTCGGCGTCGTCGAGTTCAACCACGCCGCAGCTGACGGCACGATCGACATGGACGCGCTGCGCACCGCCATCGCGGCGAGCGAGGATGGCGACGCCATCCTGCTGCACGGCTGCTGCCACAACCCGACCGGCATCGACTATTCGCACGCCGAGTGGGACGAGATCGCCAGTCTGCTGGCCGCCAGCAAGATCCTGCCGATCGTCGATCTTGCCTATCAGGGCCTGGGCGCGGGCATGGAGGAGGATGCCTACGGCCTTCGCCGCGTGCTCGTCTCCGTGCCCGAGGCGCTGATCTGCTATTCATGCGACAAGAATTTCGGTCTCTATCGTGACCGCGTCGGCGCGCTCTATGCGATGGTCGCCGATCCGGCTGACCTGCCCAAGGTCATGTCGAACGGCCATTCGCTGGCCCGTGCCAACTGGTCGCAGCCGCCGGACCATGGCGGCGCGGCGGTTCGCCTTGTCCTGGAGGACGAGAAGCTGACCGCGCAGTGGCTCGACGAGCTTGACCAGATGCGCGACCGCATGCGCCAGGTGCGCGCCAGGCTTGCCGCGGCGGGCAAGACCGGCGGCGTCGATCTCACGCCGATCGGCGGCCAGAACGGGCTCTTTTCGATCATTCCGTTCACGCCTGAGCAAGTGCAGGCGATGCGCACCAAGCATGGGATCTACTTCGCGGGATCGGGCCGCATCAACGTGGCCGGGTTGACGATGGGCAATATCGACCAGTTCATCGCCGCCGTCGCCGACGTGACCGGCTGACACGGGATCGCGACTGACATCGAAGTGGGATGAGCATGGCTCGTTCCACTTCGGTCAGGCGCCCATTCG
This sequence comes from Novosphingobium sp. CF614, assembly GCF_900113255.1. Lineage (GTDB taxonomy): Bacteria > Pseudomonadota > Alphaproteobacteria > Sphingomonadales > Sphingomonadaceae > Novosphingobium. Next base: position 9,835 of record NZ_FOOR01000012.1, read on the forward strand.
CCCCCTGTCGGGAACGTAGACCACCACGCCGCCCAGCGCATAGATGCGCCGCCACCTGGGACTGCGGGCCAGTTCCCCGGCAAGCGGCGCGTTATGCCTCGCATCGAGCACGAACGCCGCCGGGCGCCATTTGCGCACCACGTCGACAAGCGGGACATAGCCGTTTTCGATCCCGCCGTTGTATTTCCACTCGTCGCTGGAATAGCGGTAGTACCGCCCGTCGTAGGCGACATGCCAGTCCGGCCAGCCGGTATCGATGATCGGCCCGCCGAACGGGAAGTCGCCATAGATCGTCCCCCGCACATGCTCCCGCTGGAGCCGGTCGAGCGCGGCCAGCGGCAGCGACGGATCGAAGCGCGCGGGCACCAGCACGGGCGCCAGGGCCGCCACCAGCAGGACGGGAACCACGATCGCCGCCCGGCGCCGCGACGGGACTGTTCCGGCGCCCTCCGGCTCCGCCGACGCGCGCGCGATCACCGGCACGATCGCGACCGCCCAGAACAGCACGAAGCGATAGGCGGCAAGCGTCAACAGGAACAGGGCCAGCGCCACCGCCAGTTCCCCGGCATCCGCGCGGGCACGATTGCGCAGCACCAGCCATAGCACCAGCAGCCCGACCACGACCACACGGGCGGCATTGGCGCGGTTCGCCGGGAACCACAGCGGCAGCCACTCGCTGGCACTGATCGCCACGCTCGCCTCGGCATTTCGGGCGGAAATCGCCAGCACCGAAAAACCGTCCGGCGTCGCGAACATGGCAGCGCAGCCCAGCAGCGCGAGCGCGGTGCACGCCAGCGGAACCCGTCGCCGGCGGTGCCGCAGCCAGCCCTGCCAGTCGATCGCGGCGATCAGCCCCATGGCCATCACCCCGACGCTGACCGACGGGTGGAGGTTCTGCCACGCCAGCAGCAACGGCGCCCCCAGCACGATGGTCAACGACGGTCGCAGATCGAGCCGCCGTAGCGCCAGCAGCAGGCCGAAACACAGTGCCGCGAAGCTTTGCGGCCGGATGCTCGCCGTCTGGAACGCGGCGGCGAAGGAAAGCACGAGCGCCAGCATCACCGCGTGGCGCGGTGCGCCGCGTGACCGGCAGGCGGCGCCCACTGCCCAGAAACCGCCCAGCCAGCACAGCGCGTCGAACACGCGCAGCAGGTCCCAGCCGCCGAGCAGGCGCACGCCGGCCATGATCGCTTGCCCCAGCCAGGCGACCGAGGGCAGCGGCTCGCCCAGGTGCAAGGCCGCGAAGGGTTCGCTACGGACCGGACCGTGCCGCGCGAGGGCCAGTTCGCCCAGCTTGAGCTGCCAGAAGATGTCGACGTCCCAGATCTTGCGCAGCAGCAACGCCAGCAGCATCGCCGCCGGCACCAGCGTGAGCACCGGCCCAGGCACCGACGCAGGCAACCAACCGGTCAAGCCCGGTTCACTGCTCTTGTCACGTTGCGGCAGCGCCACGTCCTGCAATCACGTTCCCTTTCCGCGCCGGGCCTTTCCGCGCTGGCGCCCGCACCAGGGCAGGCACCATGGATCGAAGGAAGCGCAGTTTTCGCACGGACTCGAGCGCCCGGGCAACCGGCCCGGGGAAAACCGGCCCGGGGAAAACCGGCCGCGTCAATAGCCCATCAGGCTGAGCACTTCCTTGCGGGAACGTTCGTCCGTCAGGAACGTGCCCATCATCCGGCTGGTAATCATGCCGACGCCGGGCGTGCGCACGCCGCGCGCGGTCATGCAGGCATGGCTCGCCTCGATCACCACCGCCACGCCGTGCGGCTGGAGGTTTTCCCAGATGCACTGAGCCACTTCTGCGGTCAGGCGCTCCTGGATCTGCAGCCGCCGGGCGAAGCCGTGCAGAACACGGGCGAGCTTGGAGATGCCGACCACGTGGTCGCGCGGCAGATAGGCGATCGCCGCCTTGCCGATGATCGGCGCCAGGTGATGCTCGCAGTGCGACTGGAACGGGATGTCCTTGAGCAGGACCACCTCGTCATAGCCGCCCACTTCCTCGAAAATGCGCGAAAGGTGGACCGCCGGGTCTTCCTGGTAGCCTTGGCAATATTCCTTCCAGGCCCGGGCGACGCGCTTGGGCGTATCGCGCAGCCCCTCGCGCGCCGGGTCGTCGCCGGTCCAGCGCAGCAGCGTGCGAATGGCTTCCTGCACCTCTTCGGGTACGGCCGGCTTGCCGAGCGGGTTGTCTTCGTCGGGTCCGACCAGGCTGCTCATCCCTTTATACTCCTTCTCAATCTCTTCATCAGGCGCATGCGCATCAGTTGCCCCTTGCGCCGGAACAACCCGCGCCGCTCGATCGGTTCGAACATTTCTCCGGGGCGTTCCGGATCGAGCACGCCGCTGTCGCCCAGCGCTCTTTCAGCTTCCGAGAGAGATTTCAAGGGCAACGGCTTTAGGCACTTGCCAGTCACGGCCAGCGCATCGATCACGGCCGCCATCGATCCGCGGCGCGCAATCCCCTCGGCGATCACCTCCTCGCTTACGCCGCAATGTTCCGCCAGCAGCCGCACGCGCAGCCTGGCGATGGCCGGGCCGACGTGCGCGTTCGCGCGCCGCGCGGTGTCGATGAAGACATCGCATTCGCTATCCAGGCCCATCGAGCGGTTGTTCATGTTGGCCGATCCCACGCGCAGGATCTCGTCATCGACGATCGTCAGCTTGGCATGGACGTAGATCGGCGTGCCGTCGGTGGCGAACGGGCTGTAGACGTGGAAGCGGCCCGCGTGGTCCGCATCCCGCAGCGTTTCGACCAGCGCGACCCGCGCCGTGTCCATCGCCACCTGCTCCAGCCAGCCATGAGCGCTGACCGGGCTGACGAGGATGAATTCGGGCGGATCGGGTTCGACCAGGCGCTCGCAGATCACTTCGGCGATCGCGCGTGAGGCGAAGTATTGCGTTTCGGCATAGACGAAGCGCCTGGCCCGCCGGATCTGCTCGATGAAGAGCTGCTCGATCTCGGTGATCTGGGGACTGTCGCCATATGCGGCGCTGGTGCGGGCGATGCCGATCTCGACGTTCTCGAATTCCGCTTCGAGGGTTTCGGGCCAGGGCGTGGTGTCCTGCTCTTCGCACGGAGCCAGCGCCCTGCCTCCCGCGATACGCCAGCGTTCCCGGCCGAGCGTACCCAGCGCGGCGGCGACTTCGCCTTCCATCACCATGGTAACGTCGTGCCACGGGCCATAGGGGCGCCCGGTCGGACTGCGCCGGCGCCGGTCGCGCGGGAAGTGCCGGGGCGTGTCCCAGCGATTGGAGGTCATGTCGATGCCCCCGCAGGCGGCGAACACATCGTCGATGACCACGATCTTCTGGTGATGGCTGCAGCCCACCGGGTGCGCCGAATCGAACTTGAAATCGATCCGCCTGCGCAGCGCCCAGCGCACGAGGTCGAACAGCATGGTGCCGCGAAACAGGTACTTCAGGAAGGCGAAGTTCCACTTGAGCAGCAATATCTCGAGCCGCGGATTATGCTTGACCAGCCAGACGATGTAGGAGCCCAGCCGCGCCGGAAAGCGTACCTTGCGGCCGCGCTGCCACCAGCGCCGCCCGGACGGCAGCAGGATTCGCGAATCGAAATCCCAGCCGATCAGGAAAATGCGCTGGTTCGCCCGGTCCATGGCCACGCGAATGAGGCCGAAATAGTCGGCCGCGTCGATCACCAGGCGGGCGCGGCGCGCCATGGCGTATCGCCATACCGATGCCGAAGCCGCCGCGCCTACTTCGGCTTCATTGCCAGGCTCCTCGTTCATCACCCGCCTTGCTGGATCAGCGACCTCTTCGGATCAAGTCCCTGATGACAACGCACAAACACGCGGCTTGATGCCTCGGGCCCAATAATCCCCCGGACCTCAATTCAGCATCATCTCGCGCGATTCGATATTGTAGCCAACCAGCGTGAGCTTGTTGCCCTCTCCCTTGCGGTAGACGAACTGTTCGGCGCCGCTGCCTTTCTCGAACCTGGTCTGCATGGTCAGCGTCAGGAAGGTGCCGCCGGTGGTGGCGTTGGCGTTCCAGCCGGTCTGCTCGCTGGATTTCACCTTGCCAAGCTTGCGGTGCACCGCTTCGAGCAGCTGGCCGAACTGCTCGGCGCCGGTGGCCTTGCGCAGTTCGGGATCGGCCTGCGCCCACAGGCGTTGCCACTGCCCGGCATCCAGCGCGGCATGAAACCGGTCGACTTCGACCGAGGCTTCCTTGAACGATTCCTGCACCCCGCAGCCGGCAAGCATCGCGCCGGACATTGCGAGAGCGGCAAATGCGACTAGATAGCGCGCGAACGTCCTCATCGGCGCCAGACTAGCCGGAAGCGGAAAGAACACAAGAAAGCATGACCACCCCAGCAATCAAGATCTGCGGCCTGACCACGCCCGACGCGGTCGACGCGGTGGTCAAGGCGCGCGCGGATTTTGCCGGCCTGGTGTTCCATCCGCCCAGCCCGCGCCATCTCAAGCTTGACGCAGCGGCGGCGCTGGCGGCCAGGGCACAGGGCCATGTCCGCCGTGTCGGGCTGTTCGTCGATGCCGACGATGCCGTGCTGGGCGAAACGATCGCGGCGACCGGCATCGATCTTCTGCAATTACAGGGCAGCGAAACGCCGGCGCGAGTGGCGCAAGTCAAGGCGCGCTTCGGGTTGCCGGTATGGAAGGCGCTGCCGATCGCCGCGCGCGCCGACCTGGATCGGGCCGCGGCCTATGCCGAAGTCGCGGACATGGTGCTGCTCGACGCCAAGACACCCAAGGGCGCGCTGCCCGGCGGCCTCGGGCTGTCGTTCGACTGGTCGCTGCTGGTCGGATGGAAAGCGCCTTGCCCATGGGGACTTGCGGGCGGCCTCGCCCCCGGCAACGTCGCCGAAGCGATCCGCTTGACGGGCGCCCCGCTCGTCGATGTCTCATCGGGCGTGCAAAGCTCGCCGGCGGTCAAGGACCCCGCCAAGATTGCCGCCTTCTGTGCGGCCGTGCGGGGAGCATAGGAAAAGGGCGGCCCGCATGACGCGGACCGCCCTCCTGCTCCGAACTCGGTGTATCGGATCAGAACTTGAGACCGACGCCGGCCAGCACGCCGTCCGCATCGGGCGTATTGTCGCCCACCACGTAATGGCGGTATTCGAGCTTGCCGTAGAGCTTCTGGCCGATATCCTGCTGAAAGCCGCCGCCGACGGCGACCGACTCGTTGCAGGTCGAACAGAACTTGGTCTGATAGTCGGACAAGGCGTAGAGCTTGCCGCCGGTGCCGGTCTTGACGCCGACGCGGCCGCCGAGGCCCCAGGAAACGCGCGTGTCGGAAGTCAGCAGCTTGTCCGCCGACACGTCGACACCGGCGAACAGCTTGTCGCCCAGGTCGAAGTCATAGCCGCCGGCAACGCCCGCGATCGCTTCGGTATCGCCGTGGTTCCAGACGACACCGCCGCGAGTCTCCACGCGAACCTCATTGGCTAGCGCCGGGGTAGCAAGCACGGCCCCGGCGGCCGCCGCGAGCGAAAGGATGGCAATACGCATAATCGATACTCCAGATAATCTCCCGGCTGACCGGGGAAGCTTCCGGCTAGAACCGCCGCGCTTGCCGATGGATGAACCAATCAGGGCATTTTCGGGGCAATTGGTCGCAAGGTGACGCAGACTTGCAACAATCGCGATACAATTAAAACTCAACGATATTTTTCAACAGTTCGGCGTATTTTCCCGGCTCGTTCAGCGGCTGGCAAGCTACCTCCTTCCCGCCGCTCCGATCGGCCACAGACGGGCCGGCTGCGGGCGCCGGACGGGATGGATCCGATCGCCCGGGCCGGCCGGCCAATGCCGCTCTGGACAAGCGCCGGAGCCTCTGCCAAGCGCCGCGGATCATGACTGCCCAACCGCCCCTGAACAGCCCCCTGAACAGCCCCACGAGCAGCCCCACGAACAGGCCCGCAAACTCGTTGCGCATGCTGCCCGACGAAACCGGCCACTTCGGCCGGTTCGGCGGACGCTATGTCGCGGAAACGCTGATGCCGCTGATCCTCGATCTTGAGGCGGAATATCGCAAGGCAAGGCAGGACCCGGCATTCCAGGCAGAGTTCGACGATCTGCTCAAGCACTTCGTCGGCCGGCCCAGCCCGCTCTACCATGCCCCCCGCATGACCGAGCACTTCCGGGCGCTGGCGCCGGCGGGCCCCAATGGAGAAAAGCGGGGCCCGAAGATCTACTTCAAGCGCGAGGATCTCAACCACACCGGCGCGCACAAGATCAACAACTGCATCGGGCAGATCCTGCTCGCCATGCGCATGGGCAAGACGCGGATCATAGCCGAAACCGGCGCCGGCCAGCACGGCGTCGCCACCGCCACCGTCGCGGCGCGCTTCGGCCTGCCCTGCGTGATCTTCATGGGCGCCAAGGACGTCGAGCGGCAGAAGCCCAACGTCTTTCGCATGAAGTTGCTGGGCGCCGAGGTGGTGCCCGTGACGAGCGGCGCCGAAACGCTCAAGGACGCGATGAACGAGGCGCTGCGCGACTGGGTCGCCAATGTGCATGACACCTTCTACATCATCGGCACGGCGGCAGGCCCCCATCCCTATCCCGAGCTGGTGCGCGATTTCCAGAGCGTGATCGGCACCGAGACCCGCGAACAGATCATGGAACTTGAAGGCCGCCTGCCCGACATGCTGGTGGCGGCGGTGGGCGGCGGCTCGAACGCGATCGGCATGTTCCACCCCTTCCTGGACGATCCCGAAGTGGCGATGGTCGGCATCGAAGCGGCAGGCCACGGCATCGAAAGCGGCCAGCACGCGGCCAGCCTCACCGGCGGGCGGCCCGGCATCCTCCACGGCAACAAGACCTATCTCTTGCAGGACGAGGACGGCCAGATCACCGAAGCGCATTCGATCTCGGCGGGGCTGGACTATCCCGGCCTCGGCCCGGAGCATTCCTGGCTGCATGAAAGCGGCCGCGTCCGCTACGTGCCGATCACCGATGACGAGGCGCTCGAAGCCTTCCAGCTCTGCTGCGCGCTGGAGGGCATCATCCCGGCCCTGGAAAGTGCCCACGCACTGGCCGCCCTGCCCCGGCTGACCGCCGAGCTGGACAAGGACAGCATCCTCGTCGTCAACGTTTCGGGGCGCGGGGACAAGGACATCTTCACCGTGGCGGATGCGCTGGGGGTGGAGCTTTGAAATGACCCGCTTCGAAACCGCCTTCGCCAAAGGCCCCGCGCTCGTCTGCTTCATCACCGCCGGTGACGGCGACACCGCCGCCAACCTCGACGCGCTGGTCGAGGGCGGCGCCGACGTGATCGAGCTGGGCATGCCCTTCACCGATCCCATGGCCGATGGCCCGGCGATCCAGGAAGCCAACTTGCGCAGCCTTGCCAAGGGCACCCGCACCGCCGACATCTTCCGCATTGCCGCCGCTTTCCGCGCGCGCCACCCGCATGTGCCGCTGGTGCTGATGGGCTATGCCAACCCGATGACGATCCGCGGCCCCGAATGGTTCGCCGCCGAATGCGCCAAGGCCGGGGTAGACGGCGTGATCTGCGTCGACATCCCGCCCGAGGAAGACGCCGAACTCGGTCCGGCGCTGCGCGGCAAGGGTGTCTCGCTGATCCGCCTTGCCACCCCCACCACCGATGCTGCCCGGCTGCCCGCGGTTCTCCGTGGCTCCTCGGGCTTCCTCTATTACGTCTCCGTCGCGGGCATCACCGGCATGCAGCAGGCCGTGCAGACCTCGATTGAAGAGGCGGTGGCGAAGCTCAAGGCGGCGTCGGCCATTCCCGTGGCGGTCGGCTTCGGCGTGCGCACGCCCGAACAGGCAAGCGCCATCGCCAGGGTCGCGGACGGCGTGGTCGTCGGCTCGGCGTTGGTCGATCTCGTCAAGCAGCACGGGGACGAGGCTGCCGGCCCCTTGCGCGAACTGACCTCGGCACTCGCCGAAGCGGTGCACTCGGCCCGCTGACGCGATGCGCGACTTCGCGGTTTCGGAGTCGCCGGCGGTCCAGGCCCAGCTTGACCGCCTCGGCGCGCTTTCGGTGCCGCAAGGGCGGCTTGGCCTCGAGACGATCCGCGCCCTGCTCGACCGGCTCGGCAACCCGCAGCACGCGATGCCGCCGGTATTCCATGTCGCCGGAACCAACGGCAAGGGTTCGACCTGCGCCTTCCTGCGCGCCGCGCTGGAAGCGGCGGGCAAGAGCGTTCACGTCTTCACCAGCCCCCACCTCGTGCGCTTCAACGAACGCATCCGCATCGCCGGCAGGCTGATCGAGGATGGGATGCTGGCAAGCCTGCTCGCCGAAGTGCTCGATGTCGCCGAGGAGGCCGGCATCGGCGCCAGCTTCTTCGAAGTATCGACCGCCGCCGCCTTCCTCGCCTTCGCGCGCGTGCCCGCCGATGCCTGCGTGATCGAAGTGGGCCTGGGCGGCCGTTTCGATGCCACCAACGTCATCGAACGCCCGGCGATCTGCGGCATCGCCTCGCTCGGCATCGATCACGAAGCCTTCCTGCTTGCGCCTGACGAAGACGTTCCGGCCGACGCCTTCGCCCGCATCGCCTTCGAGAAAGCCGGCATCGCCAAGGCAGGCGTTCCGCTGGTGGCGATGGACTACGCGCCGGCGATGAACCGGGCCGTTGAAGCGCAGGCGGCCAGGGCCGGCGCGGCCGTTTTCAGGCTCGCGCGCGACTGGTCGGTCGAACCGGGGCCGAACGGCTTTGCTTATCGCGACGATGGCGGCCGGCTGGACCTGCCTCGGCCCCGCTTGCCGGGCATCCACCAGACATGGAACGCCGGGCTCGCCATCGCCATGCTGCGCCACCAGGCCATTGTCGAAGTTCCCGGCGCGGCGCTTGCGGAGGCCATGAACCGCGCCAGCTGGCCGGCGCGCCTGCAACGCCTGCGGGCAGGCCCGCTGACCGCCTTGCTCCCGCCCGGCACGCCCTGCTGGCTCGACGGCGGACACAATCCCGACGCCGGCCAGGCGCTCGCGCGGCATTTCCGCGACCAGGGTGGGAGGATCCACCTCGCCATCGGCATGCTGGCGAACAAGGACCCGGCGGCCTTGCTTGGCCCTCTGCATGGCCGGCTGGCCAGCGTGACGGTGATTCCGGTGCCGGGCCACGATTGCCATGGCCTGTCGGCCTTCGCCGGGATTCCGTCGATCCCGCGACCATCCGAAGCGGACGACGTAGCTTCTGCGCTGCGACGCTTCGAAGTCGATCCGGAAGCCGGAGAGATCGCGCTGATCGCGGGTTCGCTCTACCTGGCGGGTGCCGTGCTGCGGGAGAACGGCGAGCTTCCGGATTAGGGCTGTGGATCGTCCTCGCCCACAGTGCCCATCGCATCGTCGACAAGGCCGGTGCGCATCATCCACCAGAACAGCACGATACCCGGCACCGCTGCAAGGGTGGTGAGCAGGTAGAAGTTCACGTAGCCCATGGTTTCGATCAGCGCGCCCGCCGTGGTGCCGGTGAGCAAACGGCCGACCACGCTCGCGCCCGCCGAAATCAAGGCATATTGCGAAGCGGTGAAGCGCAGATCGCACAGCGCTGAGAAGTACGCGATGACGACGACGCCGCCATAGCCCGACGCGATGTTCTCGAACCCGATCGCGCCCGCCATGCCCCAGTTGCTGTGTCCCGCCGCCGCCAGCGCGGCGAAGCTGACGTTGGAAACGCCCATCAGCACCAGCGAAAGCATGACCGAGCGCTTCAATCCCATCTTCGCGAAGGCGACGCCGCCGATGAACACGCCGATCATGTAAGCCCAGAACCCCAGGCCAACGTCATAAAGCGCAATTTCGTCGTTGCTGAAATGAAGGTCATCGAACAGCAGGCGGAAAGTCAGGTTCGCCAGGGTATCGCCGATCTTGTGGACAAGGATGAACAGCAGCACCAGGAACGCGCCATTGCGCCGGAAGAATTCTCCGAATGGCCCCACGATCGAGTTCCAGATTTCACCGATGCCGCGCTTCTGAAGCACCACCTTGCGCCGCTCCGGCTCGCCCAGGAACAGCGCGGTGAGCATCGCCGGCAGCGCGAAGACCGCGCAGGCCGCGTAGCCGACGCCCCACCCGTGCCGGGCCGAGAGCACCAGCGCCAGCGCGCCGGCGCCGGTCGAACCGATGCGCCAGCCGTACTGGCTCATGCCCGAGCCCGTACCGAGCTGGTAGGGCTTGAGTGTCTCGATCCGGTAGGCATCGATGACGATATCAAAGCTGGCGCCGGCCGCGCCCACCAGCACGGCCGCGATCACCGTGGCGCCGATGTCCGCCCCGGGATCGACCAGCGCAAGATTGAGTACCGCGGCAATGACCAGCACGCCGCACACCAGCATCCACGACACCCGCTGGCCCATTCCGCCCAGCACCGGCAACCGCACGCCATCGATGATCCACGCCCAGAAGACCTTGAGATTGTAGACCATGAAGGCAAGCGTAAAGGCGGTGACGGTCTTCTTGTCGATCCCGTCCTGCGCCAGCCGCGTGGTCAGCGTCGCGCCGATCATCGCATAAGGAAAGCCGGAGGACAGGCCCAGCAGGAAGGCAGCGAGCGATTCCCTTTCGAGATAGGGCTTGACCGAATCCCACGCCCCGCGACGCTGCTCGATGGTTGGGGCGTCCACGCCTTGCTCCTTAGAATGCCGAACCCGCGCCAACCTAGCGCAGCCTGGGCTGAAGGGAAGGCTGGATGAAGCGACGATCAACAGGTATGGGCGCTCGCATGTCCAAACCACCTCACAAGTCCGGCGCACCGGGACGCGGTTCCGTTCGCGGCGCTTCTTCGCGCGGCGGCGGCCCGAATGGCGGCGCACCGTCTGGAAATCGCCGCTTCGGCAAGAACGCGGGCGCCAGTTCGGTCGACGGAAGGCCAGCCCCGCGCAAGCCGCGTCCGGCGCCCCGCGCCGCCGCGCCGACGCCGCGCGACCCCTCGCTGCCGCCGCGAGAGGGCGAGCGCATCGCCAAGCTGCTCGCCCGCGCCGGGGTCGCCAGCCGGCGCGAGGCGGAGCGGATGATCGCCGAGGGGCGGGTCAAGCTGGGCGAGGGTGTGATCGACACGCCCTCGACCGTGCTGACCAGCCTCAAGGGCGTTACTGTCGACGGCAAGCCGGTCAAGGCGCCCGAGGCGACGCGGCTGTTCGTGTTCCACAAGCCGGCCGGCCTCATCACCGCCGAGCGCGATCCGGCGGACCGGCCGACGATCTACACCGCGCTGAGGAACGCGCTGCCGCCCGATACCGGCCGGGTGATGCCGATCGGCCGGCTCGACTTCAACACCGAGGGCCTGCTGCTGCTGACCAACGACGGCGCGTTCAAGCGCCAGCTCGAACTGCCGGCGACGGGCGTGCCGCGCACTTATCGCGCCCGCGCCTTCGGCCCTGTGACCCAGGCCCAGCTCGAAGAGCTGATCGAGGGCATCGAGATCGACGGCATGCGCTATGGCAAGATCGACGCCAACATGGAACGCAGCACCGGGCGCAATCAGTGGATCGAACTGACGCTGACCGAAGGCAAGAACCGCGAGGTGCGCCGGGTGCTCGAACATCTCGGGCTGGAAGTCAGCCGCCTGATCCGCACCGCCTACGGCCCGTTCCGACTGCTGGACCTGCCCAAGGGCGCGGCGATCGAAATCGATTCGAAGACGCTTGAAAAGTTCCGCAAGACCCTGCCGGAACCGCGGCCGGAACCGCGTTCGTCGTGAGATTCCCAGCATGAGGATCATCGCCGGCGAATGGCGCGGACGCAAGCTGGTCGCGCCCGCGGGCGACACCACGCGCCCGACGGCCGATCGCACTCGCGAGACGCTGTTTTCGATGCTCACCAGCCGGCTGGGCTCGTTCGAGGGACTGAAAGTGGCCGATCTTTTCGCCGGATCGGGCGCGCTGGGCCTCGAAGCGCTGTCACGCGGGGCGGCGCATTGCCTCTTCGTCGATCAGGACCCCGCCGCGATCCGGTCGATCCGCCAGAACATCGCGAACCTGCACGCCCAGTCGCGGAGCGACGTGCGCGCGGGTTCGGTGCTGTCGCTGGGACCGGTCAAGGAACGGGTCGACCTCATCCTGCTCGATCCGCCTTACGATACCGGCGCCGGCGCGGTCGCGATCGACAAGCTGGCCCGGCTGGGATGGATCGGCGAGACGGCGTGGGTCAGCCTCGAAACCTCCAGGGGCGAAAGCATCGCCATCAAGGGATTCGAAACCGAAGCCGTGCGCGACGTCGGCAAGGCGCGGCTTCACATCCTGCGACGCGAAAGCTGAGCTTTCGGGCCTTGCGCGCGGCGTAGCCGCCCGGCCACCTGGAAACCGGGCGCAGATGTCGCGGACGCCCGGTTTCCCAGGGTTTCCCATGGAATGCGATCCGGGGTCAGACACCTCCGCGATTTCGGCAACTGTCCTGGATTTTCTTGGTGCAGACGGGATAGTCCTTGTTCATCGCGGCCGCCGGCGGCGCGGTCATGGCACCCTTGTACGGGCCACCCTGATAGCTCTCGTCGGCCGGCATCGCCGGGCTGACGTCCTGACTGGCGACCTGGGGATCGGGAGCGCCGGCCGCCGGCGCGCCCTCGCCCGCCGGGTTGGCCTGGCTCATGGGCGGCGGCGCCTGACCCTTGAGTTGCTGCAGCACCGAGTTCCACGCCAGCTCCTGCTGCGCCGGGCTCATCTTGGAGATCTGGCCGCGCTGGTCGGCCGTAAGCGCCCAGTAACCTTCCTGCCGCTCGGGAGTCAGCGTCCAGAAGTAGACTTTGTACTCATTGGGCCAGGCCTCGTAATCGGCCTGACGGGCCGCGGGCCAGGCGTCGTGGATTGCCTGCTGGTTGGGGCTCAGCATCGGCTTGTCGGCCGGAGCGGGCGCCTGCTGCGCGGTGCCGGGCTGCGCGGTTTGCGAGCTGTCGGTGGAGGGCGGGCCGTTCTGGTCGGTCGATGGGGTCGAGGTTTCCGGTTGCATCGCCATGTCGCCCCCCGTGCCGGCGGCGTCCTGGGCAACCAGCGCGGCAGGCATGGAACACAGGGCAAGCACGGCCGCGCCCGCGAGCATCATATTGCGCATATTCTCTCTCCGTCACGAAATTCTTCATCGAAGGGACGAACGGCGCCGCGCATTGTTTCCGCGCTTGCGACGAAGCGGCCTTGCGTCGCGATGCGCCGTTCCCTAGTTGTTCGCGGGTGAACAATCCGCAAGCCCCCATGCAAATGCTCTGGTCCGCCGGTGCCGAGGATGCCCTGATCGCAGGCCTCAACGCGCCGCAGCGCGAAGCCGTACTGACGACCGAGGGCCCGGTGCTGATGCTGGCGGGCGCCGGCACCGGCAAGACCGCCGCGCTCACCGCGCGGCTCGCCCACCTGATCCGCAGCCGTCTCGCGTGGCCGAGCGAGATCCTGTGCGTCACTTTCACCAACAGGGCCGCGCGCGAAATGCGCGAGCGGGTCGGCCAGCTGATCGGCCCGGCGGTGGAAGGCATGCCCTGGCTCGGCACCTTCCATTCCGTCGCCGCGAAGATGCTCAGGCGCCACGCGGAACTCGTCGGCCTGCAATCGAACTACACGATCATCGATACCGACGATCAGCTGCGCCTGCTCAAGCAGCTGATCCAGGCCGAGGGCCTTGACGAGAAGCGCTGGCCCGCCCGCCAGCTGGCCGGCTGCATCGATCGCTGGAAGAACCGCGGCCTCAATCCGGACAACCTCGACGCCGGGGAGAACGAGGCTTATGCCAACGGCCAGGGGCGCAAGTTCTACCAGCTGTACCAGGATCGGTTGAAGGCCCTCAACGCCTGCGATTTCGGCGATTTGCTGCTCCACATGCTCAACGTGCTGCGCACCGATCGCGACGTGCTCGATCACTACCAGCAGCGCTTCAAGTACGTCATGGTGGACGAGTATCAGGACACCAACCAGGTCCAGTACCTGTGGCTGCGGCTGATCGCGCAAAAGCGCCAGAACATCTGCGTGGTGGGAGACGACGATCAGTCGATCTATTCATGGCGCGGTGCGGAAGTCGCCAATATCCTGCGGTTCGAAAAGGATTTTCCGGGCGCCCGGGTAATCAGGCTGGAACAGAACTACCGCTCCACGCCGCAGATCCTCGCCGCCGCCTCGGGGCTCATCAGCGAGAACAGCCAGCGCCTCGGCAAGACGCTCTGGACCGAACGCCATCCCGGCGACAAAGTGCGCGTCATCGGCGTCTGGGATGCGACCGAGGAGGCACGGCGCGTCGGCGACGAGATCGAGCGGCTCGAGCGCGAAGGCGCCCCGCTCGACCAGATGGCCATCCTGGTGCGCGCCCAGTACCAGACCCGCGAATTCGAAGACCGGTTCATCAGTATCGGCCTCAAGTATCGGATTATCGGCGGTTTCCGCTTCTACGAACGTGCCGAGGTGCGCGATGCCCTGGCCTACCTGCGGGTCATTGCCCAGCCCGCCGACGATCTTGCCTTCGAGCGGATCTACAACGCACCCAAGCGCGGCCTGGGGGCCAAGGCGCTGGAGAAGCTGCACCAGCTCGCCCGGCGCCAGTCGATCCCGCTGGCGGCGGCGGCGATCGAGATCGCCGACAGCGACGAACTGCCGGCCCGCGCGCGCAACACCTTCCTGGCGCTGATGCGCGACTTCGCCCGCTGGCGCGATCTGGAGAAGAACGAAAGCCCGGCGAACCTGCTGCGCACGGTTCTCGACGAAAGCGGCTACACCGATGCCTTGCAGGCGGAAAAGACCGCCGAGGCCGCCGGGCGCCTGGAGAACCTCGCCGAACTGGCGCGCGCCATGGAGGAATACGAAAGCCTCGGCGATTTCCTGGAACACGTCAGCCTGGTCATGGACAACGACGCGGCCGCCAATGAGGAAAAAGTCACCATCATGACGATGCACGCGGCCAAGGGGCTGGAATTCGACCATGTGTTCCTCCCCGGTTGGGAGGAAGGCGTATTCCCCTCGCAGCGCTCGCTCGACGAGGGTGGGCTCGCCAGCCTTGAGGAGGAGCGGCGCCTTGCCTACGTCGCCATCACCCGTGCGCGGCGCAAGTGCACGATCCTGCATGCGGCGAACCGGCGGATCTACGGCCAATGGACGAGTTCGATCCCATCGCGCTTCACCGCCGAACTGCCCGGCGATCACGTGGAGAGCGAAACCACGCTGTCAGGCGGCGCCTCGCTGTGGCGCGCACAGTGGTCTGAACATGCCGATCCCTTCGCCGAAGTCGCCCGCGCCCAGCCCGCCCGCACGATGACGCGCGGCCCGGGCTGGCAGCGCGCGGCGGCAAGGGAATATGACCCGGCCCCGCGCCGCATCGCCGAAACCACCCGCAGCGCGGCCAGCTTCGCCGCTAAACCACGGCCGGACGTCGCCGTGGGCGCGCGCGTGTTCCACGAGAAGTTCGGCTATGGCACCATCGCCGCGCAGGAAGGCAACAAGCTGGAGATCGACTTCGAAATTTCCGGGCGCAAGCGGGTGATCGACAGCTTCGTGAAAGTGGCGGACTGAACCGCAGCCGCCCCCCAGGACGATCAAGATCAAGCGATCAGATCAGGCCGGGCACCAGCCGTGAGCGCACGCTGTCCGCATAGCGGCGGTAGGCGGGATCCTTGAGCAGGACCTTCTCCTCCTCGTCGGTACGCATCCACAGCAGGATCCAGCACAGCGCGATCACCGCTACGTTCCAGGGCGAGCAGAACAGCAGCAGATAGCCGATGTGATTGACGATGTAGCCGGAATACATCGGATGACGCACGAAGCGGTAAAGGCCGCTGCTCTTCACCCCCCGGTTCGCGGCCACCAGGCCGAAACTGCGCCGCAGCGACAGCTTGGCAAGGATGGACAGCGCCACGCCGCCGGTTATCAGGGCGGTCGAAACCAGGTCCGGCGCCAGTTGCTGGCCGATCGGCAGAACCAGGAGCGAAGAGCTGGTCCCGGCAAAGCCCAGCAGCACCGGGCGCAGTTCAGTCGCCACGTCGCCCGGGCGTTGCAGGACGATCAGCACCACGCCCAGCAGTTCCGCCGTCAGGAAGACGATGACTTGCGGGTGCTGCGGAATGACCGGCACCATGCGGCTGACGATCAGCCAGGCCAGAACCACCAGGAACGTGCATTCGGTATAGTGAATAAGACGTTGAGCCATCGTTGTCCCGCCCAAAAGTGCTCGCGGTCGCCCGAACGGCAACGCTCTGCTTCCACTACGCGGCGGCGGTAAACATGATGTTAGCGCATCCTCGCCCCGTGCGCGTTCAGGCCGCCTGCTGGGCCCCGAAGGCATATTGCACTTGCGCCGCATCCAGGCGCGCGATAGTCGCCACGTCGCGACAGGTTCCCCGCAAGGGGATCAAAAGGGAACCCGGGTGAAAGCCCCGGGGCTGCCCCTGCAACTGTAAGCGGCGAGCCATCCGGCCATTTCGCCATTGGAACCCCATCGGGTTCCGAGAAGGCGGCCGGACCGGCATTGACCCGCGAGCCAGGAGACCTGCCTGACGCGGTCGTTCTTCATCCGGGCAGGGTGCACCGGGTGTTCGAGGGCCCTGCCTCAAGCAGGGTCATCCCTCGCGCAACGACAGCCACGCCTTGCCGGAAAACCCGTGCGAGGGGCGTCATGTCGTGCCCGGCCACCGGCGTGCGGATGCGTTCCTTCGGTGCGGGCAACCGGCGGGCATTACGCCGTTTGCCCGAAGGGACAGCATCAGTGCCCCGTACCGCCCATTTCGCCGGCGCCATCCCCGAAACTGCCTCCCGCGATGAGGGCGTGATCCGGTTCGCGGATCGCGCCGCGTTCGCAGCCGCGCTCGCCGCCCTGCCCCTGCCCGACGAAGCCGCCATCGCCACGGCCCGCGCGCGTCAGGCCGCGCTGACGAAACCCGCCGGCTCGCTGGGCAGGCTGGAGGACATCGCCGTGTTCATGGCCGGCTGGCAGCGCACGCCCCGGCCCCGCATCGAGCGGGTCCGCGCGGCGATCTTCGCCGGAAAACACGGCGTTGCCGCGCGCGGCGTCAGTGCCTTTCCCGTCGAGGTGACGGCCCAGATGGTCGCCAACTTCCGATCCGGCGGCGCGGCGATCAATGCGCTGGCGCGTTGCTGCGGGGCCGAGCTGTCGATAGTCCCGCTCGATCTGGATCGCCCCACCGGCGACATCGCCGAGGCACCCGCCATGCGAGAAGAGGACTGCCTCGCCGCGCTGAACGCGGGGGCGGCCGCGGTCGCCGCCGATACGCAGTTGCTGTTCGTCGGCGAAATGGGGATCGGCAACACCACGCCGGCCGCGGCGCTATGCGCCGCCGCGTTCGGCGGCGATGCCGCGGCGTGGTGCGGCAAGGGCAGCGGGATCGACGCGGAAGGCGCGGCGCGCAAGGTGCTGGCGGTGGAACAGGCGCTCGCCCTGCACGGCCCGTTCCGCCACGATGCCTTCGAGACCCTGCGACGCCTGGGCGGGCGCGAGATCGCGGCGACGGCGGGGGCGATCCTGGCCGCGCGGCAGATGCGCGTTCCGGTCCTGCTCGATGGCTTCATCGTCTGCGCCGCGATCGCCCCGCTGGTGGCGGCAAGCCCCGGCTTCACGGATCACTGCCTGGCCGCCCATTGCTCCGCCGAAGCCGGGCATGCGCGGCTGCTGGCCCGCTTCGGACTGGAGCCCCTGCTGCGGCTGGACATGCGCCTGGGCGAAGGGTCGGGGGCGGCTGTGGCGGTCCATCTCGTGCGCGCCGCCCTTGCCGCGCACGACGAAATGGCGACTTTCGCCGAAGCGGCGGTGGCGGGAGCGCTGTGACCGGGTTCATCATCCACCTCCTGCGCCATGGCCCGCCGCTGCGGAGCGGCCTGATGCTCGGCCATACCGACCTGCCGCCGCTCGACGCGCGGTGCCTGGCCCTGTCGGCCCGTGTCCGCTCGCTCGCGGTGGAGCGGATCGTGACTTCCGACCTGAGCCGGGCAGCGCATTCCGGCGAGTACCTCGCCCGGGAAACCCGGCTGCCGCTCCGCCGCGATCCACGCTGGCGCGAACTGGACTTCGGCGCGTGGGACGGCCTTGCCCCGGAAGCGCTCGACAAAGGCGCGCTGTCCCGCTTCTGGGCCGATCCCGACGCCAATCCGCCGCCGGACGGCGAGAGCTGGACCGGCCTGCGCGCACGCATCGCAGAGGCGCTGGCCGACCTGACCGGGCCCGTTCTGGTGGTCACGCATGCCGGAGCGATGCGCGCGGCGCTGTCCGTGCTCACCGGGCTCGATCACCGGGGCGTCTGGGCGCTGGACTTGCCCTATCACGCCTTGCTGAGCCTGCGGGTCTGGCCGGGATCGCCGATGACGGGGCAAGTCGTCGGCCTCGCTGCCGGGGCGCCGGGATGAAGGCGTTGCTGCTCGCCTTGGGTTTCATGACCCGGCTGCCGCTTCCCCCGGTCGCGGCGGACGCGCGGGACTTCGCGCGCGCCATCCGCTGGTTTCCGGCGGCGGGAGCCGTGGTGGGCCTGGGCGTGGCGGGAGCGGCCTGGGCGGGGTTCCGCCACGATCCCTGGGCGGGTGCCCTCCTGGGCCTGGCGACCTGGACCCGGATCACCGGCGCCCTGCACCTCGACGGACTGGGCGACGTCGCCGACGCGGCGGGAGCGGCCCATGGCGACCCGCAGCGCCTGTCGTCGGTACTGGCGGACCCGCATATCGGCAGCTTCGGAGTGACGGCGATCGGCCTGCAACTGATCGCCAAGCTGGTCCTGCTGCGCCTCGCGCTCGATGCCATTCCGATCGCGGTGCTGATCGCGGTGCCGGTGGCGGCGAGAATCGGACCGCTGGTCTGGACCCTTACGCTGCCGCCGCTGCACCAGGGCATGGGCAGCACCTTTGGCGCCGGGGCGAACTGGCCGGTGAGCGGAGCCTGGCTGCTCGTGCTGGGCGCCCTGGCATGGGCCCTCGATCCAGCGATCCTGCTCGCCGTTCCGGCCATCGCCTTGTGGAGCCTGTGGCTGCGCCGGCGGATCGGGGGCATTTCGGGCGACGGGCACGGCGCGGGCATAGAATTGGTCGAAACCGCCATGCTCGCCGCGCTGGTGTTTGCCCGATGAACGGCGATCTCGCCTTTCACGGCGGCCGTCTCAGCGATGCCCGTGCCCGGTTCGGTGGCCGCTGCGTCGACTGGCTGGATCTCTCCACCGGCATCAATCCGAACCCGTGGCCCCGCGCCGAAACGATCCGTCCGGACTGGCGCGCGCTGCCCGATCCGCGCGCGCTGCGGAGCCTGGAAGAAACGGCGGCGGCGTTCTTCGGCGGCGATCCGGCGCGGTGCTGCGCGGTTCCCGGAAGCGAATCGGGCCTGCGCGCGCTCGCCCGCATCCTGGACCTGCCGGGCCGCCATCCCGTGCTCTGCTACGGCACGCACGCGGGGGCCTTCCTGCATGCGGAGGCGGTTTCGGGGTCGCTGGACGGGCCTGCGACCCCATCGGTACTGGTCCTTGCCAGCCCCAGCAACCCGGACGGCCGCCTGACCTCCCGCGACGACCTCCTGGCCGCGCTCGACCGGCAAGAGAGCAGCGGCGGCTGGCTGATCGTCGACGAAGCCTTTGCCGACTGCCACGCCGGGTGGAGCATTGCCGACCAGGTCGCGGACGACCGGCGGCTCATCGTCACGCGATCCTTCGGCAAGTTCTTCGGGCTGGCGGGGGTCCGGCTCGGCTTCGTGCTGGCGCCCCGGTCGCTGCTGGCCGATCTGCGGAAATTGCAGGGCGAGTGGCCCGTCTGTTCAGCCGCCCTGGCGTTCGCGGCCGCCGCTTATGCCGACACGGAATGGATCGCGGCGACCCGGGCCGCCCTGCCGGCAGCGGCGGCGCATCTCGATGCGGTGCTGATCCGGCACGGATTGCGGCCGGAAGGGGCCTGCCCGCTGTTCCGGCTGGTCGAAACGGACACGGCGCCCCGCCTGTTCGCCGCGCTGGCACGGCAACACGTCCTCACTCGCCCCTTCGCCGATCACCCACGGCTGCTGCGCTTCGGGCTTCCCGCCGACGCGCAACAGCTGACGCGACTGGACGCGGCACTCGGCCAGGCGATGCGCCATGGTTGAACCGATCGGTCTCGCCGCCCTGGCGCTGGACGCGGCGGCGGGTTGGCCAAGCTGGCTCCACCGCCGGATCGGCCACCCCGTCGGCACCTTCGCGAGGATCATCGGCGCTTGCGAGACCGGCTGGAATCGACCGACACGGCCGGCCGCATGCCGCCGGTTACTGGGCGCGGCGACGGTGGCCTTGCTGGTGCTGGCAAGTGGCGGCATGGCACTGATCGCCGAACTCGTCATTCGCGCGCTCGCGGGGCAATGGGCATGGCCATTCCTCGCCATCGCTGCATGGCCCGCGCTCGCCCAGCGGAGTCTCTACCAGCATTACATGCCCGTCATGGACGCTCTCGAGCGCGGCGACCTGACGGCCGCCCGCGAAGCGGTGGGCCTGATCGTGGGCCGCGACACCGCCGATCTCGACGAGCGCGGCATCGCCCGGGCGGCCATCGAAAGCCTGGCCGAGAGCTTTTGCGACGGCATCGTCGCCCCGCTCTTCTGGCTGCTCGTGCTCGGATTGCCCGGGGCGTGGATCTACAAGGCGATCAATACCGCCGACAGCCTGATCGGCCATCCCGAAGAGCCGCTGCGCGCCTTCGGCTGGGCGGCTGCCCGCAGCGACGACGTGCTGAACCTGATCCCGGCGCGATCGAGCGCGGTCCTGATCTGCCTGGCCGGCGCGGGCGGATGGCGCGCCATGCTGCGCGACCACGCCCGCCATGCCTCGCCCAATGCCGGCTGGCCCGAGGCGGCGATGGCGGGAGCCCTCGGCGTCCGCCTCGCCGGGCCGGCCAGCTACGACGGTCTCCTCGTCGACAAGCCGTGGATCGGCGATGGGCCCGACGCAGACCTGGCCGCGATGCGCCGCGCCGCCGGGGTCTATTTGCGGGCTTGCGCTTTGGCCTGGATGCTGGCTGGACGATGGGCATGGCTGGCGTGATGCTGCAAGGAACCGGTTCGGATGTCGGCAAGTCGGTGCTGGTGGCCGGGCTGTGCCGGGCGCTTGCCGATCGCGGCCTTCGCGTGCTGCCGTTCAAGCCGCAAAACATGTCGAACAACGCGGCCGTCACCGTGGACGGCGGCGAGATCGGGCGCGCCCAGGCGCTCCAGGCCCTGGCCGCGCGTGCCGAGCCGCATACCGACATGAACCCGGTGCTGCTCAAGCCGCAGGCGGACCATACATCGCAGCTCATCGTGCATGGCAGGGTGCGCGGCACGCTGGGCTCCGCGAACTTTCGCGAGGGCCGCCGGGGCCTGATGCCCGAAGTGCTGGAAAGCTGGCATCGCCTGTCCGCCCGGTGCGATCTCGTAATCGTCGAGGGCGCGGGTTCCCCGGCGGAGATCAACTTGCGCGAAGGCGATATCGCCAACATGGGCTTTGCCTGCGCCGCGCAAGTGCCGGTCGTGCTGGTCGGCGATATCGACCGGGGCGGTGTGATCGCCTCGCTGGTGGGGACCCGCGCGGTGATCGATCCGGCCGACGCGGCGATGATCCGGGGGTTCATCGTCAACAAGTTCCGCGGCGATCCGGCGCTGTTCGCCGATGGCTACGTGGCCATCGAAGCACGAACCGGATGGCGCGGCTTCGGGCTCGTCCCGTGGCTGGGTGCGGTCGCCCGCCTGCCCAGCGAAGACGCGGTGATCCTCGAACGCGGGCCCGGCACCGACACCGGCAGGACGCTGGTCGCCTGTCCGATGCTGCCGCGCATCGCCAATTTCGACGATCTCGATCCGCTGAAGGCGGAACCCGGCGTGCAGGTCGTCATGGTTCCGCCGGGCCGGCCGATACCGGTCGAGGCCGCTTTGGTGGTCCTGCCCGGATCGAAGGCGACGATCGCCGACCTGGCCTTTTTGCGCGAGCAGGGCTGGGACATCGACATCCTGGCCCATC
This sequence comes from Novosphingobium sp. CF614, assembly GCF_900113255.1. Lineage (GTDB taxonomy): Bacteria > Pseudomonadota > Alphaproteobacteria > Sphingomonadales > Sphingomonadaceae > Novosphingobium. The sequence goes on from NZ_FOOR01000012.1 coordinate 31,688, forward strand.
ACCGGCGCGGCGGCGCGATCCTGGGCATCTGCGGGGGCTACCAGATGCTGGGCCGAACGATCGCCGATCCGCTGGGAATCGAAGGTCCGCCGGGCGAAGTCGCCGGGCTCGGTCTTCTCGATGGCGAAACCGTGCTGGGCCCGGACAAAGCCTTGCGCCGGGTTCGCGGAACGGCGCTGAACGCATCCTTCGATGGCTACGAAATGCACATGGGCGAAACCCGGCACGCATCGGGCACCGGGCCGTTCGCCGTCCTCGACGGCGGCAGGCCGGACGGCGCCGTTGCCGCCGACGGACGCCTGATGGGAACTTATTGCCACGGCCTGCTGGCATCGGGCGACCTGCGCCGCGCGCTACTGGCCAGGATCGGCGTGCAAAGCGACGCGGGCGATCACGGCGCCATCGTCGATGCGGCGCTGGACGAACTGGCGGCCGGGCTGGAGCGCCATCTCGATATCGACGCGCTGCTGGCGCTTGCCTCCGGGGTATGCGCGTGAGCGCGCTGTTCGTCATCGGCGGGGCGCGATCGGGCAAGAGCCGTCATGCGCAGGATCGCATGGAGGCGCTGCCCGGCAAGCTGGCGTTCGTTGCCACCGCCCAGGCCTTCGACGCGGAAATGGCTGACCGCATCGCCCGCCACCGGGCGGACCGCGGTGCACGATGGAAAACGTTCGAGGCCCCGATCGAACTGCCCGCCATGATCGACCGGGCCGCGCGCGGTGCCGACGCCGTGCTGGTGGACTGCCTTACGCTTTGGCTATCGAACCTGATGCTGGCCGGCTGCGACGTGGCGGCCGCGACTCGGGCGCTGATCGAAGCCCTGGGGCGATGTCCCGTGCCGCTGGTCCTGGTCGCGAATGAAGTCGGCATGGGGATCGTGCCCGAAAACGCCCTCGCCCGCAGGTTTCGCGACGAAGCCGGGCGCCTCAATCAACGCATCGCGGCGATCGCCGCGGAAGTGGTGTTCGTCGCCGCTGGCCTGCCGCTGGCGCTGAAACACCCCTCTGCTCAGGGTTCGCCCGTGCCCCATAGCTGATTCTCGGCCACGAAGCCCTTGTGACCGTCGGCGTCGAACTGGCACCAGCCCGTCTGGCAATCCCCCAGCAGACCCACGACGCCGGGTTCCAGCCGCCACAGCAGGCGCGACGATTCGCTGCCCTGGGCGTGCATTTCGACCAGTTCACCGCCTTTCACGATCGCCGAGCGCTGGCGTGAGAGGAGCAAGTCGCGCATCCAGCCCTTGTCGCCGTCCGGATCCTCGATCTGCCGCCACGGTCCCTCGCGGCGGAGCACTTTCACCGGCAGGTGCATGCGGCGATAGACCCAGTCGATCCTGTACGATTCGTCCGGCCCCACGCGCATGTTGGCGACCTCCGCATCGATCGAGGCCCAATAGGGAACCTTTTCGTCATCGGCGGCCCTGGCCGGCGCGGCAAGCGCGCAGAGGGCGAGCAACGGCAGCATAAACGCAGTGCGGTTCATGCCCGATCCTTACCGCGCCGTGCGCAAAGGCATCAAGGCTCCTTGACCCGGACCCTGTGGACGGCATAGCCGAAGATCATGATGGCCCCGCCAAGCGACACTTCCTCCCTTCCGCACCCTCCCCGGCCCCGTGTGGTGGTCACGCGCCGCCTGCTGCCCGGGATCGAGGCGCGCATGACGGAACTGTTCGACACGACGCTCAATCCCGCCGACACGCCGATGACGCGCGAACAGCTGCTTGCCGCGATGCGCGAATGCGACGTGCTGGTGCCGACGGTGACCGACGCGATCGACGCCGAAATGCTGGCACAGGCCGGCGAGCGGCTTGGCCTGATCGCCAGTTTCGGCGCGGGGACGGAACATATCGACGTGGCCGCGGCCCGCGCGCGGCGCATCATCGTCACCAACACGCCGGGAGTCTTCACCGACGATACCGCGGACCTGACCCTGGCGCTCATCATCCTGGTCTCGCGCCGTTTCAGCGAGAACGCCAGGATCCTGCACGAAGGCAAATGGCAAGGCTGGGCGCCGTCGGCCATGCTGGGCCATTCGCTGATGGGCAAGACGCTGGGCATCGTGGGCATGGGGCGCATCGGCCAGGCGGTGGCGCACCGGGCCAAGGCCTTCGGCATGGAGATCCGCTACCACAACCGCCATCGCCTGCCCGGCGCGCTCGAGAACATGTTTTCCGCCCGCTACGAGCCGGACCTCGATGTGCTGGCGGCCGAGGCCGACATCCTGACGCTGCACTGCCCGGCCGGGCCCGCCACCGTGCACCTTGTCGACGCGCGGCGCCTGTCGCTGATGAAGCCCAGTGCCTGCGTGGTGAACACCGGGCGCGGCCAATTGATCGACGAGCAGGCGCTGATCGCCGCGCTGTCCGAAGGGCGGATCGCCGGCGCCGGGCTCGATGTATTCATGAACGAGCCGCGCATCGATCCGCGGCTGCTGGCGCTGCCGGGCCTCGTCGCGATGCCGCACCTGGGCAGCGCGACTTACGAGGGGCGCGGCGCCGCCGGCGAACGGATCATCACCAATATCCGCTTCTGGGTTGACGGTCACCGCCCGCCGGACCAGGTGCTGCCCGACTTGCCCTGATCTTCCCGCCGCGTTTCCTGGCGTCGGCGCCGATGCGGGTAAGTTCAGGCAACCGCTTGTCTAGAGGCGATTTCCTGCTCTAAGTCGATCCCAGGAGGATCGCGGCGCCAGGCGCGGCCCGAAGGGGGATTGAGTCGATGACCAAGCAGCTCCTGCTGCCGATCGCCGCCATGCTCGCGCTGCTCCCGGGAACGGCGCTGGCGCAGGACGGCCGGGTCGACGTGGCCAATAGCGGCGACACCGCATGGTTGCTGGCCGCATCGGCGCTGGTCACGCTGGTTGCCCTGCCCGGCCTGTCGTTGTTCCAGGGCGGCATGGTGCGCGCCAGGAACTTTCTTTCGGTTCTGGTCCAGTGCGGCGCGATCGTGGCGGCGGCCTCGATCGCGTGGGTCATCGTCGGCTACACCGTGAGCTTCGGCGATGTCGGCAATGGCTGGCTGGGCAGCGGCAATGCCTGGATGCTGATTACGCTGGGCAACGTGCGGGAAGGCACGGCGATTCCCGAAAGCGCCTTCGTGCTGTTCCAGATGGCTTTCGCCGTGGCCGCGCCCGCGCTGATGGCCGGCGCCTGGGCCGAACGGGCACGGTTCGGCTGGGTCATCACTTTTTGCATGCTATGGAGCCTGGTCGTCTACGCGCCGGTGGCCCACTGGATCTGGGGCGGCGGCTGGCTTGCCGCCAGCGTCGGCACGGTCGACTGGGCCGGCGGCATCGTCGTTCACGCCACGGCCGGCGTCTCGGCGCTGGTCGCCGCGATCATGCTGGGCGAGCGCAAGGGCTTTCTCCAGACGCCGATGCCGCCGCACAGTCCCGCACTGACGATGGCGGGCGCCGCGCTGCTGTGGGTCGGCTGGTTCGGCTTCAGCGGTGGTTCGGCGCTGGCCGCCAACGACGATGCCGCCGCCGCGATCATCGCCACGCACGTGGCGGCGGCGGCGGCCGCGTTGACCTGGCTGGCGATCGAGCGCCTGACGGCCGGCAAGCCCACCGGCATGGGTTTCGCCAGGGGCGCGATCGCGGGCCTTGTCATCGTGACCCCGGCGGCCGGCTTCATCTCGCCCGGCTCCGCGATCCTGTTCGGCGCGGCCGGCGCGGCGGCCTGCTTCTTCGCGATCCGGCTGGTGAAACGCAAACTGCGCATCGACGATTCGCTCGATGTCTTCGCCGTCCACGGCGTGGGCGGCATGCTCGGCGCGGTGCTGACCGGGATCTTCATGTCCGAAAGCCTGGGCGGCACCGGTTACGGCGAACGCATGAACATGGTGGCGCAGATCGTCGCGCAGATCATCGGCGTGGGCGTGGTCGCGGTATGGTCGGTGATCGCCACGGCGATCCTGGCCCTGATGGCCTCGATACTCTTCCCCATGCGCGTTTCCGAGGATGCCGAGCGCGAGGGCCTCGACATCACCAGCCATGGCGGGCGCGCCGGGGAATTCGATTGACAGGAAACCCGCGGCGGCGGGAAATGGGGCGATGAAGGACTATTCCCGGCTGTTCGCGCGCACCATCCGCCACACCTTCGACTTCACCGGCCGCTCGGCGCGCAGCGAATTCCTGGTCTACATCGTGCTGTCGCAGGTCATGGTCGTGCTGGTGGGCTGGCCGGTGGGCTGGTTCGCGCCGGAGGAGACCGAGGGCTGGGTTCGCTTCGCGATCCAGTTCGCGACGGTAATTCCGGCCTTTGCGCTGGTGGTGCGGCGACTTCACGATTTCGGCCGCGACGGGCGATGGAGCCTGATCCTGCTGGCGGTGGCGCTGCGCACGTTCGCGCTCGACCTGCTAGGCCTCATTGCCGGCTGGAGTGCACGCAGCATGGTCGAAAGCCCGCTCGCCTACGTGGACTGGCTGCTGTTTCCGCCTTTCCTGCTGCTTTACCTGCTCCTGCTGGCGGCACCGGGAACGAAGGGCGGCAATCGCTATGGCTCCGATCCGCGCGAGGCGCCGGCTTCGGACGGCAAGACGGCGGGCCCGGACGGTTCCGGGCCGGCCGCTCAGGACATCGGCGGGTTCATACCAAATCTCTTTGAGCGCGACTCCATCTCCCCCTAGCCTTCGTCGCCCGCGAGGCGGCGAAGGGAAAGGAACAGGAATTCCGATCCGCGAAACCTGGTATCAATCCCCCGTCAGAATCCGGTCGACCAGTTCCTTCACCGTCGGCGTGAAGCCGTTGGAATAGAACGGGTCCTGCTTGAACTGGAAAGCCGCGTGGCCGGCGAACATCAGGTTGTTCTCCACCGAGCCGCCATGGGCGATGTCCTGCAAGGTCTTCTGGATGCAGAAGCTGCGCGGATCGGCGAGGCGGCCGGTGGTGTAGTCGTCATGGTCCTTCCATGACGAGAAACCGCAGTGAGACAGGCAGCCCATGCAATCGGCCTGGTCCTGGCGGATGAGGTCGCGCTCTTCGGGGGAGACGAAGATGATCGTGTCGTCCGGGGTGCGCAGGCCATCGGTGAAGCCCTGCCCCGACCATGAGCGCGCGCGCTCCAGATCCTTGGGCGTGACCCAGAAGTTCTTGCCCTTGATGCCGACATCGAGCCGCACGGTATGCTCGCCGGCTTCGACCTTGGAATAAGGAATCTGGCGCTCCGAACGGGCCTCCAGGTTGCCCAGGAACGGATTGCGCACGGCCGAGGAATAGAAACCCGTCGGCGAAAAGCGATGGAGCAGCACGTCGCCCGGCTCGAGCGTTCGCAGCCTGTCCTTCCATTGCTGCGGGATCGGGCTTTCATGCGTGAGCAGCGGACGCGTGCCGAACTGGAAGGCGATCGCGCCCAGTTCCGCATTGTCGATCCAGTCGTTCCAGTCGCGCAGATACCATACGCCGCCGGCCATGATGATCGGCACCGCGTCCGATATGCCCTCCTTGCGCATGGTGTCGCGCAGCGCCTTGACGCGCGGATAGGGGTCTTCGGGCTTGAGCGGGTCTTCCGCGTTCGACAGGCCGTTATGCCCGCCCGCCAGCCAGGGGTCCTCATAGACCACGGCCGCCATCAGTTCCGAAACCTTGTGATAGGCGCGCTTCCACAAGGCGCGGAAGGCGCGCGCGGAGCTGACAATCGGCAGGTAATTGACGTTGAAGCGGGCCGCGATCTCCGAAAGCTTATAGGGCATGCCCGCGCCGCAGGTGACGCCGGTGACGAGACCCCGGGTCTTTTCCAGCACGCCTTCGAGCACCGCCTGCGCCCCGCCCATCTCCCACAGCACGTTGATGTTGATCGCGCCCTTGCCGCTGGCGATGTCATAGGCGCGGCGCACCTGCTCGACAGCGCCGTCGACCGCGTAGCGGATCAGTTCCTCGTGCCGTTCCTTGCGGGTCAGCGCGTTGTAGATCTGCGGGATGATCTTGCCTTCCGAGTCGTAGCTGTCGGCATTGACCGCGCTCACGGTGCCGATCCCGCCCGCCGCCGCCCAGGCGCCCGAACTCATGTGGTTCGTGGCGGATACACCCTTGCCACCCTCGATCAGCGGCCAGACTTCGCGACCGCCGTAGACTATCGGCTTGAGACCCTTGAAAACCATATTCTCTTTCGTCTTTCCCTTGGCGTTACGCGCGGCCCCGCGATCAATCGTTCCTTTTCGGCGTATCGCCCGACATGCGACAAGGAGTGATGCTCGCTGGCGCCGGCCGCACCCCTGTGGCCTCGAACTGCGCATAATACCCCTGCAGTTCCGGCTTACGAACAAATTCCGTCAAACGAAAGCCCACCGCGCCCAATTCGCAGAAGAGAAGTGCCGGCGGAATGCCGTGCATGTCGGTCGGACGATCGACGTCCACCACGATCACCCGTCCGCCCGGGCGCAGCGCCGGACGCAGGCGCCACAGGAACGCATAGGGTTCCGACACTTCGTGATACATGTGGACCAGGAAGATGCGATCGAAACTGGCGGGCGGCAGGCTCGGATCGTCCTCGGTGCCGAGCTTGATCGAAACGTTCTCAAGCTGCTCGCGCATGATCCGCGTGCCCAGGCGCTCGGTGGCGGCCGGATTGATGTCCTCGGCCAGCACCCGGCCCTTGGCGCCGACGCGCTGCGCCAGCCGGACCGTGTAGTAGCCCTCGCCCGCGCCGATATCGGCCACGCTCATCCCGGGTTCGATACGCGCGAGGTCCATCACGACATTCGCTTCGTTCATGCTGTCGCGCTGAGATTCGGAAGAAATGGTGTTTTCGGCGGCCCGGGAAACCGGCCGGTCCGCCGTCGGGAAATCGCGGGCGGTTTCGGGTCGCCCGTCGCCGGCGGGCCGCTGCTGGCAGCCGCAGAGCAGCAGGGTCACGGCAGCGGGAATGGCCAGGACGGGGCGGCGGGACGCAAGCATGCGGCCCCTTAGCGCCTTGCCGGGCTCTTGGCAAAATCCAGGCTTCCTCACGGCGCCCGGGCCGCCTCAGTCGACGTCCTCGACCTCCACCTTCTCGCCCGTCACCCGCTGCGAGAGCGCGGCGGCCATGAAGGGATCGAGTTCGCCGTCCAGCACGTCGTCGGGCGAGGTCGACACCACGCCGGTGCGCAGATCCTTCACCTGCTGGTAGGGCTGCAGCACATAGGAGCGGATCTGGTGGCCCCAGCCGATGTCGGACTTCGACGCATGCTCGGCACTCGCCGCTTCCTCGCGCTTGCGCATCTCTTCCTCGAACAGCCGGGCCTTGAGCATGCCCATCGCGATTTCGCGGTTCTTGTGCTGCGAACGGTCGATCTGGCTGGCGACGACGATGCCGCTGGGCTGGTGCGTGATGCGCACCGCCGAATCGGTGGTGTTGACGTGCTGTCCGCCGGCCCCGGAAGCCCGGTAGGTATCGATCTTGAGGTCGGCCGGATTGATGTCGATCTCGAAGCTGTCGTCGATCACCGGGTAGACCCAGACGCTGGAGAAGCTGGTGTGCCGGCGTGCCGAGCTGTCGTAGGGGCTGATGCGGACCAGGCGGTGCACGCCGCTTTCGGTCTTGGCGTAGCCGTAAGCGTTCTCTCCCTTGATAAGGAGAGTGCAGCTCTTGATGCCGGCGGCCTCGCCCGCGTGGTAGTCGACCATTTCGACTTTGTAGCCCTTGCGCTCGGCCCAGCGGGTATACATGCGCTGGAGCATCTCGGCCCAGTCCTGGCTTTCGGTGCCGCCGGCCCCGGCATGGACTTCAAGGTAGGTGTCGTTGGCGTCGGCCTCGCCGGCGAGCAGCGCCTGGACCTTGTCGGCATCGGCCCGGTCGGCAAGCGCGGCGAGCGTGGCCAGCCCCTCGTTGACGGTGTCCTCGTCCCCTTCCATCTCGCCCAGTTCGACGAACTCGACGGCGTCCGCCATTTCCTGGCTGATCGAATTGACCGCGCCGATCGAGGCCTCGAGCCGGCGGCGTTCCTTCATGACCGCTTCGGCTTCCTTGGGTTTCTCCCACAGTGTGGGGTCTTCGACGCGCGCGTTCAGTTCGTCGAACCGGCGCAACGCGCGGTCCCAGTCGAGGAACTTGCGGACCAGCGCAAGGGCCTTTTCGATACGCACGATGTGGGCCTGCCCTTCGGCACGCATGACGAAAACTCCAACGAAACAGCGGCCGCATCGATTAACGCGGCGACCTCGATTGTAAAGGGACCAGGCGAAATGGACTTCGCGCGGGAAACGACGCCCTTACCCGGCAAGGCCAGGAAGATTCAAGGGCGGCGTGACGTCAGCGCTTGGTCGCGAGTTTCCTCACCGCCGCCAGCGTCAGCTTCACGTGGTCACGGTAATCGAGGTCGGAATGGACCATGGTGATGATCCCGTCCCGCCCGATCACGTAGCTGGTGCGGTCGGTGAAACCCGAAGGCATCCCCGGACGACTGAGCGCGACGTCATAGCCCTTGATGATGACCGGCGAGGCCACGCCGACGGCGAACTTGCTGCGGCAGGCCTCGGTCGAGAATTTCTGAAGCGTCGGCAGGTCGTCCGCCGACATGCCGATCACCGTGGCGCCCAGCGCGGCGAATTCGTCCGCCGCGTCGGCAAACGCGTGCGCCTCAAGCGTGCAGCCCTGGGTAAAGGCCTTGGGATAGAAATAAAGCACCACCGGGCCGCGCCGCAGGGCCCGCTGCAAGCTGAAACGCATCGCCTTGCCGCCGAGCGCCACCGACGTGCGAAACATCGGCGCCTTGGTTCCCACCGGCAGTTCGGCGAAACCCGCCGTCGGCAGCGACAGCGCGACCAGCGCGATCATCGGGGCAAGCAGCTTGTGCATCAGCGCTGTCTGGACCGGCCGAAAACGATTGTCCAGCCGGGACGGACACTTACCCGCCGAACGCTACTCGATGTAGCCGAGCACCGTGCCGACTTCATAGGTTTCGCCGGTTTTCGCGACGATCTTGAGCGTCCCGCTGGCGGGCGCTTCCACTTCGTTGGTCGACTTGTCGGCCTCGAGCGAGAACAGCGGCTGGCCCTCCGTCACTTGCTCGCCGTCCTTGGCGAGCCACTCGGCGACCTGGCCCTCGTTCATCGAGAAGCCGATTTTCGGGAGCAGGATTTCAACGGCCATGGTTCTTAGAATCCTCCAATGATCGCCCGGCGCCATGGCTGGAAACAGCGGCGCCGCGGTTCGAAAGCCCTTGCTGACTAGCGCATACGCAGCGCCTGACAAGCCCCATGCGCGAGGATTCCGATGGAGCGCAGCGCATCGGCCTAGGCCGTCGTCACCTGAGCATCCGGACCGCCGTTCCGCGCGCGGCGCAATCTCCGGATCGTTCGCCCCGTCACACCCGCATCGGCATCAGCACGTAGAGCGCGGGGCTCTTCTCATCCTGGCGGATGAGCGTGGGCGCGCCGGCGTCGGCCAGGTGCATTTCCACCGTATCGCCATCGATCTGGCCGAGAATGTCCTTGAGATAGTTCGCGTTGAAGCCGATCTCGAAACCTTCCGAGCCATATTGCGCCGGCACTTCCTCCGCCGCGGTGCCGTTGTCGGGCGAGGTGACCGAGAGCGTCACCTTGTCGTTTTCCAGCGACATCTTCACCGCCCGGGTCTTTTCGGTGGCGATCGTCGCCACGCGGTCCACGCCCTGGAAGAACGTGCGCGGATCGACCTTGAGCAGCTTGTCGTTGCCGGTGGGAATGACGCGGGTGTAGTCCGGGAACGTGCCGTCGATCAGCTTGCTGGTGAGCACGACGCCGTTCTCCCCGCCCAGCGTGAAGCGGATCTTGCTCGCCGAAAGATCGACCAGCACGTTGGTGTCGAGCGCTTCTTCCAGCAGCTTGCGCAGTTCGGCGACGCACTTCCTCGGCACGATCACGTCGGGCATGCCCTGCGCGCCTTCGGGACGCGGCAGGGTGAACCGCGCGAGGCGGTGCCCGTCGGTGGCCGCCGCCTTCAGCTCGTCGTCCGAGACGTGCAGGAAGATGCCGTTGAGATAATAGCGCGTCTCCTCGGTCGAGATCGCGAAGCGGGTACGGTCGATCAACTGGGCCAGCGTGGCGGCCGGAATCTCGAACGAGGTCGGCAGTTCGCCTTCGGCGATCACGGGAAAATCGTCACGCGGCAGGGTCGGCAGCTGGAAGCGGCTGCGGCCCGCCTTCACCACCATGCGGTTGTCGGCGGAATCGAAGCTGACCTGGCTGCCTTCGGGCAGCTTGCGGGCAATGTCGAACAGCAGGTGCGCCGATACCGTGATCGCGCCGGCCTGGTCGACCGAGACCGCGCTCATCTTCTCCACGACCTGCAAGTCCAGGTCGGTCGCCATGATCCTTACGGAACCGCCGGCCGACGCTTCGATCAGCACGTTCGAGAGAATGGGAATGGTATTGCGCCGCTCGACCACGGACTGCACGTGGGACAGGCACCGCAGCAGCGTTGAACGTTCGATGGTGGCCTTCATGACAGCCTCAGGTCCCCCTTGATAGGCCTAGGGATATACACGATCCCGAATTTCAGGACGAATATCTCTAGCGTGCGAAAGGCATGCGGCAAGCGCGTTGTGCGCGGAAATCCGCGAATCTGGGGATAACACCGGGTTTGGTGCATTGTCCCAAGCAGCCGCCGCCGGGGTCTCGCGCCGAGTCCCGCCTCAGACCATCACCATGCCGCCATTGACGTGGATCGTCTGGCCGGTGACATAGCCGGCTTCCTTGCTCGCCAGGAACACGGCGGCAGCGGCGATGTCCTCTCCCTCGCCCATGCGGCCCATGGGAATCCTGGCGTTGAGCGCCTCTTTCTGCGCATCGGGGAGCCCGTCGGTCATCGCGGTGCGGATGAAGCCGGGGGCGACGCAGTTGACGGTCACGCCCCGGCTGGCGAGTTCCTGCGCCAGGCTCTTGCTCATCGCGGTGATCCCGCCCTTGGCCGCGCAGTAGTTCACCTGCCCCGGATTGCCGGTGGTCCCGACGATCGAGGTGACGTTGATGATGCGGCCGAAGCGCGCCTTCATCATCGGCTTGGTCGCCGCGCGCATCAGGCGGAAAGTGGATTCCAGGTTCACCCGGATCACCGCGTCCCACTCCTCGTCCTTCATGCGCATCGCCAGGTTGTCGCGCGTGATGCCGGCGTTGTTGACGAGGATATCGAGCTTGCCGAGCGATTCGAGCGCGGCCGGCACCAGCTTTTCCACCTGCCCGGCGTCCGCAAGATCGCAGGCGATGGCGACGTGATCGACTTCCTGGAGATGCTGCGGGGTATGTTCGTCCAGTTCGTCCCGGAACACGCGCAGCTTGTCCCCATTCGAACCCGAAATCGCCAACCGCGCGCCCCGCGCCGCCAGAGCGCGGGCGATCGCGGAGCCGATCCCCCCGCTGGCGCCGGTCACCAGGGCAGTCATTCCGTGCAGGTCGAACATCTGTTTACTCCGTAATTTCGGGATCACGCAGAGACGCAGAGACGCGGAGAGTCAATCCGGAGAGCGATAGTCATTCACGACTCGCCGGATGCCTTCCTTCATTGTAGCGCCAGCAAAATTGAGGAGCAGCCCCACCGGTTGACGGGTCAAACGCAAGTAAGTCAGCAATTGCTTGCCATGGGCCTTGCTCAATTGCTCGACGGACTTGATTTCGACGATTAGCCGATCATCGACAAGCACATCGATCCGAAATGCGCCCGGGAACCGCATACCATCGAAATCGATGTCGATCGGCTTCTGCCGATCGACCTTGTAGCCCATGCGCTGCAAACTGGCCGCCAGGACGAGTTCATAGACGCTTTCCAGCAAGCCTGGTCCCAGTTCGCGATGAATGCGAATGGATGCATCGACGACATCGGCACTGACATGATCTATCGGTTTCACGGGATCACCTCCGCGTCTCTGCGTCTCTGCGTGCAAATCTTTCCTAAAGCCCCTTCGCCAGTTCCTCGATCTCGGCCATGGTCGCGGCGGAGGTTACTTCCACCTCGCTTACCGAGCGCTTTATCATCGGGCCGACGACCTTGCCGCCCAGTTCCACGAAGCGCTCCACGCCCGCCTCGTGCATGGCGATCGCGCTTTCGCGCCAGCGCACGCGGCCGGTGACTTGTTCCACCAGCAGGCGCCGCACTTCGGCCGGATCGGAAACCGCGCCGGCCGTCACGTTCGCGAAGAGCGTCACGCGCAGGGTCCCCGGGCCGGTCCTGTCCAGCGCCTCCGCCATGGCGTCGGCGGCGGGCTGCATCAGCGGGCAGTGGAACGGCGCGGAGACCGGCAGCAGCATGCCGCGCTTGATGCCGTGCTCCTTGACCAGGGCGACGGCGCGCTCGATCGCCTCCCGGTGGCCGGAGAGGACCACCTGGCCGGGATCGTTGTCGTTGGCGACGGTGCAGACCTGCCCTTGCGCGGCCGCTGCGGCCAGCGCGGCGGCCTTCTCGATATCGGCGCCCAGCAGCGCGGCCATGGCGCCCACGCCCACCGGCACGGCGGCCTGCATGGACTGGCCGCGCAGCTTGAGCAGACGCGCGGTATCGGCAAGGCTGAAGGCGCCGGCGGCGCACAGCGCGGTATATTCGCCCAGCGAATGCCCGGCGACGAAGTCCGCCTTGTCGGCAAGCGCAATGCCGCCTTCCCTTTCCAGCACGCGCAGCACCGCGATGGCATTGGCCATGATCGCGGGCTGGGCATTCTCTGTAAGGGTAAGCTGGTCTTCGGGCCCTTCGGCCATGATCCGGAACAGGTTCTGGCCGAGAGCCTCGTCGACTTCCTGGAACACCTCGCGGGCGATGGGGCTGGCGGCGGCCAGGTCCGCGCCCATGCCGACCTTCTGGCTGCCCTGCCCGGGAAAAACGAATGCACGCATTAGGCGACCGCTCCATGTTGTCCGGCAGACTGTTGCGCTGCCGCTTGCGAATCGGGTGTGGCGCGGCGGGTTATTGCCCTTGGTGCGCCTCCGCAAGCCCGAAAGGCACAATCCTGTTGGCGGCGTCGTGCCCGATATCCGCTTCGCCCAGGAAGGGAATGGCGTGGCGTTCGCACCAGTAGCGGGCGATTTCCACCGCCGTCGCGCCGAAGGGACGGTCGTTCTCGGGCACGTCGCTGACGCGGCCGAGCCGCAGGCCGGCGATGCCGCCCAGGTGCGCGGTGACGTGGAAGAACAGCCGATCGACCGCGTAGAGGTATTCCGAGACTTCCTCCACCATGACCACGTGGCCGGCCAGGCCCGGCATCAGCCGCGTGCCGCACAGCATGGCGAGCGTCATCAGGTTGAAGGCGGCGACCGGGTGGCGTTCGGCGGCAAGCGAGGGTTCCAGGCCGGATCGCCCGCCGGTGAGATAGGCCAGCGTGCGGCGCACCGCGTCCTCCCCGCCCTCGCGGCGGATATCGGCGAGCATGGGCGCGTGGACCTGCCTGCCGATGCGTTCGCGGTAAAGGCCGCCGAGCAGGTAGCCGCCATCGGAGTAGCCGATAAAGGTCTTGCCCTGCGCCGCGTGCGTGAAGCGCGCCAGCGCGGCCTCGGCGATGCGGCAGGCGCCATAGCCGCCGCGCGCGAACCACACCGCGTCGAACGCGGGATCGTTGGCGCATTCGGCCAGGGCATCGGCCCGCATCGCGTCGCTGCCGGCGAAGTGGCCTGCCACCGCGAAGCACTGTTCGTGGATCACAAGCTCGATCCCGGGGAATTCGGCGGCGGCGAGCGCCAGCACCCGGTCCGCGTCCGCGCGGACGATCGAGGTCGAAGGGGCACAGACGGCGATACGCTTCATCCCTTTCACCTACCCCCACTCGTCCTTCCCGCGAAAGCGCGGAATTCGCTTATCCACGGCGGATGGAACCGCGGCGATCCCGACCGAGCCGAAACGCGGCGTCGAGGAATCCGTAAATTGGTTATTGGCCAACGATGAGAAAGAACCCTCGCCCCTCCGGAACACGGCGAGTTCCCTGTATATAACCTAAATGGTTATAATTGTCAATAGACATGTCCGTATTGGACAGGGCAAGCGCCGATGCGCCGATCTTGTCCTTCATCGTCACCCTGAACTTGTTTCAGGGTGACGAGCTTGGAGAGAATCGCCATCTGCGATTGCCCTACCGGACTGGGTCAGCCTCTCAGCGATGCGTGAGAACGCCTCTGCGTGATTCCACCGCCGCCCTGCCGCAGCCACACGAAATCCACAGGCGATTGCCTGGACCATCGCGGCCGTGACGGTTGTATTTGGCCAAGACCGCGCATACCCATCGATCGCCATGACCGACGCCCCCGCCCTCACCGCCCATCCCTGGTTCTTCTGCGGCATCGGCGGTTCCGGCATGCTGCCGCTGGCGCTGATCCTCAAGGGACAGGGCGCCGAGGTCGCGGGGTCGGACCGCAGCCGCGACCAGGGCCGCACGCCCGGGAAGTTCGCCTGGCTGGAAAGCCTGGGCTTCGGCCTGTTCCCGCAGGACGGCAGCGGCATCGTCTCGGCCGGGCAGACGCTGGTCGCCTCGGCGGCGGTGGAGGATAGCGTGCCCGAAGTGGTGCGCGCCGGGGAACTGGGCTGCCCGCGCATGAGCCGGGCGGAACTGCTCGCCGCGCTGTTCAACGCCGCGCCGTTCGGCATCGCCATCGGCGGCACTTCCGGCAAGTCGACCGTCACCGGCATGACCGGCTGGATCATGACCAGCACCGGCCGCGATCCCACGATCATGAACGGCGCGGTGATGAAGAACTTCGCCACGCCCGACGCGCCTTTCGCCAGCGCGCGGGTGGGCCGGGGCCAGGCCTTCGTTTCCGAGGTGGACGAAAGCGACGGGTCGATCGCGCTCTATCGGCCCAAGGTGGCGGTGCTCGGCAATGTCAGCCTCGATCACAAGAGCCTGGAGGAATTGCGCCAGCTTTTCGGCGACTTCCTGGAACGGGCGGAAGTGAGCGCGATCAATCTGGACGATGCCGAATCCGCCGCCCTGGCATCGCGGGCGCGCGCGCTGGTGACGTTCGGCATCACGTCGCCCGGCGCGCGGATCGGCGCGGTGGATATCGCCGAAGGCCCGGCTTCGCTCACCGCCACGATCCTCGACCGGCGCGACGGCACCGCCCATCGCCTCGCGCTCAAAGTGCCGGGGCGCCATAACCTCTACAATGCGCTTGCCGCGATCGCCGCCGCCAGCGCGGCGGGCGTGCCGGTGACGGAGGCGGTCGCCGCGCTCGGCGGCTTTGAGGGGCTGGCACGGCGCTTCGACATCGTCGGCACCAGCCCGTCCGGGGTCACGGTGATCGACGATTTCGGCCATAACCCCGACAAAGTCTCCGCAACCCTATCCACGCTCAAGGCGCATCCCGGCCGGGTGATCGCCTTCTTCCAGCCGCACGGCTACGGCCCCTTGCGGCAGATGGGCGCGGAGCTGGCCGAAGTCTTCGCGCGGCTGCTCGGCCCCGACGACGTGACGATCCTGTGCGATCCGGTCTATTTCGGCGGGACCGTGGATCGCAGCGAGGGCAGCGAGCGGATCGTGCGGCTGATCCGCGAGGCGGGCGGCAAGGCCGAATACATCCCCTTGCGCGAGGATTGCGCGGCGCGGATCGCCGCGATCGCCCGCCCCGGCGACCGCATCGTGGTGATGGGCGCGCGCGACGATACGCTGAGCGCGTTCGCCTGCGAACTGCTCGCACTCGCATCGTGCTGACCATCCGCTTTCCATAGACCCCGCAAAGGTCCCCAGTCGGCAACGAACCCCGCCTTAGCGGGCGGTGGGATATTGGCCATCCAGCAACCTCAATCAGGAAGCGGATATGTCGATACCTGCGCCAAGCTCGCCGGTCTGGACCCGGCTTGCAAGCGGCGGTCTTTCCCGAATCCAGACAAGTCACCTGGGCACCCAGATGCTTATCAAGCGCCTGGAACTCAGCCCCGCGCCGCCGGCCGCGAAGGCCGCGGAGATCTATAACTATTTCGCAAAATGGGAGCGGTCCCTTGCAAATGAAGTCGCCCAGCTCGCTCGCCTCTGACGGCACGCCCGTCAATGGCCTGATGCCCGTCGATGCCGTCGCCGACCTGATCCGCGCCGGCGCCTGCCTCAGCCTCGCCGGACGCAAGGAAGCTCTCGACGCGCTGCCCGCCGGGCGGTGGATCGGCGGCACCTCGCCCTATTTCATGACCGCCGAGGGCGGCCGCATCGTGACCGGCCAGGAAGTCTTCGTTACCGATCTCGGTGCGATCGGCGACGTCTCGATCGGCATTTACGGCGCCGACGAACTGGAGCAGATCTCCGGCGAGGCGCCCGACCAGGGTTTCGCCCTGGCGGTGATCCCCGCCGGCTCGCGCTGCCATGCCGAATTCGCCAAGAACGCCGCGACCTATCCGATGGCGTTCATGCGTCCGACCGTGGGCTGGATTTCGGGCTATGACCTTGGCGAGCCGGGCGCCTCCGCCTGGGTCTATGACGGGCGCAGCGGCGCGGCCTTCGCCGATCGCGTCGTCGTCGCCCACGTCGCTTTCGGCGACGATGCCGACGCGCTGATCGAAATCGTCAACATCTTCGCCCCCGAGGGCGAGGACGTGATCCGTTTCGACGAAACCGGGTTCACGCCCCGATGGTGCACGGTAAACGGCGAACGCCGCCGCTTTGCCGATTACGTCATGGCGCGCGGCCGCCAGGCCGGCGACCTGCCGCTCGTCGGCGATTTCGCCGGGGCCCACGTCAACGCCTCGCTCAAGTCGATCGACGCCGCGGCCGGAACGGTGGAACTCTACGCTCCGGTGTTCCCGGGCGTCGACTATGCCTTCGCGGCCCCGGTCGGCGACTATGCCGGAAGCTTCCGCGAAGCGCTTTCGACCCGCTCGTTCGACGGCGCGGCATGGTCGTGCAACTGCATCCTCAACTTCCTGTTCGGCAAGCTGGAAGGTGTTGCCATCGGCGGGCTCGCCGGTCCGGTGACGTTCGGCGAAATCGCCTATCAGCTGCTCAACCAGACCATGGTGGTGGTCCGCAAGGCCTGACCCTCGCTCCCGCTCCCGTTCCCTCCCCTTCGCCGCCTCGCGGGCGGCGAAGGGGAGGGAACCGGCCTCGTTCCAAGCGGCTTCGCACTACCCGGCGGAACCACCGCGGCCGGCGATGAGAACCAACGGTTGCCGCCGACATGGTGACGATACGTAACTGAAGGCTCACGCAAAATACGCGATGTCACGCCTACAGACACGATGAAAATCAACCAAGGGAACGGCATGTCTCAAACGGCTTCTCACGACGACATCGGAGCGAAGCTCCAGTCCTTTTCGCTGGACAATGCCGACCTCGCGCGCTTCCCGGCGATCGCCCGGACGATCGCCCGGTTCGCTCCGAAGATTCTCGACAAGTTCTACGCCGGCGTCCGTGCCGACCCCGCGCGCGCGCGGTATTTCCCCTCGCGCCAGACCATGGACAGCGCCCGTTCGCGGCAGTTGAAGCACTGGACCGACTTGTTCTCCGGCTCCGTCGATCGCAGCTATCTGGACCGGGCCGAGCGCATCGGCCAGGTCCATGCCCGGATCGGCCTGGAGCCCAGTTTCTACATCGGCGCCTATGCCAGCATCCTCGCCGAGCTGATCGAGGCGGAATTGCGCGGCTCGATCGGCGGCGTGCTGGGCCAGGCGAAGGCGCGCAAGATCGGCACGCTCGTCAAGATGGCGCTGCTCGACATGGAGCTTGCCACTTCCGCCTACCTCAAGGCGCAGGATCACGGCCGGGAAGTGACGCTGGACAGCCTTTCGAAAGCGCTGGAAACCGTCGCCCAGGGCGATCTTACCGTGCAGATCGATGGCCTGCCCAAGGAATTCGAGCAGGTTCAGTTCGACTTTTCCGCCATGTGCGAATGCATCGCCCAGACGCTGGGCGCGGTCGCGCTGTCCTCCGACCAGATTCATGTCGGGGCCTCGGAAATCCGCGCCGCCAGCGACGATCTCTCGCGGCGGACCGAAAGCCAGGCCGCCGCGCTCGAGGAATCGGCCGCCGCGCTGGATCAATTGACCGCCGGCGTGCACTCCGCCGCGCAGGGCGCCGGCGAGGTGAACCGCTCGGTCGTCCAGGCCGAGGCCGAGGCGCGCGAGGGCGGCCAGGTGGTCAAGGAAGCGGTCGAGGCGATGGACGCCATCCAGAAGTCCGCGCACGATATCGGCGCCTTCGTCAACGTGATCGATGCGATCGCCTTCCAGACCAACCTGCTGGCGCTCAATGCCGGCGTCGAAGCCGCCCGCGCGGGTGACGCGGGCAAGGGCTTCGCGGTGGTCGCCAACGAAGTGCGCGCGCTCGCGCAGCGTTCGGCGGAAGCGGCGCAGAACATCAAGAACCTGATCGGCGGTTCGGTGGAGCAAGTCGAACGCGGCGTCAGCCTGGTCGGCCGGACCGGCGAAGTCTTTCGCCGCATCGTCGAGAAGGTGAGCGGGATCACCGGCCTCGCCGCCCAGATCTCCGACCTGTCGCAGACCCAGGCGGGCCAGCTCAGCCAGGTCAACGCGGCGGTGGGCGACATGGACCGCATGACGCAGCAGAACGCGGCGATGGTGGAGGAAACGACCGCCGCCGCGCGCAACCTGGCGCAGCAGGCGGAGGAACTCGCCAAGCTGGTCAAGATGTTCAGGCTCAACGGGCAACCGGAGAGCCCGGCGCTGACGGCCCGGCCGATGCCGGTTGCCGCCGCGCCCACGCGTTCGTATCAGCCCCCGGCCCGGCCCCCGGCCGCGCCGCCGCGCACCGCGGGCGCGCTCGCGCTCAAGTCCGAGCCGGTCGGGGATCCCGACAGCGACTGGTCGGAATTCTGACGCCGGCGCCCGTCAGGGCCGGCCGGGCTTCGCGCGCTTCATCTGGGCGCGCTTCATCTGGTTGCCGATCACATGGACGATGACGGCGATCACCGCGCCGATCGCCAGCCCGGCCAGCGCCGAAGCCAGCGCATAGCCAAGCCAGCCGGCGACGGCGCCGAGCGGCCCGGCCGCCTCGGCCAGGGCATGCTCGATGCCGTGCGCGAGGCGCGCGGGTTGTGGGAGGCCGAGTTCATCGAGACCGTGCAGGACGATCCCGCCGCCCACCCATAGCATCGCCAGCGTCCCGACGCTGCCCAGCGCCGCGAGCACCAGCGGCATCGCGCGCAGCAGCGCCCGGCCGGTTGCCTGCGCGCCGGCGCCGGGCTTGCGCGCAAGGTGCAGCCCCACGTCGTCCATCTTCACGATCAGCGCCACCGCGCCGTAGACGCCCACGGTGATGAGCACGCCGACCAATGCCAGCGCCGCCGCCCGCGTCAGCAGCGTGGCCTCCTCCACTTGCGCGAGCGCGATGGCCATGATCTCGGCGGAGAGGATCAGGTCGGTACGGATCGCGCCGGAAACGCGGCCGGCCTCGAAGCTGGCGGCATCCTCGATCGGATCCTCCAGGGTCTTCCCGTGCTTTTCGCCGCCGAATTTCTCGATGACTTTCTCCGCGCCTTCGAAGCAGAGATAGCAGCCGCCCAGCATCAGCACCGGAATGATCGCGGCGGGCAGCAGCGCGCTCAGCAGCAGCGCGATCGGCAGCAGGATGAGCAGCTTGTTGCGCAGGCTGCCCTTGGCGATCTTCCAGATGATCGGCAGCTCGCGGTCCGGCGTGAAGCCGGTGACGTAGCCCGGAGTCACCGCGGCATCGTCGATCACCACCCCGGCAGCCTTGGTTCCGGCCTTGGCGACGCCGGCCCCCACATCGTCGATCGAAGCGGCCGCGGCGCGGGCGATGACGGAGATATCGTCGAGAAGGGCGACAAGGCCGGAAGGCATGAAACGGCGATTCCCTGGCAAGGATGGCGGTGCGGCAGGGCATGCGGGGGAATTTTCCGGCGATCAAGCGAAAGCGCGTGAAACCAGCGGGATAGTACCCTGCACCGGCGCCGTTCCGGCCTGCCCGGATCCCGGAAATCCGCCGGATTTCGCGCATACCCTTAAACACCCCTTACCTTGGTCGTTCTCCTTCTTGTCCGAAGGGCGCCCCGATTGGCGCTCACAAGCGACTGAAAACTGGGGAATTAAGCATGTCCGTTATCAACACCAATATCAGCGCCATACGCGCTTCGAACGCCTCAATCGCCGCCAACAAGATGCTCGGTACTTCGATGGAGCGCCTGTCCACCGGCAAGCGCATCAACTCGGCCAAGGACGATGCCGCCGGCCTCGCCATCGCCACCTCGATGACCTCGCAGATCAAGGGCATGAGCCAGGGCATCCGCAACGCCAACGACGGCATCTCACTGGCCCAGACCGCCGACGGCGCGCTCTCGGAAGTCAGCAACATGCTCCAGCGCGTCCGCGAACTGGCCGTCCAGTCCTCCTCGGCCACCTACCAGGATACCGACCGCAGTGCGATGCAGTCGGAAGTCACCGCGCTGACCGAGCAGATCGACGACGTCCTCACGCAGACCAAGTTCAACGGCAACACGCTGTTCTCGACCACCTCGGGCACCGACGTCACTTTCGACATCCAGACCGGCGCCAACTCGGGCGAGACGATCACGCTGACCTCGACCGCGATCGTCGGCACCAACATCGACGCCAGCGCGCTCGACGTGTCCTCGGCCTCGACCGCTTCGACCACGATCGACAACGTCGACCTCGCCCTGGCCGACGTCAACACCGCCCGCGCTTCGCTCGGTGCCGGCCAGAACCGCCTCGAATCGGCGGTCACCAACCTGACCAGCAACGTGACGAACCTGTCGGACGCGCGTTCGCGGATCGAGGATGCCGACTACTCGCTCGAGAGCACGACGATGGCCAAGGCGCAGATCCTCTCGCAGGCTTCGACCGCGATGATCGCCCAGGCCAACCAGGCCCAGCAGAACGTGATGAGCCTGCTGAAGTAATCCCCAGCGAGACCAACCAGGTCCCGAAAGCACCCGGCGGGCATCCAGCCCGCCGGGTCAACTGCATGTTCAGAACTCGACGTCGAGTTCCTCCATCTCCTCCGGCTCGGCCTTCGCGGCGGCGATCCACTCGCGCATCGGCGCCCATTCGGCGATCGTCCGGCAATAGGCTTCGCAGGGGGCCGAAAGCGCCACCGCATAAGTGACGAAGCGAGTCGTGACCGGCGCGTACATCGCATCGGCCACCGTCGGCCTGGCGCCGAACAGGAACGGGCCGCCATACCGTTCGAGACAATCGGCCCAGATCGTTTCGATCCGCTCGATATCGGGCCGCGCGCCGGAGAAGACCGGGAACTTCTCGTGCCTGACCTTCAGGTTCATCGGCAGCGCCGAGCGCAAGTTGCTGAAGCCCGAGTGGATCTCACCCGAAATCGAACGGCTGTGGGCCCGCGCGATCGGGTCGGCCGGGAGCATCTGCGCCTCCGGAAACTGTTCGTTGAGGAACTCGGCGATGGCCAGCGTGTCCCACACGCTGGCGCCCCGGCAGGTGAGGCGCGGCACCAGCACCGAGGGCGAAAGCAGCAGCAGTTCGGCCCGGTTGGCGGCATCGTTGGGCACCTGCTGCTCGATCACGTCGAGCCCGGCCAGCTTGCACAGCAGCCAGCCCCGGAGCGACCACGCCGAATAGGTCTTGCTCGAAATCGTAAGCTGCGCCTCGACAGGGGTCTTCGCGTTCATCCACTTTTCCTCCGGCGCAGTGTTTTGCTTGCATCAGCTTATGATGCAGCGCAGCATGAATCCAGAGCCGATAGCGGACGGTGGTCGAATCGCGGTGCCGTGGCCGACGGGGAAATTGTTGCGCATGCTCTATCAGGCCTATCAGACGTACTGCGACATGATGGCGCCGGCGCGGTTCGTCGCCCGCAGCGCGACCGCCTTTCGCGATCGCTTCATGGGCGGGGCGGAAAAGATGCCGGCCGCGCGCCGCCTGTTCGCCTTGTCCGAAGTCTTCGCCAACGCGGCCGTGACGCACCGCCGCCCGCCCTATGGCATCGCCAGGGTCCTTTCCGGCAACGCCCTGGTCCCGGTGCGCGAGGAAGTGACGCTCACCCTGCCGTTCGCCGACCTGCTGCACTTCGCCAAGCCCGAAGTCACCGCGCCGCAGCCGAAGATCCTGGTCGTCGCGCCCCTTTCCGGCCACTTCGCGACGCTGCTGCGCAACACCGTCGAGACGCTGCTGCGCGACCATGACGTCTACATCACCGACTGGAAGAACGCGCGTGACATCCCGCTGCGCGCCGGCAAGTTCGGTTTCGATGAATATATCGACTATGTCATTCGTTTCTTGCAGGAAATCAGCGATCCCGAAGCTGATAGAGGCGCCCACGTGCTCGCCGTGTGCCAGCCCTGCGTGCCGGTCCTCGCCGCCGTCGCGGTCATGGCGCAGAACGACGATCCGTGCCAGCCGCGCACGATGTCCCTGCTCGGCGGCCCGATCGACACCCGCGAATCGCCCACCGTGGTCAACGAACTGGCGACCGGCCAGTCCTTTGCGTGGTTCGAGGACAACCTGATCCACGCCGTGCCCTGGCGCTACAAGGGCGCGGGGCGCAAGGTCTATCCGGGCTTCGTCCAGCTCAGCGCCTTCATGGCGATGAACGCCGGCCGCCACTTCGGCCAGTTCCGCAAGCTCTACCAGCACATCGCCGATCACGAGCAGGCGGAAGTCGCCAAGATCAAGGGCTTCTACGACGAATACCTCGCGGTGCTCGACCTCACCGCCGAGTTCTATCTCGAAACCATCGACAGGGTCTTCCAGCGCGCGCTGCTGGCCAAGGGCGAACTCGAACACAAGGGCCGGCGCGTCGATTGCTCGGCGATCCGCAAGACCGCGCTGCTGACGGTCGAGGGAGAGCGCGACGATATCTGCGCGGTCGGCCAGACGGCGGCGGCGCACCTGCTGTGCACAAGCCTGCGCCCCCACCTCAAGCGCCACCACCTGCAACCCGGCGTGGGGCACTACGGCGTGTTCGCGGGATCGAAGTGGGAAACCCAGGTCTATCCGCAAGTGCGCAACATGGTCCTGGCGATGAGCTGACGCGGCAACACGCGCGTCCTCCCGCGGGGGGCCAGGCCCCGACGGACCAAGGGCTCAGACGAACCAGGCCAGCACGGTCTCGAAGCCGTCCCCGCCGGGGATGGGGAAAGCCACCATCGACACCAGACCGGTAGCGACCGCCGATGCGGCCACCGGCCCCCCGCGCGAAGCGAGGTCCTGGACCACTTGCGGAACGCCCGTGGCGCTTGCCCGGGCGATGGCTCCGGTATCAGGTGGCAGCAGGACGTCCGCATAAGTCGCGGCCAGATCGGCGGCGCTTTCGCAATAGCCCTGCTCGAAGCGAAAACCGCCGCTCGCCCCGTCCCTGGACCATATCTCGAAACGCCCGGCGATCGGCGAGTTGCGCGCCGAAAGGAACGTCAGCACCCACGGCGCCTCGTCCAGCGGCGCGCAAGGTATGCCGACGGCGCGATTGATCCCCACCTGCCGGGCGGCATCGCCCCGCAGGAACACATCGACGCGGCCCAGGTCCGCGACCACTTCCGGCCTGCCGCTGCCCCACACCCTTCCGGGCAGGCCCGCCCCGCGCGCGAAGCGAGCCCCGCGCGAGACGATTTCGAAACTTTCCGCGCGGCCGAAATAGCCATCGATCAACCCGAGTTCCTCTTCGCCCGCCGGCAGGCTCCAGAGTTCGAGCGCCCCCACCCGGAAGCGATCGTCGCCGCAGAAGAACACGATGACCGACTTCAACCGGCCGGCGACGAAGGTCGGCACCGCCACGGCGCACGACAAGCCCTCCGTCATCGCGGCATCGCCGCGCTGGAAATAGGAATTGCGCAAATCCGTGAGCACGACCGGATGGCCAACCTTCCAGGTCCGGCCGGGCAGCCCCTCGCCATGGGCGAAGCGCATGCCCCGGCTGACCGCCGCGAAATAGTCGAGATCGCCGTAAAGTCCGCCCTCCAGGTCGATATGCCTGCCATCGGCGGTGGGCACCCACACTTCGGTCGCCCGGATGAACGGTTCCTTGCGCATCGGCCACCTTTCGCTCGCGATTCCCGCCGGTTCGCGAGGATAGGGTCGGTTTCGTCCGCCGCGCCAGCGCAAAATGAACGGCATGCCGGAAGAACGCCGGCGGCGGCCGATTCAGGCCCCCGTCCGGGAAACCGGACTCATGCCAAGGATCACGCCCGCCCCAGTCGCTCGGCCACCATGCGGGTCAGGTCGCGGCGGGCGAGCTTGTTGGAATGGAGCAGCGGCACTTCCTCGCGCGTCAGTTGGACAAAGGCGCGCGGGACCTTGTAGCTCGACAGGCGCCGGCGCAGTTCGCCCTGGATGGATTCGAAATCCAGCGCCGCGCCGTCCCGCGGCACCACCGCCGCGACCAGCAGCGCGCCGCGTTCCTTGTCCGGCAGACCGACCACATAGGCCCTGTGCACCGCGTCCAGCGACTGCATCTCCATCTCGACTTCGGCCGGCGAGACATTGGAACCGGAGACCTTTATCATGTCGCCGTCGCGACCCACGAAATGGATGCGGCGGCCCTGCGGCCGGTCCTCCACCAGGCACAAGTCGCCCGTGCGATAATAGCCATCGGCGGTGTAGTGGTCGGCATGCTCCGTCTTGTGCAATCCCATCGCGACCGGATAGCCGCGCACCTGCATCTCGCCCACCGCGCCATCGGCGACCGGCTGGTCATCCTTGCCGGCGACGCGGACTTCGAAACCGGGGCCGAAGTGATCCATCGGCGCGCAGACCGGGCGACCCGGCAGGCGGAATTCGTCGCCCCAGGAATAGGGCCCCAGCGTCTCGCTCATGCCCAGGCCCCACCAGGGTCCTGGTCCTTTCAGCGCCGCGAGTTCCTCCTCGGCGAGCACCCCGCCCATGGCGAGGCGGCCGTTGTTGAGCGTGCGTTCGCTGCACACGACAACCGAACCGGCCTCCAGCGCGGGCATCAGGAATACCATCAAGCCGCCGACCCAGAACATCGGCAGCGTGCACGATATCCGCTCGCCCGGCACGTAGCCCATCATTTCGCGCATGGTATGGCAGCGGAACAGGACCGCGCCGTGATTGTGCCGCACGCCCTTGGGCAAGGCCATCGATCCCGAGGTATATATCTCCACCATCTGGTCGGCGGTGTGCACTTCGGCCTCGATCTCGCGCAGCAGGTCGTCGTCCACCGAGGCGGCGGCGTCGGTCAGGAACGTCATCGGCGCCACGCAAGACGGCAGGTCTTCGCCGGTCGAAACGATCCAGCGCAAGTACGGCGCGCGCGCGACGCGAAGCGAGCCGCTTTCCTGCCCTTGCAGTTCGGGCAGCGCCTCCAGGATGCGCTCGACATAGTCCTTGCCCAGCATCGAGCGGTTCATCACCAGCCCGTGCACGTCCGACTGGCGCAGCACGCGCACCATCTCGCCCGCGCGGATCATCGTGCTGATCGGCACCGCCACCGCGCCGATCCGGCTGATCGCCGCCAGCATCACCACGAAGCCCGGGCCGTTGCCGTGAATGAAGCCGATCCGCGCGCCCTTCCCGATCCCGCGCGCGAGAAGGCCGCGCGCGATCAGCGCCGAGCGTTCGTCCCATTCGCGGAAGGTGATCGATTCGACCGCGCGCTCGCCATCCTCCAGCAGCACCGCGACCGCATCGCCATATGCCGTGGCGGCGGCGCGCACGAACCGCGGAAATGTCCTGGCCGAGCCCGGTATGCCCTGCCCCGCCGTATCGCTGGCCCCCGCCATGCCGCTAGCCCCCGCCATACCGCTACCCAATGTCCGTCATCCTCTGTGTCGGGCGGCCAACCGAGGTGAAGCGCCCGTGTTTCTCCGCGATCCTGCAATGCGCGGACGGACAGGACAAGTGTCGATCGACAGGGCAAGCCCATGCGTGATCGCTGTGAATGATGTTTCGCGGCGTTGGGTAGCCTGGGGGTAGCCTGGGGGTAGCCCGGCCTATCCGGGTTTCGACGGCATGCGCGGACCCAGGGCAGCCCGAGGGAGCATCGCCGGCCTACCGGCTCCCATGCTCCCTTCCACGGCTGGCCTGCCCCGCCTGTGAAGCGATCAGGCGTGCCGCCCCTGGCGTTCGTACATCTGCCGATAGTGCTGGACCCGCGTCGCCCGCAAGCCTGCCATCCCCTCGCGTTCGACGGCACGCTGCCATGATGCGAGTTCCTCCAGCGTCAGGCCATACCGTTCGCAGGCCTCCGCGATTGTCAGCAGTCCGCCGTTGACGGCCGCGACGACTTCGGCCTTGCGCCGCACGACCCAGCGCGAAGTGTTGGGCGGCGGCAGGCTTTCGCTGCTCAGCGCCTCGCCCAGAGGACCGATGACCGCCTTCGAGCGGCTGCGATCAGATTGAAGCATGGTTGGCCTTTCAAATTGTCGATACCAACCCCCCTTGCCGCCGGATTCTTGTCTGAAATCGTTAACGTCGGATCACTCGCAATGGTTAATTCGAAATTATGTAACTCTCCATAAGATGCTGAAAAATCTGTGTAAAAATCAGTAAGAAAAGTTTCAGATTCGTTTACGAGCGGTTTACCCTTCTTAATTACCTTCCCGGATGAACAAGTTGAGAGTCTCGGACAAGGAAATGGTTTCGGTAAGGCCGAAGGATTCTGCTTATGCGGCAGCCATGGCCCGGCATATATCCGCCGATGGCTGCCAGTTCGTCCTCGCGCGGGACAAGGTGGCGCCGGGCCAGCGCTTCCGCTTCAAGCTCGAGGGCCATGAACCGGTTGTCGGCACCGTGCGATGGGTCGTCGCGGACCGTGTCGGCTTTGCCTTCGATCGGCCGCTGGGCAGGGACAGCCAGCAGGCGTTGACCGATCACTGCCGCGTGATGCACGGGCTGGAACTGTTCCTGGCCTGATGCCAGGTTTCCCGGGAGCGAGGTTAATCTTCGCCCTTCGTCATTGCTTGCGAGGCGGCGAAGCCGTCGAAGCAATCCAGGGCGATTCGCTCCGCCTTGTTGGCGTCAGGTCTCGGTGAACGCGTAAGGCTGGGTCGTGCGCAGATAGTCGTCGGCCAGCACGTCGCGGCCGATCGGCGGCACGGCCCGCGCGGTGCAGGCGGTGCGGTGGCACAGGCGGCAGGTTACGCCGATCGGCGTCGTCGGCGCCGAAGCGGGATCGACCTTGCCCGCGTAGACAAGCCGGCCGGCCTCCTCGGCGGCGCAGGCCAGCGCCACCGCGCGAACGACTTGCGGCCGGCCGTAGCCCGTCCCGCCCCCGGTAACGGTGCGTGCGATCGAGAAGTAGCGCTCACCGCCAGGCAGTTCCAGCCACTGCGTCACGATCTCGCCAGGCCGGCGGAAAACCTGGTGGACGCTCCACAAGGGGCAGCCGCCGCCATGCGCGGCGAAGGGAAAGCCGGCGCCGTCGAGCCGCTTGGAAACATTGCCGGCCTCGTCGAGGCGGATGAAGAAGAACCCCACTCCCTCCTCGCCGGGGCGTTGCAGCGTGGTGAGGCGGTGCGCGACTTGCTCGAAGCTGGCGCCGAACAGGCTGCACAGCGCATCGATATCGTAGGCGCGCTGCTCCGCGGCCCGCGCGAACCTGCCATAAGGCATGACAATGGCCGCCGCCACATAGCCGGCGAGCGCGCGCAGCAGCAGCGTGGCGGTGGTCCGGCTTGAAAAGCTTTCGGTGCGCAAGGCCTGCTTGATCTCGGCGCGCATCGCGGTGTGCGCGATGTGCGTGGCGATCTGGAACGCGCGGCTTGCGGCATCGAGGGTATCGGCGATCAGCAGCTGCTGGTTGTGCCGGTCGAAGCGGCGCAGCGAATCGACCAGCACCTCGGGCGGCAGGAAGCGCACCCGCACGCCCCTGGCGGCCAGCCATGCCACCGCGCCGCCGCCGCCCTCGATCTCGGCGGCGAGATCCTCGGCGCGGATGTCGAGCGCGTGGAAGTAATTGCGCTGGCGGGCGAGAAAGCGCTGCGCCTCGCCCACCGGCTCGTTCTCGTCGGCGCCAGGCCCCGCCGCGCGCTGTTCGGCCAGTGCCTGCTGTTCGCGCGTATAGGCCCCGTGCAGGCGCAGCAGCGCTTCGGAGATGCCGGGAAAGCTGGTCGCCAGATCCGCGACTTCGAGCGGGGGCAGGTCGATATCGGCGAAGATCGGATCCCGCAGCATCTCGGCGAGGCGGCGGGCGTAATCCTCCCCATCGTCACCGGCGATGTCGGCGATGTCGAGCCGGTAGGTGCGCGCGAGACGCAGCAGCATGTCGGCAGTGACCGGCCGCTGGTTACGCTCCAGCAGGGCCACGTAGCTGGGCGAGATTTCCAGGTCGTCCGCCATCGCCTGCTGGGTCAGGCCCAGTTCGCGGCGCAGCCGGCGCAGGCGGGGACCGAGGTAGAGAGGGCGGTTTTCTGCCATGGCGCGCAATCTTGTCAGGACAAGACAACTTTACAAGGAAAATCTGTAAAGTTTGACAACGCGACTTCGCGGACGGTTTTGGACCGCGAAATTTTCCACTACCCCCAAGTCATCCAACAGCAATCTTCTTCCTCGCAATCTTCGTCAAGGAAACCCGAATCGTGACCTACCAGAGCACTATCATCGAAGCCGGCAAGACGATCGGCACCGAGCCCAACTGGAACGGTATCGAGCCCGAATCGGTCGCCCGCATGCGGCTGCAGAACCGCTTCCGCACCGGCCTCGACATCGCCCGCTACACGGCGCGGATCATGCGCGAAGACATGGCCGCCTACGATGCCGATCCCGCCCGGTACACCCAGTCGCTGGGTTGCTGGCACGGGTTCATCGGCCAGCAGAAGATCATCAGCATCAAGAAGCACTTCGGGTCGACGAAGGGCCGTTACCTCTATCTTTCCGGCTGGATGGTCGCCGCCCTGCGCAGCGAGTTCGGGCCCCTGCCCGACCAGTCGATGCACGAGAAGACCAGCGTTCCCGCGCTGGTCGAGGAACTCTACACGTTCCTGCGCCAGGCCGACGCCCGCGAATTGGGCATGATGTTCCGCGATCTCGACAAGGCCCGCGCGGCCGGGGACGAGATGGAGTCCCGGCGCATCGAAAACGCGATCGACACTTACGAAACCCACGTGGTGCCGATCATCGCCGATATCGACGCGGGCTTCGGCAATGCCGAGGCGACCTACCTCCTCGCCAAGAAGTTCATCGAGGCGGGCGCCTGCTGCATCCAGATCGAGAACCAGGTCTCGGACGAAAAGCAGTGCGGCCACCAGGACGGCAAGGTCACCGTTCCGCATGAGGACTTCATCGCCAAGATCCGCGCGGTGCGTTATGCCTTCATGGAACTCGGCGTCGACGAAGGCCTGATCGTGGCCCGCACCGACTCGCTGGGCGCCGGCCTCACCAAGCAGATCGCCTATACCCGCGAAGCCGGTGACATCGGCGACCAGTACAACGCGTTCCTCGATTGCGAGGAAGTCGATACCGGCCGGATCGGGCACGGCGACGTGCTCATCACGCGCGGCGGCAAGCTGATGAAGCCCAGGCGCCTGCCTTCGAACCTCTACCAGTTCCGTCCGGGAACCGGCGAGGATCGCTGCGTGCTCGATTGCATCCAGTCGCTCCAGAACGGCGCCGACCTGCTGTGGATCGAGACCGAGAAGCCGCACATCGGCCAGATCGGCGGGATGGTCAGCCGCATCCGCGAGGTGATCCCGAACGCCAAGCTGGTGTACAACAACTCGCCCAGCTTCAACTGGACGCTCAACTTCCGCCAGCAGGTCTACGATGCCTGGACCGCGGAAGGGCGCGCCATGGACCAGTACGACCGGGCGAAGCTGATGAGCGTGGATTACGACGGCACCGACCTGGCGGCCGAGGCCGACGAGCGCATCCGCACTTTCCAGAAGGACGCGGCGCGCGAGGCGGGCATCTTCCACCATCTCATCACCCTGCCGACCTATCACACCGCGGCGCTTTCGACCGACAACCTGGCGAAGGAATACTTCGGCGCGGCCGGCATGCTCGGCTACGTCAAGAACGTCCAGCGCCAGGAAATCCGCCAGGGCATCGCCTGCGTCAAGCACCAGAACATGGCCGGCTCCGACGTCGGGGACGACCACAAGGAATACTTCGCCGGCGAAGCCGCGCTCAAGGCGGGCGGCGCCCACAACACGATGAACCAATTCGCCGCATGAAGCGTTGAAGGAACGCCCGGGGACCGGACCCGGGCGCATAGGGAAGCAACCGGCAGGCAAGGAAAGGAAAGGTAACATGACCACGATGACCGCAGAACCGGCCCGCGCGCGCGCGGTGCTCTCGAACGAGGACTTCAAGCTCCTGCAGGAAGCCGTCCTGTTCTACCTCAAGGCGCACGAGGACGATCCGATCTCGTCGAAGTACTCGAACCTCTATCACCGTCTCGGCAGCGCCGTGAGACGCTGACAGGATCGGCCAGGAGGCCGCCGCCGCAGGGAATTTCCTGGGGAGGAAAGCTTGGCCCGCCGCACATCGGTGCGGCGGGCCATTTGCGCCTGAAGTGCTTTTCCACCAAGTCTCTCGAAGCAAGGCTCATACCCCACCTCGTCCTTGCGAGCCGCCGAAGGCGGCGCGGCAATCCAGGGCAGTCCAAAACCGCCCAGGCCGACACTCTGGATTGCTACGGCGGCTCGAAATGACGAAAGCAAGGAGAACAAGGGTTCCGATCGATG
Source organism: Novosphingobium sp. CF614 (assembly GCF_900113255.1). Classification (GTDB taxonomy): domain Bacteria; phylum Pseudomonadota; class Alphaproteobacteria; order Sphingomonadales; family Sphingomonadaceae; genus Novosphingobium. Next base: position 62,142 of record NZ_FOOR01000012.1, read on the forward strand.
GGATCGGGTCTTCCGTCCGTTTACCTTCCGGCACCATCGCCCCCCGGGAAACTGCGCAGAAATCGATTATTCCGGCGGCAATCCCGAACGGTTAGTTCGGTTCTCATGGGGGACTTGCACGCCAATCCATTCGTCGACCTCTATTCGTGTGTCGCCAACCAGCACCGGCCGGACATGATCCTGCTGGCGCTGGCGGCCACCATCCTGGCGGGCGCGACGACCGTTCTCGCGCTTCGCCGCGCCCGCCGGGAGCGAGGCGTCAACCGATACGTCTGGGGCTCGTTCGCGGGTACGGCACTGGGCGCGGGCGCCTGGGCGGCCCACCATGTCGCCTTGCTGGGCTACCTCGCGGGCGCGCCGGCAACCTTCATTTTCGACCTCACCCTGATCTCGTTGATACAGATCATTCTCTCGGGGGTGACCGCCACCACGCTGCTGCTTCGCTTTCCCACGCGCGGGGGGCTGGCCACCGCCAGCCTGTTCTACGGCGGCGGCCTTGCGGTGATGCATTACACGGGCATGGCGGCGATCGGCGTTCCGGCGACGATGCATTGGATTCCGGCATTCGTCGCCGCGTCGGTCGTCATCGCCATCGTCCTGAGCTATCCCATGCTGGCCCTGGCCTTCTTCCCACGCCGCCGGATCGCGCGGATAGGCGCGATCGGCTGCTTCAGCCTGCTGGTCATCCTCACCCACATGACCGGCATGACCGCCCTGGAACTCGTGCCCGGCAGGACGATGGCGCGCGGCCTGGTCATTTCGCCCGGCAATCTCGCCGCCTGGATCGGGGTGGTCAAGCTGGGGCTGTTCTCCACCGGGCTGCTCGTGCTGCTGGCGAACCGCCAGACCCGCGCGGCGCTGGAGCGGAGCGAACGGCAGTTCTCGATCCTGGTGAAGAACACGTCCGACTACGCCATCTGCATGCTCGACCGCGAAGGCCGCATCTCGCAGTGGAACGCCGGCGCCAGGCAACTCACCGGCTACGAGGCAGGGCAGGTGATCGGAATGTCGATGGCCTGCCTCTTCACCGTGGAGGATCGCGCCGAGGGACTGCCCGCGCAGGCGCTCGACACCGCCGCGATCAAGGGCATCTGCAAGGGCCTGTGGATCTGCCGCCGCCGCGACGGCACGCATTTCTGGGCGGACAGCACCATGGAAAAGGTCTGCGACGAACAGGGCGTGCACACCGGTTTTTCGCTGATTACCCATGACGTCACCCAGATCCGCGAAGCCCAGACCCTCGTCGCCGAGACCTCGCAGCGCCTGGATACCGCGCTGGAGAACATGCACGAGGGCCTGTGCCTGTTCGACGACGATGACCGCGTGGTCCTGTGCAACTGGCGTTTTCGCGAACTGTGGAACCTCGATGCATCCAATTGCGCCCCGGGCACCGCGCTCGGCCAGTTGATCGTGGCCGGTTTCATGAACCCGGACGGCCCCGCCTGCGCCGACGGGCATCTCCGGCAGTTCCGGCATATCCTGGACAACACGCTGGCCGAACAGAACAGCGCCCCGGTCGTCGTGGAACTGGGTGAAAACCGCGTGGTCTCGATCGCCAACAGCCCCCTGCCCGAAGGCGGCTGGGTGACGACTTGCACCGACATCACCGAACAGCGCCGCTCCGAAGCCAAGATCGAATACATGGCGCTGCACGATTCGCTCACCGGATTGCCCAATCGCACCGGCTACTACCGGCGGCTCGACCACGAGATCGAGCAAGCCGCGCAGCACGGCGCGCAAGTGGCCGTGATCGCGATCGATCTCGACCGGTTCAAGGAAATCAACGACACCTATGGCCATGCCGCGGGCGACGGGGTGCTCCAGACCATCGCGGAACGCCTCATGGCGAGCAACCGCGAAGGCGAAGCCATCGCCAGGCTCGGGGGAGACGAATTCGCCGCCGCCAAGTCCTTTTCCGACCAGCGCGAACTGCGCGAATTCATCCTGCGCGTCCAGAAATGCATTGTCTCGCCGATGGAGGATGGCGGCCAGCGCCTCTCGGTGGGGGCAAGCCTGGGTATCGCGCTCTATCCGCAGGACGCCGCGACCCGGGAAGCCCTGCTCAACAACGCCGACCTCGCGATGTACCGCGCGAAGTCGACAGTCGGCCAGACAGTCTGCTTCTTCGAACCCAGCATGGACGAGAGCGCCAGGGCGCGCCGCCAGCTTGCCAACGACTTGCGCCACGCCATCTCACGCGGCGAACTGAGGCTGCTTTACCAACCGCAGCGCTCGCTCAAGACCGGGGCGCTTTCCGGCTACGAAGCGCTGCTGCGCTGGCATCACGCGAAACGCGGCGTCGTCCCGCCCGATGAATTCATTCCGCTCGCCGAAGAGACCGGCGAAATCTTCACGATCGGCGAATGGGTGCTGCAACAGGCCTGCATGGAAGCGCGGCGCTGGCCGGTCGAACAGAAAGTCGCGGTCAATCTTTCGCCGGTGCAGTTCCTCCAGCCCGGCCTGGTCGAACGCGTCCGCGCGATCCTGATCGAAACCGGCCTCTCGCCGCGCCGCCTGGAACTGGAGATCACCGAAACCGCCATCATCACCGACAAGCTGCGCGCCCTGCACTGCCTGCGCCAGATCAAGGCGATGGGCGTGAGTGTGGCGATCGACGATTTCGGCACCGGCTATTCCTCGCTCGACACCCTTCATTCCTTCCCGTTCGACAAGATCAAGATCGACAAGTCATTCCTCTCGCAAGCGGAAAGCAGCGGACAGGCCCGCGCGATCATCCGCGCCGTCCTGGCACTCGGCAAGAGCCTGGACATCCCGGTACTGGCCGAAGGCGTCGAAACCGAAAGCCAGCTGCTGGTGCTGCAAAGCGAAGGCTGCGACGAGGCGCAGGGGTATTACTTCGGACGCCCGGCCGCCGCGCCAAGTCTCGACATGGACAACGCGGTCAATTCTTGATCTGTACCCTTGGGGAAGTGCGGCCGCGGCGAACCGTCCGGCGTCTGCCGCAGGTGCTAACAGCGGTGCCAGGAACGACCGATCCTGTTCGGGCGATACCCCCCAAGTACCTGCGAAGGCGCTGTAATAATCGTCTTCGCATTGGCAAAAAAATTAACACCTGCCGCATAACCTGCCGGTCAGCATGAGGGATCAAAGTGCATCGGCGGTTTTCTGAACAACAATCCGGAACAGCGGCTGGCGAGCCGGCTCTGCAATCGCTGGAGCTGGCGCTGCAAGCTGCTTCGCTCGCGGAAAAGCGGCTGCGCGAGGCGATCGAGGCCTTGCCGGAAGGCATAGTCTTTCTTGACGAGGAGGACCGCTACATCCTGTGGAACGAGAAGTACGCGGAGATCTACGCGAAGTCCGCCGACCTGCTCGAACCGGGTGTAAAGCTGGCCGACACATTGCGCATCGGTGTCGAACGCGGCGACTATCCGGAAGCCGTGGGCCGCGAGGAGGAATGGCTGGCCCACCGCCTCGCCCAGCTCAAGCAGCCCGGGAACCGGCATGAACAGTGGCTATCCAATGGTCGCTGCATCATGATCGAGGAACGCAAGATCGAGGGATGCGGCACGATCGGCATCCGCATCGACATCACCGAACTCAAGCAGAAGGAGGAAACCTTCCGCCTGCTGTTCGAACGCAATCCGCTGGCGATGCTGGTCTACGATCTCAAGAACGGCCAGATCCGTTCCGCCAACGAGGCGGCCTGCGCCTTCTTCGGATATGCGGAACATGAAATGGCGGGCCTTGCCGCCCGCCAACTCTTTCCCGAGGACATCTGGGTCGAGGCATCCGAGATGCTGGCCGCCGATTGCTCCGACACCAGCGACTGCTGGCACATGCTGCGGCGCGATGGATCGAGCGTGGAAGCGGTGATTTCCACCCGCCTGTCGCAGCTGGAAGGCTATCCCGCGACGATCGTCTCGATCTTCGATGTCACCGAGCGCCGGCGCATAGAACAGCGCATGGCGTACATGGCCCGGCACGACGAGCTGACCGGCCTGGCCAACCGCGCCCACTGCCGCGAACATCTTCGCGAAGTGCTGAACCGGGCGGCGCCGAACGATACGATCACCATCGCGCTGGTCGACCTCGACCATTTCAAGGCGGTCAACGACACCTATGGCCACCTCTTCGGGGACGCCTTGCTGACCGACGCCGCGCTGCGCATGCGCAAGCTGATTCCGCCCGACGCCCTGCTGTGCCGGATCGGCGGCGACGAATTCGCGATCGTCTTCCGCCGCTCCAGCCTGACCCAGGCCGAACTGGTCGCCAAGTCGATCATCACCGCGCTGTCCGAACCTTTCTTCGTCCACGGCAACCTGATCCATATCGGCGCCACGATCGGCTTCGCCTCCTCGCTCTACGACAGTCGCGATCCCGAAACGCTGCTGCGCTATGCCGACCTGGCGCTCTATGCCGCCAAGGGTGAACGGCGTGGCAGCTGCCGGGCCTTCGAGCCCGGCATGGATGCCGCCGCCCAGGAAAGAAGCCGGCTCGAAAAGGACCTGCGTACCGCCGTGCGCGGCGGGGAGCTGGAAGTGCACTACCAGCCGCTGGTCAACCTCGCGTCAGGCGAAGTCGAGTGTTATGAGGCATTGCTGCGCTGGAACCATGCCGAACGCGGCCAGGTGCCGCCCGACGTCTTCGTGCCGCTTGCCGAGGAAATGGGACTGATCGACCAGATCGGACGCTTCGTGCTGCACGAAGCCTGCAAGGAAGCGAAGCGCTGGCCCGAACACGTCAACGTCTCGGTCAACGTATCACCGCTGCAGTTCCGCAACGGCAATCTGCTGAGCACCGTCATCAACGCGCTTTCGACTTCGGGCCTGCGCGCCGAACGGCTCGAGCTGGAGATCACCGAGGCGGTGCTGATGGAGAAGGGCCCGCGTCCCGCCGCCATCATCCGCAACTTGCGCGCCTTCGGCATCGGCATTTCGCTCGACGACTTCGGCACCGGCTACTCCTCGCTGAGCTACCTGCTCAACTACCCCTTCACCAAGATCAAGATCGACAAGTCGTTCATCCTCAACCTTCACCACGAGGTCAATTCGCGGGCGGTGATCCGTGCGGTGATCGGACTGGGCAGGAGCCTGGGCCTCACCGTCGTGGCCGAAGGCGTCGAACACGAGATCGAGTGCGATTACTTGCGCGAGGAAGGCTGCATCCAGGGACAGGGCTTCCTGTTCGGCAAGCCGCAGCCGGCCTGCCACCTTGCCGCCGCCGGCAGCCGCGCGGCCTGACCGCCCTTCACGCCCCGGTTTCCGTGATCGCGGCGGGAAGGTCGATGCGCTTCCCCCTGTGCTCCCGTTGACGAAGGTGCTCCCGTTGACGAAGCGCATGGACCGAGCCGCATCGCGGCGCGAGATACCATGCCGCCCAGCCCTCAGGAGTCGCCGCCATGAACAGCATCGCCACGCTGACGATGAATCCGACGATCGACGTGTCCTACGATGTCGCCAGGATGCATCACACGCACAAGATGCGCACCGACAACGAATGGTATGCGCCCGGCGGCGGCGGCATCAACGTGGCGCGCGTGCTTGTGCGACTGGGCGGGAACGCGCGCTGCTATTACCTCTCGGGCGGTGCCACCGGCCCCGCGCTCGACGGTTTGATCGACCTGCACCAATTGGTGCGGACCCGGATCGCCATCACCGGGCCGACCCGCATCGCTTCGGCCGTGCTGGAGCGTGAGAGCGGCAAGGAATACCGTTTCACGCCGAAAGGCCCCACGATCGCCGAGCACGAATGGCGCGAATGCCTGGACCGGTTGGCCCAAGCCGATTGCGGCACCGTGGTCCTGAGCGGCTCGCTTCCTCCCGGCGTGCCGGATGACTTCTACGCGCGCGTCATCCGGCTGCTGCGCCCGCGGGGAATCGAGATCGTGCTCGACAGTTCGGGGGCCGGGCTCGCCCACGGGATAGAGGCGGGATCGTTGCTGCTGGTCAAGCCGAGCCTGGGCGAACTGCGGCAATATGTCGGCCGCGCGCTCGACACGCGCGAAGAGGCGGCCAAGGCGGCGATGGCCATCGTCGAGGCCGGCAAGGCGCGGCTCGTCGCGGTCACCATGGGCCACGAGGGCGCGGTGCTTGCCCGCCAGGGTGGCCCGGTGTTCCTGCCGGCGCTGAAGATCGAAGCGGCCAGCGCGGTGGGGGCCGGCGACAGTTTCGTGGCGGGCATGGTGTTCGCGCTCGGCTCCGGGAAGGACGAACTGGAGGCCTTCCGCTTCGGTATCGCCGCCGGTTCGGCCGCGGTGCTGCGCGCCGGCGCCGGCCTGGCGCACCCCGCGGACATCGAACGGCTGCTGGGGCAAGTCCAGCCGCTGTAACCCAGCCGGCGATTCCGCGCGGTTCAAGTATAGCCGATTGCCCGGAAAGTCACCCGGCCGCGACTGCCGGCTTGACCTCCCCTTCCGGCGGGGAAGCGAAGTTTCAACGAAAGGTGCTTTCCGCGCAGCAAATCCCTCAATTCGCGCTTTTCTAAACCTGTTTTATGTTGCAAGGTACACACGAAAGGCCGCTTGCGGCCCTGTCGGCGTTGGGAGAGAGCGCGCCGGGGACACTACCACCCCGGCGCGCCGATTCTTCGCAACCGCAGCATCTTCTCTTTCCGTTCCTGCCGCGTTCCCTCGCTGTGCTGTGGCGTCATTGATATGCCCCGCCCGGAAGTGCCAAGATGTTATCTAAGTATTTTTGCGCGATGCAGCAAATATCGTGATATTCTCCCGCAGTAGCGAACACGGACGGGCGATTCGTTAGTTGATTGCAGCCCTTCGGTCCGGCGCGACGGGGACAGCCATGTCGGACATTGACTGCGACGTCCTGATCGTCGGGAGTGGGATCGGCGGCCTGACCGCCGCCATTGCCGCGCGCGTCGCCGGCCTGCGCCCGATCCTGGTCGAAAAGCAGCACCTCGTCGGCGGTTCGTCGGCGCTCTCGAACGGGGCCCTGTGGTTGCCCAACAACCCGCTGATGATACGCGAGAAGGTCCACGATTCGCGGGATGCCGCCCTCACCTATCTGGGCAATTTCGTGGCGGACGACGATCCCGGTTCCTCGCTTGCCCGGCGTGGGGCCTTCCTGGACGGTGTTGCCCCGGTCGTCGCCCTGCTGGAAGCGCAGGGCATCCCCTTGCAGCGCTGCGAAGGCTACAGCGACTATTACGATCTGTTGCCGGGCGGCAACGCGGCCGGGCGGGCGATCGAAGTGCGGCTGTTCGATGCCAACCTGCTCGGCCCCTGGCGCCGGCGGTTGCGCCCGCAAAGCTTCCGCACTCCTGCACGCGCATCGGAATCGGCCGAACTGAGCCAGATGGGCGCATCGTGGGAAGGCAAGGCGAAGACCGTGCAAGTGCTGATGCGCGCGCTCGACGCGCGGCTGCGCGGCAAGGCGCTGCTCTCGGCCGGCGCCGCGCTGCAGGGACGCATGCTGCTCGCCGCGCTCAACAGGGGCTGCGATATCCGCACCAACGCCGGGCTGGAGGAACTGGCGGAAAGGAACGGGCGCGTCACCGGCGCGGTGGTCAACTTCGACGGGTGGAAGCGGCGGATCAATGCGCACTACGGCGTCGTCGTCGCGGCCGGCGGCTTCTCGCACAATCGCGGGATGCGCGCGCGCTGGCAGGACCCGCTGGTCGATCCGCAATGGTCGTCTGCCAACCCCGGCGATACCGGCGAAGCGATCACGGCGATGGCCCGTGTCGGCGCGGCGCTGGGATGGATGAATGAAGCCTGGTGGGTCCTGAACTTTCCCGGCGGCGGCAAATCCGGCAGCCATCGGATCGTGCCCGAATTGCACAAGCCGCATATCATCCTGGTCGACCAGGCCGGCCGCCGTTTCGTCAACGAGGCCGCGCCCCCCATGGAAGTGGGCCGCGCCTGCCTGGAACGCAATCGCAAGGTGCCGGCATTGCCGGCCTGGGCGATCTTCGATTCGCGGCATCGCCGGCACTATTCCTTCGGCTCCGCGCTGCCGGGCCGGACCCCCCGCGCCTGGCTCAGGGAAAGCCATCTGCGCAGGAACGCGACGCTCGAGGGGCTGGCGCGCCAATGCGGCATCGATCCCGGCGGCCTGGAGGGAACGGTGACGCGCTGGAACACCATGGCCATGCGCGGCATCGACGAGGATTTCGGCAAGGGGCGCAGCGCCTACAACCGCTATTACGGCGATGGCGGCCACGTGCCCAACCCCTGCATGGGGATGATCGCGAAGCCGCCGTTCTACGCCGCGCCCCTGGTTCCCGGCGACGTCGGCACCTGCGGCGGCGTGCTGACGGACGAGCATGCCCGGGTCCGGCGCGCCGATGGTTCGGCGATCGAAGGGCTCTATGCCACCGGCAATTGCACCGCCCCTCTCGCCGGGCCCCACTGCGCCGGAACCGGGCAATCGATCGGCAGTTCGGCCGTGTTCGGGATGATTGCGATCCGCCACCTCGTCCGGTAGGGCCATCGGGAAAGCGAGTCCCGACGCCCTTGCGCACACCATACCCCCTGCCCCGGCCAGGCGCGCGGCGCCCGTGAACCGTTCCAACACGGAACAGGCCGGCACGGAGCAGGCCGGCGCGGAACAGGCCGGCATGGGGCGCCTGCTGTGGACGATCGCGCTGCCGGCGATGCTGACCAACCTCGCCACCGCGCTGTTCGGGTTGGCCGACATGTGGGCGATCGGGCGACTGGGCGACGCGCCCGCGCAAGGGGCGGTGGAGCTGGGCGCCAAGTACATGCTGGGGCTGCTGAACGTCTTCAACTTCCTGCGCACCAGCACGGTCGCGCTCACCGCGCAGGGAACCGGCAGCGGCAACCGGGCCGCGCAGGGGCAGACGCTGGCCCGCGCCATGGCCGTGGCGGTGGCGATCGGCGCGCTGCTGCTGGTCGCCATGCCCTGGTCGGTGCCGGCCGGGCTCGACCTGCTGGAGGCGAAAGGACAGCTCCGCGCCCAGGCCCATGCCTACATCGCGATCCGCTACTGGGCCGGCCCGCCATGGCTGGCCAACTGCGTGCTGGTCGGCTGGCTGATCGGCCGGCGGCAGGTGCGCCGCGTGCTGGTGGTGGAAATCACCGCCAATGCCGCGCACATCGCGCTCGACCTGCTGCTGGTGCTGGTCGCGCACTGGGGCGTTGCCGGCGTGGCGATCGCCACCGTGAGTTCCGAAGCGCTCAAGTTCGCGCTGCTGGCCGCGATCGTGCTGCGCCAGCCGGCCGCACGCCAGGCTTTCGCGGCGATCCGCCACCGGGATACCTGGCGGCGCGGCGCCCTCGCCCGGCTGTTCGCGCTCAACCGCGATCTTTTCGCGCGCACCTTGCTGCTCACCGTCGCGCTGCTGATCTTCGCGCGCAGCGGGGCGCAGGCCGGGCCGGTGACGCTGGCGGCGAACGCCATCCTGTTCCAGCTGTTCATGCTCTCGACACTGATCCTCGACGGCTTCGAAAGCGCGGCGCAAGTCTTGTGCGGAGAAGCGCTAGGCAGCCGCGACCGCCGCCGCTTCACCGCCACGATACGCGCCGGGCTGCTGTGGGGCACCCTTGCCGGGTTGCTGCTGACCCTGGCCTACGCGCTGGGAGGCGCACGGCTCGCGGCCTGGTTCAGCACCGATGCGCAAGTCGCCGGCGCGACCGGCGTCTACCTCGGCTGGATCGTCGTGCTGCCGCTGGCCGGCGTCGCCTCCTTCGTGCTCGACGGGGTCTTCGTCGGCGCCGGGTGGACGCGCGCGATGCTGGGCACGATGCTGGCGGCCATGGCGCTCTATGTCCTGCTGATCTGGCTGCTCCATCCGCTGGGCAACCATGGATTGTGGGCGGCGTTCACGCTGTTTTTCGCCGCCCGCGCGCTGGGCCAGTTCATCGTCCTGCCGCGCCTGGTGCGCCGCGGCTTCAGCGCTTCCTGAACACCAGGCACAGATTGTTCGCCGGCATTTCTACCAGCTGGTCGAAAACAAGGCCGCTGTTCAGCGCGCAGGCCCGTACGTCGCCGGCATCGCGCAGGCCCCAGCGCGGATCGCGGCGCCGGAGATCCGCGTCGAAAGCCTGGTTGCCCGGCTCGATCGGATGGCCGGCGCGGCGATAGGGACCGTAGAGCACCAGCGGATTCCCCGACGGCAACAGCCGCCCCGCCCCGGCCATCAGGCCCTCGGTCGAACGCCAGGGACTGATGTGGACCATGTTGATGCAGACCAGCGCCTCGGCCCGCTCCACCGGCCAACGCGGCGCGGCGGCATCGAGCGCGACCGGCGCCAGCAGGTTGGACGGGCCCTCGGCCTCCCGCCACGCGGCGATGGATGCCAGCGCGTCGGGATCGGGATCGCTCGGCTGCCAGGACAGCCCGGGCAGCGCCCTGGCGAAATGAACCGCGTGCTCGCCGGTTCCGCTCGCCAGTTCCAGCACCAGGCCCGAAGGCGGCAGCACGGCGCGCAGCACGGCAAGGATGGGGTCGCGATTGCGGGCGGCGGCGGGCGCGCGGCGGCGGGCGTCTGGATTCATGGGGAGCAACTTGAACGTTTCCGCGCCAGGCGGAAACGTCCTTCGTCATCAGCGGTCGCGTTTTTTCCCGCCTCTTGTTCCGAAGCCGCCGCGCATCACCGAAAGTCGCGCGGCCTGGCACCATCGAGGCTGCTTGAAGCCGCGACGGGCCGTTCAGTCCCACAGGCCCAGCGAATCGGGTGTGCCCGAATCCTCGATCGGCACTTCGCAGCAAGAGATGCCGGCGTCGTCGATGAAGCCGCAAAAGCGGCTGCGCAGGGCTTCAAGGCTGATCCGGCGCATTTCCGTCTCGCTGAATCCGGCGGCGAGAATCGCGGCCAGCGCGCGTTGCTTCTGGGCGATCAGGTCGATCGCCTGCAGTTCGCGCACGTGGCGTTCCGCGAAATTCTCGTCCCGGCACAGCACTTCGCCCAGCGCCTCGATCTCCATACCGAGTTCGCCCAGCACTTCGGCCATGGCCAGGAATTTGGGTTCGTGGATCATCCTGGTCACGCCGCGACCGGATGTTCCCCGGAAGCGCTGAGCGCCTGCAAGTCGAGAACCATGACCATGTGATCCTCGATCGCCGCCAGCCCCTCCAGGAAAGGCATGACCTCGTCCTGCCCGGCGGTCGGCGGCGGTTGCAGGGATTCGGTGTTGAGCGCGATGATATCGCTGACCGAATCGACGATCAGGCCCTGCGACTGGCCATTGACCTGGCACACGATGATCGCATGGCGCGGCGTCGCCTCGGTCGGGGCCCAGCCGAGGCGGGCGGCAAGGTCGACCACCGGCAGCACGGTGCCGCGCAAGTTGACGACGCCGGCGACGTAGTGCGGCACGCGCGGCATCGGCGTGACCGGCGTCCAGGCCCGGATCTCACGGATCGCCATGATGTCGAGCGCGAAGATCTGGCCGGCGACTTCGAAGGTGATGAGTTCGCGAAGCATGGGCGCCTCCTATCGGCAGGTGTGGGTCAGTGCGCGACGCGGCGCACGGCCGCGACGAGCTTTTCGGTATCGAAGGGCTTGACGATCCATCCGGTCGCCCCGGCGGCGCGGGCGCGGGCCTTCTTCTCGTCCGAGCTTTCGGTGGTCAGCACCAGGATCGGGCGATCGCGGTGGCGGGTGCCGCCACGCACCTGCTCGATCAGGCCGAAGCCGTCGAGCCGGGGCATGTTGATGTCGGTAATGACGACATCGACCTCGTTGACGGCCAGCCACTCGAGCGCGGAAACGCCGTCGTCGGCCTGGCATACGTCAAAGCCGTTGGTGGACAGGGCATGATTGAGCAGCGCGCGCATCGAGGCGCTGTCATCGACGGTAAGAATACGGGTGGTCTTGGACATCGGTGGCCTCGTTGATTCAGAACAGTTCGACTTCGCCGCGCGGGACAGGGCGGAACACGGGTTGGGGTTTGGCCTCGGGTGCATCCGAGGAGGCTACGGTACGGCACCGGACCTTGCCGGAAGCCGGGCGGAATTCGACGCGGCGCGCATTGGTGCCGCCCAGGTCCTCGCGGACCAGCTCGATACGTTCGCGCACCAGGAAGCTGCGCGCGAACTCGGCATTGGCGGTGCCGATCTGCTGCATGCCGGCACGGATATTGGCCCCGCCATACAAGTGCGCGCGCAGCCGCTCCTTGCGGGCGCCGTAGGACAACATTTCGTTGATGAGCATTTCCATCAGGTAAACGCCGTAGTGGACGTCCACCTCGCCGCGGTTGTGACTGGCGGGCGGCTCGGGCAGCAGGAAGTGGTTCATGCCGCCCAGCTCCACGACCGGATCGAACAGGCAGGTGGCGACGCAGCTGCCCAGCACCGTGCCCAGTTCCACCTTGGGGCCGGCGCTGATCTTGAACTGCCCTTGCAGCACGGTCAGCCTGGTGACGTTGTCCAGGTTCAAATCGAGCGCCATGATGGTCAAGCCGCCTGGTTGAGCGCGTGACGCGCGATACGGTTGATCGGGGCGACGACCCGCGCCGCGCCCAGCGAGATGGCCGCCCGCGGCATGCCGAACACGGTGCACGTCGCCTCGTCCTGGGCGATGGTGTGCGCCCCCGCTTCGCTCATCGCCAGCAGGCCCTTGGCCCCGTCCTGTCCCATGCCGGTCAGCAGGACGCCCACCGCCTCGGCGCCGACGTGCTCGGCCACCGAATGGAACAGCGCATCGACGCTGGGCAGATGACCGGAGATCGGTTCGCCCCGGCGCAGCTTGGCATAGAGCGTGGTGGCGCCCTTTACGGTCAGGTGATGCCCCGCCTCGGCCGCGAGATAGACGTTGCCGGGCTTGAGCGGCATGTCGTGCACCGCGACCTGCACGGTGGCCGGACAGACCTGGTCCAGCGTGCGGGCGATCGCGGGGGCGAAGCGCTGGTTGACGTGCTGGACGATCACCGTGGGCGGGCAATCGCGCGGGAATTCACGCAGCACCACTTGCAACGCCTCGACGCCGCCGGTGGATGATCCGATGGCGATCAGGCGCGTGTCGCGCTTCATCGAACGGCGGCTTTCCTCGGCCACGGCCGGCGCGCTGTGCACCGGCTTGTGGAAGCGCACTTGCGCGGCATCGCGGATCAGCGCGGCCAGCTCGCCGCCGTCCTGCAGCGTCAGCTTGCCGGAAAGGTCGTACTTCGAATAACAGTTCACCGCGCCCAGGGCGAGCGCCCGCGCCGTCACGTCGTTGCCTTCCTGCGTGGCGCCGGAAACGATGATGACCGGGGTCGGCCGCAAGGTCATGATCTTCTCCAGGAAGTCGAGCCCGTTCATCCCCGGCATCTCGATATCGAGCGTGACCACGTCGGGATCGAGCTTCTTAATCATCTCGCGCCCCTCGACCGCGTTCGAGGACGTACCGATCACTTCCACGTCGGGCTGTTCGCGCAGCCGCGACATCAGGATGGCACGCATGGTCGGCGAATCGTCGACGATGAGTACTCGAATGCTCATGCGGCCCTCCTGCGGTAGATCGTCGGGCCAACTAGCTGGAGGTCGTTCGCGGCGGGCCCCGTTACGCGTTCGGAATGACCGATATAAAGAAAGCCGCCTGGCGCGAGTGCGTCGCAAAACCGCTGAACGAGAAGTTCTTTCGTCGGATTGTCGAAGTATATCATGACGTTCCGGCAGAATATGAAATCAAACTTGCCCTTGATCGGCCATTCTCCCAGCAAGTTGAGCAGGCGGAACCGCACGATCGAACGAGCGGTATCGGAAATCGTGACCTTGCCGTCCTTCTCGCCGGTCCAGGCCCGGCGCAGGTCTTCGGGCACCGGCTTGAGATCCTTGGCGTCGTAGCTCGCCTCCTCGGCGCGCTTGATCGCGTGGGGCGCGATGTCGCTGGCAAGCGCGCGGATATCGCCGCGCGCGATGTTGAGTCCCGCCGAACGGTCCGGACCGAGCAGGGTCATCATGATCGACCAGGTCTCCTCCCCGCTCGAACAGCCCGCCGACCATAGCCGGAACGGCTGCCGGCTGCGCAGTTTCTCGATCATGCGCGGCCGCATTTCCTGGCGCAGGTGATCGAAATGATGCGCCTCCCGGTAGAAGAAAGTATGATTGGTGGTAAGCGCCGCCACCGCCTTGTTGAGCTCGGCCTGGTCGGCGCGAATCAGGGCGATGAACTTGGAAAACGTCACGCAGCCGGTGGTCCGCACCAGCGGGGCGAGCCGCGAATAGACCAGCATGGCCTTGCCCTGCGGCAGTACGATCCCGGCGGCGGCGTAGATGATCTTCGCGATCTCCGCGAAGTCGGCGCCGCTGTAGATATCGGGGCTGACGCCCGGTATCGGATCGGTCATGGCGGGAACCGCGCTCATGCGGCCTGCCTTTCGTGGGCGGCCCGGTCCTGGGCGGGAAGCGCGCAGGCGACCAGGCCGTCGACGTCGACGATCAGCGCCACGCGTCCGTCGCCCAGGATCGTCGCCCCGGCGACGCCCTCGACCGGGCGGAAATTGGTGGCCAGGCTCTTGATGACGAACTGGCGCTGGTCGCAGATGTTGTCCACCAGCAGCGCGGCCTGCCCGGCGCTCTCGGTATCGACGACGATCAGCACGCCTTCCTCGGGCGTGGTCGCGCCCGTTGCCGTGCCGAGCGCCTCGCCAAGCGAGATCACCGGAATGAAACGGCCGCGCACGTTGAGCATCTGGCGGCTCGATCCCAGCCCCTGGACGTCGCCGTCCGCGGGGCGCAGGCTCTCGACCACATGGGCCAGCGGCACCACCAGCGTCTGGTCGCCGACATCGACGATCATGCCGTCGGAAATGGCGAGCGTGAGCGGCAGCGTCAGGACGAAGGCGGTGCCCTTGCCCGGCACGCTGTCGATCGTGATGCGCCCGCCCAGATCCTTCACGTTCTGGCGGACCACGTCCATGCCGACGCCGCGCCCGGAAATGTTGGAGACGACTTGCGCGGTCGAGAAGCCGGGGGCGAAGATCAGGTTGTCGATCTCCTCGGCCGACATCTGCTGCTCCGGACCGACGATGCCCTTCTCCACGGCCTTGGCCAGCACGCGTTCGCGGTTGATGCCGGCGCCGTCGTCGGCGATCGAGATCACGATGCGGCCGGAGCGGTGCTCGGCCGAAAGCGTCAGGGTGCCCTCGGGCGACTTGCCGGCGGCGATGCGATCCTCGGCGCTTTCGATGCCATGGTCGACGGCGTTGCGGATAAGATGCGTCAGCGGTTCGCCCAGGCGCTCGATCACGGTCTTGTCGAGTTCGGTGGTCTCGCCGATGACTTCCAGCTTGACGTGCTTGCCGGTGGAAGCGGCGAGATCGCGAAGGATACGCGGCACGCGGCTGAAGACGCTGGCGATCGGCTGCGCCCGGATCGACATCGCGCTTTCCTGGATGTCGCGGGTCAGGCTCTCGAGCAGCCCGAGTTCCTCGGTGGCCGAGATTCCGGCGCCGTCGAGGCGCTGCACCAGCATGGCCTGCGCGATCACCAGCTCGCCGACGAGGTCGATCAGGCGGTCGAGCTTGAACAGGTCGATACGGATCGACTGGCCGGCGGCGGGCGGCGCCGGCGCCGCGGCCTTTTCAGCCGGTTCCGGCTTCGTGCCGAGGGCGGATACCGCGGCGGGCTCGGCCGCTGCCGGCGCCGGCATCGGTGATGCCGCCGCGGCCACGGCGGCGGGCGCGGTGGGGACGACGATGGGCTCGGGTTTGGGCGGCGGCGCCGTCCGGACGATTTCGACCGGCGGGATATCTTCGTTCTCGCCGATCGCCAAGGCGCAATCGTCGCCAATGAAATCGAAGATGTCGCGAACGGCTTCCTCGGTGATGTCGGCCGGCATCGCGTAAGTCCAGCCGAGGTAGCCCTGCGAGACGTCGAACGTGTCGAGCGGCGGGACCTGGCTGACATCGCAGTGGAGGCAATCCCCGCCAAGGCCGGCGATTTCGCGCAGCATCAGCAGCGGTTCGCTGCCGTTGCGCATGGCACCCGCGCGCGGCCGCAGATGGACCTGCCAGCGCTTGGCTTCCTCCGGCTTGGTCGCAGGGGTATCGAAAGCGGCGGTGAGATCGTCGAGCAAGGCATCGAGATCGAGGCCGATGTCATCGCCGGAACTGGCGGCGGGCTCGGGCTCGGGTTCGGGTTCCGGCTCGGCGTGGACAGCGGCGGGCGCCGCGCCGCCGGCATTGGCCGCCATCGCGCGTTCCATTTCGGCGATCAGCGCGGCATCGGCGGGAGCCTCGCCGCCCTCGCGCGCGGCCTCGACGTGATCGGCCAGGGTATCGAGCGCGCGCAGCAGCAGGTCGACCAGATCGCTCTCGATCGCCACCAGCCCCTCGCGCACGTCGGACAGCAGGGTTTCGAAGGTATGGGTATAGGCTTGCAGCGCCCCGTAGCCGAAAGCGCCGGCGCCGCCCTTGATCGAGTGGACGGCGCGGAACACCGCGTTGACCGTGTCGGCATCGTGGGTGCCGGCCCGGCAAGCCGCCAGGCCCGCCTCGGCGGCGGCAAGCGATTCCTCGCACTCGGCAAAGAATATCTGCTGGATTTCTTCTGGGCTCATAGTTCGCTCTCTTCGAAGAGTTCCGCGGTCAGCCCGGTCAGGCCGGCGGCGTCTTGCAGCACGGGGGAAGCGGTGATTACCGCGCCGCCGCCACTGCGCCGGGCCGAAACCAGCAACTGCAGCATCGCCTGGCCGATATGTTCGACCGCGCTGCCATCGATGCGAGTGGCGCCATTGCCCACCGCGGCGACAAGTTCGGGCCAGATCGCTTCGGCCGCCGCTCGGTCACAGCGGGCCGGCAAGGTAATGCTGTTCATCATATTCCCCCGTTCATCCGCCGCTGGTTAACGGCCGGTCCCTGCCTGCCGGATCGACTTGCCATCCCGGCGAATCCCGATGCGCGGCAAACCAGGTGCGGCGAACGGTCCGTTCCGGACTTCAATCAGCGGGATTCTGCGCATTCGACCAACCTCGTTCGCGAAACCATTGTATCGCCCCGATCTTTCCGGAGCAGGTGAACGGCACAGTGTTAGTCGACGCGATGCCAACGTGACGTTTGCCCAAAACTCAGGCGAAGTGCGTAGTGTGGTTAAGGAAATTCATCGGACCCTTAGCGGTATGTGGCAAAGGGAACCTGATTCAAGTGTCAACGGAAGGCTCAATCCCATGCATGACGCCCGCGTTCTGGTAGTCGACGATTCAGCAGCCATGCGCGCGCTGTTCTGCGATGTTCTGGAGCAGACCAAGAACGTCCGCGTCGTCGGCACGGCGGCCAACGCGGCGGAGGCGCGCGACCAGATCGCCGACCTCAAGCCCAACGTCGTCACGCTGGACGTCGAAATGCCCGGCATGAGCGGGATCGAGTTCCTCGAGGAGATCATGACCAGCAACCCGATGCCGGTGGTCATGCTTTCCAGCCTTACCCAAAGCGGGACGGAGACCTCGCTGAAGGCCTTTGAGCTGGGGGCGGTCGAGTGCTTTCCCAAACCGCTCAAGGCAACGCCCGAGCAGTTCGCCAAGACGGTCGGCAAGCTCGGCAAGATCGTGCTCGCGGCAGCCAATTCCAACGTACGCGACAAGCCCCGCCACCGCGTCGCCAAGGCCGAGGGCGAAGGCGGGCCGGACTATTCGCCGAACGGCAAGATCGCCGCGTTCAGCACCTCGATGGGCGGCGTCGACGCGCTGACCGAAGTGCTCAGCCACTATCCCAAGAACTGCCCGCCCACGGTAATCATCCTGCAGACCGAGCCGGCGCTGGCCGAAATGTTCATCGCCCGGGCCGACAAGGAATGCGCCTGCGGGGTCAAGGCCGCCACCGATGGCGCCATGCTGATGGCGGGCACCGTGCACATCGCGTTCGACCCTTCCAAGCATGTGATCGTCGAACCCGGCATCCCGGCGAAGCTGCGCATGGTCGCGCGCGATCCGGTCGAAGGCTTCCGCCCCTCGGCCACGCTGCTGTTCGGCTCGCTCTCGCGCGCCGGAATGGCCACCATCGGCGCGGTCCTGACCGGCATGGGCGAGGACGGCGCCAAGGGGCTCAAGCTGCTCCAGGCCACCGGCTGCCGCACCCTGGCGCAGGACCGTTCCACCGCCACCGTGCCGCAGGCCCCGGCCGCCGCGGTCGAAGCCGGCGCGGTCGATGCCGAACTCAAGCTTGAACAACTGGCCGCCGACGTGCTGGCCAACTGCGGCGCGGCGGGCTGATCCCGCCGCGACGTTCTTGCTTTCCCGTTTCGGCCCCGTTTCGACGACAACGCGGCTTCAGTGCCCCGCCGCCAGCTTGATGTCCCTGGGCGGGCGAGGCGCCAGCCAGATCGCCGTCGCCGCCAGGAACAGGGCCACTGCGGACAGCGCGAAGAGGTGCGTGGTCGCGTTCGTCACCGCTTGCAGGCCGACCATCTCGGCGATCGCCCCGCGCGCCTGCTGGGCGGAAAACCCGCCGGCCTGAAGCGCCGATGACGCCGCCTGCGCGCCATTGAGCGAACCCGCCAGCTCCGCACCGTCGGAACGGGCCATGTTGCTCCAGACGGTGGTGACGATCGCCGTCGCGGCGGCGGCGGCCAGGGTCCGCCCGAAATTGGCAAGCCCGGCGGCGGAGGCGGTTTCCTCGGGCCTCACCGCCGCCAGGCTGATGGTGGTGAGCGGCACGATGAACAGCGACACCCCGGCGCCTTGAAGCAGCTGCGGATAGGCGAACTGCCAGAACACCGAATCGCTTGTCCACCAGGTCCGCATGATCGCGCAGACGCCGACCCAGGATATCCCGACGAACACCAGCAGACGCGGATCGAAGCGTTGCATCAGGCGCGGCACGAAAGGTGACGCGACAAGCGCCAGCACTCCGGAAAAGGCCATGACATAGCCCGCGTCCGTCGCGGTATAGCCCATCGATATCTGCAGGAACTGCGGAACCACCACCACCGAGGCGAAGTAGGTCCCAAACGCGATCATCAGCGCCACCGTCGTCGCCGTGTAGCCGCGATGGCGGAACACCTTGAGATCGACGATCGGATGTTCCTCGGTCAGTTCCCAGATCAGGAACACGCAGAAGAAGATCGCCGCCGTCACCGCCAGCAGGACGATCCTGGTCGAAGCGAACCAGTCCTCCTCGCGGCCCAGGTCCAGCATCATCTGGAGCGCGCCCACCCAGATCACCAGCAGCACCAGCCCCACCACGTCGATCGGCAGCCGGACGGTCGGCGTTTCGATACGGCGAAGCAGGACGATGGCCGCCGCGAAGATGCCGATCGCGATCGGCACGTTGATGAAGAATATCCATTCCCACGACCAGTTGTCGCTGATCGTGCCGCCCAGGATCGGCCCCAGGATCGGCGCCGTCACCAGTGTCATCGCCCACATCGCCATGGCCCTGGAATGCATGTGCCGGGGAAAGATGCGCAGCATCAGCGTCTGGGTGAGCGGCATCAGCGGCCCCCCGCAGAAGCCCTGCCCCAGGCGGAACACCACCAGCATGCCCAAAGTGCTGGAAAGCCCGCAGAGCGCGGAAAACAGCCCGAACCCCGCCAGCGAGAACAGGAACGTGCGCAAGGCGCCGAAGCGCCCGACCAGCCATCCGGTCAGCGGCACGCAGATCGCCTCGGCCACCGCGTAGGAGGTGATGACCCAGGTCCCGCTCTGCGTGGAGACCGCCAGGGCGCCCGCGATGTGCGGCACCGAGACATTCGCGATCGTCAGGTCCAGCACGACGATGAAATTCGCCATCGCCAGCACGAAGCCGGCAACGACGAGGCGCGCGCCGGTCAGGGTGGTGGACGAACCGCCGGCCGCGTCATTCGGCGAAGGGCTCGGGGACGGCCGCGAAGCCGGGACCGTGGGTGCGGTGGTATCGGCCATCAGTCCTTGCTCGTCAGGTCGATCTCGGCTTCCATCGACAGCCCGATCCGGAGCGGATGTTCCTTCAGCTCCCCGGGATCGAGTTCGATCCGCACCGGCAGGCGCTGCACCACCTTGATCCAGTTGCCGGTCGCGTTCTGCGCCGGGATCAGCGAGAAGGCGGCGCCGGTGCCGCCGGCGAAGCCGACGACCTTGCCGTGGAACACCACGTCGTCGCCATAGAAGTCGGACGTCATCGTGGCCGCCTGGCCGCTGCGGACCTTGCCCAGCTGGTCTTCCTTGAAATTCGCATCGACGTAGAGCTGGCCGACCGGAACCACGATCATGGCGACCGAACCGGCATCGATCTTCTGGCCGACCTGGATCGCGCGCCGGGCAACAATGCCGTCGACCGGTGCCCGCACGACGGTGCGCGCGATGTCGAGCCGCGCGCTCTCCAGCCGCGCCTTGGCCAGCAGGATCTCGGGGGCGGTCTCGACATCGGTTCCGCGCGTCAGCACCAGCGCCGCCTCTTCCTGGCGCCGCGCGCTCACCGCGTCGGATCGGGCGGCGGCGAGCCCTGCCTGCGCCTCACGCGTGGCCGCCTGCGCCGAGGCGAGTGCCTCACGCGCGGACGTCAGTTCCTCGGCGGAAACGGCGCCGCTGCCGGCAAGCCCGGCGCGCCGGCCATAATCGGCCCGCGCCTTGGCGAGCGCGGCCTGGGTGGAAGCCACCTTAGCCTGCGCCGCGCCGATCTGGGTGGTGCTGGCGTCCGCCGCCGCGCCCAGCGCATCGTTGTTGGCCAACGACTGGCCATACCGGCGCCGGGCATATTCCAGCCCGGCCTGGGCCTGCGCAAGCACGATCCGCTGGTCCGCATCGTCAAGCCGGAACAGGATCTGCCCGCGCCGGACCGGCTGCGTATCGGTGACCAGGACTTCGATCACCTTGCCGGAAGTCAGCGGCGTGACTTCGGCGGTTTCCCCGCCGACATAGGCATTGTCGGTGGAAACCGAGCGGCTGGCGATCAACACGTCATAGAGAAAATAGAGCCCGGCGATCACGGCGACGGCGAGCGCCAGACCGATCAGCAGCGGCGCGCGGTTCTTCCTGTCGATCACGCTTCCACTGGCCGCCTCACTGGCCGCCTCACTGGCCGCCTCACTGGCCGCCTCACTGGCCGAAGCACTGGCCGAAGCACTGGCCGAAGCCTCGCCGTGCGGGTTGGCAGGCTGTTCCTGCGCGTCATCACTCATGGTCGGGGGCCTTTTCACTGGAAGCATCCGCGAACCCGCCGCCCAGCGCACGCTGGAGCGCCACTTCGAGGGCAAGGGTGCGGAAATGGGCGTCGATCGCGGCCTGGCGCGCGTCGAGCGCGGCGGTCTGGGCGGTCAGCGCGTCGAGGTAGCCGGTCAAGCCGGCGCGGTAGCGCTTCATCGACAAGTCGTAGGCGGCTTGCGAAGTGGTTCCCGCTTCGGCCGAGTCCCGTTGCTGCGAGACGGCGGCATCGCGGCTGGCAAGCGCGTCGGCAACCTCGCGCAGCGCATCGACCACGGTCGCGTTGTAATCGGCGACGGCGGCGTCATAACCGCCGCGCGCCTGGGTGAACTGGCCCGTGAGCCGCCCGCCCTGAAAGATCGGCAGGCTCAGCGCCGCCCCGGCATTGCCGTCAGTGGAGCCGGTGTCGATCAGGTTGGACAGGCCAAGCGACGTCAGGCCGATCAGCCCGCGCAGCGAAATGTCCGGCATGAACGCCGCCTTGGCGGCATCGATGCGCGATGCCGCCGCCTCGGCACGCAGCCTCGCGGCAACGATGTCCGGACGGCGCCCGGCCAGCGCGATGCCGGCGTCGGCCGGCACCTGAGTCTGTGGCAGCGAGGCCAGCGTCGGTGGGGTAATGGCCAGGCCCCGGTCGGGGCCGGCGCCGAGCAGGGCGGCGATGGCGTGACGGCGGAGCAGGATCTGCTCGGCATTGGCCGAAAGCGCGGCGCGCGCCGCCGCCGCCGCCGCTTCCGCCCGGCGCAGCGGTGCATCGCTGTCCAGACCCTGCCGCGCCCGCTGGCCGGTAAGGTCCATCATCGCCGCGCGCGCCCGGCTCGCCTCGGCCAGCGCCTCGCCGCGCGCGATCAGCCGGGCCAGGTCGAAGTATGAGGACACGACATTGCTCGAAAGCATCAGTTCGGCCTGGCGGGCATCGGCTTCGGCGGCCTGCGCCTCCGACGTCGCGGCCGCCAGCGCCTTGCGGTTCCGCCCCCACAAGTCGAGGTCGAAATCGCCCGAAAGCGCGAGCGTGCCGGTGCTTTTCCAGCCACGCGGCACGAAGGCGGCGGGCACGCCGTTGTTGTAGCTCTGCTTGACCGCCCCGCCGGAGGCCTGCCCCCCCAGCGCGGGCAACGTATCGGCACCCGCCATCTCGGCACCCCCGCGAGCCTGGCGGATGCGCGCCGCGGCGGTCGCGACGCTGGGCGAACCTGCCAGCGCCTCTTCGACCAGCGCATCGAGCTGGGGATCGCCATAGGCCGTCCACCAGCGCTGACGCGGCCAGTCGCGCGCGGTCTCGCCGGCCGCCAGCGACTGCGCCGACTGCAACGTGGCGGGTGCCGTCATCCTGGGCCGTGGCCCCAGATCCGGAGCGCCGCAAGCGGCCAGGCACAACGACACCGCCAGCGACGAGGCCGCCGCGACTCGCGAAAACATTTCCGTACTCATCAGTACATTTTTATCGAGATGTGGCTTGCATCTGTCAACCAAAAGCGTACCATCGAGTACACATATGACAGGGCCCGTTGGAAAAAGAGAACTGAACAAGGCGCGCAAGCGCGCCGCGATCGTCACCATCGCCACGCGCTCGTTCCTCGAACAGGGTTACGCGGCCACCAGCATGTCGGCGATCGCCGAGGAACTGGGCGGCTCCAAGGCAACTTTGTGGGCGCATTTCTGTTCCAAGGAAGAACTCTTCGCCGCCGTCATCGACCAACTCGTCGAAACCTTCTCCCGCGATATCGACGAAGTGCTGACCAGCCAGACCTTTTCGGTATCCGCGCTGCGCCGGGCCTGCCTGCGCCTGCTGGAATGCCTGCTGCGCGAGACGGCCGTGCGTCTGTTCCGGCTGGTGATGAGCGAGGGCGAGCGTTTTCCCGAGATCACCGAGGTCTTCTGGACGCGCGGACCGGCCAAGGTGCGCCAATGCCTCGGTGAATTCTACGCGACCGGCTTCGAGGAAGCGGACGCCGTGCGGCTGACCCGGCTGACGCTCGCGGCGATCGGCGGCTACCGCTCGGATATCCTGATGCGCCCGGTCAAGCCGGGCAAGGCGGAGCAGGAAGCCTTCATCGACAGCCTGGTCGAATTCCTGAACGGGGCCGCCGTCAGGAAGGCTGGATAGTCCGGAGATCAGCCGGCGCCGAACCGCGCGAGCGCATCGGCGACCCGCGCCTTGGCGGCGCCGACCGGATCGGTTTCGCCCAGCATCGCGAAGGTGCCGTTGAGCGCGAAGAAGCAGTGCCCGTGCACGCTCGCCAGCAGCGAGCGCGCCAGCGGCAAAGCCTCTCCGCCCAGGCCCGGCGGCAGGATGGCGGCGATCTCGCGCACGATCACGCCGGTGATCGCGGCGACTTTGTCGCGGTAATCCTGCGAGGGGGGCGTACCTTCGGGCAGGCGGAAGTCATAGAGCGCGGTCCAGGCATGGCGGCAGCCCAGGGCAAAGTCGAAATAGGCCTCGATCGCGGCGTCGAGCCGTCGCTCTTCACGCCCCGCCAGGCGCTGTTCCAGGAACGCCAGCCAGACATCCAGCGTGCGCCCGTTGAGCGCCAGCAGCAGGGCATCGTAGGACCCGAAGACATTGTAGATCGTGCCGATCGAATAGCCGATCCGCTTGGCCACCTCGCGCGCGGAAAAGCGGGCGAAGCCCACTTCCGACAACTGCCGGTGCCCTTCTTCGAGAATCAGTTCGCGCAGTTCCTCGCGCGAGTGGTCCGAACGCCGTCCCATGCCATCCTGCCTTTGCCGTCCGGACCCTTGGCGAAAAAATTGAACGATGTCTATTTCTTTAATTGAACAATGTATAATTCTGTGGGACACAAGCCCGGTAAGCGCGACTCCCGCAAGCCCGCGCGCTTGCCCGGCCGGCGATGGCACGGCACCGGTTAACCGGATCGAAGCCCGGCAAGAATATTGAGCCGCAACCAAGAAATCGGGGGAACAAAGTGTCCGCACCAGACTTTTCACTGCTCGCCAAACGGCGCTTCGCGCCGATGTTCGCGGTTCAGTTTCTTGGCGCCTTCAACGACAACCTGCTGAAGTATGCCATGCTGCTGCTGGCGAACTACGGCATCTTGCGCGATGCGCCGGACAAGGCGGGAATGCTTTCGGTGGTCGCCACCGGTCTTTTCACCCTGCCCTATTTCCTGTTCTCCGCGCTGGCCGGGCAAATCGCGGACCGCATCGACAAGGCCAGCCTGGTGCGCTGGATCAAGCTTGCCGAAGTGGGGATCATGGGCATGGCGCTGGTGGGCTTCGCCTGGGAATCGATCGCGCTGCTGCTGGCCAGCCTGTTCCTGATGGGCCTGCATTCCACCGTGTTCGGCCCGGTGAAATACTCGATCCTGCCGCAGCACTTGCGCGAGCATGAAATCATGGGCGGCACCGGCCTGATCGAGGCCGGAACTTTCCTGGCGATCCTGAGCGGGCAGCTCCTGGCCGGACAAGTCATGCCCTGGGAAGCCGGCCTCGTCGCCATGGGCCTTGCCGTGCTGGGCTACCTCGCCGCGCTGAATATCCCCCCTGCCCCGCCCAGCCGCGGCGGCCATCCGGTCGACTGGAACGTGGCGCGCGGCACCTGGCACGTGCTGACCACCGCCCACAAGGGGCGCGGCGTGTGGCTGGCGGTGCTGGGCATCAGCTGGTTCTTCACCGCCGGCGCCGTGCTGCTCACGGAGTTCGTGCCGCTCGTCTCGGACACGCTCGATGCCCGCAAGGACGTGGCGACGCTGTTCCTGGTGATCTTCTCGGTGACGATCGCGCTCGGCTCGATGACGGTGAACCGCCTGCTCGGCGGCGAAGTCTCGGCCAGATACGTGCCGGTCAGCGCGCTGGCGCTCGCCGCCGGGCTGATCGACCTTTCGTTCTCGACCAGCCTGTTCGCCGTCGTCGTGCCCGATGCCACCGTCGCCCAGTTCCTCGCCAGCCCCGGGGCCTGGCGGATCATCGCCGACCTCATGGTCATCGCCTTTGCCGGCGGCATGTTCATCGTGCCGCTCTACGCGATCCTGCAGATCCGCTCGCCGGCGGACGAGCGCTCGCAAGTGATCGCCGCCAACAACATCCTCAACGCCGGGATGACGGTGGCCGCCGTCGCGATCGTCGCCGTGCTGCTGGCACTGGGCGCCACCGTGCCGCAAGTGATCGGCGTACTGGGGCTCGCCACCCTGGTGGTGGCGCTGGCCTCCGTCTGGCTGCTGCCCGAAACCCTGTTCAAGGCGGTGGTCCGCGCGGTGCTCAAGGTGCTCTACCGCGTCGAAGTGAGCGGGATCGAGAACATGCCCCGGCCCGGCGAGCCGGCGGTGGTGGTGGTCAACCATCTCTCCTTCCTCGACGGCGCGCTGCTCGGCGCCTTCCTGCCGGGCAAGCCGACGTTCGCGATCAACACCCAGATCGCGCGGAACATGTGGCTCAAGCCCTTTCTCAAGCTGTTCGACGCCTTCCCGGTCGATCCCACCAATCCGATGGCGGCCAAGGCCATGGTCAAGGCCGTGCGCGAGGGGCGCACCCTGGTGATATTCCCGGAAGGACGCATCACCGTGACGGGCGCGCTGATGAAAGTGTTCGACGGCCCCGGCATGGTCGCCGACAAGGCCCATGCGCCGATCGTGCCGGTGCGGCTCGACGGCCCGCAATACAGCCCCTTCTCGCGTCTCAAGGGCAAAGTGCGCACGCGGCTGTTCCCCAAGGTCACGATCGACGTGCTGCCCGCGCGCCGCTTCGCCATCGAGGGCGAGATGTCCGCGCGCGAACGCCGCGCCGTGGCCGGCCGCCGTCTCTACGACGAGATGAGCGCGATGATCTTCGCCACCACCCAGACCGACCGCACGCTGTTCGCGGCGCTGTGCGAAGCGCGCGCGCTCCACGGCGGCAAGGCCCTGGTGGTGGAAGACGTGAAGCGCCAGCCGCTCAGCTACGACCGCCTGATCCTGGGCGCCGAACTGCTGGGCGCGCGGCTTGTCCTCCGCACCCGCCCCGGCGAGGCGGTGGGCCTGCTGCTGCCCAACGTCAACGGCGCCGCGCTCGCCTTCTTCGCGGTGCAGGCCGAAGGCCGGGTCGCGGCCATGCTCAATTTCACCGCCGGCCTGACCAACCTGCTTTCCGCTTGCGCGACCGCAGACATCCGCACCATCGTGACCGCGCGGGCATTCGTCGAGCAAGTGAAGCTGGGCGACACGATCACCGCGCTGGAGGCAACCGGGCGCGATGTGCTCTACCTCGAAGACCTCGCCGAGGGGATCCCTGCCGGCGAAAAGGTCTCGCGCCTGCTGCTGAAGAACGGCGCGGCGGGCCGGCATGCGAAACGCCAGGTCTCGCCCGACGCGCCGGCGGTGATCCTGTTCACCAGCGGATCGGAAGGCACGCCCAAGGGCGTCGTCCTGACCCACCGCAACCTGCTATCCAACTGCGCGCAGCTCGCCGCGCGGATCGATTTCAACCCCAGCGACGTCGTGCTCAACGCATTGCCGGTGTTCCACTCGTTCGGCCTGACCGGCGGCACCTTGCTGCCGATCCTCAATGGCATCCGCACGGTGTTCTACCCCAGCCCGCTGCACTACCGGATCGTCCCCGCCCTCGCCTATGACTGCAATGCGACGATCCTGTTCGGCACCGACACCTTCCTTTCCGGCTACGCGCGCATGGCCCATGGCTATGACTTCTATTCCGTGCGCTACATCTTCGCCGGCGCCGAGAAAGTGCGCGAAGAGACCCGCCGGACATATTCGGAAAAGTTCGGCCTGCGCATCATGGAAGGCTACGGCGCCACCGAATGCGCGCCGGTGATCGCGGTCAACACGCCGATGCATTTCCGCGCGGGCACCGTCGGGCGCCTGCTGCCGGCGATGGAAGCGCGGCTGGAGTCAGTGCCCGGCATCGCCGAAGGCGGACGCCTCCACGTGCGCGGGCCCAACGTCATGGCCGGCTACCTGCTTGCGAGCGAGCCCGGCCGGCTGCACCCGCCCGGCGAGGGCTGGCACGACACCGGTGATATCGTCACCGTCGACGAAGCCGGCTTCATCACCATTCGCGGCCGCGCCAAGCGCTTTGCCAAGATCGCCGGCGAGATGGTCTCGCTCCCGGCGGTGGAAGGCTATGCCGCCCAGGTCTGGCCCGGCGCCGAGCATGCCGTCGTCACCCGGCCCGACGCGAAGAAGGGCGAGCAGCTCGTGCTGTTCACCACCGCCCCGGGAGCGGACCCGAAAGCCCTGCTCGAATGGGGCCGCGCCCATGGCGTCACCGAACTGATGCTACCGCGCGACATCCGCGTGCACGATGCGCTGCCGGTGCTGGGCACGGGGAAGCTGGACTATGTGACGCTCGGAGAGATGGCGAAGGCGTAAAGCCGAACTGCGCGCCTCGGACCCCTCCCCTTCTGGGCAGGGCAATCGCATATGGCGATCCATCAACGCGAGAAACCCGCGAAAGCGGTGAGATATTCGGCCCCGAAACCATCGAGCTTGGCCCGGATTTCCGGCGTCGTCTCGCCATAGACATAGAGCTTTTCGATTCTGGCGAGCGCCAGGAACCGGTCGGCGAAAGGCGTGAAGGTTTCCTCGACGTGCGGAAGCAGCCCCTCAGTGCGATAGCGTTCGACAATATGCACCGCGCTGCGATCGGCATTGACGACATACTCGTAGGTGATCGTGTCCGGCTCCTTGCCCGTCGCCTCGACGATCTGCTCGACGAGAGCCTTGAAGGCCTCGAAGTTCGCCGGCTCGATCGTCAAATGGTAGATGGAATAGATTTCGCCCTGCATTGTTCAATCCTTACCGAAACGCGCCCGCGCGCGGACGATTCCCCATGTACCGTCGCGTGTTGATCGATAAAGTAGCACGCAGGCAAGTCTTCGCCGAAGCAAGCACCCCTCGTATGGATCGTGCCGGTCGAAGTCCACGCGGTGTGGCCCCGCCAGACCCACCCGAACCCGCGCGTTCGCCCCGACAAAATCACCCGCGGGAAAATCCCGTCGCGTGGAACGCAGCACTCGTCGGCATCAGGCCTGCTTTTCGGTGTTGACCACAAGAACCCTCCCCCCTAAAGGACCCGGCCTGTGCCGCCGGTCATCCGGCGCACGACATCAAGCTGCGGCACGCCGAATGGCGCGGCCGGTCTTGGTATGGCGGAGTAGCTCAGTCGGTTAGAGCAGCGGAATCATAATCCGCGTGTCGGGGGTTCGAGTCCCTCCTCCGCTACCAACATCCTGTTTGGCGATAGTCGCCAAAGGTTGAAAAAATCCCACTTTTCCGCTAGTTTAAGGGCATTCGCTGGTTGTCAGCGACTGCCCTTGTTTGCCTACAATTGCGGTCGATCAGGGCATAATTTGGGGGCCTTGGAAAGCCCCCCGCAAAAGCGAGGCCCCCATGGCGCTGACCGACACCGCAATCCGAAACTGCAAGCCTAAGGAAAAGCCCTACAAGGTCACGGACTCGCAGGGCCTCTATCTGTTGGTCAATCCGGGAGGCAGCAAGCTTTGGCGCGTCCGATACCGCCGGAACGGCGTGGAGCGAAAACTGGCTATCGGCCCATATCCTCAATTCACATTGGCCGAGGCCCGTTCGGCGCGGGATGAGGCCCGCAGACTGCTGGCTCATGACATTGATCCCAATGCCGCCAAGCGGCAGGCGCGGATCGAAGCGAGCATGCGGGCGGAAAACAGCTTCGCCAAGGTCGCAGAGGAGTTGCTTGCCAAGCGGGAAAAGGAAGGGGTCTCTCCGCGCACGCTCGAAAAGTATCGCTGGCTGATCAAATTGCTTGGCAACGAATTTGGCCGGAGGCCAATCACCGAGATCAGCCCAGCCGAGTTGCTGCACGAAATCAGACGCCACGAACGGCGGGGACGGTACGAAACTGCAAAACGGCTTCGTTCCTTTGCCAGTCGGGTTTTCCGGTACGCAGCGGCGACCGCGAGGGCGGACCGTGATCCTGCACAATTGTTGCTGGGCGCACTCATCCAGCCGAGGGCCAAGCATTTCGCTGCGATCACCGATCCAGTCGCGTTCGGCGGGTTGCTAAGGTCCATTGAGGACTACGTGGGCGATCCGGCAGTGATGCATGCGCTCAAGCTTACGCCGCATGTGTTTCAGCGCCCCGGCGAACTCAGGCACATGGAATGGGCCGAGATCAACTTTGAGAAGAAAATCTGGACGCTTGCGGCAGAGAAAATGAAAATGCGTCAGCCTCACGCGGTGCCGTTGTCGCGGCAGTCGCTGGACATTCTGGAAAGTATGCGCGGCCTGACGGGGAAAGGGAAATACGTGTTCCCATCCGTTCGCACGCGAGCACGCCCAATCTCCGAGAATACCGTCGCCGCCTCCCTGCGCCGTATGGGCTACACGAAAGAGCAAATGACCGCGCACGGTTTCCGGACATCGGCATCGTCTCTGCTGAACGAATGCGGCAAGTGGAACCCGGACGCGATCGAGCGCGCGCTGGCGCATACGGTGTCCGGCGAGATACGGCGCATCTACAATCAGTCGGCCTATTGGGCCGAACGTGTTGAAATGGCGCAATGGTGGAGCGACTATCTGGATGAACTGCGAAACGGAGGAAACAGATGACAGGTTCCCCAGGTGAAGGATGGAAAAACTTCGCGGATGGGGATGAAGCCGACGATGTTCCGCTCTGGCAAGTGCTGGCTCAATTCAGATCGGACGATCTCGACAATGGCTTGAGCGCGAACGCGGCGATTATCAGTCAGATCAGGTCGCCCATCGCGCGGTATTACAATGTAGCTTTCGTTGTCAGCTTCGCGTTCGGCTTTTTGTCCGTCCTATCCATGATCGGTCTTTTGATCTCGGCAGCGTATCCAGGCACGACGAGCTTTTTCTACTATCTCACGTTGATCATGCTGGCGGCCACAGCGGCACCGCACCTGTTACGACAAGCGTATCAATATGGCCTGAGTATCCCCGAGGTCCCGCTGGAACTGCCCCATGCGTCAGACCGACTTTTTGACGAGGTCCTGCGTTACCTGCAAAGGGTGGACGGTCCGCAAGCCTACTATCGCCCCCGCTTCCGCAAGAAGCGGGTTCCCCTCAGGCGCAGGCAGTTTTTTGGTCGGCTGCGCTACTTTCTGTTCTCGGAGCATAGCAAAGATCGCGGCATGGTCATGCGCTTCCCGACCGCCATGTCCCTTCCGGCTGATCTCTATCTCCATCGCGATGATGTCGAGAGAATGCTCGCGATGAGCAAGCCGAAGCGCAGAGGCGGTCCGGGGCGAAACACCAAGTACCGCTACGAGGAAGCAATTATCTCGTTGATCGGCGATCCCCGGCTAGGCACGTTGGACCTGAAGGACCGGGCAGCGTCGGTCCACACTATCAAGGATTGGCTTGGCTATCCGAATGGTTCGAAGCCAATGCCGACGAGTCCGGCGACGTGCCGCGCCGGGATCAATTGACCCGCTATGCCGAAAAAGTCTTCGCGCGCCTGGAAGAGATTACGCCCTCCAAGATTCGCTGACAGGCATTTTCATTTTCTTGTGACTACGCATGCCTGCGCGGACAACTTCGCCCGGAAGCTAGTTCTATTGTTTCAAATGCCCATGCGGCGAGCCAATTTTAAGGTGTCCAGTTGATATCATCCAATGAATCAACACAAACAAACCGAGCATCTTTAGATTCGCTGGCGATCACAAATGTCATGGGCTGCGGTACATCGACAATCACTAAGCCATGCACCTCAGGAATCTCCGGCAAATTGTTCCGCTTTGCGAGATCAGCCGCATTCTCTCTGATATAGGCAACACGGTTGAGATGCCGTAATAGATTATCCGGCTTACCGTTTGGCAGCGGTAGTCCGCGATATTCCGACAAGCGCCTCGCGGTTTCGGACAGGGTCCGGCACAGCTTGATGTCTTTTGCTTCGATGACCCATGCGTGTTTCCCATCGGGCGAAAAGGCGAGCACATCGATGTCGCCCAATCGCTTCAACTCGTCTGTCGCTTTGTGGTTCAGACAGGCCGACGGTTTGACCGATGCTGCCGCTGTAAGTCCTCGCGCTTCCACCACATCTGCTACTCGCTCATTGAATTCCATGCCGGAGTGCTCTCCTGCACGGCCCACGTAGCTACGCATCGCTTTGCTGACCCAAAAATCACCTTGAAGACCACCTACTGATGCACCGGCGACGTTGTGTCTTGCGGCGCGTTCAACGATGGCGGGCGCAACGGCAAGCAATGGATCGTCATCGGATGTCATTGCCACAAGCGGCCGACCGATGAGTGAGAAACGACGGTCAAACCGGCTGATGTCAAAATCCAGCTTCTGCGCCCCGGTTGGCAGATCATCCCAGCCATTGCGGCATGGGAGCGTGAGCCGGTCAATCACTGGCGCAAAGTCGGGAGCACCCTCAATGCTCAATGCTGACAATCGGGCGAGGAGTTCTGACCGCCGCATCGCAAAGGCCGACAGTTGAATTTCTATGGCGATGCGAACAAGAAAGTCCCCCAATTGCACGAAGATTTCCGCTGGTACGCCATACTCGGCATTTAGTGCTTCGAAGAAGCGCGGATCAGGCTCGGCAGGCGTGAGATCGGGCACTTCATAGAGGCGGCTGTAGGCTTCGCTTTGATCAGCGCGATCCTGTGAATGCAACAGACGCACTGTCGGGCCAAGTGCGGCTTCGCCAAACTCATGGTCGTGCAGAAGATGTCCGGTCGGGCTGATCCTCAGCTCAGCTTTGATTTGCCCTCCGCGTAACGCGGGAAT
This sequence comes from Novosphingobium sp. CF614, assembly GCF_900113255.1. Lineage (GTDB taxonomy): Bacteria > Pseudomonadota > Alphaproteobacteria > Sphingomonadales > Sphingomonadaceae > Novosphingobium. The sequence continues at coordinate 93,809 of NZ_FOOR01000012.1, forward strand.
GAGATCGGACACCGCAAAAACTTGAAGTGCAAGCGCTTGCAATTCGTCGAAATCGATGGTGCCCACCTCGTAGCCGTTATCGAGCACGGCATGCGAAGCAGCGATTTCAGTGAGAATCGAACAAGCGCGGATCGTCGCGTTGATGTGGTTGCGCTGCTCGAAACTTGCCTTCTGGTCGCCTTCGACCCCGTGAATGTTGCGCAATGCCCGAGCGCTCGTCTCCCAGCTACGCTGCTCCGCAAGGGCGATTTGGTATTGCTCCAGCGCGGTGAGCACGACCGATTCACGGTTGAATTGGCTGATTGCCTTGCAGAGTGTTTCCAACAACACCGCTTGCAACTTAGTGAGAAAATCGAAGCAGGCCTCCTGTCCCTCGATCCGTTGCCCTGGCTTTGAACCTGCAACTGAGAGGGCCGAGCCACATTTGACCAACGCTGCCGCAGAAAGAGGCACATGCCGGTAGCGTTCACTCACCAATCCGTGCGCGCGAAGCACCTCGATGGGGCGCTCTGCCATCAGCGCGTGTCGCCAACGTAGATCAACTGAGCCGACGACCCGCCGGACATAGTCCAGCGCGTCTTCGAGCGTGACCTTAACTCCCCGCAGTTCGGCGATACAGCGCAGAAGCGTGGCTGCGAGGACAATTTCTGCGAAGTTGTCTTGCCGCCGCAGGCCGTGATGCCACTTCGCTCCAATATGGAATTCAGCGGATTCGCCGTTGAGTGCAACGCGGTACGAAATTGCGCCACTCACTTCGCGGTCGGCGACCGCTTCGTTCAAATGATCCAGGTCCGGCCACTCGACATGCACGGAAATGACTACGGGACGCTCCCCCGCTGGGAGAATTGAATCTTCCTGTGAGGTAGTCACCACTTCGACCCAGCGAAGGATGGTGCGCCAGTTTTCGTATTCATCGTAAGATCGTGCGCCAGAGACGTTGCGGGACACCCACACCGGCCATGTCCCCGATAGAACCACGCCAAGCAGCTCACCGCGCTGTACGGCATCGATACAGGCGTAAATTGGCTCAAGCCGTTCAAAAAGGGATCGTGGATCAACCCGTATGACCCGACGAACGCTGCCATCTGGGAACGGCACGGCACGCCGGTCACTCGCCAGCGCTGATTCCACTCGCACGGTGAACAGGCGATCTGAACCGAAATTAATGTGGCAGGGCGGAACCAGCTCCGCCTCACGCTCCGGGACAAGCGCGTGATCGCTTTCCCGCCACCATTGGAATAAATTGAGAAAACCGCTCGGATTTTGCAGCTCAAATCCCATGCCATGCACCATGCCGGGGCGGTATGATCAGATGGATTCTGTGCCCGAGTCCTTATCGGCTGAATAATAGGTCGTACGAGGCGCCGAAATGGGCGGCGATTAGTCATGACTCGCAGTCACCCCGTCTGACGAACGCCGATGCCCGGTTATGTCGCCGACCCGATCAAGCAGCGCACGCGTCAATTTGCAGATGTCCGCAGGGGAGTAGGTACAGACCGCCCGCTCGCCGTCCCAATCTGGATACCGCCACAGGCTGTAGGGCGAGAGAATATCGGCGAGGCGGTCCATTTCCGGCACGCGGTGATCGAGGCCCGTGACATTGGCGTAGGCGAGCGACTTGGCGACGTACAGTCCGAGATGGCGTGCGCACCATCCATCATCGAAACCCACATCCAGAAGATGCGAACTCAGACCCAACTGGATCACGATCCCGGTGTAATAGAGCAGGTCAGATCCATGGCGGATTATGCCGCCTTCTATGCTGGCGAAGAAACATTCGGCATTGTGATAGCGGAAACGGCTGAGGTCGCGTCCCGAGCCCGAGCGTCGCAATACAAGGGGGTTGTCGGTTGGCCGCAGTATCGAGAGCGGTTGCGCTTCGTGCCCCAATGGCCCGATCACCTCGTTCCGTATCACTGGAGCCACTGCGGGAGACAGCGCCAACGCGCTCAGAAATGCACGGCGGGACGCGGTAAAATCATCGCTTGTAGGGCGTGATGGATGCTGTGCGGCCATCACCACTCCTTTCACAATTGCGGTGGTACGATCGCCAGCGAGAAAACCACAATCGTCCACTCATTCGAATAACCGATATCACTTATGAGCCCTGATGAGGCCAATCGTCAATACCCGATATCGGTTATTCGGGTTCCGATTGCGCGGGTCCTTCTCTTGGCTAGGAAACCGGCATGGGACGTCCGCCGCTCAAAGTGAAATCGACCGTGATTCGCCTGCCTGAAGGGCTGGGTGAACGAATAGACAAACTGGTTGGCAAGCAGCGCCGGGCGGCATTCATCCGCGATGTGGTTGAACGAGAGGTCGAGCGGCTGGAAAAGCTGCAGGGACAGGCCGGGCTGCCCAAATAGCGAGCCCGCTACGATGATCGCCTGCCGGTGGGGCCAAGAGCTATCCCCATCCCGCAGCCACAAACCGGTCGATTTCTTCACGGCCCGGAGCCAGCGGGCCGGTTTTGGCGTGAACCGCCGGTCGGCTACGCGCCCTCGTCGGTCGCTCGAAAGCCGATTTGATGCGCCGAGCAGCGGTCGGTCCGGTTTACCTTGTCGCCAAGGCTCGCCAGCGGCGTAAAGGGTGGGAAAACTGCCTTCTCGGAGACCCACGCCATGATCTCTTTGCGCCCGTTCCGTCGCCTTACCCTTCGATTGATCGCCTTGGAATTCGCCGCTCACTAGCCAAGTGGAAGCCACCAGACTGGTCGATAATCGATCCGTTGTGAAGACCTTGAGCTTCGCTCCATCGATCGTTAGCCTCGCTTTGAAGCGGGCATGGGGGGCATATGACAGACGGGCAAAGCTATACAGAAACGGATAGGCTTATTGCCGACCTTGAGGCGCTACCATTTATCGATTCAGTCAATCTGAATAAAATATCAAGTGCGGCACGCGCGAGACGCATGGTTGATTTGATGTTCGAACGCGCAGGCACTGGCTCTGTGAGTTTTGGGGAAATTAGCAACTATCATCCAATATTGCTACAAAGCGAAGACGATTTTCGGAGTTCACTTAAGGAGATAAATAATAATATAAATGCGCAGATAGAAATATTTAGGCATAATTTGGATAACTACTGCAAATATGGCGATTGCTTCCCGCCTTATTATCCAAAAAGAATTGCAATTATTCTCAATAAACAGAAACAAGGTGATAGGCTTTTCAGATTTTTGAGAAGCTATGCAAGAATTTTCACATCAAAGCTTGAAAGCAGTGTTTCTAATGACCTTTTTCCTAGAGCATTAAAAATTGGCGCGTGGTTTGATCCTGTTGTTATATCTTGGATTGATGGAGACACGCGGGAGCCGCAGAAATGTGAAATTCGGAAGGATGAAATTGAAATAGGCGGAAGCTATGAAACAACACTGCGGGCGAAATATTGCAAGAATCCTGTATTTTTAGTTTTTTCATCAAATTCTGGAGAAATACTTTGGCATGAGTAAAGCGGATATTTTATATATTTAAAAACAGTATTCACGTCGAATTGTTGCAAATCATGTGGCATCTATCATGCAACTCGCGTTGATAAACGGCAAGCCTGTCGAGGCATTTCCTCGCGGAAAGGCAAGCTGTCCCATGTGCGGAGCCGTGATGCTCGCCAAGTGCGGGCCGCGTGTTCTACATCATTGGGCTCATGAAGGGCGACGAGACTGCGATCCGTGGTGGGAGAACGAAACCGAATGGCATCGGGAATGGAAAAGCCATTTTCCCGTATCGTGCCGCGAGGTTTCGCACACAACCCCCAATGGTGAGATACACCGCGCAGACATTAAGACGCCCTCCGGTATCTACATTGAAGTCCAACATTCTGATATGACGGACGCCGAGCGCATTTCTCGCGAAAAGTTCTATCAAAATCTGATATGGATTGTCGATGGACGGAGTTTCTCGGGCAACTTCGACCTATACCATATGCTTCCCGATCCGAACTCAAAGATGGCGGCTGACTTGGTGTGGGTCCCGGCGAGGCGTGGGATGCACGGCGCGAATGAAGGCTTGTTTTGGAGGCGATCCGAAAATCCCGATGTTGCACAAGGGACGGGATCGATGGTTCGCATAAATTCATCTAATTCTTTCAGCTCCATTCGGGACGATGTGATGGCGAACTATACCGGTCACCAGCAATATGATTGGGTTCGGCCTCGTAATACGTGGCTTAACGCAGATTGTCCGGTGTATGTCGATTTCGGCGACGATTGGCTGTTTCGTTTGGAGCAATATGGCCAGTCGCCCCTTCGTTGCGTATTCCGCGTAGCAAAGCGCAAGTTTCTTCGCGACGTGATGGTCGAGACGCGCAGCGTCGACGTTGCAACTCGCTTCTACCCAATCGGAGCGACTGCTTTCGGGTCACAAACCGACCGCGCCGAATAACCAAATTGGGGCGCTTACCAATGGCAGAAAAACCCCTCCAATGCTCCCGGTATCGAAACGCAACAGGCAGCAATCTCGGGCACTCAATCGGTCAGCTGACATTCCGCTACCGGCCCACGTGCGACAAGCAGGTGAACCGTCAGTGGCGACTATGCGACCGCCTGCAACCCCTTGCGCTGAATGATGGTGAGCAGTCGAAGGGCAGGGCCACCCGGACGCTTCACACCGCGCTCCCAATCCGACACCAGATTGCGCGAGACGTTGAGGTAGGCGGCGAACACCGGCTGCGAAACATGCTCGCGCTCGCGGATCGCTCGGATTTCCTCGCCCGCCAGAGCTGGAACCGGGGCCAGGCACGCCTCATCGAATGTGCGCAGCGTTGCGCGGGATACCACGCCCGCGTCGTGCGCATCGCTCATCATCTCATGGATGGCGCCAGCGATCTCGCTGCGATAGCCGTTGTCAGTCTTCGTGCTCATGCTCAATCTCCACCAGCGTTCCCGACGCCACCAACTGGTCCAATTCCTCGCCGCTCCATCCCAGCGCCTCGGCCGCTGCATTCTTCAACAGGGCCAAGTCCGCTGTCGATATGTTCGCTTGCGTACTCTTTGCGAAACCGAACGCGAATATCGCTCGGTCTCCCTGCCGGAACAGGATCAGCGTGCGATAGCCGCCCGATTTGCCCTTTCCCGGCCGCGCCACGCGCTGCTTGATGACACCGCCGCCGAGGTCGGCATCGATCAGCCCGCTTTCTGCGCGCTGCACAGCTTCCCGTAGCGCCGAATCTGCCAGCTTCTCCTTCCGCACAAAGCGTTCGAACCAGCCATTCTTGAAGATACGCGTGATGGCCAGTCTCCTGCTTGCAGGCCTATATATAACACATAGCGTGATATTTCAATGTTCGACAGGCGCCCTCCCGTCCCTCACCTCTTGCGAAGCTGGAGGGTTTGGCGCAGCCTGATCCTTGGCGGGCAGACCATCGAAAAGGATGGTACGTCTTGAACAATTCCACCTTAGAAAGCACGATGCCGCTAAGATAGCGGCAACTATGGCTCATTCGCATGTGGCAAAAAGACAACGGTGAGACAAAAACTGATCCGACGATGATCGGTGATAGTCTTTCGCCAAATTACGCCAGCTTCCGCCGTGGTCCGCAATCGTCCGCCGTTCTCCACCGATACTACCATGCATGGTCCGAACGGGGCCAAACAGCGCCCTTGTATTGGATAGGAGGTTATCCGATGCAAGTTCATGGGGGCGCTTGTGAAACCATGATTTGAAAGACACGCCCATGTCCAACCCCGATCGCATAATCCGCTTGAAGACTGTTCTCGCCCGCACCGGACTTTCCCGCTCGACCATCTATCGCAAGATGGCCGAAGGCACCTTTCCCGACTTGGACGAACCCGCTTCGCGGGAGGGGTGCTTGGGGTGAGGTCGCGCCGTATTTGCAAGGCTTTGGGCGAGACGGCGTCGTCATGAGATTGTGAGGT
>NZ_FOOR01000061.1 GCF_900113255.1 Novosphingobium sp. CF614
TCCGTGTCGATCCAAGATCGTGCTCCCTTCGCCAGTCTTGAATCCGATCCGCGCGCAAAAGGGAAGCCCATAAATGTCCACACGCCTTAGTTTTGGCAGACGAACCAGATTGTACGCCGCAGCGGTCAGCGTGAAGTTCCATCCTACGCGGTCCTGCCCTCGATGCCGGGTCTTGCGCAGGTTTCCGCTGGTCTTGGCCCAGCCAAAGACCTCTTCGATCCGTTTCCTGATCCGCATCGAAATGGCGTAGCCAGGGTGCCGGGTGGTGCGTCCATCGATAGCGGATCGCCTGTTGGTATTGTTCTGGGCGACGTGCGGGGTAACGCCAATGTCGCGTAAGCCGGCGACGAATCCGGCTGTATCGTAGGCTTTGTCCGCCGCCAGCGTGATGCGATGGCGCCCCTTCATGCGGGAAAGCATGGTCAGCGCGGCCTCCCGTTCGGCCGTGCCCGTGGCGTGAGTGAGCGTAGCATCGACGACCAGCCCATGCCGGTTCTCCATCAGGACGTGGCCCATGTGACACAGCCTCGCAGCTTGGCCGCGTGCCTTTTTGAACAGGCGGGCATCAGGATCGGTGGTGGAGGCGTGGGTGGCGTTGGTTCGCTTCTCGCCATGAAAATCGCGTTCGGCGTTACGCCCCTTGACCTTTGCCTGTCCGCTCTGACCGGTGCCCGAAACGCTGTCGTCGTCGTCACCGCTCGAAGCCTCGCCGTCCTTGGGCTTGAAGCTCTTCATGCTGGCCCACGCTTCGATCAGGGTGCCATCCACCGAGAAGTGGTCGCCTGACAGGAGCGCCTGCACACGAGACTGCCCTATGATCGCGGACAGCAACCTGGCGGCGATGTCCCCGGCCAGCAGCCTCTCCCGGTTCTTGGTGAAGACCGTCACATCCCAGATCGGCGCATCCATCGCCAGACCGACGAACCAGCGGAAAAGCAGGTTATAATCCATCTGCTCCATGAGCTGGCGTTCCGAGCGGATCGTATAGAATGCAGGAGCAATGCGCGCAGCAACTTCTCCGGCGGGATCGATGGCCGGCCAATGCGCGAATACATCGCATCGAAATCAGCGGACATCACCTCGAGAGCTTCGTCGACGAGCGCACAGATCGCCCGAAGTGGGTGGTCTGCCGGAACCCGGGCTTCGCAGCTCACGTAGGAAAACAGCCCTTCGCTCCGGTAATCGCCGCCGCGCATCTCAAATCCTTCAACCTCAGCCGAAGGCGTATGAATCACCTCAAGGCGCTCAAGGAAAGCGCCTTTTTCCGCAACCTGTTAGGCCGTGGCCGGTGGGACGCAGAGGCCTTGCGCGACATCGTGCGGGATTACGTTGTTGAAAACCTCGCCACAAACGATGCGGTCCTGGTCAT
>NZ_FOOR01000011.1 GCF_900113255.1 Novosphingobium sp. CF614
GGCGGCTCACGAAAGCAAATGTCGCGATGGGTTCCCGGATACGTCAAACTATGATGGTCTCCCCGGCATAGCCGGGGGATTACCTTTGGGATTTAGTATCCAGGCAATACGATATCATGATTTGGGGTCATGCCCTGCCATACCAGGTCCCTTTACCCATTCCATGTTGGGCCAGATGATTGGTCGACACCAGCGCTTGTAGGTGCTTCTTGATCGTGTTGCGGTTTGCGCCGGTCACGGCCACGATTTGACCGACCGTGATTTTGCCGTGCTCTTTGGCCAGTTCGAGAATCTGGACGGAAAGCTCGGGCAGTCGATCCATGAGGATGCGCTCGCGCTCGATTTTTTTCTCAAGCCGAGCCTTTTGCTGCTGTAGCGCGCGCAGGAAATAGACTGTCCACGGTTCCCAATCTGGCACGTCGCTGCGGATCGTGCCCTGGGTACGGCGCAGGGCGAGATAATAGCCTTCCTTGCTCTGCTCGATCACGCTTTCCAGCGAACTGTAGGGGACATAGGCATAACCGCTGCGTAGCAGCAGGAGCGTCGTCAGCACGCGGGACAAGCGCCCATTGCCATCTTGGAACGGGTGAATTTCGAGGAAGGCGACGACGAAGATGGCTATGACCAGCAACGGGTGAAGCTGGCGCTCATCCAGCGCGGTGCGTGTCCATTGGACAAGCTCCGCCATCAGGCGGGGCGTGTCGAAAGGCGTGGCCGTCTCGAACACGACGCCGATTTCTTTGCCTTCGGAATCGAAGGCGCTGACATGGTTGGTGGTGGTTTTGTATTCGCCGCGGTGGCGCTGATCCTTGCCGCTGTGAATGAGCAGGTCGCGGTGCAGTTGCTTGATGTGGTTTTCCGTGAGCGGGATCGCATCGAAATGCGCGAACACGGTTTCCATCACCTCGGCGTAACCGGCGACCTCTTGCTCATCGCGTGTTTCGAACTGCCGGATTTCGAGGTTGGACAGCAGGCGTTCTACCTCTTTGTCCGAGAGTTTACTGCCCTCGATCCGGGTGGACGAGCCGATGCTTTCGATCGTCGCGACACGGCGCAGCGCCGACAGGCGTTCCGGCGCCAGTGTTCCCAATGCCCGCCAAGCGCCCTTGAATTCATCCAGCTCGGCAATCAGCGAGAGGATTTCAGGGGCGATAACAAGGGTGTCGGCTTTGATGCTCATACCCGTAAATATATCCGAAAATATCCAAAAAGGCAATTTTGGCGGCGGATAGCCGGAAATCTATCCGAAAATATCCATAATTTAGGGCATCCGGGCGGGCTCTATGCCCTGCGGGCACTGAGCCGCATTCGCGTCTCAGCCCATGCGGGTTACGATCCCTGATGCAAATGCTGACCGCTTCGTGCCGAAGCGGGCGCTGATTTTCTCAAGGGCTAAGGGCGTTGCCCTCGCGCGCGCAAGGCATCCCAACGTCTCCACGCCCTGCGGGCGCGGACCCTCGTTCGGAGCCTCCTTGCACTTGCTACCCCATCCTCGCCGGAAGGCAGGGGTTCAGATGTGAACCCCAAGCCCAAGGAAATTGAAGTTGGAGAACAAACCCGAAATCAGAATCTATGTCGCCTGTCTGGCATCCTACAACAACGGCATCCTGCACGGCGCATGGATCGATGCCGATCAGGAACCGTGGACGATCTACGACGGCATCCGCGCGATGCTGGCTACTTCGCCCATAGCGGACGCGGAAGACTGGGCCATCCACGACCATGAGGGCTTCGAGGGCGTCCATATCAGCGAATATGCGGGGATCGAAAGCGTCGCTGAAATCGCGGCGTTCATCGCCGGGCATGGCAAGCTGGGCGCGGAACTGTTCGGGCATTTCGGCGACATCGCAGAGGCGCGGGAAGCTATCGAGGAACGCTATCACGGCGCGTATCCCAGCCTTGCCGATTATGTGCAGGACATGACGGAAGGCTGCACCGCCATACCGGAATCCTTGCGCTACTATATCGATTGGCAAGCCATGGCACGGGACGCCGAGATGAGCGGCGACCTTTTCACCGTAGAGACCGCGCACGATGAAGTGCATGTGTTCGCGGGGGTGTGACATGGGGCACATCGACAAACGCGAACCGCAGTGCGGCGGCTATGGCGCTGGCCATCCATCGTATTACGTGTTGGGCGGCGCTGTGCTGCCGCCCCGGTGCATCTTGGAAGTGGTAATCGCGCGCGGCTATCGCGGCTATCTCGCCGCCGAGATCGACCGCATCGATGCTCTGCCCGAACCGAAGCGCTCGGAAGCATTGTGCGCCATGAAAGCCGAGGCGCTTGCGGCTTACCGGGCTGACCTTTCCCGATATCGCGAAGTCGCCGTCCAGTTGCATCGCATTCGCCGCGACAGGCATGGAGTGGGCGAGCCGCGCTGCGAGAGCGTCCATCAGAGCATCAGCCTGAAACACAACCACCTGTTCAATGATCTTGCCCATCTGGCCGTGCTGAACGGGTTGCGGGCCAAGCAGCGCGATCTTTTCGATCTCTAGCGGCTCATGCCCGGCCCGCGGTCACGCGCTGGCTGAGGTGTGGCCTGTTCCTGCCGCTGGCGAATGAATTCCTCGCGCCGGGCGTCACGGGCCGTCTGTTCATCGTTGGCCTGAGCCGGGATAGGACCGGGCTGGACAACAGCCGGGCCAGCGGCAGGTTGCGGCGGCGCGCGGGCGGGCTCCTGCGCGTTCACCTCAGGACGAGACGGGACAACGCGGCTCTGATCAGCCGGTAAGGTTCGATACTGCTGCATGTCGTTGCGCAATTCACGCTGGCAGTCCTGCATCTGCGCCAAGGCATCCCGCCGCTGCTTATCGAGTGTCCGGCGCTCTTGAAGTTGGCGGGCGACGGTTGCGTCCCGCTCTGCGCGATCACGTCGTAAGGCTTCCTCAGTTTCCCGGAGATTCTGTTCGCGCGTGCGCCCGTGACGCCCCGTAATGCGGTCGATCAGTCCGCGCAGCCCGCGATTGAAACGCTGCTGGCGCTCGGCAGTTTCGCGCTCCTGACGTACCTTGAGCGCATCGGTCTGTTCCATGCGCTCGATACGCTGGCGCTCGACCAGCACGTGACGCTCTGCTTCCCGACGCTGGCGCTCCTCGGCTTCCTTGTGTTGTTCGTCGCGGTGCAGTTCCGCTAGGCGCTGCGAAATTTCCTCCGCAAATTCCTGCTTCCGATCCTCCACGGATGGGAAGTCCTTTTCAAGCTCGCCGAGGCGCGTGCGCACGTCCTTGGTTTTCGCGCCAGTCCAGCGTGCAATTGCGTAAGGTTCGCCTTGCCTGTCCACGGCGACATATCCGCGCCGGTCGCCGCGCGCGAGCTTGCAGCCGCGCGATTCCAGTGCCTGCATGAAGGCGGGCCGCGAGTCGCTGACGGCCCAACAATCCTGAATGGCATCCTTGATGGCCTGACGGTCCTTTCCGGCCCGCTTGGCCTGCTGCCATTCTTCCAGCGAGAAGTTGCGCGTATCCCGTTCCTCGCTGGCCATCAGCCCGCGCGGCATCTTGTAGCCATGTTCGATGTAGAGTTCGCGAGATAGCGCCGTGAGTTTTCGGTGATCATGCGAGAGCTGGATTGCCTTCATCTGCTCGGTATCGATCCGGCTCCAGACGGCGTGAGCATGGCGGCGCGGGATTCCATCTGCGCCCGATTTTTCGTGAAAGACGATGGCGCGCGGCTGGCCGCCCAAGCCCAGGGTGCTTTCGGCGCGATTAATCGCGTTCTCAAACTCTTCGGTGCTTATGTGCCGATCGGGCGGGGGGTTTATGCTGAGGGAGTACAAGAACTGTCTGCACTGCGTTCCCCGGCTGATCGCGTAGCTTTCGTTCAACGCTGAATGCAGATTGTCCGATGCAAAGCCGCGCAGTTCGTGCACCTCGACATGATCATTGTCCGGCTTGAGCAGATGGAGCGCCAAATTTTTCGCGCCGCCGCGCTGGGTGCCGACAAGGATCATCGGGGATCACTCAGCCTTGATCCCAAGCGCGCGGATCAGCTCGGCACGCATGAGCATGATGTCCCGGCAAGCTTGTTCCAATTGCGCCAGCAGTTCAGGGCTGCATTCGAGCGTGCCGGTGCGCACGGATTCGGCGATCACCCTGAGATTGGGCGCGATGCCCAACTGTCCGAGTACCGCGAGGATGCGTGCCAGCGCTACGCGGTCAGCCTCTGGCCGCTTGCGGTAGTGTCGGCGGTTGCCGGGGCTATCGAATAAAACCGAGCGCACGTAGACGCTCAAGGTCTGTGCGCCTGCGTGTCCTTCCAGCTCTGCCCGTTCTTCGTGAGTGACACGCACGGAGATTGGTCGAGGGGGTTTCTTCCTGCCCGGTAGCGGCGGCTTGGCCGCTTCTGCGAAATGGGGCTGGGAGCTTATCGTCATGGCGACGGCCCCTCTGGCGCTTGCGGTCTGGTGAGCTGCCGCTTCCTTGGCTTTCGCTTGCGTCGGGGCTTTGGCGAAACCTTGCCCTTCTCATTCAGCCGTATGGGCTGACTCGCGGGCTTCGGTCCTTCAAGCGCCTCCCAGTCTATGTTCTCGGCCTCAAGAACGTGGTTCCAGCGTGCAAGTTCTTCAAAGAGTGAGTTTAATTCCTCTCCCTTCGGGGGCACCATCGGTTACTACCCCTGAAACCCCTCCAAAGCCTTGAGCGGTAAAGAGGCCTTGGTGCTGATACGGCCGTTTTCCGGCGGCGTTCCACCCAGACCCCAACGAGGTCCCCCTATGTCGGGGTCCGGGTTTCAGGAATTCAGTGCACAGGCTGCCAGAGGCGATCGGTGGCGATCGCCGCGCCTTCCACCAGCGACTTCAGCTTCAGCCATGCAATGTCGGGAAACACCGTCGGCACGCCGCTGAATGTCGAAAAGCCGCAATCCGATCCGGCCGCCAACCGGTCTCGCCCGACCACATCGGCATAGCGCAGCAGCCGCTCGGCCACCAGTTCCGGGTGATCGACATAGTTGGACGTCGAATCGATGACGCCGGGAACGAGGATCTTGTCCTCCGGCAGGGAGACATCGCGAAACACCGCCCAGTCATGTCCGTGGCGCGGATTGGCGCCTTCCAGCAGGACCATCTGGGGCCGGGCCTTCAGGACGCGCGGCGCGATCACCGCGAAGGGGATGTCGAAATGGTGCGGCCCGGCATAATTACCCCAGCAGACATGCATGCGCATCCGGTCGGCCGGGATGTTCCGCGTCGCATGGTTCAGCGCCGCCACATTGCGATCGACGATTTTGAGGAAAGACTCCTCGTCCATGTCCGCATAAGTCAGGTGCCGGCTCATCGCGAGGTCCGGGGAATCGAGCTGCACCGAAAAGCCCGCCGCGACGATCGCCTCGTATTCCGGGCGCAGCGCCTCCGCCACCGCCTCGATATACGAATCCTCATCGGGATAGAATTCGTTCTTCTGGAACACCGCGACCACGCCCGGCGACGCCGCGTTGATGAACGCGCCGGTGGGCTGGCTCGCCTCGACGGCGGCTTTCAGATTGGCGATGTCGCTGGCGAGCCCGTCATTGGCCTTGGGCGCGACCGGCCCCTGGCAGCAGGCGCCGCCCGCGCGCGGCACGACCGCGCCGATCCTGACCTGCTGCTGGGCGAACTCCGGAAAGGCACGCAGGTCCGCCGCCGCATCGCCTTTGGATTCGCCGCCGAAGCCGGTGAGCCGTTCGACGATGTAGGTGGCATAGCTCGGCTTGCTGAATTCACCGTCGCTGACCAGGTCGATGCCCAGCGACACTTGCCGGGCGACCACGTCCTTGACGCTCTGTGCGATATCGGCGGCGAGGGCGGCGGGATCGACAGCCTCGCCCGAAGCCTGGGCCTGCATTTTTTGCAACAGCGACGCGGGCCTGGGAAGGCTGCCGACATGCGTGGTCAGAATACGATTTGCCATGGTTCAAGCGCGTGAGCGCCCCCTCCTTCGTTGCGGCCGCGCCGGGCCTTCCTTATCGGCCGAGCGTCTCACTAAAAGGACAAGGCGGTCAAGCAGCGGCCCCTAGTGGATTCCGGGTTGCCGCAATGCGCAACTGACATTGCACAATGCTGACGCGTTACTTACCCTGGACCTGGGTCTCCTCCATCAAGACGGCGGCGCGATGAAAAAGCGGGAGGAGGGGCGATGTCATCCGAAATCTTGCTGGTGCAAGAAATACCATTCGTCCCGAGCGAAACCGAAGGACCGGTTCGCGCGAGGCTGAAAGCCCGCGGCGTCGCCGGTCGCGGTATCGCTCTGCCAGCCTCCCTGCGCCTGCCGGGCGCGATCGTCTGATGGTCTATCACCTGCTTCAAGGCATGCGCATCGTGGAGGGGGCTGCGTTCATCGCCGGTCCCAGCTGCGGTCTTCATCTCGCCCAGATGGGCGCCGAGGTCATCCGCTTCGACAATATCGGCGGCGGCCCGGATTTTCGCCGCTGGCCGCTCTCCGAAACCGGCCACAGCCTTTATTGGGAAGGCCTCAACAAAGGCAAGAAGTCGGTCGCGATCGACATGTCCTCGCCCGAGGGTAGGGAACTTGCGATGGCCCTCGCCACGGCGCCCGGGCCGGACGGCGGCATGTTCGTCACCAACTTTCCCGTCGACGGCTTCCTGTCCTATCCGGCGCTCAGCGCGCGCCGGCCGGACCTTATCTGCCTGCGGGTCATGGGATGGGCGGACGGCACGTCGGCGGTCGACTATACGATCAACGCCGCGGTCGGCGTGCCGATGATGACCGGTCCCGCCGACGATCCCCGTCCTGTCAACCACGTCCTGCCGGCCTGGGATCTGCTGACCGGCGCCTATGCCGCATTTGCCCTCCTTGCGGCGGAACGCGCGCGGCGGACGACGGGCCAGGGGCAGGAGATCAGGGTGCCGCTGTCCGATATCGCGGCCACCACTTTGTCGCACCTGGGGCAGGTCGCCGAAGTGCTGGCGACCGGCACCGACCGGCCGCGCATGGGCAACGATCTGTTTGGCGCGTTCGGCCGGGATTTCGAAACGCGCGACGGCCGGATCATCGTGATCGCGATCACCCCGCGCCAATGGCGCGATCTGGTGGAACTGCTGGGCCTGCAGGCACCGACCGCCGCGATCGAAGCGGAACTTGGCCTTTCCTTCGCCGCCGACGAGGGCGCGCGCTTCACGCATCGGCGGCGGCTGTTCCCGCTGTTCGAGGCAGCGTTCGCACGGCTCGACACCGCCGCGCTCAAGCCCCTGTTCGATGCGCGCGGCGTATGCTGGTCCGCCTATCGCAGCCTTTCCGAAGCCGTGGCCGGGCCCGGCGGCCTGTTCCGGGACAATCCGGTGTTTCAGGAAGCCGAGCATCCCAGCGGCCTGCGCTATCCGGCCGCCGGCCCCGCCGCCACCTTCCCTGGCCTGGCGCGCGGCACGGTCCTGCCAGCGCCGCGCCTTGGCGAGAATACCGATGAGGTGCTGGCCGGGCTGCTCGGCCTGGGCGACCTCGAAATAGCGCGATTGCACGACAAGGGCGTAATCGCCGGCGCACGGTCCGGAGCATGACGATGGCAATTTCCGAGGCGACCCTCCCTGACGATATGGCCGGCATCCTGCCGCGCGCCGCGCAAGCGGAGGAAGCGCTCCACCGCTTCGTCGACGATGCCCGCAAGGCAGTGCTGGCAAAGGCCGATCCGAAGCGCGCCGAAGCCGAGCAGCGCGGCCTGCATGGCCTGGCCTGGGCCGCCACCGTGGCGGAGGCACTGGCGCAGTTGAACGGATGGGCCACCCGCAGCGCCGCGCAAGACGCGCTGGGCCAGGGCGAACTGCTGGTCTTGCGCATCGCGTTCGGCGAATATCTGCACCAGCTGCTCGGCGGCCTGCCAATGAGCCAGAATGAACTGGTCCGGCCGGCGGATTATTTCGCGGCGGATGCGGCGCGGCGATTGGCACACGATTCCGCCGTGGCCTGGTTCCTCGCGCATGGCAATTCGGCGGAAAGCCGCGCCGCGCTGGTGGACCTGCTGGTCTCCGGCTGGCGCCCCCGCGAGGGGCTGGACGACGATGTGCTGGATGCCGTGCGAAGCGAATTCCGCCGTTTCGCGGCCAAGCGCATCGCACCCTTCGCGCACCAGTGGCACCTTGCCGACGATCTGATCCCGGACGACCTGGTCGGCGAAATGGGCGCGCTGGGCGTGTTCGGCGTCTGCATCGATCCGGCCCATGGCGGCCTTGGTCTCGGCAAACTTGCCATGTGCATCGTCTCGGAGGAGTTGAGCCGCGCCTGGCTCGCGACCGGCTCGCTGGGCACCCGTTCCGAGATCGCGGGCGAGTTGATCGCCGGAGCCGGGACCGAAGCGCAGAAGGCGCGGTGGCTGCCCGGCATCGCATCCGGCGCGATCCTGCCGACGGCGGTGTTCACCGAGCCGGAGACGGGATCCGATCTTGCCTCGCTGCGGACCCGTGCCACGCGGCGCGAAGATGGCTCCTGGCGGATAGACGGCGCGAAGACTTGGATCACCCATGCCGCGCGCAGCGACCTGATGACGGTGCTGGTCCGAACCGATCCCGCCAACCCCGGTCACGGCGGCCTGTCAGTCCTCCTCGCCGCCAAGACCCGCGCGACCACCGGCAACGCCTTTCCGGACGAGGGACTGGCGGGAAGCGAGATCGGCGTGCTGGGCTATCGCGGCATGCGGGAATATGCGCTCGGCTTCGATGGCTTCGCGGTCGATCCGGACGGGTTGCTCGGCGGCGAGGAAGGGCAGGGATTCCGGCAGTTGATGCGCACCTTCGAGGGCGCCCGGATCCAGACGGCGGCGCGCGCCGTGGGCGTCGCGTGGAAGGCCTTCGACCTGGGCCTCGCCTATGCGATGGATCGGCGCCAGTTCGGCAGCCCGATCATCCGCTTTTCCCGCGTGGCCGACAAGCTGGCGCTGGCACTGGTCGAAACCATCGTCGCGCGCGAACTGACCTATTTTGCCGCGCGCACCAAGGATGCCGGCAAGCGCTGCGACATGGAAGCGGGCATGGCAAAGCTGCTGGCGGCGCGGGTCGCATGGTCGAATGCCGATGCGGGCGTCCAGGTGCACGGCGGCAACGGCTATGCGCTGGAATATGAGATCAGCCGGGTGTTGTGCGACGCGCGCGTCCTCAACATTTTCGAGGGCGCGGCGGAAATCCAGGCGCAAGTCATCGCGCGCGGCTTGCTCGCGGCGACCTGACGGCGCGCGCGCATGCTTACCTAAATCGTCGTCGCCCGCGCGCTCATCGTCCTGATGCCGCCCTGCTCGGCCCAAAGGTTCGCGCCGGATGCGTCCTGCTCCCCGCAGATGTGGAGCGACGCCCCGTCAAACGCCGGAGCCATGCCACGGAAATCGAACGTCGCAAGATCCGCACCCAGCCGCCTTGCGGCAAGGCCGGCCAGCATCGTGGCCTGCAGAGGGCCTTGCACCACCAGTCCGGGATAGGCTTCCTCGCCGATCGCATAGGGCCTGTCGTAGTGGATGCGATGCCCGTTCATCGTCAGCGCCGAGTAGCGAAACAGGAGAACCGGGTCGGGCATAATCGTTTCGCGCCATTCCGCCGGTGGAGCAGGTGCCTCGCGCGGCGGGGCGGGTGCCGCGCCGGCAGGCGGCGCGTCGCGGTAGACGAGATCCTGCTCCTCCATGACCGCGACGCCGCTCTCGCCGGACACGATGTGCTCCACTGTGACGAAGACCAGAGTGCCGCTCTTGCCGCTCTTGGTCTCGACCTTGCGGATCGTCGACGATCGGACGATTTTTTCGCCAAGACGCAGGGACCGGATAAAGCGCAGTCGCCCGCCGGCCCACATGCGCCGCGGCAGGGCGACCGGCGGCAGGAACCCCCCTTTGGCCGGATGCCCGTCCGGCCCCAGTCCCTCCGGCGGTCGAACGTTCCAGAAATAGAGCCAGTGGTAAAGTGGCGGCAACGCCTCACCCGCGACGAGAGCCCGCGTCTCGCCCATGCTGGCCCGCAGCGCGTTACCGCGTGCCGGGTCCAGCACGTCGTGCGCCTCCTCGCTTCGTCCGATCCAATCCGTAAAATCTTCGGTCATGCCGTTGTGCCCCCTGCCGCTCTCGAAGCTTGCCCTTCCGCCGTCCTTCGCCAAGTCCCGAACGCCCTTAACCCAGGGGCAAGGACGCGGGAATCGATTTCCCACCCGGGGTTGAAAGCGGTCTAGACATGGTACACGCGGCCAGTGTGTGGCCGAAATTGAGTCGCTGCTGGGGTTGAGGGCATGGCATTCGAAACATTGATCGGAATCACCGACCTCCAGTCCCTGCTGGCCTCGGGCAACGACGTGCTGTTGCTTGACTGCGAGTTCGAACTGGGCGCGCCGGACAAGGGCCTGGCGATCTATACCGAAGGCCATCTTCCCGGCGCGCACCATGCCCATCTCGACAACGACCTTGCCGGGCCGCCTGACGGGAGCAACGGGCGTCATCCGCTGCCGGCCCGTGTCGCGCTGGCGGCGTGGCTGCGCGGGCTGGGCCTGCGCAAGGGACAGCAGGTGGTGGCCTATGACAGCAACGGCGGGGCATGGGCGGCGCGGGCCTGGTGGCTGCTGCACTGGATGGGCCATGCCCCGATCGCAGTGCTCGATGGCGGCAAACAAGCCTGGGTGGCAGCCGGTCTACCCCTCGAGAGTGGCCCGCCGCCCCCGGCAACGCCGGGTAACTTCGAGGCAAGCGATCCGCTTGTGCCGTCCCCCGTCGACGCCGGGGAAGTCCTCGACAACATCGCTACGAGCGCGGCGCAAGTGCTCGACGCGCGCGATCCTTCGCGTTTCCGCGGCGAGCCCAATCCGATCGATCCCGTGGCGGGACACATTCCCGGCGCCCGCAATCGCTGCTTTCGCGACAACCTGGGACCGGACGGCCGGTTCCGCTCGCCGGAAGAGCTTGCCGCCGGATTCGCGACGCTGCTGCAAGGCAGGCCCGCGATCCTGCAGTGTGGTTCAGGCGTCACCGCCTGCCACAATGCCCTGGCGATGGCGATCGCGGGTCTTGCGCCGGGACGGCTCTATCCCGGTTCGTGGAGCGAGTGGATCACCGACCCGGCCCGGCCAGTGGCCATCGGCGAGGCCTGATCCGGCCGCCTTTGGAACGAGCCGCCGTCCCGGAATCGTCCCGGGGACAGCGGGACATCCAGAACGTCGGCGCAATCGAACGGGCGGCCAGCTACTTCGCCAGTTCCGTCTCGATGGCGCCCACCAGCAGCGGGTCCGAAGGCGTGGTGCCCGGCGCGAAGCGACCGGCGACCGAACCATCGCGCGAGATCAGAAACTTCTCGAAGTTCCACAGCACTTCCGGATCTTCGTTCGGAGTCATGCCGAAGCCGCGGAAACGTTCCTTCATCGTCTGGGTATCGCCCTGCTTTTCCGGCATCGCCTCGGTCAGCGCGGCGTAGAGCGGCTGCTTGGCCTCCCCGGTCACCGGGGCCTTGGTGAAGAGCGGAAAGGAAACGCCGTAGTTGATCGAGCAGAACTCCATGATCTCTTCCGCCGTGCCGGGCTCCTGCGCGCCGAAATCGTTGGCGGGAAAGCCCAGCACCTCGAAGCCTTGATCCTGGTACTGCTTGTAAAGCGCCTCCAGCCCTTCGTACTGCGGCGTCAAGCCGCACTTGCTGGCGACGTTGACGACGAGCAGTACCTTGCCTTCATGCGCGGCAAGGCTGTCACTGGCGCCATCGATACGGGTGAGCGGGATTGCGGATAAGTCGGCCATTTCGGATTCTCCCGGGGGTGTGTTCCGGCAAGTATGGGCCGGCTCCAAGACGGCGGCAAGACGGATGCGAGGCAAAATCCGGCTCTCCTGCTATCCGGATCGATTGGGCGTTGGAAGATGGGTCCCTGCCTCAGCGGGATTGCCGCAATACCGGCGAAATCCAGTCGGGATCATGCGCGAAGGGCAATTCCTCCCCCGTCCGCAGCGTGGACAAGATAGCGGCGAAATCGGTCCTTGCCCGCCAGCCCAGCAGCCGCTCGGCCTTGGCCGGGTCGTAGACGCGTTCGATCCGCGCCGGCAGCGTCCAGCCGCGGCGTTCGTAAAGTTCCACCGCATCGGGAAAACGACGGGCGATCACCGCACGGGCATCGCGCGCGAGTTCGGCGGCCTCGTCGCGGCGGAACGGCGGCGGGGCGGAAAGGACGAAGGTTTCGCAGCCCCGCTCCCACCGATCCAGCGCGGCCAGATGCGCCAGCGCCGCGTCGCCCGCCGTCAGGCGGCGGTTCAGGAACTCGTTCGCCTTGAGGTTGGGGCCGGAGGGGACCGCGTGGGTATCGTCATCCTCGGGGAAGAAGCGCCCCGTGCGCAGGATCGCCACCGCCATTCCGCTCTCGCGCGAGATCAGGCGGCACAAGTTCTCGGCGGCGAGCTTGGTGATCCCATAGATGTTGCGCGGCTCCAGCGGCCCGAAGCACTCGTCCATCCACCACGCGCCAGCCTCGCCCGCGCCGGCGCGGACATCGGCGCGCACCATCAGCGATGTCGTCGAAGTGAACAGGAAACGGGCATGGCCCGCCTCGGCCGCCGCTTCGAGCAAGTTGAGCGTGCCGGTGACATTGACATCCACGAAGGCCTGGCGGGGAAACCGGGCGATGTCCGGCTTGTGCAGCGCGCCGGCGTGGATCACCGCCTCGATCGCGTGGTGCGCGATCGCCTGGAACACCAAAGCACGATCGGCGACCGAACCGACGATGCGGGTGAACGCGCCTGCGACGACGTCCAGCCCGACAACTTCGTGCCCCCGCGCTTCCAGCAGCGGTGCAAGGTGCCGGCCGAGCCAGCCCGAAGCACCGGTCAGCAATATGCGCAACGGCCTTGCTCCTCAGCTCACATAATGCGCGGTGGTCTTGGCCGCGACTTCCTCGGCAGTGACGCCCGGGGCCAGTTCGATCAGCCTGAACGGGCAGGCGTGATCCGGCCGCTGGAACACGGCCAGGTCGGTGATGACCATATCGACCACGTTCCGGCCGGTCAGCGGCAAGGTGCAGGCGGGAATGAACTTGGGATCCCCGTTCTTGCTGGTATGCTCCATGACGACGATGATCTTCTTGACACCGGCGACGAGGTCCATCGCGCCGCCCATGCCCTTTATCATCTTGCCCGGGATCATCCAGTTGGCGATATCGCCGTTCTCCGCCACTTCCATCGCGCCCAGCACGGTCAGGTCGATGTGGCCGCCGCGAATCATCCCGAAGCTGGTGGCGCTGTCGAAATAGGCCGAGTGCGCCAGTTCGCTGATCGTCTGCTTGCCGGCGTTGATGAGGTCCGCGTCCACTTCGTCGGGATAGGGAAACGGACCAATGCCGAGCATGCCGTTCTCGCTCTGCAGCGTGACGGTGATATCCTCGGGCACATGGTTCGCCACCAGCGTCGGAATGCCGATGCCCAGGTTCACATAGAACCCGTCCTGCAGCTCCTTCGCCGCGCGCGCGGCCATTTCATCGCGGGTCCAGCCCTTGGTTTGCTGGGACATCTCAGGCGGCCTCCCTCTCGCGTGTCGTCACGAATTCGATCTTCTTGTCGTAAGGCGCGCCCACGATCAGACGCTGGACGAAGACGCCCGGCAAGTGGATGCAGTCCGGATCGAGGCTGCCGGTGGGCACGATCTCCTCCACTTCCACCACGCAGACCTTGCCGCACGTGGCGGCGGGCACATTGAAGTTGCGCGCGGTCTTGCGGAACACGACATTGCCGGTCTCGTCCGCTTTCCACGCCTTGACCAGGCTGAGGTCGGCGAAAATGCCGTGTTCCAGGATATATTCCTGCTGTCCGTTCGGGCCGTCGAACAGCTTCGCTTCCTTGCCCTCGGCCACCTGGGTGCCGACGCCGGTCCTGGTGTAGAAACCGGGTATTCCCGCGCCGCCCGCGCGCATGCGTTCGGCCAGCGTGCCCTGCGGGCAGAACTCCACCTCCAGCTCGCCGGAAAGGAACTGCCGCTCGAACTCCTTGTTCTCGCCCACGTAGGACGAGATCATCTTCCTGACCTGCCGGGTGCGCAGCAGCTTGCCGATGCCCTCGTTATCGATGCCGGCGTTGTTGGAGGCGAACGTCAGGTCCTTCACGCCCGAATCGCGCACCGCGTCGAGCAGGCGTTCGGGAATGCCACAAAGGCCGAAGCCTCCGCAGGCGATCAGCAGGCCGTCCTTGAGCAGGTCGCCAAGCGCGGTCTCGGCATTGGGATAAAGCTTGTTCATCGAGATTCTCCGGTTCCCGGGCGAAAGCTAGACAACCTCCCTGAATCCGAATAGCGATTATTTCCATCGGCATCGATTGGGCCATGCCGATGGAACGACATGCCATCCGAATGCGCAAGCGTGATCCGGCAGACACGGACCCGTTCCATCGCATCGGCGACACCGCGTTCCTGCAACCGGATGCTCCGCCGGCAGTTGATCTCGATCATGGCTACCGTGCCGGCACCGGCTAGCCTGGATGGACCAGAGGGAGATCAGACATGCGCTCAATTCTCGTTAACGCGGACTGCACGGCCGGCAACGATGTCCGGATCGAAACCGCGCTCGACCTTGCCCGCCGGTTCGATGGACACGTTACCGTCCTCGTCGACACGCCCGTCACGCGCTATATCGCGATGGACCCGATGGGCGGCAGCTATGTCATCTCCGAAGCGCTGGAGCAGGCACGTGCCGAGGACGATGCCGCCGCCGCCGCGATCGAGGCGCGCATGGCCCGCGACGACGTGCCCTTCGACGTGCTGCGCAGCGAGGACAGTCCGGTCAATGCCCTTGCCACCGCCGCGCGCCTGGCCGATCTCGCCATCGTCTCGCGATCGAGCGGGCTTGCTGGCGAGCTGGCGCTTGCCTCGCGCACGCCGGTGCTTGCGCTGTCGGACGACAAGCCGCTGCAACTGCCGGTTCGCCGCGCCTGCATCGCCTGGGATGGCGGCGACCAGGCAGCGGCAGCCTTGCGCGCCTCAGTGCCGCTGCTGGGCGATTGCCAGGTCGTCAAGGTCGTGACCGTCGTCGAAAAACCCGGCGGCTTTCCCGCGACCGAGGCGCTGCGCTATCTCTCGCGCCACGGCATTCACGCCGAATTCGAGGAACACGCACGGCACGGTTCGACCGAGGAGACGATCGCCGAGGCGGCGGCCAAGGCCCAGGCGGAGCTGCTGGTCATGGGCGCCTATGGCAAAAGCCGGATGCGCGAATTCCTGTTTGGCGGCGTGACGGCCTACTTCCTCGACGAAGCCAGGGTGCCCGCGGTGCTCTTCGCGCACTGAGCCGACCCGCGAACGGCAGACCGGTGCCCGCGTGTGTAATTGATTTCAAAGCATAAGTGCTCAACATGCTAAGCGCATTGCGCGATGCAGCAGGCGCGGATTTCGAGAAGCCCCGACAGCGCTGTCGGGGCGCTTGATCGCCACGCAACGTAAATATCGATTCACCGGGCTGAACGGCGGATTTCCGAGCGATCCGGGGTTTTCGTGACAGTTTGTTTGGTTCTTTGCAACCATGGTTGCAATTTTTGCATCATTGCAATGGCGTTTCGCACTTGCACAAAAGCCGTATCGAAGGCATACAGAAGCTGCCTTTCAGGCATCCTCTCCCAAAACTTCCACGACCCGGTCGGCAACGACCGGGTCTTTTTTTGTCCCTCCGATCTGGCCGGTCGGAGCCTCTTCCTGGCCCTCGCCCAACGGAAGCTGCACGGAACCCGCATCGTTCGATTTGAAATCCCGGACGGCGATACCTAGCTGCGGTTTGTCACATCGCCAGCCACCGCGACAAGCCGCGCGGACCGCGGCGGGTGGGAGCGGAAGGAAGACCTATGGCGAACGCTGATACGCAAGTGGAAGATCGCATGGTGAAGCTGCAGGTCGCGGCAGCCCGGCAGGAAGAGAGCGGCCACGGCATCGCCCGCCTTTCGCGCGGCGCGCTTTCCGCGATCGGCGCGATGGAAGGCGATGTGCTGGAAATCACCGGCAAGTCCGTCACCGTCGCGCGCGCCGTGCTCGCCTATCCCGAGGATGAGGGGCTCGAGGTGATTCGCCTGGACGGCTTGCAGCGCGGCAACGCGGAAGTCGGCTCGGGCGATCAGGTGACCGTCCGCAAGGCCGAATCGCGGCCCGCCCAGCGCGTCGTTTTCGCTCCTGCGCAGAAGGACATGCGGCTGCAGGGTCCGTCGGGCGCGCTCAAGCGCAATTTCTTCGGCCGGCCGATGGTCCAGGGGGACCTTGTCGCCACCACCGGCCAGCAGCAGGTCGCGGACATTCCGCCGCAGCTGCGCCGCCTGTTCAACGCGCCCGCCTATGCCCTGACGCAAATCCGCCTCAACGTGGTGTCGACCACGCCGCGCGGCATCGTCCATATCGACGAGAACACCGAAATCGAGCTGCGCGAGACTTTCGAGGAAGCCCACGACGCGCGCGGCGAGGTCAACTACGACGACGTCGGCGGCATGAGCGACACCATCCGCCAGCTGCGCGAGATGGTGGAGCTGCCGCTGCGCTATCCCGAGCTGTTCACGCGCCTGGGCGTGGCGCCGCCCAAGGGCGTGCTGCTGCACGGCCCGCCGGGAACCGGCAAGACCCGCCTGGCCCAGGCGGTCGCCAACGAAAGCGAGGCCAATTTCTTCTCGATCAACGGGCCCGAGATCATGGGCTCGGGCTATGGCGAGAGCGAGAAGGCGCTGCGCGAGGTTTTCGAGGAAGCCACCAAGGCCGCGCCGGCGATCGTGTTCATCGATGAGATCGATTCGATCGCCCCCAAGCGCAGCCAGGTTCACGGCGAGGCCGAAAAGCGCCTTGTCGCGCAGCTGCTGACGCTGATGGACGGCCTCAACAGCCGCGCCCACGTCGTCGTCATAGCCGCCACCAACCGGCCCGACGCGATCGACGAGGCGCTGCGCCGCCCCGGCCGGTTCGACCGCGAGATCGTGATCGGCGTGCCCGACGAGAGCGGCCGGCGGGAAATCCTGGGCATTCATACGCGCGGCATGCCGCTCGGCGCCGGCGTCGATCTCAACGAGCTGGCGCGCACCACCCACGGCTTCGTCGGCGCCGACCTGGCCGCGCTCGCGCGCGAGGCGGCGATCGAGGCGGTGCGCCGGATCATGCCCAAGCTGGACCTGGAGGCGCGCACAATCCCGGCCGACGTGCTGGAAAGCCTCTCGGTCGTGCGTGACGACTTCCTCGCGGCGCTGAAGCGCGTGCAGCCTTCGGCCATGCGCGAAGTCATGGTGCAGGTTCCCAACATCGGCTGGGCCGACATCGGCGGGCTGGACGATGCGCAGCTCAAGCTCAAGGAAGGCATCGAGCTTCCGCTCAAGAATCCCGAGGCGTTCCACAAGCTGGGCATCCGCCCCGCCAAGGGCTTCCTGCTCTACGGTCCGCCCGGCACCGGCAAGACGCTGCTCGCCAAGGCGGTCGCCAGAGAGGCGGAGGCGAACTTCATCTCGATCAAGTCCTCCGACCTGCTCTCCAAGTGGTACGGCGAAAGCGAGCAGCAGATCGCCCGCCTCTTCGCCCGCGCGCGGCAAGTGGCGCCCTGCGTGATCTTCATCGACGAGATCGACAGCCTGGTGCCCGCGCGCGGCACCGGCGGCGGCATGGGCGAGCCGCAAGTGACCGCCCGGGTGGTCAACACGATCCTGGCCGAAATGGACGGGATGGAGGAATTGCAATCGGTAGTGGTGGTCGGCGCGACCAACCGCCCGGCGCTGGTCGATCCCGCGCTGCTGCGGCCCGGCCGCTTCGACGAATTGGTCTACGTCGGCACGCCGGACACGGCCGGGCGCGAGCACATCCTGGGGATCCACACCGCCAGGATGCCGCTGGCCGAAGACGTCGCGCTGGGCGTCATCGCCGACCGCACGGAGCGCTTCACCGGCGCCGATCTGGAAGACGTGGTCCGCCGCGCCGGCCTGATCGCCATCCGCAAGCACGGCGCCGATGTCCAGGCCGTGACCATGGCCGACTTCGAGGAAGCCCTGGAAGACAGCCGCGCCACGGTGACGTCCGAAATGGAAATCGAATATGAAAAAATGAAAGGCGAACTGAAGAAGCGCGCCATGGAAGTGGCACCGATCGGCTTCATCGCGCCGGGCATGGTGGAATCCACGCGCGAGAGGAAGCACGGGGACTGAGGAGATATAGCGCCGCCCGGCCGGCGCTCTCCTATTGCCGCTATTGCCGCACCGGATTGGTCAGCCGCGCCATGATCGCGGCAACGTATTCCCTGGTCTCACGGATGTTGGGGATGCCGCCCGCTTTCGTGACCCGTGCAGGACCGGCGTTGTAGGCGGCCAGCGCCTTTTCGATGTTGCCGTTGAAGGCATCCAACTGCATGCGCAAGTAGCGGGCACCGCCTTCAAGGTTGGCCATCGGATCGCCCGCGTTGACACCCATCTGCGCCGCCGTGCCGGGCATCAGCTGCGCCAGGCCGCGCGCGCCGACGGGCGAGATGGCCAGTTCGTTCCAGCGACTCTCCTGCCAGACGACGGCTTCGAGCAGGGCGGGGCTGATGTCGTATTTGGCCGCGAGCTGCGCCACCCGGGCACGCCAGCGGACAGGCCCGGCGGCATCAAGCGCTTCCGTGATCGACTGCGGGTGAAGCCCCGCATCGACGGCGAGCGGTGCCTCCAGTCCCGCAGCGGGTTGGCTGCTGCCGATGAACTGGACGCCCGAGGTTTCGTCGGTCTGCACCGGCGCGAACTGGCCGGGGGCGAGCGCGGTGGCGGATGGGCCGCCGGCAACCCATTCCGCCCCCGAATCGCCGATCTGCAGCACGTCGGCCATGGCCATCGTGGGCACGGCGAGGAACGCTGCGGCCAAAGCCGCGCCGACGGCGCCGCGCATGTTCAACGATTCCCTCACCATGCGGCCGTCCTAACGCAAATGCAGCAGGAAACTCAAGGGCCGGGCGGCCAGCGGCGTGAACGGGGGCTCATTCGATGCCGCGGGCCGCGCGGATCGATTGCCAGGACAGCAGCTTGAAGTTCTGCGCCTGCGGAGCATTGTTGCCATCCTGCGCCACGAACAGTCCTTGCGGAAAGCGCGGCCCGAAATCGCCGAGCATGACCTCGATGCCGTCGGTGTCGCTGGTGCCGTCGATCGCGCCGCCGTTTATGCGGAAACGGCCGATAGGCTTGCCGGTGGCGAGATCGAACAGGACATAGGCGTTGTCGCCCTGACTCGATGCGACCAGCCAGGCGCGGCCGTCCGGCTCGCGGGCAACGGCGAGTCCCTCGATGTCGGCGACAAGGCCAGCGGCGGCACCGACACGGGCGAAAGCCTCGCCCGAAAGCGTGGCCGCGCCCAGCGCCACGCGCCATATGGCGTGGTCTTCCTCGGCGACGTAGAGCGTCTTCGTCCCGTCATCGACGACGCAGCCTTCGGACTGGGTCGCGAACTTCACATCACGCAAATGTTCAGGGACGATGTGCCCGGCGCGTTCGATCAGCCGGCTTTCCGCGACGGTGCCGTCCTTCAGCACGACATAGGCACGCGCCAGTTCTCCCGCGGCGAGCGGACCGCCCATGCAGAAGCCATAGGCTTCCGCCGGAGCGTGACCGGCGGGCAGGAAACTGTCGGCACCCAGCCCTGTCAGTTTTCCGGTCGCGCCGTCGAGACCGAACAGCGCTATGCGCGGCTCGGCCTTGTCGGTGCGGTCGCTGGCGCCCACCAGGATGCGCGTGGTGCCGTCGGCCATGCGCACTTCGCGCAGGTCCGTATTGTTGAGTGCGCCCGCCGGCACGAAATCGCGCGCCTTGCCGTCGAGCCCATAGACGTAGAGGCCCGCCTTCTTGTCCGTGCCCAGGATCAGGCTGGCGGCGGGATCGGCACGGTTGCGCCAAATCACCGGATCGTCGGCGGCATCGGCATGGCCAGTGCCGACCGGATCGGTCTCAACCAGAGCCGGAACGTCGGTGGCGGGAAGGAACGGCCCCGGCGCCACCGAAGCGGTGGCACAGGCCGACAGCAGCAGGATCGGCAGCATCACCCCCGCCCCCCGCTTCACGAGATCACGCGCCTTCATCAGAACGTCACACGCGCGCCGAACTTCACGGTCGAGCCGTTTTCCTCATACTGGAGCAAGCGCTTGGCGCCCGCGAAGTTCTGGTAGGCGAAGTACTTGGCGTTGTTCACGTTCACCCAGTCGGCAAAGAGGCGGATGTTGTCGGTCAGCTTGTACTTGGCCGAAAGATCGAGCTGAAAGTGCTGATTGACAATGCGGTCCTCGTCGGGCGCATCGGCCACCTCGTCAAGGTACTTGTCGCGGAAGGTGCCAGCCGCGCGCAGGCTGATCGGACCCTTCTCATAGCCGAGGACGGCGTTGAAGGTGTTCTTCGAAGCGCTGGGCAGCGATATGCGGCGTGCCACGCCGTCCTCGTCCACCACCGTGCCCCTGGCGTAAGTGTAGGTATAGTTGAGCTGGGTCAACAGGCCGTCGAAGGGCGAGGGAAGCATCGAGTAGACCTGGCTGTAGCTGACTTCCACACCGGCCACTTCCGCCTTGTCCCCATTCACCGGGATCGTGATCTCGGTATATTCCACGCCATTGAACGTACCGCCCTCGTCCAGAAAGCTGCTGTAAGTGTAGTCCTTGATCGACTTGTAGAACGCGCCGAACGACAACGCGCCATTACTGGCGAAATAGTATTCGAACCCCGCGTCGAGGTTCCAGGCCTGGTAGGGCTTGAGCTGCGGATTGCCGAACTCGGCCTCGCCATCCTCGTTGATGGAATATTTCGGCGCGAGTTGCGAGAGCTTGGGACGCACGACGGTCTTGTAGCCAGCGAGGCGCGCAACGAGGTTGGTCTGCGGACTCCAGCGGAGAGTCACGCTCGGCAGCCAGTTGGTGTAGCTGCGCTTGTAACCGACGGGGGTGACATCGACGAGCGTGACATCCTCGCCCTCCTCGTCTTCCTCCTCGGTGACGACAACCAGGTTGCCGTCAAGCTGGTTGCGGGTATGCTCCATGCGAACGCCCGCGATCACGCGCAGGGCCGAGCTGTCCCAGCGGCCCAGCAGATAGGCGGCGGTGATATCTTCCTTGACGGAGTAATCGCTGCTCGAACTGTCGATCAGGCTGTCGACCGGGTTGAGCTCGAAACCGCCCGTATTGGCGCGGTAGAAGTCGGCCGAACCGCCCTTGTCCGCGACCGGGCCCATGTCGAGCAGACGGTAGGTCTGCGTGCCCAGCACATCGGCGAGCGTGTAATCACCGTCATAATCATCATAACGGCTCATGTTGAAGTCATAGGACTTCTTGCGCCACCGCGCCTTGGCACCAGCTTGCACGGTGAAATCGCCGCTATCGCCAGCGAACGTGCGGGCGAGGTCGGCCTTGGCCGCCCATTCCTCATCCTGGCTGTCCGAAAGCGTGGTCAGCTCCAGGCGGTCGAAGCCATAGCTGTCCGCGCTGTTCACCGTGGCCGCGCCGCTGGTCACCGAATAGACCGGATAATAGGCGTTGGAGTAATCGGTGTCGATCACCACGCCCGAATCGTCCTCGAATTCGGCGGCAAAGCGGTTCGGATCGAGCGAGAAGGTCTCCTTCTCGGTCGACTTGGCGTAGCTCGCCTGCCAGTTGAACTTCCAGATGCCGGTATCGGTGTCGCTGCCGACCGAGACGGAGCGGATGCGCTGGCGCTCGAAGCGATCCTTGAGATCGCGCTCGATGGTGATGTCGTTGTCTTCGCTGTCGAACGAGGCGTCCGTCGCGGTCGAAGCACTAGGGCCGTCATCCTCGAAGTCGCTGAAGTCGAACGTCGTGCGCCGGCGGTATTCGTGATCGTCGAACTGCGCCCAGTTGCCGCGCAGGTAGGCCTTGGTGGTATCGGAAACGCGCCAGTCGAACGAGAGCGCGGCGTTGATGCGCGTGCGCTCCACGTCATAGTCGCGGTATTCGAGGCTCTGGACCCAGGCATTACCGTCTTCGTCCTCGGTCCAGTCGGCGGCCTCGACGTTATCGGTTTCGAACTTGCGCTTATAGTAACTGACTGATCCGGCGACGCCGAAGTCGTCCCCCAGCTTCTGGGTGAAATCGAACGAGGCTTTCGGCGTGACCTCGCCCGAGTAATCGTTGTAGCTGCCCTCGGCGCTAACCGAGTAGCGGTTCTTCTTGCTTTCAAAGGCGCTGGTGGTCTTGATCTCGACCGAGGCGCCGATGAAATCGCCGTCCATGTCGGGCGTGAAGGACTTCTTCACCTCGACCGATTCGATGGTATCTGAGGAAACGACGTCGAGCGCTACGGCGCGAATATCCGATTCCGGCGCTGGCAGGCGCACGCCATTGAGCGAAGTGCTGTTCAGTTCTGGATCGAGGCCGCGCACCGAGACGAAGCGGCCCTCGCCCTGGTCGTTGAGGATGTTCACGCCCGGCAGGCGGCGCAGCGATTCGGCGACGTTCTGATCGGGGAACTGGCCGATGGCATCGCGAGTCAGCACGGATACGACGCCGTCGGCTGCCTTCTGGCGCGACAGGGCGCTGAACTGGTTCGCCGCCTGGCCGACTACCAGGATATCGCCGCCGCCGATCGCGGTTAGATCGAAGTCGCCCTCTGCCCGGCCGGTCTCGGAGACCGTCACCGAGCGCGTCTCGACTGCGGCGCCGACGTAGCGGACCTCGAGCGTATAAGTGCCGGCCGGAACATCGGCGAAGATGTAATGACCGCTGCGGTCCGTCTCGGTGGTGCGATCGAGTTCGACGATCCGCACGCCGGCGGACTGCAGCGCCCGAGTGCCGGCGGCGTCATGAACGTCACCGGAGATTTCACCCGCGTGGGCGATGGCGGCGAAAGAAGCCGAGGCGAGCAGCCCCGCGACGAGGCGGAGGGAGGATTTCATCTGGAGGGACCCCTGTTGCGATCGAATTGCAGGAGCCCTAGGCATGCCGCATGACAGTCGCGTGCCATTGCCGAGACACTTTGATGACACTCGCCGCACTGAGGCAAAACCGCAACGCCGCGAAGGCCGGCGCTATTCCAGGTTCACGCGGATCGGCGGCAGGACGTCCTTGGCGGCCTCGCTGGTTTCGTTGACGAGGCCTTCGGGGTCCGGGTGGATCAGGATCTCGACATCGGGGAATTCGGCCCGGAGACGCGCCTCGATTTCGTCCATCACGCGGTGAGCCTGGCGAACGGTCATGTTCGCGTCCACCCAGACGTGGAACTGCACGAAGTCCTTGTTGCCGGAAGTCCGCGTGCGCAAGTCATGAACCCCGGTGATGTCCGGATTGCGCGCGAGCACGTCGAGGAAGCGCTGCTTCTTCTCCTCCGGCCATTCGTGGTCCATCAACTGGCCGAGCACCTGTTTCGAAGCGTTCCAGGCGCCCCAGCTCAGCCACAGCGCGATGCCGAGGCCGAACAGCGGGTCGGCGCCCGCCAGCCCCGCATACCGGTCCAGCGCGAGCGCCGCGATCACCGCGAGGTTAAGCAGCACGTCCGACTGGTAATGGACGTTGTCGGTGGTGATCGCCAGGCTGGCGGTCCTGCGGATGACGTGGCGCTGCCAGGCCAGCAGTGCGAACGTCACGGCGATGGCCGCGATCGAGACGCCGATGCCTGCCCCCGCCGCGGCGACGCGGGCGCCGGACAGGAACTGCTCCACCGCGCGGCTGGCGATGGCCAGCGCCGAAATCGAGATCAGCACGATCTGGAACAGCGCGGCGATGGCTTCGGCCTTGCCGTGGCCGAAGCGGTGCATGTCGTCCGCCGGCTGCGCCGCGATCCACACGCCCAGCAAGGTGGCAAGGCTGGCGACGAGGTCCAGCGTGGTATCGGCGAGGCTGCCGAGCATCGCCGTCGAACCTGTGGACCAGGCCGCCCAGGCCTTGATCGCCAGCAGCAGCGTCGCCACGCCGATGCTGGCGAGGGCGGCGGTGCGGTTGAGATGGTCCTGGTCGGTCACGGTCGGATCGGTCACGGATAAAGCAACGTGCTGGTCCAACCGCCCGTTCCATCGCGTTCGAAGCGGCGCCGTTCGTGCAGGCGGTGCGGCCGGTCATGCCAGAATTCGATCGAGGCTGGCACGACACGGTAGCCGCCCCAATGTGCCGGGCGTTCGACCTCCCGTCCCTCGAACCGGTCGCGCACGGCTTCGTAGCGAGCCAGGAAAGTCTCGCGGCGATCGAGCGGGGCGGATTGGTCCGAGGCGACCGCGCCAAGCTGCGAATCGCGGGCGCGCGAATGAAAGTAGGCATCGGCCTCCCCGGCGGTCACCGGCTCCAGCACGCCCTCGATGCGAATCTGGCGGCGCAGGCTTTTCCAGTGGAACAGCAGCGCGACATGCGGGTTCACTGCGATTTCCCGTCCCTTGCGGCTGTGCCCGTTGGTGTAGAACACGAAGCCATCCGGACCATGGCCCTTGAGCAGCACCATGCGCACCGAGGGGTGGCCGTCAGGCGTGGCGGTGGCCAGCGCCATCGCGTTCGAATCGTTGGGTTCGGCGGCCCGCGCCGCGTCGTACCAGGCCTTGAACAGATCGAACGGATCGCCGGGCGGAATGACTTCGCGCGCCTGTTCAGTTTCCATGGCGGTCTCTTGATGAAGTTGGCACGGTTTACACTATCCTGGAAAAGAAAAATCGGTGGGCCGCGCTCATCGCGCGGAACGGCCTGCGGTGCCTTGATCGGGGACAATTCGCCGGCGGCGGCCAGGGCATATGCAAAGAGCATATGCAAAGGATAGCCGCCGCGCGCCGAGTAGGAAAGCGCACCCGCACACATTGCTTGCCGTAACCGGCCCGGACACCTAGCTAAGCGTCATCATGGCAGCAGATCCTTATTCCACCCTGGGCATCTCGCGCGGCGCGAGCGAGAAGGAGATCAAGTCCGCTTATCGCAAGCTGGCGAAAGTACTCCACCCCGATACCAACACGGACAATCCCAAGGCGGCGGAGCAGTTTTCCGACGTGACCAAGGCCTACGACCTCCTGTCCGACAAGGCCAAGCGCGCGCAGTTCGATCGCGGCGAGATCGATGCCGACGGCAATCCGACGACGCC
The DNA here is from genome assembly GCF_900113255.1 of Novosphingobium sp. CF614. Classification (GTDB taxonomy): domain Bacteria; phylum Pseudomonadota; class Alphaproteobacteria; order Sphingomonadales; family Sphingomonadaceae; genus Novosphingobium. The sequence continues at coordinate 24,917 of NZ_FOOR01000011.1, forward strand.
CTTCGGCGCCGGAGGCGGATTTGGCGGGGGCTTCGGCGGCGGCGGCGGCCAGCGCGGCTTTTCAGGCAACTTCGGCGGCAACGACGGGATCGACCTGGAAGATCTGTTCGGGGGGATCTTCGGGGGCGGCCCGCGCAGTGGAATGGGCGGCGGAATGGGGGGCGGCCCGCGCGGCCGTGCCGCGCCGCGCGGCGCCAACGTTTCCTATCGGCTCGCCGTGCCGCTGACCGACGCCGCCGAGCGCAAGGACCAGCGCATCACCCTTTCCGACGGCAAGACCATCGATCTCAAGCTGCCGGCCGGAGTGGAGGACGGCACCCAGATGCGCCTGTCCGGCAAGGGCGAGCCGGGTCCGGGCGGCGCCGGCGATGCGCTGATAACCATCCACATCCAGCCGCATCCCTTCTTCCGGCAGGACGGCGACGATCTGCGGCTCGACCTGCCGATCACGCTCGACGAAGCGCTCGCCGGCGCCCGCGTGAAGGCTCCGACCGCTTCGGGCGCGGTGATGCTCTCGGTCCCGCCGGGTTCGAGTTCGGGCAAAGTGCTGCGCCTGAAGGGCAGGGGCATGACCCGCAAGGACGGCACGCGCGGCGACCAGCTGATCTCGCTGGAGATCGTCCTGCCCGAAAGCGACGCGGACCTCGCCCGCCGGCTCGACGGCTGGAAGGACCAGCGCGACGTGCGCGGCAAGCTGGGGGTTTGAAGCAGGGGCCGCGCGGACTTGCCGCGCCGCCCCCGGATACCTCCGTTCCCTCAGCCCAGCATCTTCATCGCCATCTCCCGCACTTCCGCGCCCATGTCCGCGCGGTCGAGGGCAATGGCCAGGGTCGCCTCGACGAAGCCGACTTTCGAACCGCAATCGAAACGGCGGCCGTTGAAAGTAACGGCATGGAACGGCTGCATGCCAATGAGCTTCGCCATCGAATCGGTCAGTTGGATCTCCCCGCCCGCGCCCTTGCCCTGGCTGGCGAGCAGGCCCATGACTTCGGGCTGGAGAATGTAGCGGCCCGATACGATCTTGTTGGAAGGCGCGTCCTCCACCTTGGGCTTTTCCACCAGGCCCTTGACCTCGGTCAGGTTGCCCCCAAGGATATCGAGCGTTTCGCCCGGCGCGATCACCCCGTAGCTGGAGACTTCCTCCATCGGCACTTCGAGCACCGAGACGAGGTTGCCGCCCACTTCGCCGTATGCTTCCACCATCTGCGCCATGCAGCCGGGCGTACCGTACATCAGCTCGTCAGGCAGGAAGATCGCGAAAGGCTCGTCGCCGACGACGGCGCGCGCGCACCAGACCGCGTGGCCCAGCCCGAGCGGAACCTGCTGGCGCACGGTGACGAGGTTGCCCGGCTCGATGCGCGTCGAATCAAGCGGCTCGAGCGATTTGCCGCGGCCGGTCATCGTCGCTTCCAGTTCGAAAGCGGTGTCGAAGTGCTCGACGATCGCGGTCTTGCCGCGGCCGGTGACGAAGACGAATTCCTCGATTCCCGCCTCGCGCGCCTCGTCCACCGCGTACTGGATCAGCGGACGGTCGACGATGGGGAGCAGTTCCTTCGGAATCGCCTTGGTGGCGGGGAGAAAACGGGTGCCGAGCCCGGCAACCGGGAATACGGCCTTGCGGACGGGTTTGCGGAAGTTCGAGTCACTCATGGGCGGGTTCATTGCCTTCCTGTGTTGCAGTGCGATTAAAGCCGCTCGATCAGGGGTGTGCAACAGGGAGACCGCAATCTTACCGAAGCTGTCATCAATCGGATGCCGGTCTGTCGCCCCGTTGCCCCTCCCGCGTTTCCCGCTAAAGGGCGAACGATGGACAAGATCATCATCGAAGGCGGCAAGTGCCTTTCCGGCATCATTCCCGTTTCCGGCGCCAAGAACGCCGCGCTCACCCTGCTGCCCTGCGCACTGCTCACCGACGAGCCGCTGACGCTGCGCAACCTGCCGCGGCTTGCCGACATCGACGGATTCCAGCACCTCATGAACCAGTTCGGCGTCTCGACGATGATCGCCGGATCGCGCCCGGAGGACTTCGGCCGGGTGATGACTCTCCAGGCCACCCGCATCACCAGTTCGGTCGCGCCTTATGACCTGGTGCGCAAGATGCGGGCATCGATCCTGGTGCTGGGGCCGATGCTGGCGCGCATGGGCGAGGCGACCGTCTCGCTGCCCGGCGGCTGCGCCATCGGCAACCGCCCGATCGACCTGCATCTCAAGGCGCTGGAGGCGCTTGGCGCGCGGATCGAACTGGCCGCTGGCTACGTGAAGGCGATCGCGCCCGATGGCGGGCTGCCGGGCGGGCGCTATTCCTTCCCGGTGGTCTCGGTCGGCGCGACCGAGAACGCGCTGATGGCCGCCGTCACCGCAAGCGGCAAATCGACCCTGCACAACGCCGCGCGCGAGCCGGAGATTGTAGACTTGTGCAACATGCTCGCGGCGATGGGCGCGCAGATCGAGGGCATCGGCACCTCGGACCTCACCATCCACGGCGTCCCGCGCCTGCACGGTGCCACTTACATGGTGATGCCCGACCGCATCGAGGCCGGCTCCTATGCCTGCGCCGCCGCGATCACCGGCGGAGAGGTCACGCTGAAGGGCGCGAAGATCGAGGAAATGGAGGCGACCGTGCAGGCGCTGCGCGATGCCGGGGTTCATGTCGAACCGACGGCGGACGGCCTCCATGTCGCCGCCAACGGCAAGCTTCGGCCGGTCACGCTCTCGACCGCGCCCTACCCCGGCTTCGCCACCGACATGCAGGCCCAGCTCATGGCGCTGCTCTCGCTAGCCGAAGGCTCCAGCGTGCTGACCGAGACGATCTTCGAGAATCGCTACATGCACGTACCCGAGCTCAACCGCATGGGCGCGCATATAGAGACCAAGGGCCGCACCGCGATCGTCCACGGCGTGAGCAAGCTGACCGGCGCCGAAGTCATGGCGACCGACCTGCGCGCCTCGATGAGCCTCGTCATCGCGGGCCTCGCCGCCGAGGGGCAGACTCACGTCCACCGGCTCTACCACCTCGATCGCGGTTACGAGCGGCTGGAGGAGAAGCTGGCCCTGGTGGGCGCGCAGATCGAACGAGTCGGCGGCGACTGAGGAAACCCTGCGCGCCCCAGCGCGTTTCGTCTTCGAATCCCGATGGGGGTTTCGAGGAGTTTTGACATGGGACTGATAAAGATGGCCGCCGTGGGAGCGGTCGGTTACGCACTCTACAAATACGCAACCCGCGACAAGGAACCGCAGTCGGCCTATGCCGGCGACGCGCATTTCACCAATGTGCGCGACGCCGGGCCGGAGAACATGGAAAGCGCGCCCAAGCGCTGGTCGAAGACCGACGAGGCGATCGACGAAAGCTTTCCGGCCAGCGATCCGCCGGGCACGTACTGACCGCGCACGCCGCTCCCCGTCCGCGTCAGGATGTGGTGACGAGCCACACCCTGATCGCGCCGGCAAGGCCAGGCGGCGTCTCCGCTTCCAGCCGATCGGCATCGATCCGGGCGACCAGTGCATTGACCGGCACCCCCCGGCGTTCCGCCGCCGCCTTCAGCATGTCCCAGAACACCGGTTCGAGGCTGATCGAGGTCTTGTGCCCGGCGATTTCCACAGAGCGCTTGACCGGCGGGTGATAGGGGGAGGTCATCGCGGACAGATATAACAGATATAGTAGCCCCGTGGTCACCCAGATACGAATTTTTTGGGGTGGCGATGCCTGGCGGCGGACCATAGACTGTATGTTTGATTTGAACAGACACGAGCAATCGGATGTCAGAGGGTTATCGCGAACTCACTGAGAAGGAAAAACAAACGCTGCGTCTGATCGTCCGAGGGCACGATGCAAAATCGATGGCGCGCCATCTCGGATTGTCGGTGCACACCGTGAATGAGCGATTGCGGGATGCGCGGCGGAAACTGTCCGTATCCAGCAGTCGCGAGGCAGCACGACTGCTATTCGAGACCGAAGGTAAGGATACAAATGGCTTCCCCCAATTTCTGACGGACAAGCAATTGGGGGAAGCCGAAACCAATGCTGCCGTGAAACAGGATGGGCGGTCGGATGACGGCCAGACGGCGAATCACCGCCATATCTGGGTTATCGGAGGATTGGTCACCATGTCCCTACTACTTGCAGCCCTTGCGCTGTCCACGATGACGACGATGCAGGGCGCTGCGTCCGTCGCCGGAGCGACTACCGCATCACCCGCACCAGCGGCCGAAACCGAAGTTGTACAATCGGCACGGCGATGGCTAGCGCTCGTCGACGAGGGGCGCTGGCAAGAAAGCTGGAGCGCGACAGGAAAGGCGTTCAGGGCACTCAATACCAGCCAGAAATGGTCCACAGTATCAGACGAGGTGCGCCCGCCGCTGGGCTTGGTGCTCTCGCGGACTGTCAGCAGCCAGGAAAGCATACCCGCGCCACCCTACGGTTATGAAGTCGTCAAGTTTCGCACCAGCTTCGTGAACAAACCAGATACAATCGAAACGGTCTCGCTCATCCGCGAGGACTCCCAATGGAAGGTGGTCGGCTACTGGATCGGCTGACGAGAAGATGGAAGACCGGCTCACGGCCGGTCGTCCTTCCACCACTCTCAGTACATATGCTGGCCGCCGTTGATGCTCATCGTCGAACCGGTGATGAAGGCGGCGTTTTCGGAACAGAGGAAAGCGCAGCCGCGCGCGATCTCGTAGGCGTGGCCGAGGCGGCCGACCGGGATCTTGGCGACGATCTTTTCCAGCACCGGCGCCGGGACGGCCGCAACCATGTCGGTATCGATGTAGCCGGGCGCGATGGCGTTCACGGTCACGCCGTACTTGGCGCCTTCCTGCGCCAGCGCCTTGGTGAAGCCGTGGATGCCGGACTTGGCGGCTGCATAGTTGACCTGGCCGTATTGCCCGGCCTGGCCGTTGATCGAACCGATGTTGACGATGCGGCCCCAGCCGCGCTCGCGCATGCCGGGAAAGCAAGCCTTGGCCATGTTGAAGCAGCCGCCCAGGTTGATGCGCATGACATCGTTCCAGTCCTCGAAGCTCATCTTGTGCAGCACGCCGTCGCGCGTGACCCCCGCGTTGTTGATGACGATATCCACGGGCCCCACTTCGGCGGCGACCCGGGCACAGCCTTCCAGTGCGGCCTCGTGATCGCCCACGTCCCACTTGTAAGCGGGAATGCCGGTCGCCTCGGTGAACGCCTTGGCCTTCTCCTCGTTGCCGGCATAGTTCGCGACAACCGCATGGCCCCTATCCTTCAGGGCCAGCGAGATGGCTTCCCCGATACCCCTGGTCCCGCCGGTAACAATAGCAACGCGCGCCATATGAAGCCTTTCGCCTTAGTGTGCATCCACCAGGCACAGTGCTAGGAAATGCCAGCGAAATGGGCAAGGCCGCGCGGGCGCATTCGACGGGCCATTCGGCAGCAATGGAATTGCATATTCCGCAATCTACATTGCTGCAATCAGAAGCGGAACTGGGTTCCCACGTAGACGGCCTGGCTGTCCTGCTTGCCGTCGGTCAACGGCAACAGGCGTTCGCGTTCCTGGGAATAGCGCACGCCGGCGGTGACATCGAGATTGTCGGTCACGCGATAGGCGCCGCTCAAGTCCACTTCGCCGGCGTCGCCGGCGAACGTGCGCGGCGCGCGTCCGGGAGCGCGCTTCTCGTCGATCGAGAGGCGCGTGCTGAACCGGGGTTCCTTTCCTTCGATAACGCCCGGTGCCAAGCTGAACTTCCTGAGGTCGGGCAAGTCTGCCAAGGGCTTGCTGGCCGGTTGCGACGTGAGTTCCTGCGCGAAATTCTGGTAACCGCGCGAAATGCCGAGGTTAAACGCGGTCGGCGCCATGCGCATGCGCCCTGGCTCGGCGGCGTTTTGCGCCAGTTGCGACGGGCCGCGCACGATGATCGCCTTTGCCGCCTCCGGATCGACGCGGACGGCAACGGTCACCGCACGGTCCGGGCGGTTGGGCGTGCCTGCCGGCGTGAACGGAAAGAGTTGCCCCTTTGCCAGCGAACGCATGGCGATGGCGCGAAAGAGTTTCTCGGGCGAAGCGTCCGGATCGAGCGAGCCGATCGGCGCGGCCGGTGCGGAGAGCATCGAAAAGCTGGTGGAAAACGCCATTACCGCACTCGGCAAGGCAAGCACGCCGACGCTTGCCGCAAGCAGCAGCCCGGTCTTCATGCCACCTCTGGACGCGGTGCCGCGTTCCGAAACCATGGTACAGCCCTGTTGTTTCCCGTGTTCATCAGACCGCCTTTCCCCCGCCAGGGCTCGCGCAGCCGATACCATCTATTCGCACCATCGCATTAACACAGCCTGATCGCCGGCGGGAGATGGGAAAGGCGCGGGGGCGTATCGTTCCCGGGATCCTATCGCGCGGCACGCGCGCAGCGTTCAGCAACGATTTAGGCGCGGATGCCGAGGAAGGCGCACTTGCCGGCCGTGACGCGGCGGCTATAGAGGCGTTTGATGGCGGGTTCCGGTTTTTCCGGCCTCCCGTCGGCCAAGACAGGAACTGGAACGACAATGACAGGCAGCACCGATACCGGCCTTTTCACCGCACGCGCGCTGGTGACCGCGGCTTCCTGCGCCGTGGTGGCGCTCGCGCTGGCCGGCTGCGGCGGCGGCAGGAAGCATGTGGGCGGCGCCCTGGCGCCCTCGCAGGTGAACACCATCGGCGTGAACAGCTACCTCTGGCGGGCCAGCCTCGATTCGCTTTCGTTCATGCCGCTGCTTCAGTCGGACAGTGCCGGCGGCGTCATCGTTACCGACTGGTATACCAATCCGAAGAACCCGGGCGAGCGAGTCAAAGTCTCGGTCATGATCCTCGACAAGGACTTGCGCGCAGATGCGCTGCGGGTAACGGCCGTGCGCGAGGTGGCGCAAGGCGGGGGCTGGGTTTCGGCTCCGGTCCAGGCGGCAACCGTGCAGAAGCTGGAAGACGTCATCCTGACCCGCGCGCGCGACTTGCGCCGCGATTCGCTGGGCGGCTGATCCCGGCTCCGACTTGATCGATTTTGGCGAGCGGGACGCTCGCAGGAGATTTGAGTGACATGACCGAGCGGTTCGATCCGGCTCAGGCGGACACACGCTGGCAGGCGGCGTGGGACGAAGCGCAGTGCTTCAAGGCGGACGATACGAGCGTGAAGCCGCGCAGCTATGTCCTGGAAATGTTCCCCTATCCCTCGGGGCGCATTCATATTGGGCACGTCCGCAACTACACGATGGGCGACGTGCTGGCCCGCTACAAGCGGATGAAGGGCTTCGAAGTGCTCCATCCCATGGGCTGGGACGCTTTCGGCATGCCGGCCGAGAACGCGGCGATGGAAAAGGGCGTACACCCTGGCGGCTGGACGCGCGAGAACATCGCCAACATGAAGGCCCAGTTGAAGCGCCTCGGCTTCGCGCTCGACTGGAGCCGCGAGATCGCCACTTGCGAGCCCGAATACTATGGCCACGAACAGGCGCTGTTCCTCGACCTCTACGAAGCGGGGCTGGTCTACCGGCGGGAATCGGCGGTCAACTGGGATCCGGTCGACCAGACCGTGCTCGCCAACGAGCAGGTGATCGACGGGCGCGGCTGGCGCTCTGGTGCACTGGTGGAGAAGCGCAAGCTGAACCAGTGGTTCCTCAAGATCACCGACTTCGCCGAAGATCTGCTCGAAGGGCTCGGCGCCCTGGAAAACTGGCCCGAGAAGGTCCGGACCATGCAGGAGAACTGGATCGGCAAGAGCCAGGGCCTGCAGTTCCGCTTCGATCTTTCGAACGGCGAGCACCTCGAAGTCTATACGACCCGGCCGGACACGATCTTCGGCGCCAGCTTCGTGGCGGTCGCGGCCGATCATCCGATCGCCCAGGCCGTCGCCATGAGCAATTGCGACGCGGCCAAGTTCATCGACTTGTGCAAGCAGGGCGGCACCACGGCGGCCGAGGTGGAAACCGCGGAGAAGCTCGGCTTCGATACCGGAATCGGCGCCAGGCACCCGATCACCGGAGCGTACCTGCCCGTCTTCATCGCCAATTTCGTGCTGATGGACTACGGCACCGGCGCGATCATGGCCGTGCCCGGCCACGACCAGCGCGATTTCGATTTCGCGACCAAGTACGGCCTGCCGATCCCGCGCGTCATCGCCGCGAGCCTGGAGGATGCCGACAAGCCCTTCGCCGGTGAAGCGGAAGCCGGTGACGGTGTCTGCGTGAACTCCGGCTTCCTGGACGGCATGAACGTTGCCGAGGCCAAGGCCGCCGTCATCGCTCGCTCCGAAGCCGAAGGCTGGGGTGAAGGCAAGACCGTGTGGCGCCTGCGCGACTGGGGCGTCAGCCGCCAGCGTTACTGGGGCACGCCGATTCCGTTCATCCACTGCGAGGTCTGCGGCGTCGTCCCGGTGCCCAAGAAGCACCTGCCGGTGACCCTGCCCGAGGATGTCGACTTCTCCACCCCCGGAAATCCGCTGGTGCGCCACCCGACCTGGAAGCATGTCGACTGCCCGCAATGCGGCAAGCCGGCCCGGCGCGAAACCGACACGCTGGATACTTTTGTCGATTCCTCGTGGTATTTCCTGCGCTTCGCCAGCCAGCCGGACGATCGCCCCTTCGATCCCGCGCAGATCGCGCAGTGGCTGCCGGTCGAGCAGTATATCGGCGGCATCGAGCATGCGATCCTCCATCTGCTCTACGCCCGCTTCTGGACCCGCGCGCTGGCCCGGATCGGCAAGATCGAGGTCAAGGAGCCCTTCGCCAGCCTGTTCACGCAGGGCATGGTGACGCACGAGACCTACTTTCGCATCGATGACGGCAACGGCCAGCCGGTGTTCTTCTCGCCCGGCGAAATCGAGCGCGGTGCCGAGAGCGCCATCCTCGCCGCCGATGGCGCGCCGGTGGAGATCGGCCGCGTCATCAAGATGTCGAAGTCGAAGAAGAACGTCGTCGATCCCGATGAGATCGTCGCAACTTACGGCGCCGACGCGATCCGCTGGTTCATGCTGTCCGACAGCCCGCCCGAGCGCGACCTGCCCTGGTCGGAAGCCGGCATCGAGGGCTGCGCGCGCTTCGTCCAGCGCCTGTGGCGCCTGTTCGGTCAATATGACGCAGCGGCCCAAGGCGAGGACAAGGCGGTCGACCGCAAGACCCACCAGACCGTCGCCGCCGTCGCCGACGATATCGAGGCGCTCGGCTTCAACAAGGCCGTCGCGCGCATCTACGAACTGACCGGCGTGATCGAGAAAGCACCGCCTTCCGCCAGCCGCTCCGCCGCGATCCGCACCGTGCTGCTGCTCATCTCGCCGATGATGCCGCACTTGGCTGAAGAAGCTTATGCGGTCTTCGGCCAAGGCCTGGTCGCCACCGCCGCCTGGCCCGAAGTCGATCCGGCGCTGCTGGTGGAGGACGAAGTCACCATCGCCATCCAGGTCAAGGGCAAGCTGCGCGATACCCTGACAGTCGCCAAGGGCATGGCGAGGGACGAGCTGGAGGCGCTTGCCCTTGCCAGCGAGAAGGTGCAGCGTGCCCTCGATGGAGCCGAAGTGCGCAAAGTGATCGTCGTGCCTGACCGCCTGGTGAACCTCGTCGCGTGAGAGTGCCGGTCGCCCTTGCCGGAGCCTTGACGCTCGCTGCCACGATGCTTTCGGGATGCGGGCTCAAGCCGATGTACGCCGGGGGCGGCAACGGCGCGGTCGCGCGCGGGCTTTCGGGTGTCCAGGTCGCCGCGATCGATGGCCGCGCCGGCTGGCTGGTGCGCAATGCGCTGGTCGATGAACTCGGGGCCGGGGGCAACGCCGCGCCGCGCTACCGGCTCGACGTGCGGCTTGACGACAAGCTGGAGGGCTTCGCGCTGCTTTCCGACGATACCATCGGCCGCGAACGGCGCACTTTGCGCGCGCGCTACCAGCTTGTCGACCTGGCGAGCGGTGACATCGTGCTCGACGCCACTGCCGGTTCGGACGCGGGCATCGACGTCGTCTCCTCCGACTATGCGACGATCGCCGCCGAGCAGACCGCGCTGGAAAACCTGTCGAAGGACGTCGCCAGCCGCATCGTCACCAGTGTCGCGCTGCGCCTGCGCGGCGATACCCGCCAGTAAGGGCTCGTGGCGTCGTTCCCGGTTGAGCAGGCCTCATTCCCGCTCCCCCGCAGGGGCGGGATCGGCACCCATCGACGAAGCCGCGCATGAAAGCGACTCAGAAGGACTTCGCCGGCCTTGCCGCCCGCGCCGCCCAGCAGGCGCGCGTGTTCTTCTTCTGCGGCCCCGACGAGGCCGGTGCCGGCGATGCGGCGGCACGGATCGTCTCGCTCCTGCCCGACCCCGGCGAGCGGGTCGAGCTCGTGGGCTCGGATCTGCGCAAGGACCCGGTGCGGCTGGGCGACGAGGCACGCTCCAATTCACTGTTCGGCGGCACGCGCCATGTCTGGGTGCGCGCGCAGGGCGACGAGGCGCATGACGCGGTGGAGATCCTGCTCGAGAATGCGGTCGAAGCCTGCCCTGTGCTGATCGTCGCGACCGGTGCCACCGACAAGTCGCGCACCGCCAAGCTGCTGGCGAATCGCGGTGACGGGCTGGTCGCGATGTTCTACCCGCCCGACCTTGGCGCTGTCACCGCTGCGGTAAGGGCCATGGCCAATGCCGCCGGGTTGAAGCTGGGCAGCGAGATCGCCGAACGGATCGCGCGGGCCGGCGGTCTCGACACCCGTATCGCCCGATCCGAAGTAACCAAACTCGCGCTCTATCTGGACGCCTCTCCGGAAACCCCCCGCCCGGTCTCGGCAACCGACCTCGACGCCATCGGCGCGCAGACCGAGGACGATGATTTCATGCCGCTTGTCGATGCCGTACTCGGCGGCCGGCGCGAGGCGATCGCCCCGGAACTCAAACGCATGCGCGAACTGGGGCTCAATCCGGTCGGCCTGCTGCTGGCATTCGAACGCCGCGCCGCGCAGCTAGCCGGGCTTAATGCGCGACTCGGGCAGAATCCGGACGTCGCCAACTTCCTCAAGGCGGAGGCCGGCGCCCGGCGCATCTTCTGGAAAGACCAGCCGGCACTGGGCATCCAGCTCAAGATCTGGCGCGGCCCGCGATTGGAACGACTCGTCGCACGGCTTATTGCCATGCACCAATCGCTTATGCTCAACAGTCAGGATGCGGAGCTGCTTCTGGCCGAGGGTTTGTTAACGATAACAAGAATAGCCTCTGCGGATGTAAAACAACGGATAAAAAGAACGGTCTGACAGATAATGCTTTCCCTGTTGTCTGTTCGCCCGTTAAGTGCGTATACCTATTGCACTGCAGCATGGGCCCGATGCTGCGGGGGCTGCAATAGTTCCTGATCGGGACCGGGGCTTGTGGCGTGACGACGGTAACGGGGAGTGCAGGACCGATGAACGCGCCGTTTGCTGCGCGTGCACTGTTGAAGGAGCGCGCGGAAACCGATGAACTTCTCGTCGCTCCATCGCGGGAGCGACGCCGGCTGCAATGCTACCTGGCCCTTTTCATCGGGGACATTTTCTCGACTGTCGTGGGCTTCAGCGTCACCGGCTATCTCTTTGCCGGCAACGCCGGTCTGTCCGACTCGCTGGTCCATGCGCAGCTGATCCTGCCGATCTACCTGACATTGGCGCTCTACAATGGCTCCTATTCGATCGATTCGCTGCGGGAGAGCTGGTCGGGCATATTCCGCGCGGTGGTCGCCATGGTCATAGCCATGGTCGTCGTCGTCTTCGTGCAGTTCCTCATCCGCCCGGATACGGACGTATCGCGCTCCGTCTTCAACGGCGGTTCGCTCGGCGCGATGTTGCTGATCGCCTGGATGCGCCTGCAACTGCGCGGTTTCGTGGCGTGGCGCTGCGGCGCCAACGTAATCAACGAACTCATCATCGACGATGGCGGGCCGCAAGTGAACTTGCGCGGCTCCATTCGTATCTCGGCCGCCGCGATGGGGCTGCGGCCCAATCTCAACGATCCACACTCGCTCGATCGCCTGGGGCTGGTCCTGCGCAATATCGATCGGGTGATCGTCAGCTGCCCCGCCGGGCGCCGCGCCGACTGGGCGATGATGCTCAAGGGCGCGAATGTCGATGGCGAAGTGCTTGACGACGAGGTCGCCCGCCTTGGCGCCCAGGGCGCGAGGGTTGTCGGCAAGCACGGGCTGCTGCTGGTTTCCGCGGGTCCGCTGGGCCTGCGTGACCGCGCCATCAAGCGCCTGTTCGACGTCGCCTTCGCCGGCTCTGCCATCGTCGCGCTCTCGCCGTTGCTGATCGCGATCGCGATCGCGGTCAAGCTGCAGGACGGCGGGCCGGTATTTTTCATGCAGCGCCGCATGGGGCGCGGCAACCGCTTCTTCAACATGTACAAGTTCCGCTCGATGACACAGGCCCTGTGCGACACGGACGGCAACCAGTCGGCATCGAAGGACGACCAGCGCATCACCCGTGTCGGCCGGTTCATCCGTTCGACCAGCATCGACGAACTGCCGCAGCTGTTCAACGTGCTCCTGGGCGACATGAGCCTGGTCGGTCCGCGCCCGCATGCCACCGGCTCGCTGGCCGGCGACAAGCTGTTCTGGGAAGTGGACTTGCGCTACTGGCAGCGCCATTGCCTCAAGCCCGGCCTCAGCGGCCTGGCCCAGGTGCGCGGCTACCGCGGCGCCACCGACCATGAATCCGACCTGATAAACCGCCTCCAGTCCGACCTCGAATACCTTGAAGGCTGGACCATCATGCGCGACATCCAGATCATCTTCCTGACCCTGCGGGTGCTCGTCCACGACCGCGCGTTCTGATCCGGGGCGGCGCAACACCGCTCTCGATCCAAGGCGCAGACCCCGAAATCCGGATCAAGACCGCTCACCCTGAACCTCTCGAAGGGTGTCAAGCGCCCTGCCCCTCGGCTGGCTCATTGCAGCAGCGATCGGAATTCTTGTTCTCCTTGCCTTCGTCATTGCGAGCCGCCGTAGGCAGTGCGGCAATCCAGAGTGTCGGCCAGGGCGGTTTTGTACTACCCTGGATTGCGTCGGCGGCTTCGCCGCCTCGCGGGTGACGAGGGGGGCGATGAGTCTCGCTTCAAAAGACTTGGTATCAGTTCTTCTTCGGAACGCTGAACGTACCCGAGACGCGTCCGCCGGATGCCGACGACACACCGCTCTTGAGATCAATCACGAAACGTCCGCCGTGCAATGTATCGCCGTTCCCGCGCTTGAGCGTGGCGTTGCCGGTCATGGTGATGATCTTCTGGCCGAAGTCGTAGACACCCACGTCGCCGGTCGCCCGTTCATCGCCACGGGTAACCACCACTCCGCCGCTGGCGGTGATGCGCTGGAGCTGCAGCGAGCCAACATTGGTGAAATTGACGACCGTTCGCGCTGCGCGCAGCCGCAGATCCGCCTGGCGCACATCGACGTTGCCGGAGAGCACGACGCGGTTCTCCTTGTCCTGCAACTCTATGCGATCGGCGGAATAGTCCACCGGGGCATTGGTGTTGTGGCCGGGAAAGACCTGTGCCTCCAGCTGCTGGGAAACGGCCAGGGCAGCCATGCCGAGGAGCGGGACGGCCACCGCCGCGCGCAAGGCCAGCGGGCGAAATGCGGGCAGGCGCGGGAGACGAAGCGTCATTGGGGTATCCTCAACTTCCCCGGCGTCATGTGCAACCGGGCGTTGCCTTCCAGGGTGACCGTGCGGTTTTCCAGGTCGGCTGTCATCGAATCGGCGCGGAACGTTCCGGTCAGCACCGTACCCTCGATACCGCCCGAACCAACCGCGACTTTCCGTTTGACGTCGACAGCCACGTTGCGTGTCGACATGCGATAGCCGTCGGGCGCGGCCAACTGGACAGGTCCGGAAATGGCGATCTTCTCGGTATCGTAATTGTAGGCACCACGCGGTGCCGCAACTTGGGCGAGCCCGTCGTTCAGGCTGATCCGCGCGGAAAGATCCAGCATTTCGACTATCGGAATGGTGGCCGATTGCTGCACCGCTGTGCCCGCCGTCACCACGAAGCCGCGCCCGCGATCGTCCTGCCCTCGATAAGAGGCATCCTCAAGCTTGATGCGTTCATTGGTCATCGCCACCTTGTTGCGATCGAGCAGGAAGCTGATCTCGCCGCGCGGCGATAGCGGCATCAGGATCATCACCGCACTCACCAGGCCGACCGCGGCGGGCAGCGCTTTGGCCAGGAAGCCGACCAGCCGGTCATGCGAACCGCCGGGCGCGGCAAAGTGCCGGCGGCGGTTGCGGATCTGGATGGCTTCCACCGACATCGGCGATCAGGCTCCGGTGTGATTCGAAGGCCGGCGGGTCAGGCGGCTTCGTGGCTGAAGATGTCATGGTCGGGCCAGCCGGCAAGGTCCAGCCGTGCCCGAGCGGGCAGGAAGTCGAAGCAGGCCTGGGCCAACTGGGTGCGCTTCTCACGGGCAAGACGCTCGACCAGGATCGCGTGCATGGCATGGAGATAGCGCACGTCCGAAGCAGCATAATCCTTCTGCGCGTCAGTCAGCTCGCGCGCGCCCCAGTCGCTCGACTGCTGCTGCTTGGATACTTCCTTGCCCAGCAGCTCGCGCACCAGATCCTTCAGGCCATGGCGGTCGGTATAAGTGCGCACCAGCTTGCTGGCGATCTTGGTACAGAACACCGGCGCGGCCATGACGCCCAGGTAATGTTCGATCGCGGCAAGGTCGAAGCGGGCAAAGTGATAGAGCTTGAGCCGCCCCGGGTCAGCCAGCACGGCCTTGAGGTTGGGCGCGGCATAGCTGCTGCCGGGGGCGAAGCGCACCAGGTGCTCATCGCCCAGGCCATCGGAAATCTGCACCACGCACAGCCGGTCACGCGGGGTAATCAACCCCATCGTCTCGGTGTCGATGGCGACAGACCCGGGTGCGAGCACGCCTTCGGGGAGATCTTCTTCGTGGAGATGGACAGCCATGGTCCGGAAATGCTTAGGGACTAGGCACGTGTTTCGCAATGGGCGCCGGTATTTTCGGGAGGCTTAGGGCATGACTGCAACAGGCGGCACGCAAGCTGTCCCGCCCAGCTGGCAGCCGGTGTTGACGCCGGTACTGGCGAGCGCAGAGGCGCGCCGGCTTGGCGGCTGGCTCAAGACGGAGGAAGCGGCGGGCAAGCGCATCTATCCCCCGCGCGGCAGCCGGCTGCGCGCGCTGGAACTGACTCCGCTGGATTCGGTGAAAGTGGTGATTCTGGGGCAGGACCCCTACCATGGCGCCGGGCAGGCCCATGGCCTCGCCTTCTCCGTGCGGGAGGGAGTCAGGATGCCCCCCTCGCTGGTCAATATCTACAAGGAACTGGCGAGCGACTGCGGAGTGACCCCGCCGCGTCACGGCAACCTGGAACACTGGGCGCGCCAGGGCGTGCTGCTGCTCAACAATGCGCTCACGGTGCAGGAGGGACAGGCCGGATCACACCAGAACCGGGGCTGGGAAGCGATCACCGATGCCGCGGTCGCCGCGGTCGCAGCCAAGCCGGAACCATGCGTTTTCCTGCTCTGGGGCAGTCATGCCAGGAAAAAGGCGATGCGCGTGCCTGGCCTTGCCTCAAGCCACCACCTGGTGCTGACCGCGCCGCATCCCAGCCCGCTGTCGGCCCACGCGGGCTTCTTCGGCTGCCGCCACTTCAGCCGCGCGAACGCGTTCCTGAAAGCCCATGGGCGCGAGGCGATCGATTGGTAAAGCCGGTGCCAGCCTCCTTCTAGAAGGGTTTCACCACCACCAACACCACGATCACCGCCACCGCCAGCCCGGGAACCTCGTTGAGCAGGCGCAGCGTCTTGCCGACCAATGGCCGTTCGCCTTTGGCCAGCTTCTTCGCATAACCCACCAGCCAGCCGTGATAGCCCGTCAATGCGACGACAAAAAGCAGCTTGGCGTGAAGCCATGGTGCGACCCACCAGTTTCCCGCACTGGCCAGCGCAATGCCGAAGACCCAGGCCGCGATCAGCGATGGCGTCAGGATGATCTTGCGCAGCTTCGCCTCGCGGTCGATCCAGCGCACCTCTTCGGCCGAACCACGCTCTGCTTCCTGATGGTATACGAAATAGCGCGGCAGCATGAACAGGCCGGCCATCCAGAAGATCACGAAGATGATATGCCCGGCCTTCAGCCAGAGATAGGTGGTCTGCAAGATCTGCTCCATGAGGTCATCCTGTCAGCGCCTCTCGCCGGAGCGAGGCGGCTTCCGTCTGTTTCGATCCCTGTCAGTGCTCCCAGGCTCGCACTGTCGCAAGGAGCCGCTCGACGTTTTCGATCGGCGTATGCTGGCCGATGCCATGGCCGAGGTTGAACACATGGGGACGTCCGGCAAAGGCATCAAGCACGCGGCGGGCCTCTCCGTCCAGTTCCTCGCCGCCCGAAAGCAGCAGCAGCGGGTCGAGATTGCCCTGTACCGGAAGCCCTTCCGGCAATGTGGTGGCCGCCCAGAACGGATCGATGGTTTCATCCACCCCTATCGCGTCGATGGCCGTTTCGCGCGCGTAAGCCGCCAGCTTCTCACCGGATCCCTTGGGAAAACCGATGACCGGCGTTTCCGGATGGCGCGCCTTTACGGCTGCGACGATCGCCGCATTGGGTGCGATCACCCACTTTTCGAACTGCGCCGGAGCAAGGCTGCCCGCCCAGGAATCGAACAGCTGCACCGCCTCCGCGCCCGCGTCGATCTGGCCCGAGAGATAGTCCACGGTTACCGACACCACTGCGTCGATGATCGCCTGGAAGGCACCCGGATCGCGATAGGCCATGGCACGGGTCTCATGCTGGTCACGGCTGCCTTCGCCCGCAACCATGTAGGTCGCGACCGTCCAGGGCGAGCCGGCAAAACCCAGCATGGTTTTATCCACAGGCAGCGCGGCGCGCACTTTCCCGACGGTTTCGTAGATCGGCGTGAGCCGCGCGGGCACTTCGTTCAGACCCCCGAGGGTGTGATCGACCAGCCTTGGGGATAGTTTCGGCCCCTCGCCAACCAGGAACTGCAGATCCTGCCCCATGGCGTAAGGCACGATCAGGATGTCGGAGAACAGGATCGCCCCGTCGAACCCGAAACGACGGATCGGTTGCAACGTGATCTCTGCCGCCGCGTCGGTATCGTAGACCAAGGCCAGGAAGCCGCCCTTCTCCGCCCGCAGCGCCCGGTACTCCGGCAGGTAGCGTCCGGCCTGGCGCATCAGCCAGATGGGGCGCCTGTTCGCATTCTCGCCACGCAGCGTGTTCAGGAGGAGGCCGGGCATCGCGTCTTTCATCCAATCAAAATAATATAAGATTCTTATAAAGGTTGATGGAGTCTGTTGGTCCTGTGGATAGTGGGGACGAGCGCGCCTTGCCCGATTTGTCCCGGAATGAACAGGGTGAAGTGGCCCGGGCGACTCCCGTGTCGGGCGTGGTCAAGCGAAGGTTGTCTGCCTTGTCCACAGGCTGTGGAACGGGCCTGCCGGCTGTCCACAACCTGGGCGGTGGAATCGCGGTAAGGGGCATGAAATGCGCCTCGCGAGTTGTCACCGGAACGCTCCCGTGGTTTATGCCGATAGATATCCACAAGCAGTCAGACCTTCTCGCGGACCCCTTTTCATGGCGCGATTCCACCTGCATCTCCTTTCCGATTCCACCGGCGAAACGCTGGAGATGATCGCCAAGGCCGCGCTTGCCCAGTTCGACGATTCCGATGTGCTACGGCACTTCTGGCCGATGGTGCGATCCCAGCAGCATCTCGATCGGATCATGGGCGAGATCGCCGCCAACCCGGGCCTGGTTTTCTTCACCCTCGTTAATGAGGAGACGCGCGGCCGGCTTGAGGAACGGTGCCAGACGCTGGGCCTGCCGGCGATCGCGGTGCTCGACGGCGTGACCGACGCGCTCGAGGCGCTGCTCGGACAGGAGGCCAAGGGCCGCCCGGGTCGCCAGCACCGGCTCGACGATGCCTATTTCGCCCGGGTCGACGCGATCCAGTTCACCATCGCCCATGATGACGGCGTTGCCTGGGAGGACTGGGAGGATGCCGACATCGTGCTGGCCGGGGTATCGCGCACCAGCAAGACGCCGACCAGCATCTATCTTGCCAATCGTGGCTACAAGGTCGCGAATATTCCCATCGTGGTGGAAAGCCCGCCGCCTCCCGCGCTGTTCGGGCTCAAGCGGCCGATGGTGGTGGGCCTGACCACCGCGCCGGAGCGGCTGATCCAGGTCCGCCGCAATCGCCTGCTCTCGCTCAGCCAGTCTCCCGATACCGACTATGTCAACAACGACAAGGTGGAGAGCGAGGTGAAATATGCCCGGCGCATGTTCGCTGACAATTCCTGGCCGGTGATTGACGTCACGCGCCGCTCGATCGAAGAGACCGCCGCAGCCGTCATCAACCTCTACAATGAGCGCAAGGCCGCTGGCGAACAGGGCCAGGTGGGCCCCAAGCCGATTTGAACCCGGGTAAATTAACTGAATGATCGTCCTTGCATCCCAGAGCGCATCGCGCCGCGCCATGCTCGAAGCCGCCGGCATTGGTTTCCGCGCCCAGCCGGCCCATGTCGACGAGCGCGCCATCGAAACGGCGCTGGAAGGCGCGCCGCCCGCCGAAATCGCGCTGGAACTCGCCAAGGCCAAGGCGCTCGCCGTTTCCGCGCCGGGTGAGCTGGTGCTGGGAAGCGATTCGCTGGTTGCGTGCCAGGGCCGGCGGTTCGACAAGCCGGAATCGCGCGCGCAGGCCGCCGAGCACCTGCGCTTTTTTTCCGGCAGGATCATGGACCTGCACAGCGCGGCGGCACTGGTGCGGGACGGCGAAGTGCTCTGGGCCGGGCCGTCGCTTGCGCGGCTGCATGTCATCCCCCTCTCCGATGCCTTCATCGACAGCTATCTCGATGCCGAGTGGCCCGAAGTCGCGGGCTGTGTCGGCGTGTTTCGGATCGAGGCGCGCGGAGTGCAGCTGTTTGAAAGGATCGAAGGCGATTATTTCACCATCTTAGGCATGCCGTTGCTGCTGGTGCAGGCGGCGCTGCGCAAGCTGGGAGTGATGCCACAGTGAGCGTTCCTTACGCCGAAGTGATCGGCGATCCGATCGCCCAGTCCAAGTCGCCGGCGATCCACAACTTCTGGCTGGGCAAGCTGGGTATCGCCGGCCGTTACGACCATTGCCTGGTCAGGCTGGAAGGCCTTGGCGACTATCTTGCGACGCGCCGCGCGGACGCCGATTGGCGCGGCTGCAACGTTACCATGCCGCATAAGCTGGCGATCGTCCCTTTGCTCGATCGGCTGGACTCGCTCGCGGCGCGGATCGGGGCGGTCAACACGGTGGTGCGGGAAGCCGACGGGACGTTGACCGGCCATAACACCGATGCACCCGGTTTCCTCGAACCCTTGCGGCCGGAACTGGCGAAGACGCATTTGTTCCGCATGGCCCGGGTACTGGGCACCGGCGGCGCGGCGCGGGCGATAGTGGCCGCACTGGCGGCGGAGCACTTCGTGATCGTGCTGGCCGGGCGTGATCCGGACAAGGCGCGGGCCATGCTGGACGAGCTTGCCCCCGGCACCGACCATCACGCCATCGATCTCACTCATTTCAGCGATCCCACCGACTTCGCCTTCGACGACCGCGAGGGTTGCCTGGACCTGATCGTCAATGCCAGTCCGCTCGGCATGGCCGGCCAGCCCCCGCTCGCCTTCGATTTCAGCCATGCGCCGCCCGGCAGCCTGGTCTATGATATCGTCACCAGCCCGCTCGACACGGCGTTTTTGCGGGGCGCGCGAACCGCCGGCTTCACAACGATCGACGGGCTTTCCATGCTGATCGGCCAGGCCGACGCTGCTTTCGCGCATTTCTTCGGCACCAGGCCCCCGCGTGAGCACGATGCGGCGCTGCGGGCGCTGATCCTGTCATGACCTCCCGGAAAGTCCTTGGCCTTACCGGTTCGATCGGCATGGGCAAGTCCACCGTTGCGGGCATGTTTCGCGAGCTTGGCGTGCCGGTGTTCGATGCCGACGCGGCGGTTCACGCCTTGCAGGGTCCGGGCGGCGCCTTGCTCGCCGCGATCGAGTCGGAATTTCCCGGCACCACTGGACCGCTGGGTGTCGACCGGCAAAAGCTTGGCGCGGCGGTCTTCGGGGACCCAGGAAAGCTCGCGCGACTCGAGCGAATCGTTCACCCCGCCGTAGGCGCGATGCGCGGCGATTTCCTTCGCGAAAACGCGGGGGCGCCGCTGATCGTTTTCGACGTTCCGCTGCTCTACGAAAAAGGCGGTCAGGCGGGGCTTGATGCGGTGGCCGTAGTGTCCGCTCCGGCCGCGCAGCAACGCCAGCGGGTGCTTGCGCGGCCGGGCATGACGTCCGAAAAATTCGAGCAGATTCTGGCACTTCAGGTGCCGGACGCGGAAAAACGCGCGCGCGCCGATTTCGTCATCGATACCGGGGGATCGCTCGAAGCGACGCGCGATCAGGTGGCCGGCATCGTGCGGACGCTGACACGAGCGGAATAATCGCTGGCAGCCCCTTGCGTCCGGGCCTTTGCAGGCAGATATGAAAAGGGATGCGAGAGATCATCTTCGATACCGAAACGACCGGTTTCGACCCGAAAAACGGGGATCGAATGGTAGAAATCGGCTGCATCGAGATGGTCAACCGGGTTGTCACCAACCGGACCTTCCATGCCTATTTCAATCCCCAGCGCCCGATGCCTGCCGAGGCGGAGGCGGTGCACGGCCTGTCCGACGCTTTCCTGGCCGACAAGCCGCTGTTTTCCGAACTGGCGCGGGAATTCCTTGAATTCATCGCGGACAGCCCGATGGTGGCGCACAACGCCGGGTTCGATTTCAACTTCATCAACGCCGAACTGGCGCTGTGCGGCTTGCCGGCGGTCGGCCGCGATCGCATGGTCGATACCGTCGCGCTCGCCAAAGTGCGCCATCCCGGCGCCAAGCTTTCGCTCGACGCACTGTGCACCCGCTACGGCATAGACCGCAGCCACCGCACCAAGCATGGCGCCTTGCTCGATGCCGAGCTGCTCGCCCAGGTCTATGTGGAGCTGTGCGGCGGGCGCCAGATCGGCCTTGAGCTGGTTGCCGAAACCACCGAAATCGTGACGGAAATCAAGGTTCTCGTTCGAAAGGACCGTATCTATCGTCAGCCGCGCCCACACGCGGCCACCGAGGAGGAACTCGCCGCGCACGCGGAGTTTCTCAAGTCGGTCGATACCCCGCTCTGGGGTGCATGAACTCTAGCACAAGGAGAATTCGCCCATGGAAATCCGCGTCTCCGGTCACCAGGTCGATACTGGCGAGGCCTTGCAGATCCACACCAGTGCACGACTGACGGCGATCATAGAAAAGTACTTCAGCCGGGCGCTGTCGTCGCATGTGACGTTCGGGCGGGCTCCGGCCGGGGCCTTTCGCTGCGACATCATCATGCATGTCATGCAGAACCTTGTGCTGAAGGGCACCGGCATGGCGCAGGACGCGCACCTTTCGCTCGACCAGGCGGCTGAGAAGATCGACAAGCAATTGCGCCGCTACAAGCGCCGGCTCAAGGATCGGCACGAGCAGGCCGCCTATGCGATGGCGGTGGAAGACGCGGCCTACGAAGAAGCAGCCTACACGATCTTCGAAGAACCGGCGGGCGACCACGAGGAAGAGTTCGAAGCGGACGCGCCGGTTGTCATCGCCGAGACTCGTGTCGACGTTCCCGAGGCGACCGTTTCGGACGCGGTCATGATGCTCGACTTGCGCAATACCACGGCTCTTCTGTTCAAAAATGCTGGCACTGGACGCCATAATATGGTTTATCGCCGCGGCGACGGTTCGATCGGCTGGGTCGAACCGCACTGACGCCCCTGGCGGCGTTGCATATTTCTGATCGGAGGAGAGGAAAAGGCTCCCGGTTCGCCGGGAGTTTGGGGGCATGCCATCATTGAACATCAGTCAAATCCTAGAATCAGAAGCGATATGAGCGGTCTTTTCACACTGCTGCCCGAGGCCGTCATCACGGTGAGCGCGGACAGCAAGGACATTATCCTGGGGCGGCTCGCGAAGCTGTTCGCCGAGGTCTACGATCTGGATCGCGATGCGGTTCTTGAGCGTGTGGTCGAGCGGGAAGGGCTGGGCAGCACGGGCTTCGGACGCCGTATCGCAATCCCGCATGCCCGCATGCCCGGGCTCGGCCGACCGGTCGCCGCGTTCATGCGCCTGGAATCACCGGTCGAGTTCGATGCCGCCGATGGGATGCCGGTCGATCTCGTCTTCGGCCTGCTTTCTCCCGACGGCGCGGGAGCCACGCACCTTCACGCCCTGGCGGCGATCTCGCGCTTGATGCGTGACGAGCGGATGCGTGAAGCGCTGCTGGCGGCCCCGGGGCCGGAAGTGCTCTACAGCCTGCTGAGCAATGTCATCGACCGCGATGCCGCTTGACCTGAAGCCCGGCACGGCGCCGGATGTTTCCGGCGCCGACCTGCATTGGCGTGCGCTGGAGGGGCTCTATGCTTCCGCGCCGATCAACCACAAGTTCCGCTCCGTGCTGGAGATTGTCGGCGAGGGGCTTTCGCGCATCACGTTCACGGTCGAGCCGGATTGCTTTCACGCCGCCGGTGCCGCGCACGGCACGATCTATTTCAAGATGCTCGACGACGCCGCGTTCTATGCGGCCAATACGCTTGTCACCGACCGTTTCCTGCTGACCACGTCCTTCAACCTGCACCTGAGCAAGCCGATCAAGGGTGGCAGCATCGTAGCCGAGGGCCACTGGGTGAGCGGTCGCCGCCGGGTCCTCGTCGCGGAATCGCGGCTGGTCGATGAGGAGGGTGAAGAAGTCGGGCGCGGCACTGGAACCTTCATGCGTTCGCGCGTCGCGCTATCGAGCCTGCCCGGTTATTCGGGTCGGCGGCCGGCGTCCTGAACCTTGGCATCGCGCCTTCCGGCCCATCTTGAAGTCGCGGCGCTGATTCGCAGCGTCGAGGCCGAGGGCGGCTTTGCCGCGGTGCTCAGCAAGGGTGAACGCGATGCCGGCGCGATCATGGTCGTGCTGACCGAAAAAGGCGGGAAGGCGCGCGCCTATGAGCGTATGCCGCAGTTGGATGGAACCCGTGCCTGGTCCTGCTCGAAGGAACAGGATATTGAAAACAAGCAGGAATTCTCAGAGTATCTGACGCGCAGAAGTGCCCAGGATCCGGATTTGTGGATCATCGAGTTGGACGTCGCGCAAGGCGAACGGTTCATCGGGCTCACCGGCGAAATTAGTTGACTGGTAAGGAATGCGGGCTAAGGGGCCCTTCGCAAGCGCGGAAGCGGCATGGGCGACACTTCGGTTTCCCGGCTAGCACGCAGACGGGGAATCGTCGGCAGGCGTGAACAGAGGTTGAACGCGGTATCGCGGTGCTCTGTTCCAGCCTGTGTCGGACTGGTTCACCGCCCTCGATCAAGACATAATGCGAAGCAAGGTTCAGTGGGCAAGCGCGATCGCGCTGGCCGCAACGGTTTTGACCCTGCTATTCAGTGCCCAGGGTTCGGGCGCGGTCGCATCGGACATGGTTCCGATCCTGACCAAACGGGAACCCGCCGTGGAATTCGTTTCCCAGCCGGTTGTCCAGCCCCTTCCCGCCGAAGCCGTGGCAGAAGCGCCGGCGGATAGCCTCATCAACGCAACCTCGCTTTCGCAGCTGGTTTCGCGGCAGGCGATCCCGCAGCCGCTGAGCGGCGAGATGCGCTGCCTTGCCGGGGCAATCTATTTCGAGGCACGCGGCGAATCGCTTGAAGGCCAGCTCGCGGTTGGCCGCGTAATCGTCAATCGAGCGGAATCCGGGCGTTTCCCCGGCAGCTATTGCGGGGTCGTCTACCAGCCATCGCAATTTTCCTTCGTGCGCGGCCGCGCGATGCCGGCGATCCGCGAGAGTTCGCGCGACTGGCACGAGGCCCTGGCGATCGCGCAGATCGCCCACGACGGCAGTTGGAAGACTCCGGCGAAGGGTGCGCTGTTCTTCCACGCCGCCAGCGTCTCGCCGAACTGGCGCCTGACGCGCCTGGCGCGCGTCGATAACCACATCTTCTATCGCTGAGGAGCGGAAGGGACGTTCAAACGGCCCCTTCCCCGCTTCAATCCCTGAACTGCACCCACACCGGCGCGTGATCGCTGGCCTTCTCGCGGCCCCGATGGATCTTGTCGACGCCGCAGGCGACCAGGCGGTCGGCAAGCTCGGGCGAGAGCAGGGCGTGATCGATGCGAAAGCCATGGTCGCGCTGCCAGGCGCCGGCCTGGTAATCCCAGTAAGTCCACACGCCGCCGCGCGGATTGTGAGTCGCCAGGGCGTCCGTCCAGCCATCGCCGAGCAGTCGGAACCAGGCATCGCGCGATTCGCTTTGCATGAGCGCATCGGCGGCCATGGCCGGCGGCGACCAGACGTCCTGGTCGGTTGGGATCACATTGTAGTCCCCGGTGACGATCGCCGCCACTTCCTCGGCCTTGATCGCGGCCATGCGGTGGCGCAGCCGCTGCATCCAGCGCAGCTTGTAATCGAACTTGGGGCCGGGCACCGGATTGCCGTTGGGCAGATAGATGCACACCACGCGCAGGCCGAGGACATCGGCTTCGAGGTAGCGCGAATGATCGTCCTCGGGCTCTCCGTCGAGCCCGCGCTGCACTTCGACGGGCTGCTCGCCATCGGCCAGGATGGCGACGCCGTTGAAACCCTTCTGGCCGTGCCAGATTCCCTTGTAACCCAGCTTCTCGAACTCGGCGATCGGAAAGCCTTCGTCCTGCGACTTGATCTCCTGCAGGCAGGCCACAGCCGGGCGAGTCTCTTCAAGCCATTCGAGCAGGCGCGGCAGGCGCGCCTTGACACCGTTGATATTGAACGTGGCGACTTTTTTCACACCGAGAAGCTCGATCCGCAGCCGCAGCCGGCCGCCGCGTTGGGATTCTCGACCCGGAACGCCGCGCCGCCCAGCGATTCGACGAAATCGACGATGCAGCCCTGGACGAGGTCGAGGCTGACCGGGTCGACGACCAGCTTCACCCCATCGGTCTCCGCGACCGAATCTTCCGTCTCCGGCGCATCGGCCAGGCCGAACTTGTACTGGAAGCCGGAGCATCCGCCGCCTTCGACGGATAGGCGCAGGATCGCTGGCTTGCCTTGTTTGTCGGCAATCGTGGCAATGCGGGCGGCCGCGGAGGGGCTGAGCGTCAGGCTGTGCTGGTCCATGCCTGGAATGTAAGCGTCCCGACACCGCGCGGCAAGGCGCGAGCCGCCCTCGAGAACATGGAGATCGAAGACGGCCTATGCCATCTGGATGTAATCGCGCATCGCCGCGGCTTCGGATTCGACCTTGTCGATCCGGTACTTCACAAGATCGCCGATCGAGACGAAGCCGACCATGCGCCCGCCATCCACCACGGGAAGATGACGGATCCGTCGCCGGGTCATGAGCGCCAGCGCGGTGAGGACCGGGGTGGCCGGCTCGACCGTGACGGGCGGCGCGGTCATGACCTTGCCGACGGGCATGGTCAGCATCTCCGGCCCGAATTCGTGCAGGCGATAGATCACGTCGCGTTCGGAAAAGATGCCGGCGATCGAACCATCTTCCATGACCGGCAGCGCGCCGATGCGGCGCTGCGCAAGAATGCCCGCCGCCTCGTGCACGGTGGTGGAGACGTCGCAGGTAAGCACGGTGTCGCGGCCTTCGATAAGGCGCCCAATTGTCATCGTCGGACTCTCCCTGTTTTTTGATCGATCCTGTCGTTTGCGGACGGGACCTGGGAAGAATACCACAAGCCGGGCTGATCCGCTACTTCGGCCGCTTGCCCAGGTCGGGGACGAGCCGCAGGCCGGTGGGGCGCGATACTGGACGACAGTCACGTTTGGCCCACCGGTCACGATTCTCTTGCGGGCGGGCGCCGCAAGCCTCACATGGAATGGCGATGACACCCCCTTCACCCCTCGATGATCCCAGGAACGCGGCGCATGCCTGGGCGCGCTATCTGCGGATCATGCGCTGGATGATGATGGTGACGATAGGCCTCGTCGCTGTCGCCGTGGCCCTGTTGTACCGCTCCAACGGCATGGTCCCGATCCACTTCTACATCGCGGCCGCGCTCGGCGTCGGTTTTACGATGTTGCTGGCATCGGCGCTGATGGGACTGATGTTCCTTTCGAGCGGAACAGGACACGACGAATGCATCGTCGATCCGCTGGAGGATGAAAACTCGCTCAGGTAGCATGGTTTCCCGGGCCCGAAGTCGGCCCGAAACGGCGTGCTCAGCCCTTTTTGCCGACTATCCGCGCGATTTCCGCCGCGACCAAGCGTTCGACCAGCGGAGGCAGGTTCTTGTCGAGCCACTCGGCGAGCGCCGGGCGCAGCAGCTCGCGGGTCAGGCCTTCGAGCGATGTCTCGCCCGAGCGGACGATCTGCGGCGGCATGCTGGGTTCGGACAGCATGGCGAGCGCGGCGAGCGATTCGCGCATGGAGTTGCGCACTTCGGCATGGACGAGCGCCGGTTCCGCGTCGTCCTCTTCGAAATCGCTCTCCAGCTGCGCGGTCTCCGGCAGTTCGAGCACGTCTTCCTCGGGTTCCGGCTCGGGTTCCGGTGCGGATGCGGCCGAGCCTTCCGGTACGCCCTTGGTCGCGCGGCGCTGACGTTCGATGCGTGCGCTTGTCCGGTTGTCGCTGGCAATGACCTGCTTGATCGACTGGAGGATCTCCTCGACCGAAGGTTCACCGTTCTGACGCATTCCAACAGTCCCCCAGTCATATCCGGACGCCACATCCAGATGTAAGGCATGCACCGGCCGGTCCCGAATCGGGCGATGCCTATTGGGCGGGAATGTTCCCGTCCTGCGCCGGCGTGTCAACGGTGCGGGCCGATCGCGCGACGGGCGCCGGATCGTCATCCCAGTCGAAAACCTTGCGACGCACCCGTTCATAGTTGATTTCGGGATCGTAGAGAATGTCGCTGTCGAGGTTGAGATCGCGCGCCTCTGCCTTGCCCATCGCGGCGAGCAGGTTGAAGCCGGCTACATAGGCATTGCGCCGCGCCGTCACCAGGCGGACCTGCGCGTTCAGCGATTCCTGCTCGGCATTGAGGATATCGAGGATCGTGCGATTGCCGACCGAGTTTTCCGCCCGCACGCCCTCAAGGCTGAGCGCGGCGGCGTCGACCGCGACTTGCGAGGAGCGGATGACGTCGTTTGCCGCCAGCCACGAGCTGTAGGCCGAACGCACTTGCGCGATCACTCCGCGCTCGGTCGCGATCTCGTTCTCCAGGGTCGCCGAGGCCTGGGCCTGGGCCTGGCGGCGCTGCGCCGCGGGCAGGCCGCCCTGGAAGATCGGGATCGAGATCTGCGCGCCGGCCTGGGCAGTCTTCTCGGTCTGGGCAAAGGCTGCCGCGCTGGATCCGCCCAGGGTATCGAAATAATTGTTGTAAGCGCCCGAGGCAAAGAGGCTGACGCGCGGCAGGCGGCCCGCCCCGGCCACGTCGATATCCTTGTCGGCCGCCTTGGTCTGTTCGCGCGCGGCGATCAGGTCCGGATTGCTCTCAAGTGCGATGTCGACGGCGTTTTCGGGTGAGGCCGGCAGGTTCGGCAGCGGTGGCGGCGCCTCCAGGGCTTCGGGCGCCTTGCCGATTAGCTGGATGTAGGCCTCGCGCGCGGCGGCCAGGTTGGCTTCGGCGGTGCGGGCATCGCTCTGCGCCAGCGCGAGACGCGATTGGGACTGGGCGACATCGGTGCGAGTGACGTCGCCGATTTCGAAACGGTCGGTGGTCGCCTGGAGATTGACGGTCAGGACATCGACGTTCTTGCGGTTGAGCCCGACGATCGCCTCGTTCTGGATCACATCCATGTAGGCGGCGACAACCGCGGCGAAAATGTCGCTTTCGGTGCCGCGCAGGCTTGCCTGGCCAGCCTCGACCCGGAATTTCGCCGCCTTGACCTGGTTCTTCACCGCGCCGCCGGAATAGATCGGCACGCCCAGGTTCGCGCCGAGCGACAGCGTGCGCGCGGGGCTGGTGAAGGAATTCGGACTGCGCTTCAGGAATTCGGTGTAGCTGGCATCCGTACTGGCGCTGGGCAGGCCCGATGCGCGGGCGATCGGCACGTTTTCGTCTATCCCGCGCTGCTGGGCGCGCGCGGCTTCGAGCGAGGGATTGGTCTGGTAGGCCGCGATCAGTGCCTCGCGGAGCGTATCCGCCCTCGCGGTCATGCCGCCGGTTGCCGCGAACGTTGCCGACAGCAGGGCAGCACTCGCCAGCAGCCGGCGGGCGGACCGGGACATGCTCAGAAGCTCCAGCGCCTGGGGGCTGCGAATTCGGGAAGGGCGGGGATGCCAAGCTCCGCGAGAGGGAGCAGCGAGACGGCGCCGGCGATCTTGCGGCCGGTCGCCAGGCGCGTGACGCCGCGTACCAGCAGGCCGGTGACGATGCGGCCGCCTTCGGCGAGCTGCGCGCCAAGCGCCTCGGGCAGGACCTCGATGGCGCCGTCGACGATGATGAGCGAGTAGCCGCCCGCCCCGGCAAAGCCCGGGACGGCGGCGGGATCGACGGCATCCAGCGAACCGACCAGCGGGCGCAGCAGCGCGGCGAGATAGCCTTCGCCGTCGCCGATCAGCAGCGCCTTGTCGGTGCCGGAAGGCGCGGCCTCGGCCAGCATCTTGCCGTGAACGAGGGGGGCGGCGAGGAAGCGGCCGCCGCCGAGCGGGATCGCCCGGTCGATATAGGCGGCATCGCGCATTGCCTCCGGCACGTAGTCTTCGCGTGCGACGCCGCCCATCGCCGCGAGCACCCAGGGCTCGTTGACGCCGCTGGTGCGCAACTGGCTGACGATCATGGCATGGCGAGCGGCGGACTTGGCTACGGTGGCCTGGGCGATTTCAGGCACAGACCGATCCTCGGTCAAGGTCATCTGGTGCAATTCCCTCATGCATTCGCGGATGACGCGCGGGGGGCGCATCGGGTTTCCGCAACGACGGCACTTGTGCGGCGCCTTCTAGGCCAAGCCGCCAGGGAGGCCAAGCGCTTTGACGCTACCTTCGTCGATCCATGCAAGTACTTTGACGATACCTTGCATGCGGCTTATGGGGGCGCGCGAATTCACGTGATCCGCGAAAACCGGGAGCGCATTTTCCATGGCCGATATGGTGACCATCCGCGAAGACGATCTGATCGAGTCCGTCGCAGACGCCCTGCAATACATCAGCTACTACCATCCGATGGACTATATCCGGGCGCTGGGCGAAGCCTATGAGGCCGAGCAGGGCCCGGCCGCCAAGGACGCCATCGCGCAGATCCTCACCAACAGCAGGATGTGCGCCGAAGGACACCGGCCGATCTGCCAGGACACCGGCATCGTCAACGTCTTCATCGAATGGGGCCAGGACTGCCGCCTGGAATCCGACCGTTCGTTGCAGGAAGTCGTCGATGAGGGCGTGCGCCGCGCTTACGGCAATGCCGAAAACAAGCTGCGTGCCTCGGTGCTCGCCGATCCCGCCTTCACCCGCCGCAATACCAGGGACAACACGCCTTCGGTGCTCTCGGTCACCATGGTTCCGGGTAGCAAGGTCTCGGTCGATGTCGCCGCCAAGGGCGGCGGCAGCGAGGCCAAGTCCAAGTTCAAGATGATGAACCCCAGCGATTCGATCGTCGACTGGGTGTTGGAGATGCTGCCGCAGATGGGCGCCGGCTGGTGCCCGCCGGGCATGCTCGGCATCGGCATCGGCGGCACCGCAGAGCACTGCGTGAAGCTCGCCAAGCAGAGCCTGATGGAGCCGATCGACATGGGCCCGTTGAAGGCACGCGGGCCGCGGAACGATATCGAGGCGCTGCGCATCGAGATCTTCGACAAGGTCAACGCCATGGGTATCGGCGCGCAGGGGCTGGGCGGCCTTTCCACCATCCTCGACGTCAAGATCCTCGATTGGCCGTGCCACGCGGCGAACAAGCCCGTCGCGATGATCCCCAACTGCGCCGCCACCCGCCACGCGCATTTCACGCTGGACGGTTCGGGGCCGAGCTTCCTCGAAACCCCCAGGCTCGACGAGTGGCCCAAGGTCCAGTGGGCGCCGAGCAAGGAGGCGATCCGGGTCGATCTCGACACCCTGACCGCCGAGCAGGTGCAGAGCTGGAAGCAGGGGGACCGGCTGCTGCTGAACGGCAAGATGCTCACTGGCCGCGACGCCGCACACAAACGCATCCAGGACATGCTGGCCAAGGGTGAGGAACTGCCCGTCGATTTCAAGGGGCGCGTGATCTATTACGTCGGTCCGGTCGATCCGGTGCGCGACGAGGTGGTCGGCCCGGCCGGCCCGACCACGGCGACGCGCATGGACAAGTTCATGGACATGATGCTGGAGCAGGGCCTGCTCGCCTGCGTCGGCAAGGCCGAGCGCGGACCGGCGGCGACCCAGGCGATCGCCAACCACAAGTCGGCCTACCTGATGGCGGTGGGCGGCGCCGCCTACCTCGTTGCACGCGCGATCAAGGAGGCGAAAGTGGTGGGCTTCGAGGATCTCGGCATGGAGGCGATCTACGAATTCACCGTCGAGGACATGCCGGTGACGGTCGCCGTCGACGCGGAGGGACAGAACGTCCACCAACTGGCGCCGTTGGTGTGGAAGGTAAAGATCGCGAAGGAAGGGCTGCTGGCCTGAGCCTCCTCCCGGGCTCGCCCCAGGACGACGCGACCTCGCTTTCGGAGGGCCCGGGAAGATGACCTGCCAGGACCTTGTTCGACGAACCGCTCACGCGCGCCGACCGGAGAACTGGCGTGAAAGCACGCTTTCGCGCTATCCCGGGCGGTCATGACGGATGTAATCGCCAACCCGCGCGTTCCCGCGCGTCTCGTCCTGCTTTCGCTTGCCGCCTTGTGGGTCTGCTATTTCCTCGTCGCGACGCTGCGCGGGGCTTTCATGGGCTTCGACCTTGCCTGGCCGATCATTTCGCGCCGGCTTACGATCTGCATTCTTTCGATGCTGGTCATGGCGGCGGTCTGGCCGCTCCTGCAGATGATCGACCGCAAGTCCGGCGGGATGCGCCTGGTGATTGTCCTGATCGGCGCGCTCCCGCTCGCGCTGCTGCTGAGCGTCATCAACGATACGGTCTTCGCCGACATCGAGATGTCGCATGCCTATGGCGACGAGGAGGATGCCGCCGCGATCAAGGCCGGAAACGTTCGCATCTCGCGCGATGAGGCCGGCAACATCCTGGTCGACCTGCCCAAAGTGCCGCCACCGCCCGCCCCGCCGCCCGTCCCGCCGAGCGGGAGCGCCGAGGAGACGCCGCCGGCCGTGCCCGAGGTTGGCCGCGAGCCCGCCCAAACCGGTTCGGCGATCACCATCCGAACCGGCAAGACAATGGGTCAAAGCTACGCGCGCTGGGCCGCGATCGCCGATACCGCGTTCGGACGCTACTTTCTGGTCCTGGCCTGGGCCGCGCTCTATTTCGCGCTCGCCAAGGCCGAACAGGCGCGCGCGGCCGAGCGCCGGGAAGGGGAGTACCGACGCGCCGCGGAAGCGGCCGAGCTGCGGTCCTTGCGCTATCAGGTCAATCCGCACTTCCTGTTCAATACGCTCAACTCGCTCTCGGCATTGGTCATGACCGGCCGCCAGGACGATGCGGAGACGATGATCCAGACACTTTCGACTTTCTATCGGCACACGCTTTCGGGCGATCCGACCAGCGACCTGAGGCTGGTGGACGAGATCGAGTTGCAGAAGCTCTATTTCGCGATCGAGGCGGTGCGTTTTCCCAATCGATTGCTGACGAAAATCGATGTTGACCCGGCCGCCGTCGATGCGATGGTGCCCGGCATGATCCTGCAGCCCCTTGTCGAAAACTCGGTCAAGTATGCGGTCGCCGCCAGCCGGGAACCGGTGACGGTGACCATCAAGGCGCGGCGCGAGGGCGGGCAGCTTGTCATCACTGTCAGCGACGATGGGCCGGGCACCGAACGGGGCAAGGCGGAAGGATGCGGCATCGGCCTCGCCAATGTGCGTGACCGCCTGCACGCCCGCTATGGCCGGGCCGGCACCCTGGCTTTCGGCAAGCGACCGGAAGGCGGTTTCGAGACGGTGCTGCGCATGCCGCTGGAGCTTGGCCGTGCCTGAGACGCAAACCGGCGAACAGCCGAACGGCCCCCCCTTGCGCACGCTGATCGTCGACGACGAGCCGCTTGCGGTTGAGCGCCTGCAGGTGATCTGCGCCCGGATCGCGGGTCTTGCCGTGATCGGCACCGCGAGCGACGGCCAGGCGGCGTTACGGCTGGTCGAGGCGCTGACGCCCGATCTTCTCCTGCTCGACCTGACCATGCCGGGCACCGACGGGCTCACCGTTGCCCGCCAGCTTTCGGGCCGGACCGATCCGCCGGCGGTGATCTTCGTGACCGCGCATGACGAATTCGCCGTCGAGGCATTCGACCTCGACGCCGTGGACTACGTGCTCAAGCCGGTCGCGCCGGATCGGCTCGAGCGCGCCGTTGGGCGCGTCGTCTCGCGGCGCGGCCAGCGGGCCGAACCGGGAGACGGGCAGGCCGGCCGTTGGCTTGAGGAGTTCTGGGTGCCGCTTCGCTCGGAACTGGTTCGCGTTCCGGCCAACGACGTCCAGCGCATCGATGCCGAGCGCGACTACGTCCGGCTGCACGTCAATGGGCAAAGCTTCCTGCTGCTGCAGACCATCACCGGGCTGGAGGAGCGGCTCGATCCCGATCGGTTCATCCGCATCCATCGCAGCTGCATCCTGCGCCGCGATCACGTCGCCGGCCTCAGGCATGAAGGGCTGGGGGTCTGGTCGGTGGAAACCGCCGATGGCGAGGCCTTGCGGATCGGCCGCACTTATCTGCCGGCGGTAAAGAAAATGGCGGGCCGCTAGGGCCCGCCAGTCATTTTCCGGGTCTTTTCTTTTTTGGGACCTGGAGAAATCAGGGTGAGAAGCAGGGTGGATCGGCTTTCGCCGCGCTCAGCCGCCCAGGCGGCCGTCGGCGTTGCCGATGGCGGCAGCCATCGAATCCTTCGCTTTGGCGCGCGCCTGCTTGTAGCAAGCCTGCGACTGGGCGCTCGGCAGGTGGGAGCCGGTGACGCGCTGGTCGTAGCCGCAGGCCTCGCGGGCAGCCATGTCCAGGCGGCGTTCGAGCTTGCGCTGGCCTTCCGGCGTGGTCAGGTCGAGGTCCTTGTACATGACCTGCACTTTCGTCGCTTCACCGGCGAAGGCCGGCGTGGCGGTGAGGGCAAGGCCGAGCAGCGCGGCGGCGATAGGGGCGTTCTTGAACATCGTGATTTCCTCCTCAGGGCGAGCCGGCGGGGGGCTGTGCGGCTCGATGAACCTGTTCTGCGCCCGATCGCGGGGCCGATCACGCGGGGTTCGATTGCGGGGGATCGATGTTCGACGAAGCGCGAGAGGATTGGACGAACGACATCTGTAGTCGACGAACAACATGCAATGCCGTTGCGCCAATGGCCCACCTGGAGGATCGAATCGTGCGCATCGGGCCATGATGCCCGGACGCTGGCCAGTCGGAAGGTGAGGTTGTAGAAGCAGGGTCATGCTGGCCCTCATCGTCGTCTTCTGCCTGGGCGTGGTGAACTTCGCCGCGCACAAGGCGGTGCTGGAAAGCGGCCATCCGATGCTGGCGCAGGTCTCCTGGTTGTTCCGGCCGCTGGGCGGCCGGCTCAGCCTGGTCGTGGAGTTTGCCATGCTGCTGGGTGCGATGATTATGGCGGCGGCTGGGTCGGTCGGCTGGATCGGGCTTTATGCGTTCTACACGGTGTTGAACGGGTTTTCGGCCTGGTTGATCGCCAGCGGCCGGGTTTGACGGGAACCTGGCCGCGTCCCTGGTTTTACCCCGGTATGGCACAATCCAAGGACGGTATTGCGAGAAGGGTCTGGCTGGTCTGCAATGCGGCGAGCGGCGGCAACGACGAAGAGGCGGTGGCAGGCGTGCGGACCGCGCTGGTCGATGCCGGTTTCACGATCGATCGCACGATTCGTTTCCCGGATGAGCCGGCGCCCCGGCCGGACGAGCTCCAGGCCGCGGGTGTCGGTCTGCTGGCCGTGTTCGGCGGGGATGGGACGGTCCATGCGGCGGTCGCCGCGGCTTCCGGCTGGAGCGGGGCGGTCCTGGTCCTGCCGGGGGGAACGATGAACATGCTGGCCAAACGCCTGCACGGCGACGTGCCGGCGCCCGAGATCGTCGCCCGCCTTGCCGGGGGGCCTCCGCGCCGCGTCCGTCCGGCGGTTATCCGGTCCCGCCATGGCATGGGCCTGACCGGTGTCCTCGCCGGCCCGGGCGCGGTATGGAACGATGTGCGCGAGGCGATGCGCGCGGCCGACATCCTCGAATTCGTCGCCACCGCGCGCCAGGCCATAAGCTATTCCGCCAGCGGCCCGAAAGTGGTGTGCGAACACATCGACGGCGGGCGCGAGGAAGGCTATGCCGCGATCACTGTGACTCCGCATGACGACGGCCTTGAAGCGAACGGCTATTATGCCGAATCGCTCGGCGACTACGCCGGGCAGGGGATCGCCTTGCTCAATCGGAACTTTCGCGATGGCCCGCATGACGAACTCGGCCGGCACGGGCAGGTCCGGCTGGTCTGCCCGGAGGGAGAGCGGATGGGCCTGCTGATCGATGGTGAACCGCATGAGGGCGCCGCCGAAGAGGTGTTCGAAATCATGCCCTGCCAGGTCGATCTGGTGACGACGCGCGATTCGGGGCGGGCCGATGCACGGTAGGGTTTCCGCGATGTATGGCGGCCGGCTCAAGCTGTTTCACCTGAGCGATATTCATTTCGGGCTCGAGGATCGGCTTGCGCTGGATTGGGCCCGCGCGTGCATCGCGCGCGAAAAGCCGCATGCCGTCGCGATCACCGGCGATCTGACGATGCGCGCGCGGCACCGCGAATTTCGCGCCGCCAGCGCGTGGATCAGCGGGCTTGAAGTGCCGGTCACGGTCGAGGTCGGCAACCACGACATTCCCTATTTCAACCTCTACGAGCGCTTTCTTGGACCCTATGGCCGCTTCAAGGCGATCAAGCGGATGGTCGAATCGGAGCTGGACCTTCCCGGTCTCGCCGTGGTCCCGCTGCGGACCACTACCCGGGCGCAGTACCAGCGCTTTCCCTGGTCGAACGGCTGGGTGACGGGCAAGGCGCTGGCACAGTGCCTCGCGGCGATCGATGCCCATCCCGAGGGGACCCGGATTCTCGTCGCCGCGCACCACCCGCTCACCGAGCGCAGGCATGATGGCAAGCTGCTGACGATCAACGGAACCAGGGCGATGGAAGCGCTTGCCGGACGCAAGGTGATGGCGGTGCTTTCCGGCCATATCCACGATCCCTTCGATCTCGTGGCGGAAACCGCGGCCGGCCCGCTGCGGATGATCGGTGCGGGCACGCTTTCGCGGCGCATCCGCTCGACCCCGCCCAGCTTCAACGAGATACTGATCGACGGTGACGATCTGCGCGTGGAGGCGCGCAACCTGGAACACGTGGCGACACCGGACATGCAGATCGCCGAAGTGCCGGAAAACGCCTTGCCGCCGCGCGAGCCGGGCGAGCCCGTCGCTCCGGTGGGCACCGTGCCGCCGGTCGATCCACCGGTGCATTGAAGCGGTTGAGAGGCGGTTGAAGAAAAGCGGCTGCACGAAAAAGGCCGCGCCGCCGGGGGGAACGGCACGGCCTTCGTGCAGGGACCGCCGCGGGCGGGGGGTGATCGCGGCGGTTTTCTTCCCCGAACCCGTGTCAGTAGTCGTGATCGATCGAACCGAGGCCGTGGATGCTGCTGCGCAGGCTTTGCGGCTTGCGTAGCAGAGTGACGTTGCCCACGCCGTTGATCTCCACGTCGACCAGGCCGGTCGCGCCGAGCGTCACGTCGCCGACGCCATCGAGGCGGACGGTCGCATCCTCGCCCTCGACTTTGCCGAGGTCTATGTCGCCCGGGCCGGTGACGGTGATGAACAACTGGCGGACCTTGCCCTGGGCATCGAGATCGATGGGCCCATGCGAATTCAGCGTGAACCGGTCCTGCTGCAGCCCGGTCAGGGTCACGTCGCCCGGGGCATCGAGATCGAGGCCGGTGATCTCGGGCGCGGTGATCCTGACCTTGAGGCCATGACGCATATGGGTGTTGCCGGGGAGCGAGAGGCGGCCGTTGCGCCATATCAGCCGGTCGACCAGGCTGGCGGGGCCGGACACCACCATTTCGGCCTTTTCACCCCGGGTGAAGGTCAGACCCACCGGGATTTCCATGGCCAGCTGCGTGCCCGGCGCGACAGCGAAGGCGCGGTTCCTGGTGGGGCCGTGATTCTCTTCGCCGATGGTCCAGGACCAGCCGTCGCCCTTGGCGAAATCCTTGTGCAGCTTCTCGCCGCCGGCGACCCAGGCCGCGCCGAACGCGACGATCGACAGGATCACGCCGCTGGCGAATACGATGAGCAGTTTCCTGAGCATCTCTTGTTCCTCCTTCTCGTCTCGTCAGTCTTCGGAATGGATGGCCGGTTCGATCACCCTGTAGTGCAGGCGGCCGAACCACATGAGGGCATTGATGATCCAGATGCTGACCAGCGTCAGCAAGGCACCGGCGGCGACCGAGGCGCTCATCGTGCCGAGGCCCGCCAGGATCGCGACCAGCCAACCACCGGGAAAGCCGCTGAACGGGCCGGCGATCAGGATGAAGCCGCCGGCGATGAAGCAGGCGACCACGGCCACGAACAGGCCGAACACCACGCCTATCACCGGCAGCACGATCGGCAGCAGGATCAGGATGTCGATGGTGGCCAGGCCCATGAACGCCAGGATCGCGCCCCACGCGGACGAGGGCGAGCGTCCCGCTTCCCAATTGCGGAAACCGGCCTCGAAGCGCAGTTCGCGCGCCAGGCGGGCGGGATTGCCAAGGGCGGCGGCGACTTCCTCTTCACTTCGCCCTTCGGCAAGGCCGGCGGCGAAGTGATCCTCGTAGTCGGCGACGATCTCGTCGATGTCGTCCTGGGGCATGCCCTTGAGGGCCGCCTTCAGGCGCTTGATGAATTCGTTACGCTTCATGGCTGGGTTCCCCTTCCTGCATGCGATCGTCCTGAGGCATCGCGGGCGCGGCGGCTTCTGCGATCATGCCGTCGACGGCGGCGGTGAAGCCGCGCCATTCCTCGACCTGTTCGGCCAGGCGCGAACGGCCGGTCTCGGTGATGCGATAGTACTTGCGGGGCGGGCCCGAGGGCGATTCCTCGAGGTAGGTGGTCACCAGCCCTTCGGACTGCATGCGGCGCATCAGCGGGTAGATCGTACCTTCACCCATATCGACCGCGTCGGCCATGCGACTGGCGATCTGGTAGGCATAGCTGTTCCCGCGCGACAGCAAGGCCAGGACGCAAAGGCCCAGGACCCCTTTCTTCAACTGGATTTCGATTTCGGACATCGAATCATCTCCTGCGGATGAGGAGTGTGTATCGCAAGCTACTGTTCTATGCAAGATACCATGTTATAAAAAGTACAGGGCGGTACATGATACCTTGCTATGACAAGGTATCATGCGCGGAACATGGGTGGCCGGCCGAAACCGCCCGTTGGCAGGCGGCGCAAAGCAAAAGGGGCCGCGGTTGCCCGCGACCCCTTGAAAGGTTCGAGATTTCGAAGTCTTAGCGCTTCGAGAACTGGAAGCTCTTGCGGGCCTTGGCGCGGCCGTACTTCTTGCGCTCCACCACGCGGCTGTCGCGGGTGAGGAAGCCGGCGGCCTTGACCGCGGCGCGCAGCGTGGGCTCGTACTTCGAAAGCGCCTGCGCGATGCCGTGCTTGACGGCGCCCGCCTGGCCCGAGAGGCCGCCGCCCTTGACGGTGGCGACGACGTCGTACTGGTCCTCACGCCCGCCGACCACGAAGGGCTGGTTGATGACGAGGCGCAGGGTCGGACGCGCGAAGTAGACTTCCTGGTCGCGGCCGTTGACGGTGACCTTGCCGCTGCCGGGCTTCAGCCAGACGCGGGCCACGGCGTCCTTGCGGCGGCCGGTGGCGTAAGCGCGGCCCTGGGCGTCGATCTCCTGCTCGCGCAGCGGGGCGTTGGAAACGGGAGCGGCCGGAGTGGTCGATTCGACGACCACGGTGCCGGCGATGTCCTTGAGGTCGGACAGGCTCTGGACGGTATCGGTATCGGACATTACGCGCCCACCTTGTTCTTGCGGTTCATCGAAGCGACGTCGAGCGCTTCGGGCTGGGTGCCACCGTGCGGGTGCTCGGTGCCGGCGTAGAGGTGCAGCGCGCGCATCTGCGCGCGGCCGAGCGGACCACGCGGGATCATGCGCTCAACGGCCTTTTCAAGGACACGTTCGGGGAAACGCCCCGCGAGAACCTTGTCCGCCGTCACTTCCTTGATGCCGCCGGCATAGCCGGTGTGCTTGTAGTAGGTCTGCTGCTTCAGCTTGTTGCCCGTGAAACGGACCTTCTCCACGTTGACGACGACGACATGGTCGCCGCAATCGACGTGCGGGGTGAAGCTCGGCTTGTGCTTGCCGCGCAGCAGAT
The DNA here is from genome assembly GCF_900113255.1 of Novosphingobium sp. CF614. Taxonomy (GTDB): domain Bacteria; phylum Pseudomonadota; class Alphaproteobacteria; order Sphingomonadales; family Sphingomonadaceae; genus Novosphingobium. Next base: position 63,337 of record NZ_FOOR01000011.1, read on the forward strand.
CGGCGATCACGACCGCGAGGCGGCCAACCACCAGACCCTCGGCATCGATCAGATGCCACTTCTTTTCCACCTCGGCCGGCTTGATCGACCGGGTGACCTTCGTAAGCGCCTTCATGGCTGGTCTTATCCCTATGTTTCGTGCGCGCGGCGCCAGATGCTCCAACGAATCTCCCGCCGCACGGGAAGGCGGCCAATTCGTCGAAACGGGCCGGGAAGTCAAGCAAGACCGCGGTATTGCAGGGAGGTAAAATAATACCGTCAGGATTTTTCGGGGATTTCCGCCAGCCAGGCAAGGGTCGCGGGCGCGGCCGCGTCGCAGTGCCAGCCGAGCACGGCCGGGTCCTGGTAGGGGTGGAGTTCGGTCAGCCGCCGGATGGCGGTTTGGAGCAGGCCCGTACCGGTCTTCAGCAGGACGCCGACCTCTCGCGCGGTGTCCTTCACGCCGTTCCACACGAAGATGCTGGTCATCGCCGGGAGCACGTTTCCGCAGGCGATCAGTCTTTCGTCGAGCAGGACATGGATCGCCGCGAGCGCGGCATCCTCGTCGGGGAAAGGGCACCAGATGAGCGCCGCGCCGCTCATCGGCGCGGGCCGCCCTGGAAGTTCGTGCTGTCGCGCCGGCCTAGCGCGTGCGCGCCCCATACGGTCGCGGCGACGAGAAGGGCGCCGCACAGCTGATGCGCGACCGCCAGCCACAGCGTCATGCCCGACCACACCGTGCAGATGCCCAGGATCACCTGGGTTCCAAAGGCGCTGTGCACGGCGACCGAGATCATCCGGTCCCGCGCGCGCAACTTGCGGGCCAGGACGACCAGCACCGCGACGACGACCCAGGCCCACCAGCGGTGGATGAAATGGGTGAGGAACGGATCGTTGAAGACGGCGTGGGGGAATCCTCCCGACCAATCGATGCCATCGGGTACGAAGCTGCCCTGCATCAGCGGCCAGGCGTTCATGCTGAACCAGCCTGCCCCGGAGACATAGCCTGCCCGCAGGCCCGCGACCATCGCCCCCATGAACAGCTGGAAAGCCAGGGCCGCCAGCGCGAAACCGGCAAGGCGGGTGAAACGCGCGGGCGGCTCGCCGCGGTCGAGCGCCTTGAGGTCAAGCGCGGTCCATACCAGGCCGCCCAGGGTCGTCAGCGCCACCAGCAGGTGGGCGGCAAGCCGGAAATGGTTCACCCGGTCGGCTGCTTCCGGGGTGAGGCCGGAGGAGACCATCCACCAGCCCACCGCACCCTGCAGCCCGCCCAGCGCCAGCAGCGCCAGCAGGCGGGGCTTGTAGCCGAGCGGGATCGTGCGCTTGTACCAGAACCAGGCCAGCGGCAGCGCGAAAGCCAGGCCGATCAGGCGCGCCAGCAGGCGGTGGACCCATTCCCAGAAATAGATGAACTTGTACTGGGCCAGCGTCATTCCCGCCGGACCGTTGACGTCAAGGTACTGCGGGATCTTTTGGTAGCTTTCGAACTCGGCCTGCCACTGCGCCTGGGTGAGCGGGGGAATGGCGCCGGTGATCGGTTTCCACTGGGTGATCGAGAGCCCCGATTCGGTGAGCCTGGTGATCCCGCCAACGGCCACGATCAATACCACCAGCGCCGCTACCGTCAGCAGCCAGCGCACCATCGGTGCGATATCGTCGGTGGTGCCGATGATGGGGCGACCGTCTGCAACTCTCATGTCCGTGTGACTCCCATGGCGCGACTCCCTGCGATTTCGCGGCGATTTGTGCAAGTGGCCCGTCGACCGGACGTTGCGGTATGCGGGCGTGTCCTGTTTCGGGGGCCAATTTGGGGCGGGCCTTGATTGATGATACAACATCACATATTGCGACGGCATGCGTAGTGCCCTTACCGCGATTCGAGACCGGCTGGACCGGGCGGGAATCATCCTGAGCGGACTGTGCGCGGTGCATTGCCTGCTTGGCGTGCTGCTCGTCGGCCTGCTGGGCCTGGGCGGAGAGGCGCTGCTTTCGCCGGCGATCCATCGAGTCGGGCTGGCGCTGGCCCTGGTCGTCGGCCTTGCCTCGCTCGGCTTTGGCGCCTTGCGTCATGGCCGGGTCGGGCCCTTGGTGGTTGGCGGGCTGGGCCTGTCGCTGATGGCGGCGGCGATCGCCGTGGGGCACGGGTTGCCCGAGGCGGTGCTGACGGTCCTGGGCGTGTCGCTGGTCGCCTTCGCCCACATTCGGAACTTGCACGCCGCCTGCTGAACGCTATCTGCGCAAGGATGGCTTCGGAAACCCCTGGCGAACTCCTGCTCACCGTCAACGGCGAACCGCGCCGGATCGCGCCGGGTGCGACGATCGCCGATCTCGTCGCCAGTCTCGGACTCGATCCGCGGAAGGTCGCGGTCGAGCGCAATGCCGAGATCGCCCCGCGCTCGACGCTGGCCGATGTGCCCCTCGCCGATGGCGACGTGCTGGAAATCGTTCATTTCGTGGGCGGCGGATGAGCCCCGCAGTGCCGCTATTCCTGACCAGCCCGCTCCCGAAAGCCAGCCCGCTCCCGAAAGGATGCGAACCTTGACCGATACGCTTGTCGACACCTCCGACACCCCCGGCGCCGCTGCCCTTGCCGATACCTGGACGGTCGCCGGCCGCACTTTCTCCTCGCGCCTGATCGTCGGCACCGGCAAGTACAAGGACTTCGCCCAGAACGCGGCGGCGGTGGAGGCTTCCGGTGCGGAGATCGTCACGGTCGCGGTGCGGCGGGTCAACATATCGGATCCCAAGGCGCCGATGTTGACCGATTTCATCGATCCGAAGAAGATCACCTACCTGCCCAACACCGCCGGATGCTTCACGGCCGATGAGGCGATCCGCACCTTGCGCCTGGCGCGCGAGGCGGGCGGCTGGAATCTCGTCAAGCTCGAAGTGCTGGGCGAGGCGCGCACGCTTTACCCGGACATGCGCGAGACGCTGAAGGCCTGCGAAGTGCTGGCGAAGGAAGGCTTCGCGCCGATGGTCTACTGCGTGGACGATCCGATCGCGGCGAAGCAGCTTGAAGAGGTGGGCGCGGTGGCGATCATGCCGCTGGGCGCGCCGATCGGGTCCGGCCTCGGTATCCAGAACAAGGTCACCGTCCGCCTGATCGTCGAGGGGGCCAATGTGCCGGTGCTGGTCGATGCCGGCGTCGGCACCGCTTCGGACGCGGCCGTGGCGATGGAACTGGGCTGCGACGGCGTGCTGATGAATACCGCGATCGCGGAGGCCAAGGACCCGCTCCGCATGGCGCGTGCGATGAAGCTCGCGGTGGAGGCGGGGCGCGACGCGTACCTTGCCGGGCGCATGGCCACCCGGCGCTATGCCGACCCGTCGAGCCCGCTGGCCGGCATGATCTGATCGCCGGATCGTCGGCCTTGCCGCATTCCTTCACCCGGCACTCCTCCCGCGTCGCCGCGTTCTTAACGAATGCCGAAGCGAAGGGGCCATATTTCTGGGAAACACGCCGGTTAGGATGGTTAACCAAATCGTTTCGGATTACTTACGGTGCCGGTAGTACACAAACCTTTGCATAGTTAATGGCTTGGCAACCGAGTGATGGTTAACTGCGATTCGTGAAGGGGGGATCCTTTACGAGTCGCAACGGTCACGGGGGTTCATGGCCATGGCTTATGCAGGTACGGCAACTTTGACGATCAGCGAACTGCGCGAGTTCGCCAGTTTCACGCCTTGCGAGCAGCGCTATATCCGGCGCAGCCTCGATGTGGGGCTCGGTCGCCAGGATGCCTTCAAGCTCTGGGCGCGCGACGATGCCGAAGTCGCTTCGATTCGCAAGCAGTACGTGGCTTATCAGGACCTCAAGGTTCTGCGCGCGATGCGTCCCGACGACATTGGTTTCGAGGATCTCGAGGCCTTCATGGGCAAGCTGGTGCGCACGGCGGCGTTCGATCTCGCGCAGGAGAAGCTTGGCAGCTTCTCGGCATTCCGCTTCCTCTACGAGCGCCTGCTTGGTGCCTGGATTCGTCCCTGGCTGCCGGGCGCCTTCTGCGGCGCCGCCGCGCTGCCGCAGATCCGGCCCGACCGGCGCAAGATGCTGCTCCATTCGATCAGCGAAGCCGCCGCCACCGCGCCGGGCTGGTCGGAACGCGAGCCGAGCTTCTATCCCGAATTCATCGAGAAGGAAGCTGCCTGAAAAAGCATGCCGTCACGGGATCAGCACTGTCGATCCCGTGGTGGCGCGGCTTTCGAGCGCCCGGTGCGCCTCGGCGGCATCGTCAAGCCTGAAGGTCTGGCCGATCTTGGGATCGAGCACACCGCCGGCGATGCGGTCGAACAGCTTCTTGGCGCTGGCAGCCAGCATTTCCGGTGTGGCGACATAGTCGGCCAGGGTAGGGCGCGTGACATAGAGCGATCCGCCGCGCATCAGATCCAGCAGCGAGACCGGCGGCACCGCGCCCGAGGCATTGCCATAGCTTACCATCATCCCGCGCCGCCGCAGGCAGGCGAGCGAAGCGGACCATGAGGCCGCGCCCACCCCGTCATAGACCACATGGCACATCGCGCCGCCGGTCACGGCGCTGACGTTCCCGGGCAAGTCATCGAGATCACAGGAAAGCGAGTGCCGGGTCGGCACTTGCGCGGCCTTCGCGGCTGAACCTGCGTGAGCGATCACCGTCACCCCCTTGTCGAGCAGCCAGGGCACTAGCAGCGATCCGACGCCGCCCGCCGCCGAATGGACCAGCGCGACGTGCCCGGCCCGGGCGGCGAATGTATCCTCGGCCAGGTAGCAGGCCGTCAGCCCCTTGAGCATGACCGCGGCGGCGGTTTCCGGGGCGATGCCGGCGGGAATGCGCATGGCCTTGTCCGCCGGGATCAGCCGGTGCGAGGCATAGGCCCCGCCGGCCATGGTGGTCCCGACCCGCTCGCCCATCGCGAAGCCGCCGACGCCTTCGCCCAGCGCCACGATCCGCCCCACGCTTTCCGATCCCAGCCGGATCGGCAGCGCATCCGGATAGAGGCCCTTGCGGTAATAGGTATCGATGAAATTGAGCCCGACCGCCTCGGTCTCGATCAGCACTTCGCCGCGACCGGGCGAGGGAACCTCGAACTCCTCGCGCTCGATGGCCTCGGGGCCGCCGTGGGCCCGCACGATCATCCGGTATCCGCGTGTCATGAGCGGTGGCGGTCCTTTTCGTTCATGCGCCCTGAAGGTTCTGGGCCGCATGGGTCATCGGGCAGGGCGGCCGTGTCCCGTCACGGCCTCCCCCGATGCACTCCTGCTTCAGCCGAGGTGTTCGGCGAAGAACGCCTCGGTGCGGCTGTCCGCCAGGGCCGCGCCCGCCTCGTTGCGGCGCGAGCCGATTTCGGCGGCGAAGCCATGGTCCAGGCCTTCGTAGTCGTAAAGCGTCACGCGCGGATGATCGCCCAGGCCTTCGTGCATCGCTTTTTGCGCTTCGGGTTGCACGAAGCCGTCGGCGGTGGGGATGTGCAGCATCAGCGGGCGGGCGATCGCGTGCTTTTCATTGAGCATCTTGTCGATCGACACGCCGTAATAGCCGACCGAGGCATCGATATCGGTACGCGCGGCCGTCATGTAGGCGATGCGTCCGCCCATGCAGTAACCGACAAGGCCGACTTTGGCGACGCCCGCTTCCCGGCGAATCCAATGGATCACGGCTTCGATGTCGCGAATGCCCAGGTCGAAGTCGTGCTTCATCATGTAGCCCACGGCCTGCTGGAACTGCTCGGGCACGTCGGCATCCAGCTCGAGGCCCGGCTGCTGGCGCCAGAAACTGTCGGGGGCCACCGCGAGATAGCCTTTCGCGGCCCAGCCGTCCGCTTTCTTGCGGATGCCGGCGTCGACGCCGAAGATCTCCTGCTGAACGATGATCGCGCCGCGCGGCGTGCCCTCGGGCCGGGCGACGTAAGCCGGGATCATGCCGTCGCCGTCGAGCGTGGGAATTTCGGTGTTGGTGGACATGGGGCGTCTCTCCTGAATTGGCTGTTCCTGCCTAAGCTCTTGCAATGGACTTTGTGAAGCGCATGTGTCAGCTATGTCAAAGAATTCCAGCGGGAGGCCCGGTATGAAGGTCAATGTCGAGGTCGAATGCTCGCCGGAAGAGGCTCGGCGCTTTCTCGGCCTGCCGGACGTGACCAGGGCCAACGAGGTCTATGTCGACGCGCTGACCAACGCGATGCAGGGCGCCGGCAATTTCGACCAGTTGCAGGAATTGACCAGGCAGATCGCTCCGATGGGCGAATTCGGGCTCAAGCTCTTTCAGAAATTCCTCGAAAGCGGCGTGGCCATGGCGATGAGCGGTTCTTCGCCCGGCAAGCCCAAGAAGGGCGAATAGGGATCGGGAGGGCTTCCATCGGGGAAGCCCGGATCATCATGGCCGATACGATCTTCGCGCTTTCGAGCGGGTCTCCGCCCGCCGCCGTCGCCATCGTCCGGGTGAGCGGACTGCAAGCCGGCGCGGCGCTCGCGGCGTTGGCCGGCGGCTTGCCCCGGCCGCGCCTGGCGAGCTATCGAACCTTGCGTGTTCCACGTGGAACAATGCAGGATGAAGCGGTGCTCGACCGGGCGCTGGTGCTCTGGTTTCCCGGGCCGCGCACGGCAACCGGCGAGGACCTGGTGGAATTACACTTGCATGGGGGCAGGGCGGTGGTCGCAGCCGTCGAGGCGGCGCTTGCCGGCATGCCCGGGCTGCGCCGTGCGGGGCCCGGCGAATTCACCCGCCGCGCTTTCGCCCATGGCCGCATCGATCTTGCCGAGGCGGAGGGGTTGGCCGACCTGCTCTCGGCCGAAACCGAGTTGCAGCGCCGCGCCGCGATGGCGATGGCGGGCGGCGCCTTCTCCCGGCTGGTGGAAGGCTGGCGTGAGCGGGTCCTGGCGTCATCCGCCGCGGTCGAGGCGGTGCTCGATTTCGGCGACGAGGATGACGTTGCCCATCTCCCGCCCGATTTCGCCGCGCGGCTCGATGAGCTTGCCAGGGAGCTCCGGGAATGGCTCGCGCGCCCCCGCGCCGAAGCCTTGCGCGAGGGATTCCGTGTCGTGCTCGCCGGTCCGCCCAATGCCGGCAAGAGCACCCTGTTCAATGCCCTGGTCGAAGACGAGGCGGCGATCACCGCGCCGTTGGCCGGGACCACGCGCGACGTTCTCACCCGCGCGGTGGCGATTGAGGGCGTTCCATTCGTCTTTGCCGATACCGCCGGACTGCGCGATGAATCCGGCGACGAGATCGAAGTCATCGGCATCGCCCGCGCCCGCGCCGCGCTCGAACGGGCCGACCTCGTGCTTTGGCTGGGCGGGGAAGGGGCGGGTCCCGAAGGAAGCTGGGAAATCGCCGCCCAATGCGACCGCGAAGGAATTCCATCCAAGATAGGCCCGCGCCACCGCGTCTCGGCCGTGACCGGCGAAGGCCTCGACGGCCTGCGCCGCGACCTCGTCGAGAGCGCGGCGCGGGCACTGCCGAGGCCGGGCGACGCGGCGCTCAATCGCCGCCAGCACGCGCTGCTGGCCCAGGCCGAGGTGGCGCTGGGCGATGCCACACGTGAAAGCGACCCGCTGCTGACGGCCGAAGCCCTGCGCCTGGCCCGCGTCGCTTTCGATGCGCTGGTGGGGCGGGCGACCACCGAGGACATGCTCGATGCCCTGTTCGGGCGTTTTTGCATCGGCAAATGATGCTTGACCAAGGGGGGATGAACAGGGGGCAAGAGGGGTTCAAGAGGGGGCCGAGGTGACCCGAGCGCGAGGGTGAGCGCGGCCAAGATATGCCCCATTTCCGGTTCCACGTGGAACATGCGCTCGCGCTTTGACGCGAATCCCGCGCTCGGGTAAGGCGCGGCTCATGCGTTCGTTTGATGTGATCGTGATCGGCGGCGGCCATGCCGGCTGCGAAGCGGCGGGAGTGGCCGCGCGCATGGGTGCGTGCGTCGCGCTGGTCAGTTTCGATCTCGAGGCGATCGGTGCGATGAGCTGCAACCCGGCGATCGGCGGCCTTGGCAAGGGGCACCTCGTGCGCGAGGTCGATGCCTTCGACGGCCTGATTGCCCGCGCCGCCGATGCCGCGGCGATTCACTACCGCATGCTCAATCGCTCCAAGGGCAGCGCGGTTCAGGGCCCGCGCGTCCAGGCCGACCGCAAGCTGTTCAAGGCGGCGATCCACCGCTTGCTCAAGCAACAGGGCGACTTGACGCTGGTGGCCGGAGAAGCCGCCGCGCTCGTTCTCGAAGGGGGCAGGGCGACTGGCATCGATCTGGCTGACGGCACCCGCCTCGCCGCGCCGGCGGTGGTGCTGTGCACCGGCACCTTCCTGGGCGGCACCTTGTTTCGGGGCGAGGAGCGAATCGCCGGCGGGCGCATCGGAGAGGCTTCGGCGCGCAAGCTGGCGGCGCAGCTGCGTGATGCCGCGCTGCCGATGGCCCGGCTCAAGACGGGCACGCCGCCCCGGCTCGATGGCCGCACCATCGACTGGGCGCGGCTCGACGAGCAGCCCTCCGATGGCGAGGACTGGACGATGTCCGCCATGGGGTCGGCCATCGGGTCAGCCACGGCGTCGGCGCTCGGGAAGGGGAGGCGGACGAACCCGCAAGTGTTCTGCGCGATCACCCGCACCAATCCGCGCAGCCATGAGGTGATCCGGGCCAACCTCCATCGCTCGCCGCTGTTCTCCGGCGCGATCGGCGCGCGGGGGCCGCGCTACTGCCCCTCGATCGAGGACAAGATCCATCGCTTCGCCGATCGGGACGGGCACCAGATCTTTCTCGAGCCCGAAGGCCTCGACACGCACCTGGTCTATCCCAACGGGATCAGCACTTCGTTGCCCGCCGAAGTCCAGCTGGAGATGCTGCGCACGATGGAAGGGCTGGAGGCGGTCGAGATGGTCGTGCCGGGCTATGCCGTCGAGTACGATCACATCGATCCGCGCGCGCTGCGCCCCAGCCTGGAGCTGCGCGACATTCCCGGCCTCCATTGCGCCGGCCAGATCAACGGCACCACGGGCTATGAGGAGGCGGCGGCGCAGGGCCTCGTCGCGGGCCTGCACGCGGCGGCCACGGTGCTGGGACGCGAGGCGCCGGCGCTCGACCGGGCCAACAGCTACATGGCGGTGATGATCGACGACCTGACCCTGCACGGGGTCAGCGAGCCCTATCGCATGCTCACCGCGCGCGCCGAGTACCGGCTGCGGCTTCGCGCCAACAACGCGGCGACCCGCCTGACGCCGCTGGCGATGGCGGTGGGAGCAGCAGGCCCCGAGCGCCGCGCCTGGTTCGAGAACCGGGAAGCGGTGAGAGCGGACCTGGCCCGCGCGTTCGACAGCCCGGTCTCGGCGGCGGAACTGGCAAGCGCGGGCCTGCCGGTGCGCACCGATGTCGGGCGCCTCCCGATCCGGGAGTGGCTGCGCTTTGGCAGTGTCGATCTCCAGGGCCTGGCGCCCTGGCTCGATCCGGGCCTGCTCGTCGATGCGGACCTGGTGGCGGAGATGGTGGAAGATGCCGCCTATGCTCCGTACCTGGAACGACAGGAGCGCGAACTGCGCGACTTGCGGGCAAGCGAAGCCCTGCCGCTGGGCGATCACTTTCCCTACGAGGACATTCCCGGTCTCTCGCGCGAGATGGTGGAGCGATTGACCAGCGCGCGGCCGGCGACGCTGGCGGCGGCTGGCCGGATCCCCGGCATCACCCCGGCCGCGCTTGCCGCGCTGCTGGTCCACGCCCGCCGGGAGGCCGCTTGATTACCACCGAGGATGATGCGCGGGCCTGGCTGCGCGCGCTGCCCGAATGCGACGATGCGGCGATGGCGCGGCTGGAAATGTTGGCCGCGCTGCTGGCGCAGGAAAACCAGCGGCAGAACCTGGTTTCGGAGGCCAGCCTTGGCCAGGTCTGGCTGCGTCATATCGCGGACAGCGCCCAGCTGCTGCCGTTTGTTCCACGTGGAACAGGACCATGGATGGACCTTGGCACCGGCGCGGGATTTCCGGGCCTGGTGATCGCAGCCCTCAGGCCCGAGTGCGAGGTGCTGATGATCGAATCGCGCGCGCGGCGAATCGATTGGCTCGACCGAGCGCGAATCGCCATGGGCCTCGATCGGGCGCGCGTGGTCGGCCAGCGGCTCGAAATGGTGGAGTCTTGTCAGGCCGCCGTCATATCCGCCCGCGCATTCGCGCCTTTGACGCGCCTTCTGACGTTATCCGCGCGATTTTCCACAAGTGACACGATATGGCTGTTGCCCAAAGGGCAGTCGGCACAGCAAGAATTGCACGACCTTCGCGAGTGGCGGCATGTGTTCCACGTGGAACAGTCCCTGACGGACCCGCAGGCAGGCATCATTGTCGGCACGCTTGCCGGCAGGAAGGGTAAGGCCAAGTGATCCGGATTGCCATTGCCAACCAGAAAGGCGGCGTCGGGAAGACGACGACGGCGATCAACGTCGCCACCGCGCTTGCCGCTACGGGGTGGAAGACGCTGCTGATCGACCTCGATCCGCAAGGCAATGCCTCGACCGGGATCGGCGTCCCCGCGTCCGAACGTGGGAATTCGTCATACGATGTGCTGGTCGATCGCACGGCGATCAGCGAATGCGTCATGCCCACCAGCATTCCCGGGCTCGACCTGCTGCCCGCGACCGTCGACCTTTCCGGCGCGGAAGTTGAGCTGGTGAATGTAGACGACCGCGCGCACCGCCTGCGCGCCGCGCTGCGCGTCGACCTGGGCTATGACGTCTGCCTGGTCGATTGCCCGCCTTCGCTGGGCCTGCTCACGCTCAATGCGCTTACCGCCGCCGATACCCTGCTGGTGCCGCTCCAGTGCGAGTTCTTCGCGCTCGAGGGGCTCAGCCAGCTTCTCCAGACCGTCGAGCGGGTTCAGCAGCGCTTCAATCCCGATCTCGGCATCATCGGCATCGCGCTCACCATGTACGATCGGCGCAACCGGCTGACCGACCAGGTTTCGGACGACGTGCGATCGTGCCTGGGGCAGCTCGTGTTCGAAACCACGATACCGCGCAACGTCCGCCTGTCCGAAGCCCCGAGCCACGGCGTGCCGGCGCTGATCTACGATCACGCCTGTGCCGGCAGCCGCGCCTACATGGCGCTCGCGCGCGAACTCATCACCCGACTGCCCGAAAAGAGGAAAGCGGCATGAACGACGATTCGATTATCCGCATCAGCGTACCCCGGCCGCAGCCGCAACCGCAGCCCGAGTTACAACCGCAGTCGCAATCCTCGTCCAAGCAGAAGCCCAAGGGCCTGGGGCGCGGGCTTGGCGCGCTGCTGGGGGAATCTCGGCGGGAAGAGCCCGTGCCGGCTGCAGAGGGCAGGGGGCCGGCGCCGTCACGCTCGGGCGGGCTCGCCGTCCTGGCGATCGGCGATATCACGCCGCATCCCGATCAGCCGCGCCGGTTCTTCGATGAAGCCGCGCTCGATGAACTGGCCGCGTCGATCGCCCAGCGCGGGGTGATCCAGCCGATCATCGTGCGGCCCATGGACAATGGCCGTTACCAACTCGTCGCCGGCGAGCGTCGTTGGCGCGCCGCGCAGAAGGCGCGGCTGCACGAAATACCGGCATTGGTGCGCGAACTGTCCGAGCGCGAAGTCATGGCGCTGGCGCTGATCGAGAACTTGCAGCGCGAGGATCTCAATCCGATCGAGGAAGCGCGCGCCTACAACCGTCTCGCCGAATTCGAAGGCATGTCCCAGGCCGAGATCGCCCGCATGGTCGACAAGAGCCGCAGCCACGTCGCCAATTTCCAGCGGCTGCTGGCGCTGCCCGAAGGCGTGATCGAGCGCGTCGAGAAAGGCGAGCTGTCGATGGGCCATGCCCGGGCGTTGATCGGCTGCGACGATGCCGTCGATATCGCCGAGGCCGCGATCGCCCGGCAGATGTCGGTGCGCGAGATCGAGAAGCTGGTGCGCAAGAAGCAGCGCGGCGACGCCGCCCCGCGCCGCGCCCGATCGCCGCGCAACGCCTCCGCCGATGCGGACATCGCCGCGGTGCAGGGCCATCTCGAGGAATTCCTCGGCCTGCCGGTGAAGATCAACGCCGATACCGATCCCACGTCGGGCTCGGTGACGATCCGCTATGCCACGCTGGACCAGCTCGATCTGATCTGCCAGCGCCTGACGGGCGGCCCTATCTGATTGACATATATATAGAATTTCTAGATTTCAGCAATACTTGGTATAGCCTATTGCCAAGCCTCGCTCCGAGCGGCCAGGTATCATGCATGTCCGGGGCCCCGTATCGATCGGCGCGGAAATTCGTGAAGGGCTGAGCCGGAATGTCCGGACGGGATCCGGGATCGAGCGGTCGGATCACCCCTTGTACAGCGCATCCAGCCGGTCGCCGTAGCGTTCCCTGAGCTTGTGCCGGCGGATCTTGAGGCTCGGCGTCATTTCCTCGTTTTCGATTCCGAACGGTTCGTCGGCGAACGTGAACTGGCGGACCTTTTCGATCACCGAGAGATCAGTGTTGACGCGGTCGATCACGGTGCGGATCGCGGCGCGGAAGGCAGGGAGGGACTGCAGTTTCCTGAAATCGAAGGACTCGCCGTTGTCGCGCGCCCATTGCAGCGCCCAGTCGGCGTCGGGAACGACGAGGCCGACCACGTAGGGGCGGCGATCGCCCGAAACCATCGCCTGCGCGATTTCCGGTTGCAGCGTCAGCATCGATTCGACTTTCTGCGGCGAGACGTTGTCGCCCTTGTCGTTGACGATCATGTCCTTCTTGCGATCGGTGATGCAGATGCGGCCCTGGGCATCGAAATGGCCGATGTCCCCGGTATGCAGCCAGCCATGCTTCAGCACGTCGGCGGTCGCGGCCTCATTGTGCCAGTAACCGGCCATGACCAGTTCCCCGCGTACCAGGATCTCGCCGTCCGGGGCGATCCTGACCTCGACGCCGCGCAGCGGCGGGCCGACGGTGTCCATCTTTATGCCCGCCTTGGGCCGGTTGACCGAGATTACCGGGCCGGCCTCGGTCTGGCCGTAGCCTTGCAGCAGGGTGAGGCCCATCGCGTCGAAGAACACGCCGATCTCGGGATTGAGCGGCGCACCGCCCGAAACCAGGGCCTTGATGCGCCCGCCGAACCGCGCGCGCACCTTGGGCCGCAGGGTGTGCTCGACGAGCAGCTCGACCGCGCGGTCGGCGATGCGCCGCCGGCCGCATTCCCGGCGCCCCGCGCTTGCCATGGCCCACTCCATCAGCCGCCTTGGGACCGGGCCCTGCTTTTCGATCTGCTTCATGATTCGCGCGCGCAGCACCTCGAACAGGCGCGGGACCACGATCATGATGGTGGGGCGCACTTCCTCGATATTGGCGGCGAGCTTTTCGAGTCCCTCGGCATAGTAGATCTGGCCGCCCAGGCCGATCGGCAGGAACTGGCCGCCGGTATGCTCATAGGCGTGGCTGAGCGGCAGGAAGGACAGGAAAGTCTCGCCGGGTTGCCATCCGAAGTCCTCGGCAATGACCTCGGCGGCGCCGGCGACGTTCATCAGCAGCATGCCATGGTGCTGGCGCACGCCGCGTGGGGCGCCGCCGGTGCCACTGGTATAGATGATGCAGGCGAGATCCTTGCGGCCGATGGCGGCGAGCCGGGCGTCCACTTCGGCCCGCGCCTGGACCGGATCGCCTTCGAGCATCGCATCCCACCGATGGGTCTCGACGATGCCGCCTTGCGGCGGGGCGAGCGGTTCGATGGCGATCACGTGGCGGCACATGTCGGTCTGCACGATCGCCGGCAACAGCGCCTTGCCCAGCCTGGCATTGGAGACGATCGCGGCCCGGGCGCCGGAGTTCTCGATCACATGGGTGTGATCGCGGGTGGTGTTGGTGGTGTAGGCCGGCACCGTCACGCAGCCGGCGGCCATGATCGCAAGGTCCGCCAGGCACCATTCGGGGCGGTTTTCCGAGACGATCAGCACGCGGTCTCCCCCCTCCAGACCAAGCCGGCGCAGCGCGCCGGCCAGCAGGCAGACGCGGCGGGCGGCCTCGGCCCAGCTGAGCGAAACCCACCGACCGTCATGCTTGGCCCAGAGCATGGGCGCCTCGCCGAGCGCATCGGCCCGGGCAAGGAACAACGAGACGACGTTGGTGCTCCTGTCGAAATCCGCGAGGTCCATGACGACCTTGTGTCCTCCCGTTTGATTATAGACGAAATCGAGCGGGAATGCTCGTCATCGTTGGCCGTTGCCCGTTTGCGAGCCGCCCGCGGTGAACGGCCGGCCCGGACAACGCTCTACGCGGGCCTTGTGTTCGCGGCAACTCGGGCTTCGCCGGCCAGGGTGGAGCAGGCTTTGGGCACGATGCCCTATTCGGTTCCAACCGCTTCCGCGATCGAGGTGAAGCCATCGCGCTTCATCAGTTCGACCAGCCCCTTGCAGATGGCGCGGGCGATGCCCGGGCCCTGGTAGACCATGGCGCTGTAGAGCTGGATGAGGCTGGCCCCGGCCCGGATGCGCGCCCAGGCATCTTCCGCCGTGGCGATGCCGCCCACGCCCACCAGCGGGATCATGCCGCCGGTCGCCCGGCGAAAGTCGCGCAGGCGCCGATGGGCAAGCTCGCGCAGCGGCGCGCCGGACAGGCCGCCGGCCTCGCCCCCGTGCGGCGATGCGAGCTTCGGGCGGGAGATCGTGGTGTTGGAAACGATCAGCGCGCCCAGCTTCCCGTCGATCGCGATGCGCGCGATGGCGTCGATATCGGCCGGCTCGAGATCGGGCGCGACCTTGAGGAACACGGGAGGGCGATGGTCTTCGCCGCAGACCGAATCGCGCGCCGCGGCAACGGCATCGAGCAGGCCGGTCAGCGCCGATTCGTCCTGGAGTGCGCGCAGGCCCGGCGTGTTGGGGCTGGAGATGTTGACCGCGAGATAGCTGGCGAGCGGCGCCATCAGCCGGGTCATGATCGCATAGTCGGCAATCCGGTCAGCCGAATCCTTGTTGGCGCCGATATTGATGCCGACCACGCCCCGGCGCCCCGCACGTGCCTCGAGCCGGTAGACGGCGGCCTGCGCCCCGCCGTTGTTGAAGCCCATGCGATTGATTACCGCGCGGTCCTCGACGAGGCGAAACAGGCGCGGCCTGGGATTGCCGGCTTGCGGCAGCGGCGTGATCGAGCCGACTTCGACGAAACCGAAGCCGAGCGCCAGCACGGCATCGGGCACTTCGCCGTCCTTGTCGAATCCGGCGGCCAGGCCGACTGGATTGGGAAAGTCCAGTCCGGCCACCCGCGTCGCCAGGCAGGCCGGGGATGCGCGCGGGCGCATCGGCGCGGCCAGCTTCAGCGCGCCAAGGGCAAGGCCGTGGGCCTTCTCGGCCTCGATTCGGAACAGGGCGGGTCTGATGAGGGAATAGAGCACGGGGGCAGCGCATAACCCCGACGAGGGCGCTGCTCAAATGCTTCCTTGCGGGACAGTCCCGCCGCGCATCGGGGTAAAATCGGTTGCATCGCCTGGATCGGACAAGACATGTCGCAAATCTACAATGAATCGCCGGGACCGGGGCATACACGAAAGCCGCGACCCGAAGGGCTCGTAGCGGGATGCGCACGAGTTCTTTATTACCTTGATGGCGGTTTCCGGTTTCGACCGGAAACCGCCTTTTTTCTCCTATCGAGAACGCCTTCGCGGCGCGGAAGGTTCCTGCGGGCACCCGCACCTATTGACATACAGCCCCATTGAAACAGAAGCGGTGCTGCACTAGGTGAAATCGGAAAGAATCAATCCGATTTAGCTCACGGGTCCGGAAACCAGCATTATGCGCCTGTCCAGCATGGCCGATTATGCCGTCGTCATCATGTCCGCCGCCGCGCGGCATTGTGGCGGCGCGCGCGTCTCGGCCGGGCAACTGGCGATGGAAACCGGGCTTCCGGTGCCGACGGTGCAGAAGCTTGTGAGCAAGCTTGCCGCGGCGGGATTGATGCGTTCTTCGCGTGGCGTCGGGGGAGGGCTCAAGCTTGCCCGCCCGCCGGCCGCGATTTCGCTGGCGGATATCGTCGAGGCGGTGGAAGGGCCGATCGCGCTTACCGCCTGCCTGGACCAGGCGAAGAGCGACTGCACGCTGGAGGCCGGCTGCAACGTGCGCGGCCATTGGCCGGCGGTGAACGCGGCCCTGCGCGGGGCCCTGGCGCAAGTGGCGCTTACCCAGCTTGCCGAGGATATTTGAATGACCGAAGAAGCCCTCCCTGCCGCCCGCGCCGAGGCGCACGACGGAACCGTGCGCGATGCCGCCGCGCGCGCGGCGGTGGCGCGCGTGGCCGAGTACGAGCACGGCTGGGTTTCCGATATCGAGCAGGAGTTCGGCCCCAAGGGGCTGTCCGAGGATACCGTCCGCTTCATCTCGGCCAAGAAGGAAGAGCCCGAGTGGATGCTGGAATGGCGGCTCAAGGCCTACCGCCGCTGGCTGGAGATGACGCCGCCGGATTGGGCGAAGCTCTCGGTCCCGCCGATCGACTACCAGAATGCCTACTATTGGGCCGCGCCCAAGCTGAAGGACGGCCCGCGAAGCCTGGACGAGGTCGATCCCGAGATCCTGCGCGTCTACGAGAAGCTGGGCATTCCGCTGGAGGAGCAGAAAGTGCTCGCCGGTGTCGAGGGCGCGCGCAAGATCGCGGTCGACGCGGTGTTTGATTCGGTTTCGGTCGCCACCACCTTCCGCAAGGAGCTGGAACAGGCGGGGGTCATCTTCCGCTCGATCTCCGAGGCGATCCGCGAATATCCCGAAATGGTCCGGAAGTGGCTGGGTAAAGTGGTGCCGCAGCACGACAACTACTTCGCGGCGCTCAACTGCGCGGTCTTTTCGGACGGCACGTTCGTCTACGTGCCCGAAGGCGTGCGCTGCCCGATGGAGCTTTCCACCTATTTCCGCATCAACGCGGAGAACACCGGCCAGTTCGAGCGGACGCTGATCGTCGCCGCCAAGGGCAGCTACGTCTCCTACCTGGAAGGCTGCACCGCCCCCCAGCGCGACGAGAACCAGCTCCACGCCGCCGTGGTCGAGCTGGTCGCGATGGAGGACGCGGAGATCAAGTATTCCACCGTGCAGAACTGGTATCCCGGCGATGCGCAGGGGAAGGGCGGGATCTACAACTTCGTCACCAAGCGGGGGCTGTGCCAGGGCGCGCGTTCGAAGATTTCCTGGACCCAGGTCGAAACCGGCTCGGCGATCACCTGGAAGTATCCGAGCTGCGTCCTCAACGGCGAGGATTCGGTTGGCGAGTTCTATTCGGTCGCGGTCACCAACAACCACCAGCAGGCCGATACCGGCACCAAGATGATCCACAACGGACGCGGCAGCCGTTCGACCATCATCTCCAAGGGGATCAGCGCGGGCAAGTCGAACAATACCTATCGCGGCCTGGTGCGCGTGGCCCCAGGTGCCGAGGGCGTGCGCAACTTCACCCAGTGCGATTCGCTGCTGCTCGGCAAGGAGTGCGGCGCGCACACCGTTCCCTATATTGAAGTGCGGAACCCCAGCGCCCAGATCGAGCACGAGGCGACCACCAGCAAGATCAGCGACGACCAGCTGTTCTACGCCATGCAGCGCGGGCTCGACACCGAGCAGGCCGTGGCGCTGATCGTCAACGGCTTCGCCAAGGAAGTGCTGCAGCAGCTGCCGATGGAATTCGCGGTAGAGGCGCAGAAGCTGCTGGGGATTTCGCTGGAAGGGAGCGTGGGATGATGCATTCCGGCTCATCTCTTCTCCCCCGTCGTCCTGAACCTGTCCATTGTGAAGGAATCCCCGCATGACCGCCGCCCGCAAGACCCTGGGCGTCAGCCACGCCGCCGCGCCGAAGGCGGACGCCACCGCCGGTTTCGCCCTCACCGGCGCGCGTCTCGAACGCCTGAAGGAACGCGCGCGCGAGCAGCGGCGCCACCCGACCGAGGCACAGAAGGCGCTCTGGACCGAGATGTCCGGCTCGAAGCTCGGCGGGGTGAAGTTCACCCGCCAGGCGGTGGTGGGTTCCTCGGTGGTCGATTTCGCCTGTCCTTCGCGCTGGATCGTCGTCTCGCTGAGCACCGAGGACGGCAACGCCGACGTCGATGCCTTGCAGGACAGGAAACTGACGGACGTGGGCATACGCGTCCTGCGCTTTGCCGAAAGCGAAGTGCTGACCGGCATCGACGGCGTGGTCAGGGAGATCAACGCCGAACTGAACAAGCCGTTCTCACGGCCCAGGATTCGCAAGCAGACCGCCCTCAGGATCGAGGGCGTCGAAGGATGAGCATGCTCGAAATCTCCAACCTCCACGCCACCGTTGTCGACAAGCCGATACTCAAGGGCCTCTCGCTCACTATCAACGCGGGTGAGGTCCATGCGATCATGGGCCCCAACGGTGCGGGCAAGTCGACGCTGGGTTACACGCTGGGCGGCCGGCCGGGCTATGAAGTGACCGGTGGATCGGTGGATTTTCTCGGCCATGACCTGCTCGCCCTCGAACCGCACGAGCGCGCTGCCGCCGGCCTGTTCCTCGGCTTCCAGTATCCGGTCGAGATTCCCGGCGTGTCCTTCGTCCAGTTCCTGCGCGAGGCGGCCAATGCGCAGCGCAAGGGGCGCGGGCAAGAGCCGCTGTCCGGCGGCGAGTTCCTCAAGCTGGCGCGGGAGAAGGCGGGGCTGCTGCGCATGGACATGGACATGCTCAAGCGTCCGGTGAACGTCGGCTTCTCGGGCGGCGAGAAGAAGCGCGCCGAGATGGTGCAGATGGGCATTCTCGATCCCAAGCTGGCGATCCTCGACGAGACCGATTCGGGCCTCGACATCGACGCGCTGCGCATCTGCGGCGAGGGTATCAACGCGATCATGCGCGCGCCGGACAAGGCGGTGCTGTTGATTACGCACTACCAGCGCCTGCTCGACTACGTGAAGCCGGACTTCGTGCACGTCCTTGCGGGCGGGCGCATCGTCAAGTCCGGTGGGCCGGAGCTGGCGCTGGCGCTGGAGGAACAGGGCTACGAGGCGGTGGCGTGATGCCGAGCGAACTTGTCTTCCGCCATAAGGAAAGGTGGCAGCGCGCGGCGCTGACGGAGGGGAGTCTCCTCCGGGCGCGGCGCTTGCCGCGAGTGCCCTCCACCACTGCTTTCGGCGGCTCCCCTCCCCGTGCCGGGAAGGACTGGGCGTGAACGTCGAGCTGACCCTTCCCACGCGCAAGGATGAGGATTTCCGCTACTCGGACATCGATGCCCTGCGCACGGTCTGGCCGGTCCCGCGCGAGGAGATCGAAGTCGTCGCGGGTCTTGTCGAATCGCGCCAGGTGATCGAGCTGGGAGAAGGCACGGTGGCGCGGCATCTCGATATCCGGCTGGGGAAGGGCGCGAAGCTGGACTTGCGCGTCCTGACGGCGGGTCCGGCCTATGGCCGCATCGCCATCGATGTGAGGCTTGCCGAAGGCGCGGGCTTCACGCTCGGCGCGGCGCAGATCGCCACTGGTTCGGAGACGCTGGAGATCGTCACCGAAGTCACGCATGCCGCGCCCAACGCCACGTCGCGCCAGGTCGTGCGCACGGTGCTGGCCGGCCATGCCACCGGAACTTATCTGGGCCGCGTGGCGGTGGCGCGCGGGAGCGACGGGACCGATGCCGAACAGTCGGTGCGTGCCATGCTGCTTGACCGCACGGCGACCGCCAATGCCCGGCCCGAGCTCGAAATCTATGCCGACGACGTCAAGGCGGCGCATGGCTGCGCGGTCGGCGAACTCGATGCCATGGGCCTGTTCTACCTGATGTCGCGCGGGCTCACGCCGCCGCAGGCCAAGCGGCTGATGCTGCAGGCCTTCATCGCCGAGGCCTTCACCGGCGCGTCCGGCGAAGCGCAGCTTGGCCAAACGGCGCTGGCCCGGCTGGAGGCGATACTGTGAGCACGGCTACTCTCACTCTGAAGGACGAGTTCCCCGGCCTCGCCGGCGGCTGGCATTACCTCGACACTGCCGCCACCGCGCAGAAGCCCCGCGCGGTGATCGACGCCACCGTCAATGCCATGGGCCGCGACTACGCCACCGTGCATCGCGGCGTCTACACGCGCTCCGCGACGATGACGCTCGCCTTCGAGGCGGCGCGGCGGCGCACGGCGGCGTTCCTGGGCGCGCGCGAGGACGAAGTGGTGTTCACGCGCGGCGCCACCGAGGCGATCAACCTGGTGGCGAATACCTGGGGCGCGGAAAACCTTGAGGCGGGTGATCGCATCCTCCTCTCGACGCTGGAGCATCATTCCAACATCGTGCCCTGGCAATTGCTGCGCGAGCGCACCGGCGTGGCGATCGACGTCTGCCCGCTGACGGCGGACGGGCGGATCGATCTCGACGCGGCCAAGGCGATGCTCACCCCGGCGCACAAGCTGGTCGCCTTCGCGCATGTCTCCAACGTGCTCGGCTCGGTGCTGGACGTCAGGCGCGCGGCGGACCTTGCCCATGCGGTGGGCGCGAAGCTGCTGGTGGACGGGTGCCAGGCAGCGCCGCGCATCGCGCTCGA
Organism: Novosphingobium sp. CF614; assembly: GCF_900113255.1. GTDB lineage: Bacteria > Pseudomonadota > Alphaproteobacteria > Sphingomonadales > Sphingomonadaceae > Novosphingobium. The sequence goes on from NZ_FOOR01000011.1 coordinate 83,732, forward strand.
CATGGCGGCGCTCGATTGCGATTTCTACGTCTTTTCCGCGCACAAGCTCTATGGGCCCACGGGCATCGGCGTGCTTTGGGCGCGCGAGGAGATTCTCGACGGGATGCCGCCCTGGCACGGCGGCGGCGCGATGATCGAGCGCGTCACTTTCGAAAGGACGACGTTCGCGCCGCCGCCGCAGCGTTTCGAAGCGGGCACGCCGATGATCGTCGAGGCGATCGGCATGGCGGCGGCGATGGACTGGCTCGGTGCCATCGGCCTCGACCGGGCCGAAAAGCATGAGCGCGATCTGGCCACCCGGCTGCGCGAGGAACTGCGCAAGCGCAACGACGTGACGCTGTTCGGCCCGGAGGATTCGGCCGGCATCGTCAGTTTCGCGCTTGACGGGGTTCATCCGCACGATCTCGGCACCATATTGGATGAAGAAGCCCCCGATGGAACGCGGGTCGCGATCCGCGCCGGCCACCACTGCGCGCAGCCGCTGATGGACCACCTTGGCGTTCCCGCCACCGCGCGGGCCAGTTTCGGGCTCTACAATGATGAAAGCGATATCGACGCGCTCCTGAAAGGGATCGAGCGCACCAGGAGAATCTTTGGATGAACGACGAGAAGCCCACCTTCGCCGTCGAGCAGGTCGAATCGGCGCCGCCGCCGCAACGTGCGCGGGTCGAGGATGCGCCTGTCGAAATGGCTGTCGAAACGGTGACCGAAAAGCTGGAACGCAAGCGCGATTATCTCGAGGGCTTCCTGGCCGAGAAACCGCGGGATGCCGATCCCGCCGAGCCGGGCGGCGCGGTCTACGAGGGCGTGGTCGCCGCGCTCAAGGAAATTTTCGATCCGGAAATCCCGGTCAATATCTATGACCTCGGCCTGATCTATGGGGTGGATGTCTCGCCCGAGGCTTCGGTCGCGGTGACGATGACGTTGACCACGCCGCATTGCCCGGTCGCCGAATCGATGCCCGGTGAAGTCGAACTGCGCGTCTCGGCAGTGCCCGGCGTGCGCGACTGCGAGGTCAATCTCGTCTGGGATCCACCATGGGACATGGCCAAGATGTCCGACGAGGCGAAGCTGGAGCTGGGAATGCTGTGAGCGACGCCCTCGCCCTTGACCTGCGGATCGACGCGGTGGACTTCGCCGATCCGGCGGATGCCGCCGCGCTGGTTTTCGTGCTCGACGCCTACGCGCGCGATCCGATGGGCGGGGGCCGGCCGCTGGCTCCGGACGTGCGCGAGCGGCTTTGCCCGGTGCTGGCCGAATTCCCGGGCGCCTTCGCCTTCATCGCCCGGCTGGGCGGCGAGCCGGTGGGCGGGGCTACCTGTTTCACGGGCTTTTCGACTTTCGCGGCGCGGCCGCTCGTCAATATCCACGACGTCTCGGTGATCCCCGGCCAGCGCGGCAAGGGCATCGCCCGCGCGCTGTTCGCCGCGATCGAGGCGGAGGCGCGGGCGCGCGGCGCCTGCAAGGTCACGCTGGAAGTGCTGAGCGGCAACGAACGCGCCAAGGCGCTTTACGCCGCGCTCGGCTACGGAAACTATGCGCTCGATCCGCAGGCGGGGACGGCGCAATTCTGGGAAAAGAAGCTATGACGACCACGACCAAGCCTCGCCAGCGTCCGGCCGCCGTCGTGCTGACGGCCGGCGCCGAAGCGCGCATCGCCAAGCTGATGGGCGATGCCCCCGAAGGCGCGATCGGCGTCAAGCTCTCCACCCCGCGCCGGGGCTGCTCGGGCCTGGCCTACTCGGTCGACTACGTGACCGAGGAGGCCCGGTTCGACGAGAAGATCGAAACCCCCGGCGGCGTCTTCTATATCGACGGTGCCTCGGTGCTCTACCTTGTCGGCAGCACGATGGACTGGAAGGAAGACGATTTCACCGCCGGCTTCGTGTTCGACAACCCTAACGCGAAGGGCAGCTGCGGCTGCGGGGAGAGCTTTACGGTCTGAGGGGCGCCGCCCGCCTCACTCCGCCAGCACCAGCTCCGCCTCGTGCGACTTGGGAAGCTGGGCGATCGCAGGCGGGGTCTGGCCTCCGTTGGGGCTGAGCCGGCCCTGGAGGCGGGCGCCCTGTTCGACGGTGAGCGTGTCGTAGGCCACGTCGCCCTCGATCCGGGCGGTCCTCAGGATCACCACTTCACGCGCCGCGATGGTGCCGTGCACGGCTCCGGCGATCCGCACCGTTTCGGCGCGGATGGCGCCGGTGATCTCGCTGCTTTCGCCCTGCACCAGCGCGCTGCAGGCGACGTCGCCTTCGACGCGGCCGTCGATATGCAGATCTGCGCTCGCTTCGATATTGCCGGTAATCGCGGTATCTGAGCCGAGCATCGAGAAAGTCGAGGCGCCGGCGGGCCGGGCGCTCGCGGGAGCCTTGGCCATGTTACCGGATTTCTTGCTGAACATTGCGGGCTGCCTCGAGGAAGGGGCGCGGATTGACCGGGCGGTCGTAGATGCGGACTTCGAAGTGCAGGTGCGGGCCGGTCGAGCGGCCGGTGCTGCCCATCGCGCCGATCACCGTGCCGGCGCCCACTTCCTTGCCCACGTATGACCGGAAGCCTGAAAGATGGGCATAGCGGGTCATCAACCCGTTCCCGTGGCTGATCTCTATGCAGTTGCCGTAGCCCTGGCGCTGGCCGACGAAGCTGACCATGCCTTTGGCGGCGGCATAGATCGGCGAGCCGAGCGGGCCGGGAAAGTCGAGACCGGCATGGAACGCGGCGCCGCCGGTGAACGGGTCCGCGCGAAAGCCGTAGCTGGACGAGACATAGGCGACATGCGCGGGGCTCACCTGCGGGATCGATGCAAGCCCGTTCTCCAGCGCGCCCATGCGGGCAAGGCTGGCGCCCATCCGCTGGAAGCGCGGATCAAGCGTGCCATCGGCCGAAGTGGCGAGGATCATCAGCGGACCACCCTCGGCCCGGCTCGAGCCGGCGATCATCGCGTTGGGATTGAGGCCCAGCCGGCGGATCGCCGCGCTGGCGGCGGCGGCGCGGCGGTCGGCGTACCGAGTCAGGCGTTCGGCGAATGCGAGCTGTTCGGCTTCGATCCGGGCCAGGCCGCGTGCCTCGGGAACCACAGCGCTGACCTTCTTGACGGTTTCGGCGGCTTCGCCGGCGCTGTCGGAGACGGTTTCTCCGGCCTGCTTGTCGTCGGGCAGATCGCCGATATGGGCTTCCACCATCTGCTCGATGAAGTGCTGGCGGCGGGCGAGGTCGGCGGCGGTGTTGTCGATGTTGTCGCGATAGGCCTCGACACGGCTTTCGGCACTGGTGACGGCGGCCTCGCGGTGAAGCAGGGCGGCATATTCGCTGCTGGCCGATAGGCGGGTCACGGCGATGGTACCCATCGTGCCGAGCCAGGCCACCAGGAGAGCGGCCACGACGCTTGTCGCCGCGATCTGCAGGCGCGACGAGATACGGATAAAACGAACCTGTCCCTGCGACCGCATGATGAACTCGCGGTCGGGAAACGCGGCCTTGAGGCGTGAGAGGAACGCCCCCGCAGATGTGGATTTCAAAACGACCCCGCTTGAAATTTGCTATCTCAGTCCCGGGACGGCTGGCTAGCAAGGGAGGGCCGCAAAGGCGAATCGGCCTGGCCCGGTCCTTTGCTGAATCCGGATGAAGCGAACAAAAGGCGCGACGAGTTGAGGGAACTATGCTTATTTGCAGTTAACGCATCGGACCCTCGGCAGGCAAAAAGCCGTGCCCGTCGCGGCCGGGCCATGCGGGATCGGTGACAATCGCGCGCTGGAGTGCTAGGCGGCGGCGATGAACGTGCAGACTACTCCCGCCGATATGCCCGCCGATATGGTTGCCGAATCGCCTGAAGCATTGGTTGCGCGCCTCGCCCGCGATGGCCGCGCGGCACAGCGGGTGCTCGCGCGGCTGAGCGATGCGCAAAAGGCCGAGGCGCTGCGTGCCGCCGCCGCCGCGCTGCGCCTCGCGCAGCCGGCGATCCTCGAAGCCAATGCGCGCGACCTTGCGGCCGGCGAGGCAAAGGGCCTGAGCGGCGCCATGCTGGACCGCCTGCGACTCGATGCCACGCGCCTGGCGGGCGTTGCCGACGCGGTGGAGCAGGTCGCCGCCCTGCCGGATCCGGTCGGGCAGGTTATCGAAGCGACCGAACGGCCCAATGGCCTGAAACTCAGCCGGGTGCGCATCCCGATCGGCCTGATCGGGATCATCTATGAAAGCCGCCCCAATGTTACCGCCGATGCCGCTGCGCTGTGCCTGCGTTCGGGCAACGCGGTGCTGCTGCGCGGAGGCAGCGAGGCGTTGCATTCGAACGGGGCGATTCGCGCGGCCCTGGCCGAAGGGCTGGAAAACGTCGGCCTCCCCGCCGCCGCGATCCAACTGGTGCCCACGCAGGACCGCGCGGTGGTCGGAGCCATGCTGACCGCGGCGGGGCTCATCGATATGATCGTGCCCCGCGGCGGCAAGAGCCTGGTTGCGCGTGTGCAGGCCGACGCCCGGGTGCCGGTGCTCGCGCATCTTGACGGCATCTGTCACACATATGTGCACGCCGCCGCCGATCCGGAGATGGCGCGCAAGGTAACGCTTAACGCCAAGATGCGCCGTACCGGCATTTGCGGGGCGATGGAGACGCTGCTGCTCGACACGCAGTTCCCGGAAAGCGCCTCGGTGGTCGCGGGACTGCTCGATGCCGGCTGCGAGCTGCGCGGCGATGCCCGCGCGCAGGCGCTCGACCCCCGCGTGCTGCCCGCCAGCGAGGAGGATTGGGATACCGAGTATCTCGACGCCGTGCTCTCGGTGGCGGTGGTGGATGGGCTCGACGCGGCGCTCGAACACATCGCCGCGCATTCCTCGCACCACACCGACGCGATCGTTACCGGCGACGAAGCGGCGGCCGAGCGTTTCCTTGTCGAAGTCGATAGCGCCATCGTCATGGTCAATGCCTCCAGCCAGTTCGCCGATGGCGGGGAATTCGGCCTCGGTGCCGAGATCGGGATCGCCACCGGCCGTCTTCATGCTCGCGGGCCGGTCGCGCTGGAGGGGCTGACCACGTACAAATGGCAGGTGCGCGGCAGCGGGCAGGCGCGTCCCTGAACGGGATGGCCGTGCGCAAGCGTCGCGGCCCGGCCACCGGGCTGCTGGGCGGCAGCTTCAATCCGGCGCATGGCGGGCATCGGCGCATCACCCTGTTCGCGATGAAGGCGCTTGCGCTCGACGAGGCGTGGTGGCTGGTTTCGCCGGGCAATCCGCTCAAGCCCGCCGCCGGCATGGCGCCGCTGGCCACGCGCGTCGCCTCGGCGCGCAGGCAGGCGCGGCGTGCGCCTATTCGCGTCACCGCGATCGAGCGCGAACTGGGCACGCGCTTTACCGTCGATACCCTGCGCGCGCTGCTGCTGCGCTATCCCCGGCGGCGCTTCGTATGGCTGATGGGAACGGACAATCTTGCGCAGTTCCACAAGTGGAAACACTGGCGCGACATTGCGAAATTGATGCCGATTGCGGTGATCGCGCGTCCAGGGTATGATGCTGCTGCCCTCGCGAGCCCCGCGATGGCCTGCTTGGGGCGAATCCGGAGGCCCCGATCCAGTCTGGTCCATCCGGAAAGGTGGAGCGCACCCGCGCTAGTGACATTGCGATTCGATCCCGACACGCGGTCGGCAACGGCATTGCGCCGCGCCGATCCGGACTGGGCCCGGAAGTCTCCTACCGGACTTTCGCGCGACGCCGTCACGCACCGCCCCATCCCCGGAACGGCAGCGTGAACGGCCCAGCGGCCCTTCTTTTGCCCATCCGGCATACCCAGCACACGATCGAGCACGGGACGATGGTTTCCATCCTGCCCGGACGATCCCTGAAAGGAGCAGTACCCAACTAGATGCCACAGGCACACCTACAGCCGGTTTCGACCGGCATCACGCCCCCGGCGATGGTCGAAAGCGACGATCCGCTGTTGGCCCTTGTCCTGCAGTCCCTTGACGACGATCAGGCGCAGGAACTCGTGACCATCGACCTCGAAGGCAAATCCAGCATTGCGGACTATATGGTGATCGCGTCGGGCCGTTCGACCCGGCAGGTTGCCGCGATGGCGCAGAAACTCGGCGAGCGGCTCAAACACGGCGGCTTCGGCAATCCCCGCATAGAGGGTCTGCCGGCGGCCGACTGGGTGCTGGTCGATGCGGGCGGCGTTGTCGTCCATCTCTTCCGCCCGGAAGTGCGCAGCTTCTACAACCTCGAGAGGATGTGGGGCTTCGACGGACCGTCCGGTGCGGCCTGACCGAGAGGAATAGCCCGGCCGCGAAGGGGCCGGGTCAATAGAGAGGATCAAGCGCGGATCGGCGCCGTGGTGCCGTGCATGCCAAGGCCATGCTTCTACACGTCATCGCCAGGGGCAAGATCGCCCGCTCGCCCGAGGCCGAGTTGCTGGAGCGCTATGCCCGGCGCATCACCTGGCCGTTCAGGCACAGCGAGCTTCCCGACGTGGGCGGCAAGATACCGCCCCCGTCCCAGACGCCCAGCCGCGACGTGCTGCTCGACGAACGCGGCAAGGCGATGTCGAGCGAGGAATTCGCCGCCCTCCTCGGCCGCTGGCGCGATGAAGGCGTGCGCGAATGCCGGTTCCTGATCGGCGCTGCCGACGGCCACGGCGACGAAGCCCGCGCCCGGGCCGATCACCTCTTGTGTATGGGCCGGATGACCTGGCCCCACCTGATGGCAAGGGCGATGCTGGCCGAGCAGCTATGGCGCGCGACGGCGATCCTGGCGGGACATCCCTATCACCGGTCGGGCTGAGCAGGTGAGCGACCCGGCGCGTGCGCCGCGCGTCCACGCCGCTTTGCCCGTCACGCGGAGAATTTGCGCGCCCGGTCGGCGAGGCGCTCCACCGCGTCGCCGTGGATGGCGTAGGATGTGACCAGCACGCCGAAAGCACGCGGGTCGTGCTTGTTGTAGTTGAGCGGCTGGCCGAAGGCGTCGGTGACGACGGCGCCGGCTTCGCGGGCGATCAGTCCGGCGGCGGCGATATCCCATTCGTAGCCCCAGCGCAGGGTGGCCAGCAGGTCCGCCTCGTCGGCGGCGACCATCGCCATGCGCAGCGCGATCGAATTGGGCTGGTCGACTGTTTGCAGGTCGATATCCTCGGGCGCGAGCTTGCGGGCCGGCACCCGTGCACCGGCGAGCGACTGGCGGCGGCTGGCGGCCAGCCGCGTGCCGTTGCGCCAGGATCCTTTGCCGGCCTCGCCGAACCAGAATTCGCCCTGTTCGTCGCGCCGCCGTGCCGGGGCATAGAGATGGCCGAACAATGGCCGGCCATTGTTGACCAGCGCCACCGATACCGCCCAGCCATCGCGCCCGCGAATGAAATCGCGGGTTCCGTCGATCGGGTCGACCAGCCAGACGAGCGAATCGCCGAGCCGCTCGGGCGCGTCGGTGGTTTCCTCTGAAAGCCAGCCGGCGGCGGGCAGCAGCGCGCGCAGTTCGTGCCTGAGGAAGGAATCCACTTCCAGGTCGATCGCACAGACCGGATTGCCCGGCGACTTCTCCCAGTGGTCGAGCACATGGCCGTCGCCCGGCCAGCCGGCCAGCGCGATGCGCCCGGCTTCGCGGACGATGGCTTCGAGTCTGTGGCGATCGATCATTCGGGAAATCTTCTTTCGGGCCGTGGCGATGAAATCGCGCGGGGAACGGGACTTTTCAAGCGCGCGGCGATGTGCTTATGCGGCGCTGCAAAAAACGCCGGCTCCCCGCGCCTTTCTACGAAACTCCAGCAGAAAGCGATTCAGCGATGAACATTCACGAATACCAGGCCAAGGAACTGCTTGCGAAGTTTGGCGTGGGCATCCCCGCCGGCATCCCCGCCCTGACCGTTGAGGAAGCGGTTGCCGCCGCGAAGCAGCTTCCCGGGCCGCTCTATGTCGTGAAAGCCCAAATCCACGCCGGCGGCCGCGGCAAGGGCAAGTTCAAGGAACTCGGTCCCGACGCCAAGGGCGGTGTGCGCCTCGCCAAGTCGGTGGAGGAAGTGGAAGAATTCGCCAAGGAAATGCTCGGCAACACGCTGGTCACCATCCAGACCGGTGAAGCCGGCAAGCAGGTCAATCGTCTCTATGTGACCGATGGTGTCGATATCGCCAAGGAATACTACCTCTCGATGCTCGTCGACCGCAAGACCGGCCGCGTCGCCATCATCGCCTCGACCGAGGGCGGCATGGATATCGAGGAAGTCGCCCACTCGACTCCCGAGAAGATCACCACCATCACCGTCGACCCGGCCGAGGGCTTCCAGCCGCACCACGGCCGCGCCGTCGCCTTCGGCCTCAAGCTGACCGGTGATCTCAACAAGCAGGCCCAGAAGCTCACCAAGCAGCTTTTCGACGCTTTCGTGGCGCTCGACTGCGCGATGCTCGAGATCAACCCGCTGGTCGAGACCAAGGACGGCAAGCTGCTGGTGCTCGACACCAAGATGAGCTTCGATCCCAACGCGCTCTACCGCCATCCCGACGTGATGGAACTGCGCGACGAGACCGAGGAAGACCCGGCGGAGATCGAAGCCAGCAAGTACGATCTTGCCTACATCAAGCTCGACGGCAACATCGGCTGCATGGTCAATGGCGCGGGCCTGGCCATGGCGACGATGGACATCATCAAGCTCAACGGCGCCTTCCCGGCCAACTTCCTCGACGTCGGCGGCGGCGCTTCGAAGGAGAAGGTCACCGAGGCGTTCAAGATCATCCTGTCGGACCCGGCGGTCGAGGGCATCCTCGTCAACATCTTCGGCGGCATCATGAAGTGCGACATCATCGCCGAGGGCATCGTCGCGGCGGCCAAGGACGTGAACCTCTCGGTTCCGCTGGTGGTCCGCCTCGAAGGCACCAATGTCCAGCAGGGCAAGGATATCCTGGCCAATTCGGGCCTGCCGATCGTGGCGGCCAACGACCTTGGTGATGCCGCCCAGAAGATCGTCGCCGAAGTCAAGAAGGCGGCCTGATCGCCGCGCCCCGGCGCCGCGCGGCGAGATCGTTACCGCGGCGGGGATCACACCGGTCTCCGCCGCGCGCATTTCACGCCGGCGCCGTGCCCTGGATTGCCTTCTAGGCCCATGTCAATTGCACCGTGACATCGGCGCGATCCGACGGCACGAAGGCTTGACGCCGGGCGCGCGGGGCGCAATAGCGGCCTCCGACCGATTTAATCGCGCGGTTAAACCCCTTGCCGCGCCGCAGTGAGAGGACTGATCGCAATGAAAATCCTCGTCCCCGTGAAGCGGGTGATCGATTACAACGTGAAGCCGCGGGTGAAGTCCGACGGCAGCGGCGTTGACCTGAGCAACGTCAAGATGAGCATGAATCCGTTCGACGAGATCGCGATCGAGGAAGCCATCCGTCTCAAGGAAGCGGGCAAGGCCGAAGAGGTCATCGCGGTCTCGGTCGGCCCGGCCAAGGCGCAGGAAACGCTGCGCACCGCGCTCGCCATGGGCGCCGACCGCGCGATCCTGGTCGAAACCGACGACGAGGTCGAGCCGCTCGCGGTCGCCAAGATCCTCAAGGCCATCGTCGGTGACGAGAATCCCGGCCTGGTGATCCTGGGCAAGCAGGCGATCGACGACGATTCGAACCAGACCGGCCAGATGCTCGCCGCGCTGCTCGGCCGGCCCCAGGGCACTTTCGCTTCGAAGGTGGTGATCGACGGGGACAGCGTCTCGGTCACGCGTGAGGTCGATGGCGGCCTCGAGACGGTCAAGCTGGCGATGCCGGCGATCGTCACCACCGACTTGCGCCTCAACGAACCGCGCTACGCCTCGCTGCCCAACATCATGAAGGCGAAGAAGAAGCCGCTCGACGTGAAATCGCCGGCCGATTACGGCGTCGAGACCGCCCCGCGCCTCAAGACCCTGAAGGTCACCGAGCCGCCGGTGCGCCAGGCGGGCATCAAGGTGCCCGACGTCGATGCGCTCGTCGCCAAGCTCAAGGAAATGGGAGTAGCATGAACATGAAGACTCTCGTTTGGGTCGAACACGACAACGCGTCGCTCAAGGATGCGACGCTCGCCACGGTCACGGCCGCCTCGAAGCTGGGTGAGGTCCACTTGCTCGTCGCCGGCTCCGGCTGCCGCGCCGTGGCCGAGGCCGCCGCGCAGATCGCCGGTGTCGCCAAGGTCTACCTTGCCGACAATGCCGCCTACGGTCACGGCCTGGCCGAAAACCTGGCGCCGTTGATCGCCGAGCTGATGGCCAGCCACGACGCTTTCCTCGCGCCCGCCACCACCACCGGCAAGAACGTCGCGCCGCGCGTCGCCGCGCTGCTCGACGTGATGCAGGTCTCAGACATCCTCTCGGTCGAGGGCGAGAAGACCTTCACGCGTCCGTTCTACGCGGGCAATGCCATCGCCACTGTCGAGAGCAGCGATGCCAAGCTGGTCATCACCGTGCGCGGCACCGCCTTCGAGAAGGCCGCCGCCACCGGTGGTTCGGCCGGCATCGAGGATGTCGCCGGTCCGGGTGATGCGGGGCTGTCCAGCTTTGTGGGCGCGGAGCTTGCCAAGCTTGAGCGTCCGGAGCTGACCAGCGCCAAGATCATCGTCTCGGGCGGCCGCGCGCTCAAGGACTCGGCCACGTTCGAGCAATATATCATGCCGCTCGCCGACAAGATCGGTGCGGCGGTCGGCGCCAGCCGCGCCGCGGTCGACGCGGGATATGTGCCCAACGACTATCAGGTCGGTCAGACCGGCAAGATCGTCGCCCCGGAAATCTACATCGCCGTCGGCATCTCCGGCGCGATCCAGCACCTTGCCGGCATGAAGGATTCCAAGACCATCATCGCCATCAACAAGGACGAGGACGCCCCGATCTTCCAGGTCGCCGACATCGGCCTGGTGGCGGACCTGTTCACCGCCGTGCCGGAGCTGACTTCGAAGCTTTGAACCCGCGCTGCATCGCAGGATTACGGCAAACCCCGGTCGGAAACGGCCGGGGTTTTCCTTTGGGTCAAGGCGAGGAGGAGCCGAAACGGCCATCCTTTCAAACGATCCGCGAGGAATGCCGGATTCCATTGATCGGAACTCTTGTTCCCCTTCCCCCTTCCCCCCTTGTCGTCGGGAGGGGTCGTTGCGAGGGCGGCGAAGCCACCGACCAAGACGTCGGGCCTGCCTGGGCCGGCGGCGTCAGTCGCCGGACACCCCTTCCTCGCCGTGTTCGTCGTCCTCGCGCTCGACCAGGATCTTGTCGATCCTGAGGCCGTCCATGTCGACCACTTCGAAGCGCCAGCCCTGGTCGAAGAAATGCTCGCCTTCCTTGGGCACTTTCTTGAGCACGGCGAGAACATAGCCGGCGGCGGTGGCGAACTCGCGATCCTCGGGCAGGGCCATCTCCAGCCGGCCGGCCAGCGCATCGGCGGGCATCGCGCCCGAAACCAGCAGCGATCCGTTCTCGCGCTCGACCACCAGCGGCTCGTCGCCATCGTCGCGGTGGCTGACGAAAGTGCCCGCCAATGCCGCCAGCACGTCCGACGGCGTGACGAGCCCCTCAAGGTGGCCGTATTCGTCATGCACCGCGGCCATCGCCACTTCGGCGGTTTGCAGCTTGCGCAAGGCGTCCATGGCATCGAGCTGATCGGGGATCACTTCGCCCTTGCGCATCATGGCGCGGATATCCACCGGGCGCCCAGCGACCAGCGCGGCGAGCACTTCCCTGACTTTGAGGATGCCGACCACATTGTCGGGCGAAGCTTCGTCGATTACCGGCAGCAGCGAATGCGGCGAAGCTTCGATCTTGGCGCGCAGCGCGGCTTCGTCGGCGTCGAGATCGATCCAGTCGATCTGGTTGCGCGGGGTCATCAGCTCGCGCACCGGGCGGTCGGCCAGGCGCATGACGCCGGTCATTATCATCCGTTCCTCTTCCTCGATCACGCCCGAGCGGGTGGCCTCGGCGAAGATCATGTGCAGCTCTTCGGCGGTCAGCTGCTCGCCGCCGCCGCCCCGGATCGAGAACAGGCGCAGGATCACTCCCGACGACTTGTCGAGCAGCCAGACGATCGGGGCCATCATCCGGGCCAGCCAGACCATCGGCCGAGCCATGGCGAGCGCCACCGGCTCCGCCAAGCGCAGCGCCAGCTGCTTGGGGACGAGTTCGCCGATCACCAGGCTGGCGTAAGTGGTGGCGATGATTACCAGCGCAAAGCCCGCCTCCGCCGCGAAGCGTTCGGGCACGCCCACCATCACCAGCCGTTCACCCACCGGCCCGCCCAGGCTCGCGCCCGAATAGGCGCCCGCGATGATGCCGATCAGGGTAATGCCGATCTGCACGGTCGACAGGAACTTGCCCGGATCGGCCGCGAGTTCGAGCGCGGCCTTGGCGCCGCCGCTGCCTTTCTCGGCCGCGACCCTGAGGCGTGCCGAACGGGCCGAGACAATGGCCAGCTCCGACATCGAGAACAGACCGTTGAGCAGGATCAGGCCGGCGATGATGAAGAGGTCGGTCCAGGGGAATGGCGTCACAATATGCCAGCGCTAGCAGAGATTGCCGCGTTCGCGAAGGGCGGCTTGCATTTCGATCGTCGCGGCCGCCTGCGAGCGCCAGAGGGAACACAAGGTTCCCAGGCGTGTTCTGACACCATCATCCATTTGCCATTCATGTTCACTACCACACAGAAACCGGGCAAGGTTCATACAGAGGAAGGGCCATAATCATGAACAAATCGCGCCTGATTACATCGGCAGCGGCGATTCTGTCGCTCATCGCGGTGTCTGCCTGCGTCACCGATCCCAATACCGGAGAGAAGAAGGTTTCGCGCACGGCCATCGGCGGAATCGGCGGTGCGGGCTTGGGTTATCTGCTGGGCAGCGTCATCGGCGGCAAGACCGCGCGCATCGTCGGCGCGGGCATCGGCGGCGTCGCTGGCGGTGTCGTGGGCTACCAGATGGACAAGCAGATCAAGGAGCTCAAGGAGCAGACCGCCGGTTCGGGCATCGACGTCTCGCAGGAAGGCAACGGCATCCTGGTCAATCTGCCGGACGTGACGTTCGCCGTTGATTCCACCGCGATCAGCCCAGCGTTCCAGGCAAGCCTGGACAAAGTCGCACAGTCGATGGTCCAGTACCCCAACAGCCTGATCGACGTTTACGGCCATACCGATTCGACCGGTTCGGAAACCTACAACATGGACTTGTCCAAACGCCGTGCCGATTCGGTCGCGCGCTACCTGATTAGCCGCGGCGTCTCCTCCTCCCGCATCCAGACCCAGGGCATGGGCGAAAACTACCCGGTTGCCGACAACGCGACGCCGGAAGGCCGCGCGCTCAACCGCCGCGTCGAAATCAAGATAACTCCGGTTACCACCGACGACGTCAACGCCGCGAAATAACGCGAAACCGCCCCTCGGCGGAATGGGGAAGGGGCCGGCATCGAGTGCGTCGGTCCCTTCTTCCCGTGCGTGTGGCCGGTTCCCTCTTTCCGCGGGACTCGCGCTGTCCTAGTTAATCCGCCGTGAAGCCTGTCACGCGCCCCGTCCTGATTGCCGCCGCCTGCATCGTCGCCGTGCTGGCAGGCCGGGCCTTGACGCAACAGGGCGCGTTCGCCGTGCTCGATCCGGCGGTCGATGCGACCAGGGCGCAGGAGGATATGCTGGCCGCCCGGCGCGAAGGCGAGGCGGCGCGCCGGCGGGCGGAAAAGCTCGAAGCGCGCGCGCGCGCGGTTACCGAGAAGGCCGACCGGACCGCGCGCGCGGCGGCGGCGGTGGCGGCGCGCATCCAGGAGACCGAGGCGGCGATCGCCGCGCAACGGGCGAAGATCGCGCTGATCGCCTCGCAGCGGGCCGAATTGCGCGCGCGGCTGGCCGAGCGGCAGGAGCCTCTGGTGCGGCTGACCGGTTCGTTGCAGCGCCTTTCACGCCGGCCCCCGGTGCTCGCGTTGCTGCGCCCCGGCACGGTGCGCGACGCGGTCTACATGCGCGCGCTGCTCGATACGATGCTGCCTGAAGTGGAACGGCGCACGGCGGACCTGCGAGCGGAGCTTCAGCGCGCGAAAGTGCTGGAGGTGCAGGCGCAGGCGGCCACGATGGAATTGCGGCAGGCCCAGGACGAGATGGGGGAGCGCCGCAGGCAGCTCGCCGTCATCGAATCGGGCCAGCGGCTGGCCAGCCGCGAAGCATCCGGCATAGCCGCGCGCGAGAGCGAGCGGGCGCTGGCCCTGGCGGAAAAGGCGCGCGACCTTGGCGAGCTGGTGGAGGAGGTGGGCAAGCAGGGCGAGCTGCGCGAGCAGCTGGCGGCGCTGCCCGGCCCGATCATGCGCCCGCCGCGCCCCGAAGAGGCGCAAGTCCTGGAAGCCTCGCAGTTCACGCCGCCGCCCGAGGGGCTGCCCAGCTACATGCTCCCCGCGACCGGCCGGGTGCTGACCGGCTTCGGCGAGGATGTGCCCGGGCAGGCGCGTTCGGTCGGGCTGGTGCTGGCGACGCGCGCCAATGCCCAAGTTGTCGCCCCCGCGCCGGGCCGCGTGGCCTTTGCCGGATCCTATCGCGGCTATGAGCGCATCGTCATCATCGAGCATGAGGGCGGCTGGACTTCGCTGGTCACCGGCCTCGCCCGTCTCGACGTGGCGGTGGGTGATACCGTGGTCGCGGGATCGCCCCTCGGCATGACCGGCCCGGGCGAGCCGCAGGTGATGGTCGAATTGCGCCGCGACGGTGAGCCCGTTAACCCCCTGCAATATATTCGCTCGCTATGATGCGAATCCCGTTTCCGTCGCTTCCTGCAACGCGCGCCGCTGGCATTTGCCGCGAAGGATCGATAGGATCGGGCGCGAATACTCCGCCCGGTGTAGGGTGGACGTGAAGAACGAGAGGCATATCGCCCGATGAAACTCGCTCCCCTGATGCGCGCCACGCTGCTGGTTTCCGCCGTCGCCGTGCTCCCTGCGGCGACGTCCGGGCTGGCTGCGGTGGACAGCCGTGCCAACCACGAATTCGACAAGCTCTTCACCATCTACGAGCTGGTGAAGCAGAACTATGTCGACCCGGTGGACGATGACAAGCTGCTCAAGGGTGCGATCGACGGCATGCTCGCCAGCCTCGATCCGCATTCGAACTATCTCGACGGTCCCTCGCTCCAGCGGCTGGAGACGATGATCGACGGCAAATACACCGGCCTTGGCCTCTCCGTCATCGAGGACGACGGCGCGGTCAAGATCATCTCGCCGTTCAAGGGCAGCCCGGCCGAGAAGGCGGGGCTCAAGGCCGGCGATTACATAACGCATCTCGACGGCGTGCTCTATTACGAGCGCGACCTTGACGAGGCGGTGGAGAAGATGCGCGGACCGGCCGGAACCGCGATCCGGCTGACCATTTATCGCCCGGGCCGCGACGAGCCCTTCGACGTGACGGTGACGCGCGGCGTGATCGAGCTGGAACCGGTGACCTGGGAACTCAAGGACAATATCGGTGTCATCAGCGTCAACGAGTTTTCGCGCAATGTCGGCAACGATGTGAACCAGGCGGTTGCCGACCTCAAGAAGCAGGCGGCGCTCAAGGGCGGCGGCAAGCTGGTCGGGCTGGTGCTGGACTTGCGGTCCAACCCCGGCGGCTCGCTGGACGAGGCGGTGGCCTTGTCGGACCTGTTCCTCGACAAGGGCGACATCGTTTCGCAGCGCGGGCGCCTGGCCAGCGAGAACCAGTTCTACCGTGCTGAATCCATGTTCAAGGGTGACGTCGCCAAGGGCCTGCCGGTGGTGGTGCTGGTCGATGCCGGCTCGGCCTCCGCTTCCGAGATCGTCGCAGGCGCGCTCCAGGACCAGCACCGCGCGGTGGTGATGGGCGAGCGCACTTTCGGCAAGGGTTCGGTCCAGTCGTTCATCCAGCTCGATCCCAAGAGCGCGGTGAAGCTGACCACGGCGCGCTATTTCACCCCTTCGGGTCATTCGGTCCAGGAAGGCGGCATCGTGCCTGACATCAAGGTGCCGCAGCTCTCCGATCCGGATGCGCGTGCCCGGGCCGAGCGCGCCGTGCGCGAATCGGATTTGCGCGGCCATCTCATCAACGAGGCGTCGCTCGACGACAAGGAGCTGGAAACGGACAAGATGGACGATCCGCGCTTCAAGGTCTCCGCCGAGGAACTGAAGAAGGAAGGGATTACCGACTTCCAGCTGCACTATGCGATCAGCACGCTGGAACGCACCGCTGGCAAGCCCGCGCTCGCCGCCGCACAGGGCCAGAGCAAGGACTGACGGACGGGACACAGGCAGACCAGAGGGCAGAGACAATGGCCATTCCCGTCGCCACGCCGCTGCGCGTTGCCCGCTGGCTGGCGTTGGCCGTTCCCACCGCGCTGCTGGGCGGAGCCTATGTCAGCCAGTACGGATTCGGCCTGCACCCCTGCGAGATGTGCTGGTGGCAGCGCTATCCGCACATGTTCGCGATCGCCTTCGCCGCGCTGGCCTTCTTCTGGCGCCCGGTACGGCCGCTGGTGGCGATGGCGGCGCTGGGAATCCTCGTTTCGGGGCTCATCGGCGGGTTTCATGCCGGGGTCGAGTACGGCTGGTGGAAAGGCCTGACCGCTTGCACCGCGAGCCCCTTCGCGGCGGGCGGCGATCCGCTTGAAGCGATCATGAGCGCCCCCGTGATCCGCTGCGACGTGGCGCCTTGGGCCTTGTTCGGAATATCGCTGGCGGGCTGGAACTTCCTCATTTCCACCGCCGGGGCGCTGGCGGTGTTCGTTCTCTTGGCGCAAGGTGGCGGACAAGGTGGCGGAAAGGTGCGATCATGACCTCATCCCGAAGTGCGCGCATGCTGCGTGTCGACCAGGCGGGCGAGTACGGCGCCACGCGCATCTATGCGGGGCAACTGGCCGTGATGGGCACCCGCGCGCCGCAGGCGACCGAAATCGCGGGCATGGCCGCGCAGGAAGCCGATCACCGTGCCCGCTTCGAGGCGATGATGGCAAAGCGCGGCGTGCGTCCCACCTTGCTGCAGCCGGTATGGTCCGCCGCCGGCTACGCCCTTGGCGCGGTGACGGCCCTGATCGGTCCGGAAGCGGCCATGGCCTGCACCGCCGCGATCGAAACCGAGATCGATCGGCACTATGGCGAGCAGCTCGATGAGCTGGGCGGCGAAGACCCCGAACTTGGCGACGCGATTCGTGAATTCCGCGAGGACGAGCGTGAGCACCGCGACGCGGCGCTGGCGGCGGGGGCGGAAAAGGCGCCGGCCTATCCGCTGCTGTTCAACGCAATCCGGCTGGGTTGCCGCGCCGCCATCAAGCTTTCGGAGCGGATTTGACGATCCGCGGGTTTGTTTGATCGTGGGCAAGGTGCCGGACCATGCTTAAGCTATCGTTCAACCCCGGGCGCCCCTATCAAGGGGCCTGAAACACAGCAATTCGATTGATTGGAGCATGCCGATGCCGCGCCGTCCGACTGCCGCCGCCCTTGTCGCCTCGGGCCTGCTCCTGGCGGGCTTGGCTTTGACGGCCATGCCCGCCGCCGCGCAGGACGAGGCCGGGAGCCCGGACGGCGAGAAGGTCAACCAGCTTATCGTCTATGGCGAGGACCCTTGCCCGGCCTCGGCCGAGGGTGAGATTACGGTCTGCGCCCGCAAGCCGGAAGAGGAACGCTACCGCATTCCCGCACCGCTGCGTGGGATCGATTCGCCCAAGGCGGATGCCTGGACCAACAAAGTCCAAGCCTACGAAACGGTCGGCGCTTTCGGGACCCTCAGCTGCTCGCCGGTCGGCGCGGGCGGTTCGCTCGGTTGCACCCAGCAGCTGATCGATCGCGCCTATGCCGAGAAGAAGAACGGCAGCGACGTCAAGTTCAGCGAATTGATCGCCGCCGAACGCCAGAAGCGCCTCTCGGCCATCGACACTGATGCGGCCGCCCAGCAGCAACGCGTTGAAGAGGCCGAGAAAGCCTATTTCGAACAACAGAAGCGCCAGCAGGCCGAACAGGACGCCGCCGAGGATGCCAGCGCCAAGGCAACCGTGGAGGCTCCGCTGCCGGTGCCGCAGTAATACGAGCATGCGTTATGAGACCTGTGCGCGGGTGGTCGTAGACAGGAGCGTTGATTGCTGATTCTATAGGCTTTCCCAGGAGGAGAGCGGCAGGTGGCGCGACGTTCGATTGGACAGGAGCAGTTTGGTTTTGCAGGGCGCGAGCGGGCGGCTTCGTCGATCGAGGCGCTGGTATCGCTGATCGACTGGAGCCAGGTCGCAATGCTGCTCGATCCACTCTATTCGGCAGCCAAGGGCGAGCCGGCATGGCCGCCGCTGGCGATGTTCAAAGCCCTGTTAAGGTCTGGTACTTTCGATACCGGCGGATTTAGATCAACAGCTTACCGGATAGAACGATTATTTTTCAGTGTATTATTCCGAATTGCACGTAACCGGGGCAGAACCCGGGGCATTTATGCCTGAGCTGCGATGACGAGGTCTGGCAACCAGGGAATGTGTCGTGCTTTGGGAACGGCGAAGCGGCAACCGAGGAACTTGTAGAACGAGATCCCGAGCTTGGCGCATGTTTTCATGAGGCCGATCATGGTGTCGCGAGCGATCCTTCCGGCCTCGCTGACGGTTCCGCCGGAGATCTTGCGCTTGGTGACGAAGGCCCGGATGTCGTTTTCCGAACCGTTGGTATGCAGCGGGATCTCGGGGCACTCGAGGACGCGCAGCAGCGAGGCTTTCTGACGATGAAGACGCGTCAGGAGCCGGTCCAGCATCACGTTGCCGGTGAGCCTGGTGAAGATGCGATCGAAGCGGGCGCGCAGGGCTCTGGCCCGTTTGGGATCGGGATTGCGCTGCCATGCCTTGAGGTC
>NZ_FOOR01000021.1 GCF_900113255.1 Novosphingobium sp. CF614
TGCGGCGGCTCGGCTTCCGGCGCCTGGTCCCGCGGCCCCGTCACCCCGGCCATGACGCCGCGGCGCAAGCGTCTTTCAGCGCGACTTCGCCGCCCACACTGCTCGGGCATTCTGAGCGAGCGGGTGAAGCTGCGGGGGTCGGCGAGGTTGCCACCGGACGCCGCGACCAGATTGCGCTCCAGTCGATTGTTGAGCCGCGCAAGCAATCCGCGTTCGATTATATCTTCGGCAAAGGCGACGCCCTGCATGGCCTGCGTCACAGTCCCGAGATCGCTGATGCTGTGAAGGAGGCTCGTGGGCACGCTGATGCCGTCCGTGTCGTCCGGCTCGTCGAGCAAAGCCGGGCAAGCCACATAGAGTGGATCGAGGATAGCGGCGCAGGCGAGCTCCAGCAGTTCTCGGTTCTCATCGAAGTCGCTCACGAAGCCGCGCTGGCGGGTGAGTTCCTCCCGGATGTCCCACAGCTCGGCAATGGTGCGCTCTCGGCTCCAATCGACCTCGGGCAACAGAAACAGCCCTTCGTAGTCGAACAGGCGCTCACTGAATTCGGCAATGACATCGGCTTGTTCGTGGTCCGCCGGTATGCCGAGGCGTTCCGTGACGCCATCCGCAATCGTGCCGATAAGCCGCGTGCGGTCTGACGGGTCGCAGAGGCCAGCCTGCCGAAACAGGCCGGCCACGTCGTTCCATTGCTGGCGAACTAGTTCCGCCTCACTCGGCTTGAACAACCCGTGTGCCAGGGCATGGACGCGCGCGCCGATGCGCCAGACCATGTCAGGCGGCCCTGAGGATGAGGTCCTTGGCCTGTTCCTTTGGCAAGGGATCGATGGTGTGACGCTCGACGCCATCCCAGTGCTTGGCGCTTTCCATGACCTGGCGGAACACGCCGCAGGCCCCTTCGAGCCACGCTTCCTTTTTCGCCAGCTCCACCACGCTCTCGCAGGTGAAGTTGCGGCCGTGCAGCATATCCTTGACGAAAATGGTCTCGCGCTTTTCGTTCATGAGCCAGTAGCCGGCGCCGACACCGGCCGCGACGCCTCCCCAAAATCCGACGGCGGCGCCTCCCATGTAGGTCAGCAGGAGGGCGGCGATCACGAAGACGATGGCGCCGAGCTTGACGGACTTCCGTAACAGCTCGGAATCGTCCGAGCCGATGAGGACGGACTCATCGAAGCGATATCGGGTGATGAGCGCCTGCTCGTCTTCACTGACTTCAAGCTTGCCCCACAGTTTGAAGTTGATCCGGCCCATCTTGCCGGATGTTTGCTCCCGTTTAAAAAGCAGTTCCATGGAATGCCCCCGTTGTTGCCCGACGCTATTGAGACGGGAGTCGCCAAAATGGTCAAGGGTATTCGAGATGACGTCTAGGGTGAGGGTAGATTCATATTGAATATACGGGATTCATTATGAAGTCGCGGTCGGTGCCGCCCGCAGTGGGTGACGCGATGCGCAGCCATGTGCAGCAATGGATGGGGAGCGAAAGCGCTACGAGATGGGGATAGAGGTACGCGGCAGCTTCGCGCCCAAGCCCGTCGTTTCACGGCCGGTTTGACGCCCCCCAAAATCTGCCTGTCCGGTTTCGCTTGCCGAACAGGTTCAACCGCAGCGGAGCTCAGGACCTTTTTGCCCCTTTAATATCGTAACCCTGCCCCCGCCTCCGTTTAGTGCGGTTGCTCTGCGGGACGGCGCCTTGCTCCGGTGCCACAGAGGAATTCGCATTGGGTTCCGCGTTCTCGGCTGGCGTATTGACCTCCTGAGTATCGACGGGCTCCACAGTCTCTGCTCTTGCTTGAGGCTTGCCGCGTAAATCCTCTCCGGCTCCGCGAATGGCATCGGAAATTTCGCCAAGGTCGGCCGGGCCGGAATGGTGCGAGCGTGCGATGAGCCTCTCCAATCCCTTGGGCGACATGCGCGTCAGGATCGGCAACATGCGCCTGAAGCCCTGGGTGCGGCCTTTCAGATCGGTGGCATTTTGCTGGTGCGATAGGAGGAAGCCGCGAACATCGCCGATTCTAGGAAAGGCGCGCCCATCGTCAAAGCGTCTGGCGAGGTCTGTCATGAGCCGTCGGTGTTCGGGTGACATCTCCATCTCGGCGACTAGCGCCTCGACACCCCGGAACCTATCCTCGACCGAGTGCTTGTCGCGTCTATGCTTATCTCCAGGCGTCGCTGTATCCAGCGCCTCGAGCGCCTCCAAGATCGCGCCCTTTCCCCATCCATCGACGAGGGTTTGAAGCAGGCCGCGGAGGATTTCATCACGGTTGAGCTTGGCCACGGTGGTTCACAATCCCAGATGGTCGAAGAATTCGCTCGCAAACGTCCAAAATAACGCTGCGTCGCCTGGATAGCTGTAGTCCCCGCGCATCAATTTGGGATAGCCCCGCGAGTGGTACATTTGCTTCGAAAAAATGTGCCAGCCATTATTCGCGCATTCCTGCGTGATTGCGCGCATGGCCCTCCCTTTCTCCGGACCACCGTCGTTCCCGCCATCATAGAAGGCGTTGTTGATCACGACGCCAGCGACATCGATCGCGTGTCCTTTGTTGTTCCTCCGAAAATTCGCGAGCGATTCTGCCAACAGCGGAAAGCCAATCGTCGCGAAAAACTCGGGCTTTACCGGGATCAAAACATAATC
The DNA here is from genome assembly GCF_900113255.1 of Novosphingobium sp. CF614. GTDB lineage: Bacteria > Pseudomonadota > Alphaproteobacteria > Sphingomonadales > Sphingomonadaceae > Novosphingobium. Next base: position 2,636 of record NZ_FOOR01000021.1, read on the forward strand.
GCTGGCGTGATAGGCGGCGGTTGTGAACACGGATTCTGTGGGCGAGCAGTCGATCAGAATGAGATCCTTGCTCTTAAAATTCTTCGACAGGAATTTGGCGAGGATGCGCGGGTCGGGGCGCACCGCATTGGTCAGTGCATCGGAAAAATCGAAGCGCGATGGAATGAGGTCGAGCCGCCGTTCGTCTTTTTCAAGGATCAGCTCGGTGACTGCCTCGGCCGTGAGAGGCTGAGGCCCGCCTCCACCCTGCGGTGGCATATAGTCGGCAAAAACTTCGACAATCGAGCCACCCTTTTGCGAGAGAAAAGTCGAGTAGGTCTGATGCATGAGACCCTGGCTTAGATTGGCCTGAGGATCGAGATCAATGGCGAGCACATCCTTACCACGGGTGTTGAATGCATAGCGGCTCAAAAGTGCAGTGATGGTCGACTTGCCGACCCCGCCTTTCAGATTGATCACGCAGACCGTGATCGGTCCGCTCTTCCCTACGGCTTTGGCCATACGCCCCCCCTTTTTGTAATTCACTCAACTTTGTAGCTGTTCAAAGTTTGCGTGAACATAGCTTGCTTAACGCAGATTTGCGGCGCGGCCCAGATCTTGGGATAAATGAGCGGCACGCTTCTAGACTAACCAATTAGCCCTCCGAGTAGCTCCTTGCGTCCTGGCCGGCTTTAGGCGCACTACCGTCCGGCTGCTGGATAGCATGCAAACAACCGGTTCCGGCGTGAGCGAACGTTCAAGCGTCAGCCCCGGAATGGATTCAATTGGTCGCGAGTTGCTGCGGTGTGAGTGTCAGTTATCTCACCATTCCAGCTCCGAACCGGACATTCTCCTATCGGCCAAAAATGGGTGGCCGGGCTGTGCACACCCGGCCACCCGCTCCTTCAGAAGGAGTGTCGGCTAGGCGCTTCTCGACGATCCAACCGTTTTTGAAGCCAATCGAGCACTTCAGCCTCAACCCACCCCACTCGGCTAGGGCCAAGGTGTACCCGCTTGGGGAATTGCCCGGCCATTTCCAATCGTGCGATGTGCTGCGGTGAGTACAGAACGAGCTCCTTGAGCTGACGCTTTGATAGTATCCTCATCACGATGTTCCCATGAAGAGAGCATCGCGATGCCCCGGTTACGACAAACCCCGAGGTGGGCTGACGCTATCAGGATCGGGGCGAGTCGCAAATGGGGTGAACATGGCCGCGCATAGCGGGCCGCCCGAGTGCGTAATCTAAGGTGGCCTAAAAGGTGGTCTGGCCTATTACCATCCCACTAACCCCTTGAATTTCATCGATGAATTCAAGGGATTGGTGCGGTCGAGAAGACTCGAACTTCCACGGGCTTTCGCCCACAACGACCTCAACGTTGCGCGTCTACCAATTCCGCCACGACCGCTAAATCAACGGGCCGGATTGCATCCGGCCCTTGGCAGGAGCGGGCCATTAGCAAAGGGATTCGGGGGCTGCAAGCGAGTCGCCGAAGTTTATTTTCGGGTTTCTTTCGATGGCGTCATCGCTCAATCCGGCTTCCAGCCGATCTCCGCGGCGCTGGCGGCCTTGGGGATGTCGGTGAGGGCTTCGTTGATCGTGAGCGTTTCGCCGGGCGCGAGCTTGTGCTTGGGCGGGACGATTTCCTTTTCATAGACGATGCGCTCGCGCTGGTCGCGCAGCACGACCAGTAGCGAGGGAACGTAGCGCGCCTCGCTGCCGATGTTGCTGATCGTGCCGCTGACACTGAAGAACTCGCTGCCGTCGGGCAGGGGCTTGCGGTCCTGGCGGGCTCTCGGGAAGTCGAGCTGGAGGTCGGGCTGGGCCCGCTGGAAGGTCGCGCGCGGGATCGGCACCCAGTCGGGCAGCCCGCCCCAGGCGATCACGCCGGTCAGGCCCAGCGTCACCACCGCGAAGGTCCCCGCCGCGTAGGTGCCGATCTTGGTCCAGTTGCGGCGTGGGCGGAACGGCGGCGCGAAATCGAAGCTCGACGGTCCGTGGTTTGCAGGGCGGCCGGGGTCGCCGTCATCGTAGATGGCCGCGCGTCCGGACTGGCGCGGTGCGGCCATCGGCGGTGGCGGCGGTTCTTCATCCGGCTCGGCCGCATAGCCACCCGGCGCGCCGATCCGCGGCCCGGCTTCGGGTTCCGCTTCCGGCGCCTGCCGGGCCTCCTGACGCGGCGGGGCGGGCGGCGGGGAAGCCGGCGCGACCGGGGGAACCGGAACCGCCGCCGGCCGGGAAACGGGTGCGGCCTGCGCGGTTTCGAGCTGGAGCGCGGGACCTTCCTGGAACCAGCTGTGGCGGCACTTGGCACACCGCACGGTGCGGCCGTCCACCCCGATCGCACTGTCCGGTACGGCATAGCGCGTCGAGCAGGCTGGGCAGGCGATAATCATGATCGCCCTCATAAGCACGGTTGACTCGCACGCGACAAGCTTTGGACCTGTGGGTTCGCGGTCTATTGCCCTTTTTTCCACATACATTGGTCGTTATAGCCGCTAGGCCGCCCGTTCGGACCCGGCGAGCATGGTTAACAGATCGAGCATGACGGCGGACGGGGAAATCATTCACTTCGACAATGTCGGCCTGCGCTACGGCACCGATCGCGAGGTGCTGAGCGACCTGACGTTCACGCTGTTTTCCAGTCGGTTCTATTTCCTGACCGGGGCCAGTGGCGCGGGCAAGACTTCGCTGCTCAGGCTGCTCTATCTTGCCCAGCGTCCTTCGCGCGGGGCGGTCCGCATGTTCGGGACCGATGCCATCACCATGCCCAGGAACCGGCTGCCGCAGCTCAGGCGGCGGATCGGCGTGGTGTTCCAGGACTTCCGATTGATTCCGCATTTGTCCGCCTTCGACAACGTGGCGCTGCCGCTGCGGGTCGCCGGCCATCTCGAGCGGGACCTTGCCGGTCCGGTCCGCGACATCCTCGACTGGGTAGGCCTGGGCGACCGCCTCGACGCGCGGCCCGCGACGCTTTCGGGCGGCGAGCAGCAGCGCGTCGCCATCGCCCGCGCGGTCATCGCCCGCCCGGCGATGCTGGTGGCTGACGAGCCGACCGGCAATGTCGATCCGGAAATGGCGCTGAAGCTCATGCGTCTGTTCGAGATGCTCAACCGGCAGGGCACCACCGTGGTGGTGGCCACCCATGACCTCGACCTGCTGCGCAAAGTGCCCGACAGCCTCATCATGCGGCTGGACCGTGGCCGTCTTTCCGACCCTACCGGCGCGCTGCGCTACCCGCCCCGGAAGACTTCGGGATGATGGGCCGCCTGTTCGCCGCCGGGGATGCGGAACTGATCCCGCAGACGCGCATGTCCGGGCCGATGCCATGGGTCATCGCGATCATGGTGGCGATGACGGCCATCGCGCTCGCCGCCGGCTTCGCACTCGGCAACGCGGTCTCCGCCGCGCGGGCCGAAATCGAGGGCGGCGTCACCGTCCAGATCATCGAACCGCGCCCCGACGTGCGGGAGCAGGAGGCCGTGCGGGCGGTGGAGGCGATCAAGGCGATGCCGGCCGTGGCCGGGTTGCGGCTGGTCCCGCAGGCTGAGCTTGACGCTCTGATCGAGCCATGGCTGGGCACCGGGATCGCCACGGCCACCGGCGCGGCGATCCCGGTGCCGGCGCTGATCGACGTGCGGCTCAAGGGCGCGGCCGGCCCGGCGCAGCTGGCGGCGATCGAGCAGGCGTTGAAACCGGTGGCGCCGTCGGCGCGGGTCGATGCGCAGTCGAACTGGCTGAAGCCGGTGTTCGACGCCATGGTATCGCTCCAGGTGCTGGCCATCGCGCTTGTCGCGCTGCTGGCACTGGCGCTGACGGCGGCGGTACTGCTGGCCGCGCGCACCGCGCTGGGCGCCAATCGCGACGTGATCGAGATCGTCCACCTGCTGGGCGGCACCGATGCGCAGATCGCTCGCGTCTTCCAGCGTTCGATCGGCTATGACGCGGCGGGCGGCGGCACCGTCGGGCTGGCGTTGGCGCTGGTGGTGATCCTCGTGCTCGGCCGGCGCTTCGCCGGGCTTGGCGCCGGCCTCGTGGACAATGGCGCGCTGACCTGGAGCGACTGGCTGCTGCTGGCGCTGGTGCCGCTGCTTTCCACGCTGCTGGCAATGGTTACCGCGCGCCTTACGGTTCTCCACGCTTTGCGTAAGATGCTTTAGTCGGCATCAGAACGTATATAAGCATTCACAATGTTCCGCCGCTTCGTCGCCTTTATCGTGCTGATCTGGCTCCTCGGGTTCCTTTGGTTCGCCGTCGCGCTGCCGGGGCCGTTGCCTGGCGACGCGCGCACTGACGCGATCATCGTGCTGACCGGCAGCAAGGGCCGGATCGAGCACGCGCTTGACGTGCTCAAATCCGGCGGGACGCCGCGCCTGCTGGTCTCGGGAGTCGATCGCGAAGTGAAGCCGCGCGAATTCGCCGCCGAGTTCGGCGTGTCGGCCGCGCTGATGAAGTGCTGCGTGACGCTGGGCTACCAGGCCTACGATACCCGCTCCAACGCCGTCGAGGCGGCGCAATGGGTCGTCCAGCACCGGGCCCATTCGGTGCGGCTGGTGACGGCGGACTGGCATATGCGCCGGGCCGCGCTGGACCTGGCGCGCGAGCTGCCCGGTGACGTCAAGCTGGAGCGCGACGCGGTGCCCTCGCAGCCGAGCCTGGGCGCGCTGGTGCTCGAATATCACAAGCTGCTGGCCCGGGCCGCGTTGAACCTTTTTGGCCGGTGATGCGAACAACTCCCGTCGACGTCCTGCGCAGCCTGGCGTTCTACGCCGCCTTCTACCTGGGCACGGTGTTGCTGGTGCTGGCTGCTTTCGTGGCCGTGATGATCGGCGACGAACCGCTGCGCCGGGTGGTGCGGGCCTGGAGCCTGTACCACCGCGCCTGCGCGCGCTGGCTGCTGGGCATCCGGCTGGTGATCGAAGGTGAGCTGCCGAACGACGGCGTGCTGGTCGCGATCAAGCATGAAAGCTTCTTCGAGGCGATCGACCTGCCGGCGCTGATGGACCGGCCGGTGCCCTTTCCCAAGGTCGAGCTTGTGGGCATTCCTGGCTGGGGACGCGCCGCGCGGCACTATGGCATCGTCGCGGTCGAGCGCGGCGAAGGCGCCAGGGCGCTGCGCAAGATGGTGAGCGACGCGCGCAAGTTCGCGGCGCGTCATCGGCCGCTGGCGATCTTCCCGGAAGGCACCCGCGTTCCCACCGGCCAGCGGCCGCCGCTGCAATCGGGCTTCGCCGGGCTCTACAAGCTGCTGGACCTGCCGGTGGTGCCGGTGGCGGTGAACAGCGGCCGGCTTTATCACCGCCGCTGGAAAAAGCCGGGCACCATCACCATCCGCGTCGGCACCCGGATCGAATCCGGTCTCCCGCGTGAGGAGATCGAGGCAAGGGTGCGCGCGGCGATCAATGCGCTGAACGGGTAGAAATGTGAAAACCGGGACCGGTTACGGTTCCGCGTCTGCCGGGATGACGTTTTTGCCTTTGGGTTGGTCTCAGCCTTGCCCGCCTTCGTGATCGGCACGGCCGAAGTCGGGGCGGGAATCGTCCTGGCCTTCCTCGATGATCGAGCGGCGGATCGCGCGGGTGCGGGCGAAGTGCTCGAACAGGGTGTCGCCATCGCCCACCCGGATCGCGCGCTGCAGCGCGGTCAGGTCTTCGGTGAAGCGTTGCAGCATGGTCAGCACCGCTTCCTTGTTGGACAGGAACACGTCGCGCCACATCGTCGGATCGGAAGCGGCGATGCGGGTGAAGTCGCGGAAGCCGCCGGCCGAGTACTTGATGACTTCGCCCTGGGTCACGTCCTCCAGGTCCGATGCGGTCCCGACGATGGTATAGGCGATGAGATGCGGCAAATGGCTGGTCACCGCGAGCACCAGATCGTGGTGTTCCGGCGTCATGATCTCGACATTGGCGCCCAGGGCTTCCCAGAATTCGACGAGCGCGCTGAGCCGCAGCAGGTCGGTCTGCTCGGGCGGGGTGACGATGCACCAGCGGTTGCGGAACAAATGCGCGAAGCCCGCGTCGGGCCCCGAGTTCTCGGTGCCGGCGACCGGGTGGGCGGGTATCACCAGGTGATCGGGTAGCGCCTCGCCCAGTGCCTTGGCGATGGCCTGCTTGGACGAGCCGACATCGCTGACGAGCGCATCGGCCGGCATGGCGTCGCGCACGGCGGCGGCGGCTTCGCCCATGACCCCGGGCGGCACGCAGAAGATCACCAGGTCGGCCCCGCGCACCGCCTCGACCGCGGTTTCGCAGACTTTGCCGACCAGCCCGCGCTCGGCGGCGCGGACGCGGTACTCGGGTGAGATGTCGTGGCCGGTGGTGACGACGCCGGGCAGGAATTCCCGCACCGCCAGGCCGATCGAGCCGCCTTGCAGGCCGAGGCCAATGATCGCGACGTGGCGGAAGGTCATGCCCAGCATCCCCTGGCGGCGCCATCGCGTTCAGACGCGTATACCGTGAATGGGTTCAAGGACAGGCGGTGAGGCTCGAAGAGAATGCTTTGGGCTGATGCACGCAGAGACGCAGAGACGCAGAGAAGACACGTTTCGCGGCGCAGCCGCTTTCCGTCGCCACGACGCGTTTTACAGCGAGCAACGAATGGCAGGAGACCTGCGGTACGACGGAACATCTCTGCGTCTCTGCGTCTCTGCATGCTTTTTTTGTTTCGCTTCTCTCTCCGCGTCTCCGCGCCTCCGCGCGAAAATTCGCGGGCTGTGACGACGCCGTCGTTGGAGAATGAAGCGCCCGGGCGGCCGCTCACTTCGCCGCCTCCGCCATTTCGCGCAGGCCCTGCGCTATGGCGTCCATGTCGGCGGGTTTGCCGATGGTGATGCGTAGCGCTTGCGGCAGGCCCTGGTTCGGCAGCCAGCGCACGATATAGCCGCGTTCGGCAAGGCCTTCGAAGGCGGCCTCGGCGGTCAGCCTGCCTTCGAACAGCACCAGCACGAAATTCGCCTGGCTCGGCAACGCACGCAGGCCCAGATTGCCCAGCGCGTCGATCCGCTCGACGAAGCGCGCCCGCTCGTCGCGGTTGTGGACGCGGCTGGCCTCGACGAAGGCGGGATCGGCCAGCGCCGCCAGCGCCATCGCCTGCCCGGTGCCGGAGACGTTGAAGGGGCCGCGAATGCGGTTGAGCGTGGCGATGATGCCCGGCGCGCCGGTGGCCCAGCCGATGCGCTCGCCGGCCAGGCCGAAGATCTTGGAGAACGTGCGGGTGACCAGCACGTTCTCGTGCGCGGCGGCCAGAGCCAGGGCGCCGTCGTCATCCTCGGGCGCGACATATTCGCCGTAAGCCTGGTCGATCACCAGCAGCACGTCCGCGGGCAGGGCGGCGTGCAGGCGGGCGATCTCGCCCCGGGGCAGGAACGATCCGGTCGGGTTGTTGGGGTTGGCGATGAAGACCACGCGCGTGCTTGCCGTCACCAGCGCCAGCAGCGCGTCGACATCGGTGCCATAGTCGGCATCCGGCGCCACCACCGGCACCGCGCCGCAGCGGCGCGCGGCGATATCGTAGACCGAAAAGCCAAAGCGCACGTAGATCACCTCGTCACCCGGCCCGGCATAGCCTTGCGCGGCGAGGTTGAGCAGCTCGTCCGATCCGGTGCCCATGACCACGCGCGCCGGATCGATGCCGTGCCGGGCGCCGATCTCGGCGCGCAGCGCGGTGCTGTCCGGATCGGGATAGAGCGAGGGCGCCTGCGCTTTCGCGGCCAGCGCCGCTTCGCTGGTGCCCAGCGGGTTCTCGTTGGCGGAAAGCTTGATGAGCGGCCGCCCGTCCTTGCCTTTCGACTTGCCCGGTACATAGGCATGGATCGCCTCGATCCAGGGCTTGGGCGTGGGCCGTGTCCGGGGGGCTTTGGTGCGGGTTTCGGTTTCGGTCATGACGGGCGCGCCTTTAGCCCAGCGAGACAGCGATTGACAGTAGGGGATTGACGGGCCGCGATTGACTCCCGAAGGGCGGTTCCCCACTTGGCGAAATCATCATGGCGACCGCCCCGATCCTCGACCAGAGCAACTTGCTCGAACTGGCCCAGCCGCTGCCGCTCGACGGCGGGCAGAGCCTGCCCGGCGCGCGCATCGCCTATGAGACCGTCGGCACGCTGAACCCGGCCCGGGACAACGCGATCCTGATTACCCACGCGTTGACCGGCGATCATCATGTCGTTTCCAACCATCCGAAGACCGGCAAGCCCGGCTGGTGGGTGCGCATGGTGGGGCCGGGCAAGCCGATCGACACCAACCGCTTCCACGTTATCTGCGCCAATGTGATCGGTTCCTGCATGGGATCGACCGGGCCCGCCAGCCCGGCGCCGGACGGCCAGCCCTGGGGCATGCGCTTTCCGGTCATCACCATCCGCGACATGGTGCGCGCCCATGTCGCGCTGCTGGATGCACTGGGGATCGAAAGCCTGCACGCCGTGGTCGGCGGATCGATGGGCGGCATGCAGGCGCTCAGCCTGGCCGCCAACTTTCCCGGGCGTGCCCGCGCGGCGCTGGTGATCGCTTCCACCGCGCGCCACTCGGCGCAGAACATCGCCTTCCACGAAGTCGGCCGCCAGGCGATCATGGCAGATCCCGAATGGCGAGAGGGGGATTACTACGCGCACGGGAAAGGACCGGAAAAGGGCCTTTCGGTCGCCCGCATGGCGGCGCACATCACCTATTTGTCCGAGGCGGGGCTGACCGAGAAGTTCGGTCGCCGCCTGCAGGACCGCGCCGAGAAGACCTTCGGGTTCGATGCCGATTTCCAGATCGAATCCTACCTGCGTTACCAGGGCCTGTCGTTCACCGATCGCTTCGATGCCAATTCCTATCTCTACATCACCCGCGCCATGGACTACTTCGACCTGGCCGAGGAGCACGGCGGCCTGCTTGCCAACGCCTTCACCGGGTCCAGGGCGCGCTATTGCCTGGTCAGCTTCGATACCGACTGGCTCTATCCCACCGCCGAATCCCGCAACGTGGTCCACGCGCTCAACGCCGCCGGCCTGCCGGTGAGCTTCATGGAACTGTCCGCGCCGTTCGGGCATGACAGCTTCCTGCTGGACGTGCCGGCGCTAGACCGGGTCGTGGCCGGTTTCCTGGGGGAGGCCCGGTGATTGATTCGGCTATCGAATTGAGCGACGATCCCGCGCGGATCGATCTCGGCCGCGTCCATGGCTGGCTGGCCTCCAGCTACTGGACGCCGGGCATCGCGCGCGAAGCGGTGGAGCGGCAGAACGCCGGTTCGCATTGTCTGGGCGCCTACCGTTCCGGACATGGCCAGGTCGGCTTCGCGCGCATGATCTCGGACCGTGCCAGCTTCGCCTGGCTCGCCGACGTATGGGTGGACGAGAGTGTTCGCGGCCAGGGCATCGGGCGGCAGATGGTGCGCTGGTTCGTCGAGCATCCCGACTATGCGACCGTTCGCCGCTTCGCCCTGACCACCGCCGACGCCCACGGCGTCTACGCTGCGCTGGGTTTCACGCCGCTGCTCCGGCCCGAACGCGTGATGGAACGCCTTTCGCCCGAATTCGCCGCGATGCTGCGGGTCGCCCCGTGAACGCGGCTGTGCCTGCCGGCCTGCAGGGGGGGCTGCGCCGCGATCTCGCGGTGATTGCCGCCAATATCGCGCCAAGCTCCAGCGTGCTCGATATCGGCTGCGGCGACGGCACCCTGATGGCGGCCCTGCGCGACGGGAAGGACTGCGACGCGCGCGGGATGGAACTCGATCCCGCCAATGTCAGTCTCTGCGTCGCCAAGGGGCTGTCGGTGATCCAGGGCGATGCCGACAAGGACCTCGCTTTCTACCCCGACAAGTCGGTGGACTACGCGATCCTCTCGCAGACGCTGCAGACCACCATGCGCCCGGACATGGTGCTGGAGGAGCTGCTACGCATCGGCCGCAAGGCCTTCGTCAGCTTCCCCAACTTCGCGCACTGGCGCGTGCGCCTCTCGCTGCTGTGGGGCGGGCGCATGCCGGTGACGCGGCTGCTGCCGATCCCGTGGTACGAAACGCCCAATATCCACCACCTGACCGTGGACGATTTTCGCGCGCTGGTGAAGGAGCGTGGGATCAAGGTAGAGGGCTGCTGGTTCCTTTCGGGCGGCACCAAATGCAGCGCCGCCGCGGCGAACTTCCGCGCCGAGCACGCGGTGTTCCTGCTTTCGCGGGCTTGAAGCGCGGGCAATCGCCCGTTCGATTGGCGATGAACGCCGGACTTATCCACGCGTTTCGTCCCTGCGCGAAAACCCGTCCGGGTGGACGCTCCTGTCCGGCTTTGGCATCGAAACGACATGTGGCACATCTATCAGTTTCCGCTTTGCCCGTTCAGCCGGAAAGTCCGGCTGCTCATGGCCGAGAAGGGCATCGCCTACGAACTTCAGACCGCGCGCCCATGGGAGGGAGAGGATCGGCTTTTCGCGATGAACCCGGCTGGGCGCACGCCGGTGGTGAAGGAGACCGAGCGCGGTATCGTCCTGTCGGACAGCCGCGCGATCTGCGAATATTTCGAGGAAACCGTCGAGCGGAACCCGCTCATCAGCGGCACGGTGCAGCAGCGCGCCGAAATCCGCCGGCTGATCGCGATGTTCGATGAGAACTTCTTCCATGACGTGTCGGGGCCGCTGCTGCTGGAACGGATGAAGAAGCGCCTGGTGCTGCGCCAGTCCCCCGACGCGAAGGCGCTGCGCGAATCGATGAAGCTCGCGCACGACTATCTCGATTACGTCGATTACCTGATCGACAATCGGCCCTGGCTGGCGGGCTCGACGATGACGCTGGCCGATCTTGCCGCCGCCGCGCAGATCTCGGTGGCGGATTACCTGGGCGGGCTCGACTGGTCGAGCCACGAACAGGCGCGCGGCTGGTATCTGGTGATGAAGTCCCGGCCGAGCTTCCGCCCGTTGCTGTCCGAGCGGATGGAAGTGATCCAGCCGCCCAGCCACTATGCCGAGGTGGACGCGTAAGGCCGCGGTCAGGCCGCGCGGATGTTCTTCGCCCCGAACCTTCCGTGCTTGCGGAATTGGGTCATCCAGCGGTCCAGAAACAGTCCCAGCGGGCGCGGCGACACGCCAAGCTCGGCAAGGCCGGGCAGGGTGCCGGTGGCGGTGCTGCCGGCCTTGAGCAGCTTGAACTGGTCGCTGGTGATCGGCGCACCGGGCAGCCAGCCGGTCGCGGTCGCGATCAGGCTGGAGACCGCGTCCGGCAGCACCGCGAACACGCGCGATCGGCCTTCGGCGGCGGCGATGCGCTGGTTGAGTTCCAGCATGGTCATCACTTCGGGACCGGCCAGTTCGTAAGTCTTGCCGCCATGGGTGATGGGATCGCCTAGGGCATGGGTGATCGCTTCAGCCACGTCGTCCACGAACACCGGCTGCAGCTTCGCCTCCGGCGCGAAGACCGGCATTACCGGCATCCGGGCGATCAGCGCGCCGAACATCATCACCAACTTGTCGTCCGGGCCGAATATCAGCGAGGGGCGCACGATCGTCGCTTCCGGGAACGCGGTGCGTACCGCTTGCTCGCCCTCTGCCTTGGTTCTGGTATAGTCCAGGTCGGCTTCAGTGCCGTTCAACATGGCCGAAACATGGGCGAAAGCCCCCGCGCCGGCCGCTTTGGCCGCTGCTGCGATGCGTCCGGCGCCCTTGCCCTGCAGCGCGTCGAGATCGCCGGCGAAGGCGCCCACCAGGTTCACCACCGCGTCCGAACCGGCCAGCACGGCCGCCAGCGAAGCAGGCCGGGTCACGTCAGTCCGCGCGAACTGCACCTGGCCGAGGTTTCCCAATGGTTTGATACAAAAGGCTTTTTGCGGATCGCGACTGGCGATCCGCAAGCGCGCCCCGCGTGCCAGCAATTCCTGCGCCAGATGCCTGCCGACAAAGCCAGTGCCGCCCAGCACGGTGACGATCCTGCCCGCAAGCGATGCGGTGGGAGAAGCGGCAGGGGGTTGGCTCATGGTCAGATCCGATCCTTCCTCAGCCGCGCGGAACCTCTTTTCCCGCGCCTCGGCACACGATTTTTGCCCCTGCCACAACGACGGGACAGGGGCAACCGGGCAGTTGGCGCGGCTCGACAGACAAACCGAAAATGTTCGCACCACCCCAGTTGACAAGCCCGCACCGCCTGCGTAGAGGCGCGCTCCTACCCAGCGGGGTTCAGCAATCCAGCACCCCGCCCGTGCCCAGATGGCGGAATTGGTAGACGCACCGTCTTCAGGTGGCGGCGCTCGAAAGGGCGTGGAGGTTCGAGTCCTCTTCTGGGCACCATTTGTTCTTCCGGGGACGTCCGAGGACGTCCCAAAAATGGCTGAAATCCGTCGATTTCTGTGCTATAACCGTCCGGCGAAATCCGGGCGGATACGGCACCAATCGAGAACAATTCGGGTATCTCGGAAGGTATCGTTCTCCTCCCCTTTTGGAGGCGATACCTCAGATGGCCACCCTCTTTGCCACGACCGTGGTCAGCGCCAAGCCGGCCGCGAAGGACTATAAGCTCTCCGACGGCGCCGGGCTATACTTGCTCGTGCGGCCGAACGGCTCGAAGCTGTGGCGCTTCAACTATGTCCACCACGGCAAGCACCGCACGCTCGCCTTCGGCGCCTGGCCCGAGGTCGGCCTCGCCGACGCACGCGGCAAGCGTGACGAGGCCCGCCGGTTGGTCGCGGCCGGCCTCGACCCCTCGCATGAGGACAAGGTCGCGCGGGCGAAGGCGCGCGTCGAGGAGAACGACACCTTCAAAACGGTCGCCAAGGAATGGATTGCCAAGAACGAGCGTGAGGACATGGCCGAGATCACGCTGAGCAAAATCCGCTGGCTGCTCGACATGGCCTATCCCAAGATCGGCAACCGGCCGATCGCCAAGATCACCACCCAAGAGGTGCTCGCCGTCCTCCGGTCGGTCGAGGCGACCGGTCGCTACGAGAGCGCCCGCCGGATGCGGAGCGTGCTGGGCCGTGTCTTCCGCTACGCCGTCGCCACCACGCGCGCCGAGCGAGATCCCACCGGCGACCTGCGCGGCGCACTCACCGTGCCTAAGGCAAAGCATCACGCAGCGATTACCAGTCCCAAGCGCGCCGGCGAGCTCATGCGCGCGATCGAGGGTTATAGCGGCCACGCCATCACCCTCTACGCGCTCCGGCTCTCGGCCCATATGTTCGTTCGCCCCGGTGAGCTCCGGCAAGCCGAGTGGGCCGAGTTCGACTTCGACCAGTCGGTCTGGAACCTGCCGCCCGAGAAGATGAAGATGCGCGGCGCCCACCGCGTGCCGCTCTCGACGCAGGTCAGGGCCATGTTCGAGGAGCTTTGGGATCTGACCGGAACCGGCCGATACTGTTTTCCCTCGTTTCGCACCGATCGGCGGCCGATGTCGGAGAACACCGTCAATGCGGCGTTGCGCGTCCTCGGTTTCGCCCAGGAGGAGATGTGTGCCCATGGCTTCCGCGCCATGGCGGCGACCTTGCTCAACGAGAGCGGACGGTTCCATCCCGATGCGATCGAGCGCCAGCTGGCTCATGTCGAGCGTGACGGCGTTCGCCGGGCCTATACCCGCGGCGAATATTGGAACGAGCGGATCACGATGATGCAATGGTGGTCGGACGAGCTCGACCGCCTGCGCAACGGCGCCAAGCTGCTCAAGCCCAATTTCCGCGGCAATGCCCAGGCCCAGGAGGAAGAGGGTCAGTCGAGGCGCTTCGCGTCGTAGATGTAGACGTCGTCGTCCATCAGCTTGAGTTCGGCAATGCGCTTAGCGACGGCGTCCGGCGCGAGCTTGGCGACACCCGCTATCGCTTCAGGGTTCAAAACGCGGTTCTCAAGGCAGCCAAGCTCTCAACTCGGACCAAGATTCTATTCGAGCGGTTTGCCGTCCTAGCCAACACGGCATCTCTCCATTCCTTGGATTGGGATCGCTTCTATGCGTTCGTTCGGGAAGGCCGGCAGGAGCTCTCAGGACACGAATTGCGTGCCATGTTGATCGCTCGCGGCTTTTCGCACGAGAAGGCTGGACACCTGTCGGAGATTTACGCCCACCTCTGGGCCTTCAAGCGTCGCAAGTGGTGATCCATCGCGCTAGCAGACCGCTCGATTTTTAGGTTTTTGTGTCCTGAGAAAATTAGGCTTTCGTGTCCAGCCAGCGAAAGCGTGATCCCCGAATCATCTTTCTGATCGAACCCCTTTCCAGGCCTGCAACTCCTTCGAAGGACTCGAACCACGTCGGCAAAAAGTGCCGGGGGTATCAACGAGGGTATCGCCCCATGAAACGCTCAAAAAATGGCGGAGTTCTGCGCTTTATTGGGCCATTTCGAGTCCTCTTCTGCCAGAATCCGAGGACGTGCGAGCATGTCCGAGGACGTCCAGCGTCGAGGCATTTCGTGGCATATTCGAGGCAGCCACGGGCCTTTTCGGACTCGGTCAAAATCTATACCGAATTCCCTGCGATCTGACCACCGGACAACGGTAGGAAAGAGGGCTCGCCTCTGCCTACCGCAAGCCCATCCTGTCCATCTTCTTGAGCAGGCCAACGCGTGAAAGGCCTAGCTCGCGAGCCGCGTGGGTGTGGTTGTTTCCTGTCCGCTCCAGCGCTTCTTTAATGCGACGACGTTCGAGCCCGGCGATCTCCTGCTCCAGGGTCTGAGCCTCAGAAGCTGGAGCCGGTGACAATGCCTCTCCAGTGGCAAAGGCCAGGTCTTCAACACCGATCGCCAGACCGGTTGCTGATTTGGGCGCCATCGCTGCGGCGCATTCGACAGTTGATCGCAACTCGCGCACATTGCCGGGCCAGCGACGCGCGGCCAGCCAATCAATCGCACCCGGTGCGAAGTTGCCTTCCCCGTCCGTCGCACGGCGCAGGAACAGGCTGGCTAGCAACGGAATATCCTCCCGCCGTTCGTCCAGCGACGGCGTCCGCAGCACGAGACCGCGCAAGCGATAGTACAGGTCCTCGCGAAAGCTGCCGTCAGCCACCGCGGCTTCGAGATCGCGATGCGTGGCAGCGATGATGCGCACGTCGGCCCGGCGCAACTCGCGTGCGCCGACCGGTTGGTAGGTACCATCTGCCAGAAAGCGCAGCAGCTTGACCTGCATGGCCGCAGGCATTTCGCCGATCTCATCGAGGAAGAGCGTGCCATTGGAGGCGATCTCAACCAAGCCAGGTCGGTCCGAATGGGCGCCGGTGAAGCTACCTTTCAGATGGCCGAACAACTCGCTTTCCAACAGATCCGCCGGAACGGCACCGCAGTGAATGGGCACCAGCGGCTGCTTGGCGCGCGGCGAGGCCGCGTGGATCGCTTGCGCGACCAGTTCCTTGCCCGTGCCACTGGGGCCGAGCACCATGACAGGCAGCGCTGTTGGCGCGACGCGACGAATAAGGTCTCGCAAGGCGACCATGGCAGGGGAATTACCGATGAGGCCCATGTCTTCGTCCACCCCGACCTGCGCTTTGAGATCCGCCACCTCACGGGCAAGGCGCGCGCGTTCGACGGCGCGGGCAACCACCACTTTCAGCATGTCGGGATCGACCGGCTTGGCCAGGAAGTCCCAAGCGCCCGCCTCGATTGCTTTGAGCGCGAGGGCATGATCGGCATGGCCAGTCATCACCACGACCGGCGCCGGTGCGAAAGCGGGGATCAGCGCCAGCCCGGCTTCGGGATCGTGATGGGGCGGCATCGAGAGATCGAGTAGGACGACATCGGCCGGCTTATGCGCGAACGCCGCGCGCGCCGCATCGCCATCTCCCACAGTCTGAACCTCATGGCCAAGACTGCGCAGCCATTGGCCCGTCAACCGCTGGAAGGCCGGTTCATCGTCTGCAATCAGGATCATGAGGGGGCTCCAAATGTCAGGCGAAAACAGGTAGACCAGCCCGGCCGCTCCGCCAGCGAGACGGTCCCGTCATGTGCCACCATGATGCGCCGGACAATGGCGAGGCCAAGCCCTGTTCCGCCCGGCCTGCGTGAAACGAAGGGGCGGAACAGGCTGTCGGCAATCTCCGGCGGGATGCCTGGGCCATTGTCGCAGATGTCGATAACAGCGGGTGGCCCCGGATCGGCGAACATCGCAACTTCCGTGCTCAGGGACCTTGCGTTGTCGATAAGATTACTCAGGACCCGGTCGAGCGCGGCGAGATCGGCTGTGACGGTCATGCCTTGCGGGACCTGCGCGGCGATGCCGAAGCGTTCTGCCAGCATGTCCACCGCGATGGCTTGGGGTGCAACTGTCCAGGCCTTCGCATAATCGAGAATGTCGGTGATGAGATGGTTCATCCGCGCCACCTGGTCGCCAATCTCGGCCCGTACATCGGCGGGGGCGCCAGTTGCAGCCATGGTGACGATGCCCAGGGGATTGCGCAGATCGTGCGCCACTGTCGCCGCCAGCGCGCCGAGTTCGGCCAGTCGCGCTTCCCGTTCCACCTCAACAAGGCGGTGCGCGGCCTCAAGTCGTCTTGCAGCTTCGCCAGCAAGCGCAGCAAAGCGTTCAGCGATGTGACGGGTCGCCAGCGGAGCGTCGTTCCATCCGGTTAGTATAACAGTCTCACCCGTCACGCTGAGGCCTGGCCCGTCCGGCGGCAAGGAAAGCCGCTCACGCAAAAGTCTGTTGGCGAGGAGCGTCAGGCTTTCACCATCCGTCGCTTCGGCCAGTTCATCCCGCCAGGCGGCGATATCCGCTTCGGTTAGGCGTCCGCCGGGAAATACCAGTCGATCGACCAGCCGCTTCATCGGCGTGAGCAGCGCGAGGCCGAGAAGCAGGGTTGCCGCCAGCGCGGCCCAGGTCGCCAGGAACCCGGCCGGGCGTCCTGCTAGGGCGAGGGGCAAGGCCGCAATCAAGGCGCTTGCTGCGCCGGCTCCGGCCAGAAGCAGCAGCCAGACAAGACCGCGCTGCGCCCACAAGTCCGCCGCCATGAACCGGTGCCGGACAATGCCATAGACCAGCGCGACCGAGTAGAACGGCAGCAGTAGCACAGGCCAAGGGTAAGCGTCGATGCCGAGTGCCGGAAATCCGAACCCTGTCAGAGCAACAAGGCCGATCGCGCTCGATACGAAGACCGCGCGCGCCTGATCGCGCTGCTGCCCCTGCTGCTCGATCCACATGCGCATCAGCCGAACATGCCCTGCCAGTGAAAGCGCGGCGGTGAGACACAATACCCCCCAACCCACGACCGAGGGAACGAAGAACCCGGGAAAACCACGCCAGGGCAAGACATCGCCCACACCGAAGATCAACCCGATGACCGATGCGAAGGCCGCCACGGCATAGCTCGCCACGGCGACACGCCGCTGTGCGGAGGATAGCGCATAGGCAAAGACCAGATAGACGAACGCCGCTGCCGGCAGCGGAGAAAGCGCGATCAGCGTTGTCGTGAAAGGCGCAGCCGCCGATCCGAACATGGCAGGTGCCGCCTGCGCCAGGCTCCACAAGGCTACTCCGCCTAGGAACATCACGAGCAACCACGCGCCCGGCAGCGCCCGCGCACGCAGCGCGACGAAAATCGCCAGCAAGAGACTGGCGATAGCCGTCAGCGCCAGAGCGCCCAGATAGGCGAGAATGCCAAGTGCCGTATCCATCGTTAACACCATAGCACGACTTCCTGTTTCCATCGTTTACATTTACGAGGGTCCAACCGCTATGGATCTGGCGGTTTTCCAGTCTTCTTCGGCTCCCGATGCAATTGGCACGCCAGTTGCGATGCTGGTTTCGCGCCCGTCAATTCCGGCGGGCCACTCGAAGGAGACAAGCCATGCTTGCACCGATTGCCGCCTTGCTCATCACCTATGCCCTGACTGCTCTTGTCTCGACGCTGGCTGCCGTCGTGCTCTGGCGACCGCTATCGATCCTGCTCGCCGAACTGTGCGGCACGGAGGAGCGTTCACGTTTCTGGACGGTGTGGTCCACCGTCATGACCGTGGTCACGCCAATGCTTTTCGTTTCGCTGCGCAGCGTCGCCAACAACGTGCCCGACCTCGTTCAGAGCACCATGACGAGCACGCTGTTCGGCATCCTGCTCGCGCTGGTCGGCATGGGTTACGCGGTGTGGAGTCGCAGTCCAGTCCGCGACGCGTGAGGGAGCCGGCCATGCACGTCCTTGTGATCGGTGCCAGCGGCTTCATCGGAAGCCATGTTACTGGCCGGCTGCTCGCCGAGGGCTTCCGCGTCACGATCGCCGGCCGGGCTCCTGCCCGGCTGGCACGGACGTGGCCGGAAGCCGCAGTCCTCGCCTGCGATTTCGCACATGACGACGTGTCCGCATGGACGAGCCGCCTACGGGGGGTGGACGCCGTGGTGAACTGTGCTGGATTGATCGGAAACCGTGCGGACTATGCCGGCGTACATGACAGCGGCCCGCGCGCCCTGTTCGATGCTTGCATGGTAAGCGGGGTAGAGCGGGTGATCCAGATTTCGGCGCTGGGCGCCGACGATACAGGTGTCACCCGATATCACCGCAGCAAGAAGAACGCCGACGATCATCTCGCGGCACTTGATCCGGACGGAAGGCGCATGGGCTGGGCCGTCCTACGACCCTCGCTGGTGCTGGGGCGTGGGGGTGCCAGCATGGCGCTGTTCGCTACACTCGCCGCGCTGCCGATCATGCCGCGCCTTGGTGAAGGAAGCTGGCAGGTGCAGCCGGTCTATATCGACGATCTGGTCGAGGCGGCCCTCCGGTTGTTGCATCGGCCCGGACTTATAGCGCTGAAGCTGGACGCGGTCGGCCCTTGTGCCGTCACGACTGACGAACTGATCCAGGGATTGCGGCGATGGCTCGGTCTTCGTCCGGCACCGCCACTGGCTTTGCCCATGCGGTTCCTGTCGCTCGTTGCACGTTTTGGCGTGGGGCCGGTGACGCGGGAAAGCCTGTCCATGCTTGTTGCCGGCAATACCGCTGCTGTTGCTCCCTTCGCCCACGCCACAGGCCTTCATCCGATGGCCTTGGACGAGATGTTGGCCCGCCATCCAGCCTGTGCCGCCGATTTGGTCGAGGCCCGGTTGCAGGCGTTCGCGCCAGCCCTTCCTATTCTGCTCGCGCTTGTTTGGCTGGCGGGCGGGGTGGTGTTGCTGGCCTTCGCGCCTGCCGTCGCCGTCTCAACCTGGCTGGCAAAGGTCGGACTCGTGGGCCTGCCGGCCTCAGTGGCGCTTTGGAGCGGATCGCTGGCGGACATCGCCATCGGCCTTGCCCTGCTGGCCCGCGTCCGTGGCGCGGCGCTTGCGGGTACCGCGCTGATGCTGGGTTACACCGTGATCCTCACGCTCGCCGCTCCTGACGTCTGGGCCGATCCGTTCGGTCCGCTGGTGAAGAACCTCGCGGTTCTTGGCCTGTCGCTCGTCGTTCATGCAATGGAGGCCCGCCGTGGCTGACTATGTCCTGCTCAAGACCATCCATATTCTCAGCTCCACGCTTCTGTTCGGCACGGGCCTGGGCACGGCGTTCCATGGCTGGATGGCGAACCGCGCCGGATCGCTGGAGGCACGCCGGGTAGTGAATCGCAATGTCGTGCTGGCCGACTGGCTGTTCACGACACCCGCCGTCATCGTCCAACCCGTCACCGGAATATGGCTGGCGCGGATCGCGGGCTTCCCGCTGACCAGCGGCTGGCTGGTGGCCGCCATGGCCCTTTATGTACTGGTAGGCGCCTGCTGGCTGCCGGTGGTCGCCATCCAGATCGCGATGCGGCGGATTGCCGATCAGACGCCGGACGGCCAGGCCTTGCCGCTGCGTTACTTTCAGCTCTCCCGCTGGTGGTTCGCCCTGGGTTGGCCTGCGTTCATCGGCGTAATCATCATCTTCTGGCTGATGGTCGCAAAACCGGAGATTATGCTGTGAACCTTCCGCTCTTCCGCCGCCTGCTGGGGCAGGACATTGAAGCGCTCGCACCGACTCTGCGCCAGGCGCACGATGCCACCGAGACCCAACGCTGGACCGGCACGGCGGTCGTGACCCGCAGCCGCAATCCCATCGCCATTCTCCTGTGCCTGATGCTGAAGCTACCGGCACCCGGCACCAACATTCCTGTCACCGTCGTATTCGAGCGTCGCCGCGACGGCGAAAGATGGCGCCGGACATTCGCGGGACGGTCGTATCACAGTGACTTCATCAGCAAGTCCGGCCTGATCGTGGAGCGCATGGGGCCTACCACCAACATCTTCTGCCTTTCGATCAAGGAAGGAAAGCTCTGCTTCTCGCTCATCGGCTTCCGGTTCCTCGGCATACCGCTCCCCGCGTGGCTCAGGCCGCGCTGCCCGGCGATCGAGAGAGAGGAAGCGGGACGCTTTGTCTTTGACGTGCCGGTGAGCATCCCCTGGCTGGGTTTCGTCATCCGCTACACTGGCAGTATGGAGCTCATCGATGACTGACGATCACCCGATCATCCTTTTCGACGCAGAATGCGTGCTGTGCTCGGCCAACGCCCAGTTCATCCTTACGCACGACCGCGACCGCCGCTTCCGCCTCGCGTCGATGCAGGGAAAAACCGGCTCCGCGCTGTTTTGCCGTCATGGCATCGACCCTACTGATCCCGACACCATTCTCGTAATCGAGGGTGAGAGCGTGCTTAGAGACAGTGACGCTGTGATTTCTATCTATACAGGCTTGGGCTGGCCATGGCGGGCTTGGCGAGCATCGTTCCTCGATCGCTACGGGACCCGGTGTATCGTTGGATCGCGCGGAACCGCTACCGCATCTTCGGCAAGCGCGACACCTGCTGGATACCAGATTCACAGTATGCTGATTGGCTGCTATGATGCTGTACGCGCAATTTTATGGGCGTTTATTCAACCGCCCGAGCCCAAACGCTCCCGCCGGGATACTGTATTGAGGCAATCCGTGGCCTAACGAACCGCTCGCAACCGACGGCCTTGTACCGATGCGCCGCCAGTTCCCTCAGAAAGCAGCCAACTCCACGAGCATGAACACATGATTGTTCATATCACATGCCGTTGAATGTCGTGGCTGACGACTTGCCGTTTAAAAACCGATCGGTCGGCTAGCCCCGGGCTTTGCCGCCACTTCGGCACGCAGGCGCGCGACAATCTCGTTGCCATCGTGGGTTGGATCATAACGCAACTGGCGCGCAACCACGGCAAGATCGCCGGGCGTGATGCCCTGCAATGACACCAATGATGCTGGAGGCTCTATTCCGAAGAAGCGGACGAAAGCCTGTTCCACCTTGGTCCCCGAGAGTGCCCGCAGCTCCAGTTTGAAGACGAAGCGCCGCAGCGTTGCCGGGTCCAGCCGCTGGGCATGGTTGGTTGCGGCAACCACTGGCAGCGGGTGACGGTCGAGCCAGGTCAGCAATTCGTTGACCTGGCTGACTTCCCAGTTGGTGCGGGCGGTGCTGCGGTCGAACAGCAGCGAATCCGCTTCGTCGAACAGGAGCACGCTCTCCTTGCGCCGCGCCTCGGCAAAGGCCTCGGCAATGCGCTCCTCGGTTTCTCCGACCCATTTGGAAAGAAGATCCGATGTACGCCGCACCAGCAGCGGGCGATCAAGCGTCCGGGCGAAGTGATGCGCCAGCGCGGTCTTGCCCGTGCCGGGGACGCCGGTCAGGAGCAGCGAGACATTCATATGCTCACTTTCACGCAGACGTTCGAACAAGGGGCCAAGCGGTCTGTCGGTTTCGAAGAGATCGAGATCGATCGGCCCCGGACCGTCCAGCGGCAAATCGCTGCTGCCCCGCAGCGCCTTGGCCAGCGCGCGGGCAGGGCGCAGTCCGCCGTCGGCTTCGCCCGCCAGCCGGGCACCGCGCGCGGAGACGCGCAGCACCGAAGCCACTTCTGGCGTGTTTTCCAGCAATGACCCCCAGCCATCACCGGGCGTCACGGCTTCCTCGCGCGCGACATGGTCGAGCATGCGCATGGCGGTATTGCGTGAAGGCAGGTCCAGTTTCAGGACGTGGCTCATACGCCGCAGGATCGCCGGATCGACATTGCCGATGGCATTGGTGGTCCAGATCACCGGAACCGGGTTGGTTTCGAGCAGGCGGTTGACGAAGACCTTGCTGCCCTGGCGCCCGCGCATCCAGTCGCCCTGGGCGGGCTGCGCGTCACCGATCAGGTCTTCCATTTCATCGAAGAGGAGCGCCGCATCGCCCTTTCCGGCGAGCAGGCGCTGGCCCATCTGGAAGGCGGCGATGCGGTCGCGCCGGTCCGGCTCGTCGCCATCCTCGTCCGCCTCGCCCGCGCCGTGCAGGGAAAAGCCGGCCGCCGCCGCCAGACTGCGTGCGAACTCGGTCTTGCCGGTGCCCGGCGGACCATGGATCAGGATGTTGATGCCGCGAGCGCGTTCGCGCCGCGTACCTTCGAGAAGGCGGCGGAGAAATTCCGTATCCTCGACATGCGCAAAGGCGGAAAGGGGCAGGCCTGCGACGTGACGCGGACCGACCATCAAGGCGATGATCTCCGCCTCGGTTTCCGGCAAGCGGTCGAGCAGGTTTTCGAGCGCCCAGCGAGTCTCAAGGCGCACCTGCCCGCGCCAGTCCGCGCGAAACGTCACAAGACCCATGCGGAACAGCGGATTGAGCCTGACCCGCCGCTCAGCGTCCTGCGGTTCGGCCCCGGCCACCTCGCCAATCATCGCCGGCACATCGTTGGCGGAGCGGGCAAGGATGTCGTCGAGTTCGCCCGGCAGGCACAGCCGATCGAGCGCGAACGTCACTTCGACGATCGCGCTGTCGATCACATCGAGGCGCAGCAAAACGGCCAGCTCGCGCGCGAGCCGGAGCACGCCACTGCCATCACTGGCACTTTCACCGGCGCAAGGTCCATCCTGTGCAACCGCGCGCTTGAGCGCGGCCCAGGCGAGCTTCTTCGCCTCCGCGACCTTGAGGCCGAAGAGCGCGGCGCCATTGGCGCGGGCGAATTCGAGCAGGGCCTTTGCCTGCTGGGACGCGGCCGGCATGCCGCGCATGGCCCGGCGCAGCATGCGCCGGGTGATCTCAATCTGGTTCATAATGTCTCGCTTCGCGAGCGGCCGCGCAGACGCGCGGGGTCGCTCTTTCAGTTTCCGGTTCTATCGGGAAACCGGGCAGCGGCGCTCAGGCCCTGCCACGGCGAAGGAGACGCCTAGGCGAAGGGCTGGAACGCGGCGGGCACGGTGCCCGAATAGATGCGTAGGTCCAGCAATGGTCTTCTCCTGCGAACTGCGGAATTGCCGTTCGAGCGGCGCGGCCTTTACGCGAATCGAACGGCATTCGCAACGATGGAATCAGGTGAGGTCGGCCCGGCGATAGATCGCCAAGCCTGCACCTCACCCGAAGCTGACGAGATGACTTCCACCGTTCTGCTGTTCGAGACCGATGGCTCTGCCAGTAAATCGGCGGGCAATATCGATCGCGGTCAGCGTGTGCTGGCTGGGCTTCACGGTCGTGAAAGCACCGCCACCTGCCAGTGCGAAAGGCAGAACCAGCTGATCGGCGAGGTAAGGCCCGGCGAAAGCATCGCTTTCAATATAGCCGTTCATGCGCGCGGCTGATGTCTTCGCCAGCCGTTCGGCAGGCACGCCAAGCTGGCCGAAGCCGCTGACGACCTCGGTGACGTTGGCATAGCGCGCCTCCAGCATCAGGATCACGCCCGGCCCCTGATCTGAAGGCAGCTCCCGGACCGCAAAGGCATCGTCTGGCCAGTCGGCCAGGTCGCGCTTTGCACGCGTCAACATTCGCTCGGCAATCTCGAACGGCAGGCCGGTGAAGACTGCCTGCGCATTGACGCCCGCCGGCTTGCCCCGGTCAAGGCAATCGATCGGCGAGAGGGGCGAAGGCGTGATGTCGACCTCGATCCGCCCGCCACCGCGCGGGTAGAAACCGTGCCGGACGATACGCGCGGAAACGCTCGGCCCCATGCGATTGATCACGGGGAGGAAGGTGCGTTCGATGAAGTCGAACGGCGGCGCCAACATATTGTGCGTGCCGCCTTCGAGAACGAGGCGCGATGGACCATCGGCAAGGATGAGCGGCATCAGAACGGTCTGGAGTACAAGGCCGGTCGACCCTGCCGTGCCAACAGCAAAGAGATACTCGCCAGGGATCACCCGGCCGGGGCGGAATTCGAGCTCGGACCCGCCAACGGCAAGGCCGGTGCATTCCGAACCCGAGATCACGCACGCGGCTTCCACCGCTGTCACATGCTGCCGCATGAGCCCGGGCTTCGAGCGCTTTGCGCGAATGTTGCTGATGCGGAACGGCTCGCCGGTTACGAGCGACAGCGCGCATGAATTGCGCACCATCTGCCCACCGCCTTCGCCTTCCGATCCGTCGATCGTGATCATTCTCTTTGTCTCAATTCCAACATTTATCTTATCGACCTGGGCATCCACCAGAACATCCACGGATCGATCTTGCGGTCGTTGGATGGACGAATTCCGAAGTCGCCTTGGCCGATTTCAACATCGGCAAATGCCGAGGATAGAAACCGCAGACGCTTTTCGCCAACGGTCATGGTCAAACTCTCGCAATTCGAAACGAGGGCGAGGTCTTCGCCCTCTGGCTCATATTCGATCCGGAGCTTTTCGAAGCGTCCATCACATTTGCTTCCAAAATTCGGTACGCTCAAAACGGCGTCTGTAACCGGAGAAAGTCGAAGCGTGCGATGACATGCCGCGCCTCCTCGCATCCGATCCAGCAAGTTCCTGATCGAACGGCAGCCAGCTGGATCGGCTGTAAAATGCCACCCGCGCCAAGATTGTCTTGGTTTTGCATAGCGCCAGATGAACAGCTGACCTTCCTGCTTCCATTCACTCACCCAGTCCCGCATGACGGCACCCTCGGGAAGTCCACGTGAAGGGGGATCACCCCTTCACGCAGACCACCTGCTTCAGTGTATGGACGATCTCCACCAGATCGGCCTGGGCGGCCATCACGGCTTCGATCGGTTTGTAGGCCTTGGGCGTCTCATCGATGACGCCCACGTCCTTGCGGCATTCGACGCCTTCGGTATCGCGGACGTGTTCATCGAGCGTGACGAGGCGCTTGGCCTCGTTGCGGCTCATGACGCGTCCGGCCCCGTGCGAGCAGCTATCGAAGCTCTCCGGGTTGCCCAGTCCGCGCACAATGAACGACTTGGCGCCCATCGAGCCCGGAATGATGCCCAGCGCTCCCTTCGCCGCGCGCACCGCCCCCTTGCGGGTGACGAGCACATTCTCGCCGAAGTGGTTCTCGCGCGTCACGTAGTTGTGATGGCAGTTCACCGCTTCCAGCTCGGCCTCGAACGGCTTCGCGATCACCGAACGCAGCGCGGCGATGACGTTGGTCATCATCATACGCCGGTTCAATGCCGCGAAGTCCTGCGCCCAGCCCACCGCTTCGACATAGTCGTCGAAGTGGTCAGTCCCTTCCGGGAAGTAGGCGAGGTCCTCATCGGGCAGGTTGATGTGCCACTTGCGCATGTCCTGCTTGGCCAGTTCGATGAAGAACGTGCCGATGGCGTTGCCCACCCCGCGCGAGCCCGAATGCAGCATCACCCACACGCGCGCCTCCTGATCGAGACACAGCTCGATGAAGTGGTTGCCCGTGCCCAGCGTGCCGAGATGCACCAGGTTGTTGGTGTTCTTCAGCCGCGGGAACATCTCGCAGATCCGTTCGAACCGAGCGACGAGTGTGGCCCAGGCCTCGACAATCGCCGGGGGCGGGGAACCCCACGAACCCTTGTCACGCTTGCCCCGCCCGACATCGCGCCCATGCGGCACGGTCTGCTCGATCGCCGAGCGGATTCCCTCCAGGTTGTCCGGAAGGTCATGCGCCATCAGCGAGGTGCGCGCGGCCATCATGCCGCAGCCGATGTCCACACCCACGGCCGCCGGGATCACCGCGCCCTTGGTCGGAATAACTGACCCCACGGTTGCGCCGATCCCCACGTGCACGTCGGGCATGGCCGCGACGTGCCTGAAGATGAACGGCATCTGCGCCGCGCGCGAGAGCTGATCGCGCGCCTTGTCGTCGACCGGCACGCCGCGCGTCCACATCTTGATCGGCACGCCGCCTTCGACATGCCGGAATTCGTAAGTCGTGTCGGTCATGGCCGATCTCCTTGAAACAATCATAGGTGCCGGCGACGAAAAGTGGCGAGACGTTTTTCCTGAGCTACTCCGGATTGCTCCGGGGGCGGGCTCGAACCGCCGACCTCCCACCTCAAAGGTGAGTGCTCTATCCCTGTAGTCCCGCCGGCATTCGCCGACATATTGCGCGTACTGGCGACGAGATTTGACGAGACATCCCAGATCGCTCCGGGGCGGAATCGAACCGCTCGGCCTTTCGGCCTTTACCGATGTAGTCCCGTCGGCATTCGCCAGCATTGAACGGTTTCACGGCGACGAGGTGTGGGAAAGACATTGCCCACAAGGGGCGCCGCTCTATCCGCTGAGCTACGGGCCCGCACATGGTGGACCCGGCGGGATTCGAACCCGCGACCAGCATCGTGACAGGATGTAGTCCTTACCCGGCATTCGCCGTGAATTGGGGTTGCCGTGGCGACAAGGGATGGTGAGACGCGGTCCTTAAGCTACATGGCAAGGCGGGATTCGAACCCGCATCTCCCCATCGGATTGCTCCTCATGGGGCGCTTTACTCGTCGGACCTTACCTTTCGGTTTGGAGCCAATGTAGTCCCACCGGCATTCGCCACGGCAATTCCTGAATTCTGGTGAAGGGTCACGGCGACGAGAGTTGGAAAGACAACCGCCTTTCGGCGTCTGATGCTCTACCGCTGAGCTACTGCTTCGAAGGGGCAGGCGGGATTCGAACCCGCGCCGGTCAGATCCTGATGTAGTCCTTCCGGCATTCGCCGTGACCCATTCTTTCATACCTCCGTATTCTGAACGATCTCAACCCAGTCGCGCGTCTCACCCTTGGCGAAGCGCGCCATTGCGTCGAACACCGCGTCGGTGAAGCCACCGACATTCATGATGTCCTCACGATCCTTGGCCTGTGTGGAGCCATAAGGCTGGATGTCGATGCAGATCAGCTTCGCGCCAGGGTTGCGGGCCTTCAGCTTGTTCCACTCCGCCATCGTCGCCGTCGCCCCGCGCCGCGAGGGATCGACCCAGGATTCGTTATCCGAGACGATCACCACCGTATCCACCCGCGCCCGCTCCTTGTTGAGGAGCGCCAGCGGAGCCGAGACATTGGTCCCGCCACCACCGACCCCCGCCAGCTTCGCCGCATTCACGGCAATACGGGCACGGGGGTCGAGCTTCAGCTTGACCACGGTCTGCTCGAACGGGATTACCCGGGCATCGCGGTTCTGGCGCAGCACGGCGGCTGCGACCAGCGCGGCGATGTCGATGCAGCGCACCTTCGAGCTGGCGCCCTTGCGGTAGCCCGTTGCCGGCGAACCCATCGAACCCGACACGTCAGGGCAGACCACGATCTGACCTTCCAGCTTCGGCACACCGGCCAGCGATGCTTCGAGCGCGCTTTCGAGCGCTGCCTGCACCGCCAACGGCACACCGTCACCCACCTGGCCCAATGCCACCATCAGCTGATAGGGCATCGGGCGCACGCGGGCGATCGCTTGGCGGTCAGCGAGCCGGGCTGCGACCGCTTCGGTGACCCCGTTCACCGCGAACGCGCCATTGCGCGCCAGCGTGTTGAGGTTCATCCGCAGCGCCTGCCAGCCCATGCGGCCAAGGCCGTCACGAGTTGCAAGGACGCCCCACTGCTCTGCCGAGAGTGGGAAAGCGGTCAGCCATTCGAACGGCACCGGGGGCAGTTCGCCCTGCGGCGAACGCTTCCAGTCTTCGAATGCAGCGATCTCCGCCGGCAGTGCCGCGACATCGTAAGGCTTGCCGATCAACCAGCCATAAAAGGCGCGCCGCTCAGCCGAGGCCGGTGCCGGGTGGACCATCTTGACCACGTCGGCCAGGCTCGGATCGTTGCCGGTCGCTGCCTGCATCAGCTGCGCCATCGACGCCTGCTCCAGCCATTCGCGGACGAGCCGCTTCGGCCGCGAGCCCAGCGAGGCACGCCCGACCTGGCCCGAGCGCATGACCTGCACGAAAGTGCGCAGCATGCGGCCGTTGTCGATTACGCGCTTGAACACGCGCACCGACAGGTCAGGATCGGCCATGGTCAGATAGGCAGCCAGCAAAGCCGGCATATCCTTCATGGCGCCCGACTGGCGCGAATAGACCGCGCACTTGGTGACCCATTCCGGATCGACATCCTTGGCCGCCAGCACGACATCGGCGAGCTGGGTCTCCGCACTCGAGTAGAAGCCATCGGCCAGCGTGCCGGTAGCGGCAACCTGGGCCAGCTTGGCTTCCGGGCCATAGGCATAGGCCACACCGCCCGCTTCGTTCACGGCATCTGCGCGCGGCAGGAACCGCGAGGCGGTGCTGGCAAAAAGGCGCTTCAGAGCCATGATACAAATCCTTCGTTTCGGGGCTTGAGGCGGCCAGCCCATTCCAGCCGCCCCACTTTCCCGTTTCCTCGCACCGGGCTGTTCGACCGGCCCGGTGCCAATGATATTGCAGAGGGCGTGCCAAATGGCTGGAAGAGGCAGAGAAATTTTTGAAAATGGCGGATTTTCAGGCTCTTTAAGCAAGAGCCATCTCAATGCACGCAATACAGCGCCCGCAAGGTATGATCGATATTTATCTTAATGTATAAATCTATATAAGCTTCTCGCATGAAACCCACCACCGTCATCGGCTTTCTCGGCTCCACGCTAGACGCTTCAAAGTTCGGTCCCTCGCGCTGGATGAAATGGCGGCCCTCAGTCGCGCTCGCCATGCACGAGGACCTGCGTGTCGACCGCTTCGTCATGATCCACGGCAACGCTCACCGGCGCCTCGCCGAATATGTGTGCGAGGATGTCGCCTCGGTCTCGCCCGAAACGCATGTCGAGCGCCATGTGATCGATTTCGAGGACGCCTGGGACTTCGAGGAAGTCTACGGCAAGCTGCTCGATTTTGCGCTTACGCTGAACTTAGACCCGGAAACGGAGGACCTGCTGGTCCACATCACCACCGGCACCCACGTCGCGCAGATCTGCCTGTTCCTGCTGACCGAAGCGAACTACCTGCCCGGCCGCCTGCTCCAGACGCAGCCCGGCAAGCGGGTGGATGGAACCGCGCCGGGCACGTGGAGCGTGATAGACCTCGACCTGTCGCGCTACGATTCCATTGCCACCCGCTTCGCCGTGGCGAGCGCGGAAAGCACGTCGTTCCTCAAGTCCGGCATCGATACGCGCAACGCGGCGTTCAACGCGATGATCGACGAGATCGAGCAGGTCGCCAGCCGCACCCGCGCGCCGATTCTGCTGATGGGGCCGACCGGTGCGGGCAAAAGCCAGCTTGCCCGCCGCATTTTCGAACTCAAGAAGTTGAAGCGTCAAGTCAGCGGCTCGTTCGTCGAAGTGAACTGCGCCACCCTGCGCGGCGACAGCGCGATGTCGGCACTGTTCGGCCACAGGAAAGGCGCTTTTACCGGCGCGGCGGCGGACCGCCCCGGGCTGCTTCGTACGGCCGACGGCGGCATGCTGTTCCTCGACGAGATCGGCGAACTCGGCCTCGACGAACAAGCAATGATCCTGCGCGCGATCGAGGATAAGCGTTTCCTGCCGGTCGGCGCCGATCGCGAAACGGAAAGCGATTTCCAGCTGATCGCCGGCACCAATCGCGATCTTGCGCAATGCGTTGCTGACGGCACCTTCCGCGAAGACCTCTACGCACGCCTCAACCTTTGGACATTCCAGCTTCCCGGCCTCGCCGAACGCCGCGAGGATATCGCCCCGAATCTCGACTATGAGCTCGACCGCCATGCCGAGCGCGAGGGCGAGCGTGTTACCTTCAACAAAGAAGCACGCGAACGTTACCTGGCCTTTGCAATGTCGGCAGAGGCATTTTGGCCCGGTAACTTCCGCGATCTTGCTGCGAGCGTCACCCGCATGGCAACATTTTCGCCCAAAGGACGGATCGATGCCGATGGCGTAGCCACAGAGATTGTGCGGTTGAAGCGGTCTTGGCCCGGCGCGCGACAGAACGATGACGGACTCGAAGATTTGCTGGATGCAGCGACATTTTCTGAAATTGATCCCTTTGATCGTGTCCAGTTGGGTTTTGTCGTAAAAACGTGCCGAGAGAGCCGCTCTCTATCCGACGCGGGTCGAAAGCTATTTTCAGCCTCGCGCGCAAAGCGCGCGAGTACGAACGACGCCGATAGATTACGGAAGTACCTCGCTCGCTTTGGTCTGATATGGGATGCAGTTGCCAAGGGAGGCGGCTGAATCGGCTTCGCGCGTTGTTCAACATATATGAGCCACTCCCGTCGAAGGTGGAAGGGAGCACACTCCCTGGGCAAGAAGAAATTGCATGAATTTTTAATGAGAATCGTTGCATGACATACTCCAAGCGCTTATCTGGGGCGCAGGAGATTTGACATGTCGGCCCTCAGCGATCTCAAGCGCCACCTGCGCCCTGGACAGGTTTACCGTCGCAAGGATCTCGCGCGCTGGTCCAACGCCGTCGATCGTCATGTGCGGCAACTGGTGGAGGAGGGGCGGCTCGAAAAGGTTTCGACTGGTGTCTACATGGCGCCGCGTCAAACCCGGTTCGGGGCCGCGCCGGCCAAGCCCGAAAAGCTTGTCGAGACATTCCTCGGCGACGACCGTTTTCTGATGGTCTCGCCAAACGCGTTCAACGGGCTTGGGGTCGGTACGACGCAGCTCTACAACGAGCCGGTCGTCTACAATCGCAAGCGGCACGGAAGGTTTACCCTGGACGGGCGTGTCTATGATTTCCGGATGCGGTCGTCGGTACCCAAGCGGCTATCTAAAGAAGTCCTGCTGGTCGACCTGTTGCACAATCTTGATCGGCTGCCAGAAGACAAATTGGCAGTGCTGCCACGCGCTCTCGAGCGGGCCAGGGAAATGGACCGTTCGCGTCTCGCCAAGGCTGTCCAGGATTTTGGCTCCGCGCGGGCCGAACGCTTGCTGGCACCTGTTCTCGAACGCGGCTGAAGGCGCACGAGATGTTGCTGCACGATCGAGAGGATTTTGACGATCTCCTTGCCGTTGTCTCCCGCGAGCAGGCGATCGATCCGGGCTTGGTCGAGAAGGATTATTGGATCATGCACGCCCTCTGGGGCTTGCAGCAGTTGGGCTTCACCTTCGAACTCAAAGGCGGAACGTCGCTCTCGAAAGGGTATGGTCTCATCCATCGCTTCTCCGAAGACATCGACATTCTGATCCATCCCGACGTTGAGGACCTGCCGACCGGCAAGAATCAAAACAAGGTCACCCACATCGAGGCCCGCCGTGCCTTCTATGACGGTCTGCCGGCGAAAATTGCGATTGCCGGCTTCGATGACGTTGAGCGTGATGAAGCATTCGATGACCCACGCATGCGAAGCGCCGGGATCCGTCTACGATATACGCCCCGTAACCCACTGCCAGAGGGCGTTAAGGATGGCATCCTTCTGGAAGCAGGTTTCGACCAGGTGGCACCCAACCGACCGTGCCTGATCAGTTCATGGGCATATGAAAAAGCGGCAGCGAGCGGTCTCGTCGAGCTAACCGACAACCGGGCGTTCGATGTGCCCTGCTACGAACCTGGCTACACGCTGGTCGAGAAGCTCCAGACGATCTCGACAAAATTCCGACGGCACCTCGAAGATGGCAGCATGCCTCAGAATTTCCTCCGCCACTATTATGACGTCTACTGCCTCCTCGGCGATCCCGGCGTTCAGACTTTCATCGGCACCGAAGCCTATGCCGCCCATAAGGACGGGCGCTTCCCCGCCGCCGACAACAAGGTGATCGCCGAAAATCCCGCGTTCAAACTTTCAGATGAAACGATACGCGGCCGCTTCACTGGCGCCTATGCCGCGACTTCCGCGCTCTATTATCGCGGACAGCCAAGCCTCGATGCTGTCCTTGGTCGAATCCGAGAGTTCGCCGATCGCCTGTGAAAGGTCACCGTGTCTCTGGGGCGGCCCGAAGCTTGTATGCATTTTTCGGACAAGTCGCAGCGGGAAACGCCTCCGGTTATCCCTGCATTTGCGGAACATGATTCCAGATTTGCAAGATTGCGATGCGTGCCTTGGTCGGTCACCCAAGATCGATATTATTCGATCGTATAGCCGAGCGCCCGATATCCGGTTCGCCGTTTGGCCGCCATACGCGCCAGCATTGGAACCGTTTCGTCGACATAATCGACAACGAGAACCTCGGTCTTGCCGGCATGCTGGCGATGCAGCCGTCCGACATATTGAGCCAGCGTGCCTTTCCATGAGATGGGCATCGTCAGGAAAAGCGTGTCAAGCCGCTGGTCGTCAAATCCCTCCCCGATGTAACGTCCGGTCGCCAGAATGAGACGTTCCTCATCATTCGATACGCGCAGCGCGGCTTCCGAGGCATTGCGTTCGGTCACCGACATGCCTCCCCGCAAAACGACGAGATTGCGTACAAAACGTGAGAAGCGGCGTTGGAGATAGTCGAGATGATCCCGCCGCTCGGTCAGAACAACCGGCGATCGCTTCGCTTCGAGCGCCTTCAGAACATCGTCGAAGATCAGGTCATTGCGCGGTTCGTCCTGCGCGAGGGCAGCATAGACAGCCGGCATGGAAGGGCGGTCCAAAGTAGCCAGCGGCGACGGCAAGCGGAACGCTGTCCGGCGATGCCTGGCGCGATGCGCAATGCCGCGCTCAGCGGCCTGCACGCGCGCATCGACGCGATGACGGACAGGGCCACATTGCATGAAGATGATGGGGTGATGACCATCCTTTCGGGCAACGGTCGCCGATAACCCCAGCACGTAACGCGCCTTGGCCCGTCTTGCCACCAGCTCAAAACTTGCCGCCGAGAGATGATGGCATTCATCGACAACGATGTGCCCGTAATCCGCTACCATGTCCGATACCTCGCCCTTGCGCACGAGGCTCTGGATCACCGCGACATCAATGATGCCCGTAGGTTTTCGGCGTCCCCCGCCGACAATGCCGATTTCCTTGGGATCGATGTCAAGGAATGTCCGGAGACGTTCCACCCACTGGGTGAGCAACTCGCGGCGATGAACGAGAACGAGCGTGTTGCGCGCCCGCAAAGCAATGAGCGCAGCGGCCACGACCGTTTTGCCGAACGCGGTGGTGGCTGCCAGCACCCCATAATCATGCCGTGCCAACGCATCGAAGGCCTTCACCTGAGAGCCGTGTAACGTGCCCCGAAAGCAGACTTCCCTGGAAAATGGAGAGCCTGTCGTCCGCAAGTCTTCCACCACCGCTTCGGCCCCATGAACACGAAGGAGTTCGACGGCTTCATCCAGGCAACCACGTGGCAACCCCACATGGCGCGGATGAAGTTCGGCGCAGGAGATGATCCGGGGCTTGCCAAAGGTCGGCAATCGCATGGCCTGGGAACGATAGAATTCGGGATTTTGGAAGGCCGCCAGACGAATGATCCGTGCCGTCATGGCGGGCGGCAATTCGGTGCGGTCAACATAAAGCTGGTCAGCGACGACGATGCCGACTTTCTCCGGCAAGGGGATGTCAATCGGTCCGGGCTCCCGGCGCCGCGATGGCGTCATGCTCCACGGTTCGTTAGCATCCTCATCGTCGACCGGTAACCGCACGCTCAGTACCGTGCCGCGCCTTTCCGCCTCGGCAACCATTTCCGAAGCTTGCTCGGGGGCAAGCCGGGGCAATGACGACAGAAATGCCCATTGATCGTCATAGGGGCGAAGGTTTCTGTCAATGAAGACGCTGTTGCCGTTCTCGCGCGCCCTGCGCTGCAAGGGTAATGCGATAAGGTTGCCAAAGCCGCCGAGCGGCATCGTATCCTGACTCGGAAAGAAGCGGTCATACGAACCGAAGCCAATCTCCGGTCGGCGTTCCATCGTCTCGGTCATGATCGCCGCCCCGAACTGACGGGCGATCCGCGCCGGGATCGGGGCCGCGAAGAAAATCCAGACATGCCCGCCATTACCGGATCGTGACCGCTCAAGAGCGGCGGGAACGCCCTTGGCATGGCACGTATCGATCATCGCCAATGCATCGTCCGCCCAGTCCTGCTTGTCGAAGTCGGCGGCGAGGAACCAGCAAGTTTCGTCGGTGAGCAGCGGGTAAACTCCGGCAACGAAGTCGCTGGCAGCACGGGGCCGACTGCCCCCGCCGCGAAGATGCTTATCGATCATGTCGTCCGACACCGAGATGAATGCCTGATGCGGGCACTCACCGCATTTGATCTGCGGCTTGCCACACACCCCTTTTGCCCATTCGTTTGCGCACGCGGGGGAATAGCCCGAGCGCCCCGTCTTTTGATTGTCCCAGCGCGCAGGAAATATATCGGTGCGACCAGCGAAGAGGCGGCGAAAGAGCGCCACTTTTTCCGCCGGAGATGAGGAAGCCGTCACGGCGGGCTCGTTCGCGCCAAGCACCTGATGCCGATCATTGGAGCTGGACGATGCCTGCTGGCGTTCGAGCTTTCGAAGCATTGCTTCGAGCTCCACCTGCTCGGCGCCGAGCGCGGCAAGCCGGGTCCGAATATGTTGAATTTGCTCGGCTGTCATGTGGTCGCCATCAGTGTCCCCGACTCGTCTCTTTTACAGGCTCAAGTGCTGATTCGTATGCGTAAGTTGATTACGATAGCGGCCCGAATGAGCGCGACCTCAGGGAATTGCCGCGCCAAACAGGATGCAACCTTCCTTCGAGAGCAACCGGTCGCCTATCGGCATCGTTTGTGACAGTGGAAGCGCGGCGGAGGCAAGCGTGAGCGAATATCAATATTATGAATTCCAAGCGGTCGATCGCCCGCTCGACGACACGGATCGCCAAGCGCTCCGGGCGATATCGACACGGGCGCGGATAACCGCGACGAGCTTCACCAATTCCTACGAATGGGGCGACCTGAAGGGCGACCCCGCCGATTTCATGAAACGCTGGTTCGACCTTCATCTCTATCTGGCAAACTGGGGAACACGGCGGTTGATGATCCGATTGCCTAAAAGGCTCGTCGATCAGCGATTTATGAAGCCGCTCCTGCTTGGGATCGATTGGGCTACGCTACAGGCGGCTGGCGACACCCTGATCCTCGATATCGCACGTGACGAAGTCGAACTGGACGAGGATTGGGATGATGGCTCCGGCTGGCTCGCCGCGCTTGCGCCGCTCCGGGCCGATCTCCTCGCGGGCGACCTCCGGCTCTTTTATCTGTTGTGGCTGGGAGCGGTCGAGCGCGATGGGCTGGGCGATGACGAGATCGAACCCATGGCGGGCATCGGGCCGCTGACGGGGGCGCTCGAAGCATTCGCGGAGTTTTTCGGCATCGGTCCCGACCTCGTGCAGGCGGCAGCCGATCGCCCCATGGATATGATGGCGGGATCGCCCGCCGCCGCCGGAGAAGTCATCGCGGCCATGACCGATCATGAGAAGACGGGCTTGCTCACCCGCCTGTTCGACGGCGATCCTCACATCGCCGAAAAGTTACGCGCGCTAGTTCGAAAACAGCTGGGTGAGCAACATATCGGCTTGTCCAATGGTACGCGAACCGCTGGCGAGTTACGGTCCCGCGCACGCGCCGTCCGCCTCACTCGTGATCGCGCGAACGCCGAGAAAGCTGCAGCCGACCGCCGCCGGCAGGCGGAGGAAGCCGAGAAAGCGCGTCTTGCCCGGATCGATGCCGTTGCTCGACGGGGCGCGAGCGTCTGGCAGGAGGTGGAAGCCGAAATCGAGCGCCGCAACGCCCCCGGCTATGACAAAGCCGCCGCCCTTCTTGTCGATCTGCGTGCCATTGCCGAAGCTCAAGGTACGGCGGCCGAATTCGACCGGCGGCTTCACGAAATCCGCGAGCGGCATGCTCGGAAAGAGCGGTTTATCGAACGGCTGGCGGCGCTGCCTTAGCCGCGCTGCAATGAGCGCGTGTCAGTGTCCGTGAGGGGCATAACGAATTCGGATAGGCTCGATCAATCATGCGGGCGTCAGTAATCTCGCGCGCGCTGTTGTTTGAGTTTTTTGACGCGGTGCCGCTGATAGGCTTCAATCTGGCGGAATATGGGGCATCGTCTGTCGAATATAAGATGGGTTATTGAGACGAAGAAAGGGGTTTTAGCGCCCGGTCCGCCGATATTCAGACCACAAACTATCCCACCCTCTTCGCCCATGTAGAAGATTTTTGTGACCATGCACCTGTCCGGGATCGCAGAATCGGGCGACTGTTTCGCAAGGGTGCTTTGGACGTTCGGCGACAGCCTGGTTTCCAATGGAAGCGAGGCTTCCATTTCTGCGACAAGGCGGTCGGTTTTGGCGGGATCGTCTATCATTGCAGATGGATCTCAGGATGACTGCAACGCCAATGCCGATCCACAGTTTCGGACGAAAGAATCATTCCCCGACCATCTTTGCAAGTTTCGCGAGGAAGAAGCGGTCGCTCCATAATTCCAGCGACTTTGCCTCCGCTGGGCGCAGGAAGCGCCTGACATCGGCGGCGGCGGCCTTCCAGTCGACGGCGGCAATTGTATGCCGCAACATGTTCTCCAGCCACGCCAAGTCGATCTTGAAGCCTTCCTGCCCCGCCCATGGGCCCGCCTGGATGAGGGCCGCCTGGAGATGCGTCAGATTGGGAGACGCCCCGTTCGAGACATACCAGGCAAAGTCATACCAATCCCTGCCCTTTAAATAGCCCCGGCAAAGCAGAGCATGGATTTTCAGCGCGAAGTTGGAAGGCAGATCCTGATGCCGCACCTCGTAATCGGCGGGGAAATCGAGAAAGGTGCTGGCTTCGCCGGATCGCGGCGGCGGATTGGTGTCGATCTCCAGCTTGATCTTGATCGTCCTGCGACGTCCCGTACCCGCGAAGGTCAAATCGAGCTGACTCGCGATGGAATCGTCTTTGAGCACCGCCTCCCGAACCGCCTTGTCCATCCTCTCCTTGGGCTGGGCATCAAGCTTCAATCCGAACTGCGCGAAAACCTCGACCAGAATTTTGAGATAGGGCGCCCAGTCAAACTCGGGGTTCGGTGACCTGAGCATGAAATCGAGATCTTCGGAAAACCTCGGCAGGCGATACAAAATTCGCAGGCTGGTGCCACCCTGGAAAAGAGCGACGTCGAAAAAGTCGCTACGCCAGAGCGCGTACAGGGCGATCTCCTGGATGATCTCCTTGGTCGCATTCTCCTCCTCGACCGCATTGGTCGCTCGATATTGGCGAAGCTTCTCCTGAATGATTTCAATCATCCGCGAGGCGTCCCTTGGCTGCGCCTTTGTTCGTCAGAATAGCGGCTTCGAGAGAATGGAGAAAATCGTTGGCGGCTTTGTGCTTGTACACGGGCCGGAGTGCCGAGAAATCCTTGCGCTTAAGCGACAGCACCCGATCCACGTCGATCCGCATGCCGGTGATGAGCCAATCCAAACCGGACCAATGCTCCTTTCGTAAAGCGACAAGATCCATCAGCGCCCGCAAAGGCTGCGCGACGAATGCCGTGAGTTTGCCGAACTTTTCCCGTTCCACGCTCGTCAGGAATTGGTATTCCCGGAGCGCGAGCGGATGAAAGCTGAATTGCCCGAGGGATGGCGTATCATAGGTAATCGTCTTGCGGCCCGGTGAAACGCTTGCCGTGGTGAAGACGGCCTCCGGAATCCAGCCGTGATAGGCCAGCGCTGTTTCAAAGGAGATATAGCTCCCCGGCAGAAGCGCCTGCGCCACGGAGAAGGGATGAACCGCCTCACGGCGGCTCCTTTCGCCGAGCATGTAGGTGGCCCGTTTGAGACGGATCAGCGAACCGTCCTTCAGCGCCCTGTTGACCAGAGCATAGCGGCGGGCATCGCTATCGCCCAGCAGTTCACGAAGCTGGCCTTCGTTGAAGACCCGCTCAGCGAGGCTTGATCCCGAAATGTGTTCCGAAAGCGCGCTCATAAAATTCCAGATACTTACAAATAATGAAAGTTTCAAGAATTTCTTGAATCGACATCAAGGGCCATCGCCTCCCAAAGCAGCTTTATCGAATCACCTGGGCACACTCACAATTTCGGGGCTTCAGGACTCGAACCGCTCCGACAAAAAGTCCCTGGGTATCGATCATGGTATCAGCTTGCGACAATGCTCAAGAAATGGCGGTTTTCTGCGGCGGAATCGCTCGTTTTGGAGTCCTCTTCTGCTTGGAATCCAGGGACGTCCGGCGGCGTTCAGGCATGTCCAGCGAGAGAGATTTTGCGGCAACTCAAACATGAAGACGTGCTGGCGGCCTTGGCGGAACTGTTCGTCACGCGAGGGCCGCCAGCCCATATACGGTCGGACAATGGCGCCGAATTTATCGCTAATGCCGTCCAGCAATGGCTGGGGCAGATCGGTGTGAAGACGCTCTACATCGCGCCGGGATCACCATGGGAGAATGGATATAATGAAAGCTTCAACGGGTCGCTACGCGACGAATTGCTTTCTATAGCCTCACCGAGGCCAAGGTGCTGATCGAAGCATTGCGGGCGGCACTACACACTGTTCGTCCGCACAGCAGCCTGGACCACCGGCACCAGAGTCGGCCTCACCGCCATATCCGGCCTCCGGTTCCGCTTCGCTCCACCTCCACCTCCACCTCCACGCCGATATGGCGGCGGCGAGCATAATCCACTAACAAACCAACCGGCCCACTCGGCGGTGGCAGATCAACGCCCGGTAATTTCTGGGCGATACGGTCCCCGGAGGTGCCGTCCAGATGACGCACCTATCGAGAACGCGGCTTGCCCACCGCTTATATGGCAGGATCTCAATTCACCCGATCTTTCACTGAACTTCGGGCGGCCA
This sequence comes from Novosphingobium sp. CF614, assembly GCF_900113255.1. GTDB lineage: Bacteria > Pseudomonadota > Alphaproteobacteria > Sphingomonadales > Sphingomonadaceae > Novosphingobium. The sequence goes on from NZ_FOOR01000021.1 coordinate 41,294, forward strand.
GGAAATAGTGAATGGTCGCCCAGACCAGCATGGTGGCGGCGATCAGGAATGCATACCGAAGGCTTTCCTTGCCAAAGCTCGGCTCGAGGAGGTCGCTCGCCAGGCCGATCAGATAAGGCCCGGCACCCCCGCCGAGAATCGCCGCCAGGAACAGCACGAGCGATACCGCCGTGGCCCGACGGCTGGGCTCGGCAAAGGATTGCACGGCCGCAATGGCAACGCCCGACGCGGTGGCGCCGAAGAATGCAATCAACGCCTTCATCAGCAGCACCAGCCACGCGAAGGGGCTCAGCACCATAATGACGAACAGCGGGATACAGATCGAGAAGGCAAATCCCGGGATCCACAGTTCCCAGCGTGCATCGCGGGGGATCAGTTTGGCAGCCAGCAAACCACCGACCACTACGCCGAGCACGCCGCCGCCGGCGCTGATCCCGCCGATCCATGCGCCAATCTCGGCCATGCCCATATCGAAGCTACGGATGAGGAAAGTCGGTGCCCACTGCGAAAAGCCGTGGGTGGCGATCTGTCCGAGCGAGAACGCCAACGCCAGATGTACGAAGGCAGGACGGCGAAGTAGGGCGCCGATCGACTCGATCGCCGATTCCTGCTGGGATTTTTCCAGCTTGGGGCGTGGCGGGTCGCGCAGGGTCAGGAAGGTAAGCGCCGCCAGGGGCAGGCCCATAAGCCCGACGATCTGGAGTGACGCGCGCCATCCCAGCGTTTCGCCAAGCGAGCCGATCATGAACATCCCGCCGCTGACGCCGACCGCCGCCCCCGCATTGAAAAGGCTGATGCCCAGCGCGCGCTTGGCGCGGGGAAAATAGTCGCCGATCAGCGAATGCGCGGGCGGCACGCAGCCCGCTTCGCCGATGCCGACGCCGACTCGGGCCAGAAAGAGCTGAGTATAATTTTGTGCGAGGCCACTGACCGCTGTCATCGCGCTCCAGAGCGTCAGGCAGATCGATATCAACCGAACCCGCGATGAACGGTCAGCGAGCCGCGCGAGCGGTACGCCCAGAATGGCGTAAAATAGTGCAAACGCGATACCCGAGAGCAAGCCGAGCTGTTGGTCGGAGAGATGCAGGTCAAGCTTGATCGGCTGCATCAGGATCGAAAGCGCGATCCGGTCCATATAGCCGAAAATATTGATGAAGGTGAGTACCCCCAATGCATACCAACTCGCCGCAGGGACTTTCGAAGCGGCCGGGATTCCACCGGCCGTTTCCGGTGGGTCGAGTTCCTCTTCCAATCGCGACTTATCCAATGTCACTTCCCTTTATATATCCTTGCGAGCCGGATATCGCGGTTTCGTCCCGGGACCGGCGAGCGCCACCTTTCGAGAACCGTCCCATGAAGGCCCGTCCACATTCGGGTATGACGATCAACGTGTTCACCAAAGTTTTTCGAGCTCGCACCGTTGCCTGGTTGATCAATCCATGACCGCGACACGCTGTGCATCCGATCGCTTATCTTTTCCAGACATAGCTCCGGTACTGCAGAGAATGATCGTTTGATGGCTGTGCCCATTCATTTTCGCTGCGGCGACCATCGATAGATTCTTTCTGCCGCGCCGCCCAGCAGCATGGCCTTGTCGCTCTGCGATAAGCGCTCGGTCACGCGGAATGCCTCGGTCCCCTGTCGATAGCTCAGCAAATCCGAGGTCCGCGCCCAATCGGTTCCCCACATGCACCGCTCGACCCCGTAGGCGTCGAGGATCCGCAGGAGCGGATCCCAGATGTCGCAAAACGGAAAGGGCTCGGCCGACATGGCGCATGCGCCGGTGAATTTCACGCTGACATTCCCGTAACGAGCGAGAGCAAGCAGCTTCGGAAGATCGGCCCAGACATCCGGTCCTTCGGGCCGATAGGGCTGTGGCAGACCGACATGGTCGATTACAACATGCGTATCGGGATGTCGCTCGACGATGATCCGCGCCTCGTCCAGATAGTCCCATGCGAACAGGTTCACCGGAAGACCATGCTTGGCGCTGGTCGAAAGCGCTAGGTCCAGTCCGGGATCAAGAGGGTTCCTGCCTTCCACGAAGACCAGCATGATCCTGACGCCGACGGCGCCCGACGCCCCGGCCCATTCGGACACGATCTCTCCAGCAGCAGGGTCTCGAGTGTCGACTGGCTTTACCAGTGCGAACCGGTCGGGATATCTTGCGTAGACTTCCTGCGCATAGCTGGCGTCGTAGCGATAGGTCTGGTATGTTGAGATGACGATTGCGCCGTCGATACCGAGCCGGTCCATCTGGGCGATTTGTTCCTCGCCAGTGACTTGCTCGGGACCAGCGATGTTCTGCGCCCAGGGGCGCTTTTCGTGATTTGGCTCGTAGAGATGGACTTGAGAGTCAATCACAGCCACCGTTCGTCTCCGCTTTGGTTAGCTGCTTTCTGAGCGCCCTTGCCACGTTCCCGGGGCGCATGCCCGGGGTTATATGATCAGTCCGCCCGGATCGGTTGCAGGGAGAGTGTGGGAATCCGGCCGCGACCATAAGTGCGGTGGTGCGACGCCGGATAAGGCTGGCTCTTGCGGCTGGCGCGGTTGAGCTTTTCCGTGTCAGCATCGCTTAGCGACCATGTCGCCGCCGCGAGATTGTCCTTGAGCTGGTCGATCGTGCGCGCGCCGATCAGGACCGATGAAACGCCCGGCTGGCGGCGGATAAAGTTCAATGCGACTTGTGACAGGCTCGCGCCCGGATAGCCGGCGGCGACTTCTTCCAGCGCCTGCACCACCTTGCGGCCGGTCTCGTCGTCCCAATAGTTCACCCGTCCAACCGAGCCGAGCCGCGTCACTTCCGACACGTCCGTCCGAAACTTGCCAGAAAGATAGCCTTGCGCCAGCGGGCTCCAGATCAGCGCGCCAACGCCCTGGTCGACACCGGCGGGCAGCATCTCGAATTCGGCATCGCGCTTGAGCAGCGAATACTGGATCTGCTGGCTGACGAAGGGCGTGAAATTATGCTTTTCGGCCAGGCCCGCAGCCTTGGCAAGATGCCAGGCCGCCCAGTTCGAATGACCGATATAGCGGACTTTGCCCGCACTCACGAGATCGTCAAGCGTGCGCAGGATCTCTTCCATCGGCGTCAGGCTGTCGAAATTGTGGACCTGGTATAGGTCGACATAGTCCGTGCCCAAGCGCCTCAGACTGGCGTCGAAGGCATCCATCAGGTGCTTGCGCGAAAGGCCCTGACCATTGGGGCCTGGCGACATCGGGCCGAACGCCTTGGTCGCGATCAGCACGTCCTGACGGCGGCCCTTCAGCACTTCCCCCAGGATCTCCTCCGATCGGCCGCTGGAATAGACGTCGGCCGTGTCGAACAGGTTGACGCCGGCATCGAGGCAGAGGTCGACCATGGCGCGCGCCTCGTCCGGCCCGACATCGCCGGACATGCCGCCGCCAAAGGTCATCGAGCCAAACGAAAAGGCCGAAACGTAAAGGCCGCTACGGCCAAGAAGACGATATTCCATGTGATCCTTCCAGAATGATGACTTGTCAGGCGCAGCCGCCCTCAGTGCGCCACCTCTGCCCGAGCATAGGCTTGGGAATGCTGCGGCCCGCGCACGAGCCGTCCTGGCAGTTCGCCGGTGGCGGCCCCATCCCGATACGTGACCACGCCCGAGACGATGGTCGCGATGTAGCCCTTGGCCCCCTGGAGCAGCCGCATCGCGCCTGCCGGCAGATCGTGGCTCACCCGCAGCGGCCCGACTTCGAGCGCGGCGATGTCGATGATGTTGAGGTCTGCTTTCATGCCGGGCGCGATCACGCCGCGGTCGCGCAGGCCCACCGTTTCGGCGGTCGCCGAAGTCTGGCGCCGGATTGCCTCGACGAGCGCGCCCTGCTTGCCGTTTGCCGCGTCGCGGCCCCAGTAGGTGAGGGCGGTCGTGGGGAAACTGCCGTCGGCGATCATCCCCACATGCGCTCCGCCGTCGCTGAGGCCCAGAACCGTGCCCGGATGCGCGAACATTTCCGCGAGCGCGTCGTAATTGTGATCGAGATAGTTCATCGCCGCGCAAAACAGCAGACTCTCACCATTCTGCTCCAGAAGACGGTCGTAGATCACTTCATTGGCCGATCGTCCTTCGCGCTCGGCGATGGCTGCGATCGATTTTTCCGGATCCTTGCCATAGTCTGGAACGCCCTCGATCGGGAACATTCGTGACGGATTGAAGATAGCCGGCGGTGCCGGGCTGTTTTCCATTTCGGACAGCACAGTCTCGCGGAATTCGGGGTCGCGCATGATCGCGACCTTTTCGTCGAGCGGTTTGTTCGAAATTCCCCGAATGCTGCCAGCGGTGTGCAGAGGCGTGTGGGTGGTGGCCAGACCGAAAATCATGCCGATCGGCCGGGGCGCCACCTGCGCGCGAATCTCCAGACCTTCAGCCGTTGCTTCGGTGATTGTCGCCAGGATCTTGCGCCAGTCCTGGTTGAACGTGTGACTCTGGCCAACCGAGATCGACAAGGGCCGTCCCGATGCCCGCACGATCCGCAGGATCATCGCCATTTCGGCATCCTGATCGTGCCAGTCCGAAACCCATTGCAGGACGCCGCGATCGGCATCCTTCAGCGCCATTGCGATCGCCATCAATTCTGCTTCGTCCGCCAGATAGCTCGGCGTGACCTCACCCTTCTTGGTCTTGTGGGCAAGCGACTGGGACGTGGAAAAGCCGATGGCTCCCGCCTCCATCGCATCGCGCGCCAATGCGCGCATCCTGGCGCAATCCTCTGGCGTGGCGGGCTCCAGACGCACGGCCCGCTCGCCCATGACGTAAAGCCGCAGCGGGCTATGGGGAAGCTGGGCGCAAACATCGATATCGAAGCTTCTCTGCCCCAGAATATCCAGATACTCGCCGAACGACTCCCATGTCCAATCGATGCCTTCGTGGAGCGCCGTGCCGGGAATATCCTCGACACCTTCCATGAGCTCGATCAGCGCATCACGGTCCCCGGCGCGGACCGGGGCGAATCCCACGCCGCAATTCCCCATCACCACCGTGGTCACGCCGTGCCAGCAGGAAGGCTTGAGCGTGTTTTCCCATGACGCCTGGCCATCGTAATGCGTGTGGATATCGACGAAGCCGGGAGTCACCACAAATCCCGTCGCGTCGATTTCTTCGGCGCCGCGCCCAGCGACCTTGCCGACCTCGACGATGAGACCGTCCTTCACCGCCACGTCCGCCGCCTTCAGCGGAGCACCCAGCCCATCGGCGACTGTCCCACCTCGAATGACAATATCAAATTCGTAGGCCATACGCTCTCCTATTTTATGGTCTATGCCACTTTCAGTAAGGCAATAATGGCTCAAAGCCATCGATTGCCACGCCCCTCGCCGCCGGCCAGATCGAAGCTGCCATCGCGGCTGTTCTACTGCCCACCGCAATAGCAAGGCACGCCCAATGGTAGGGCCTTAATCTGCAACAGGCGGACGGGCTTTCCTACGTCTCGAATCTCCTGCCTTCATGCGGCGCATGCATATGCGTTATGCTACGGCATCTGCTTCAATGAAGGCCATTGCCAGCCCGTGGGCATGGATGCGCTTGAGGGAGCAGGAAAGAGAAGTGGCCATGATCGATTGCCAGTTGCATGTCTACGAGGTCGGCCATCGTGGGCCTCCATGGACCTACAAGATTGAAGGTGTCGATCAAGCGACCGGCGAACAGCAGATCGCGGCTATGGATGCGATAGGTATCGACGGCGCGATCATCGTCTCGAATTTCACCACCTGCCGGTATCACACGAGCTATGTGCCCGGCATCCAGGCCGGTTCGCGTTGATCAAGCCTGTCAGCGTCACCGACCCCGATCCTGCCGAGTTCAAGCAGTTCGCTCGCGATCATCTGACGCCCTATCAGGTTCCAGTGGCCCACAAGTTCGTCGACAGCCTGCCGCGTACCCATTCGATGAAAGCCATCAGGGCCCAAGCCCTGGAAATCGCAAAAGGCTGAAACGCCCAATTTCGCCCGGGTGCTGCGCGGTCAGGCGAACATATTTGAGGAGAATGCCATGTCTGACGCCAACCAAACCAACACCCCTAACGATATCGACAACGCGCGGATCACCGATGAGGATATCGAGCGGGAGCGTGCCCAGATCGGCGTTTCGCAATTCGAGCATGGCGAATGCTTCAACCGGCTCGTGTCCGACGACGGCATCCGGCATTTCGCCTTCGGCTTCGTCGCAGACGAGAACCCGCTGTGGCACGAACCCGACTATGGAGCAAAGACGCGCTGGCGTGGCCAGATCGCGCCGCCCCTGTTCCCGACCACGACCGGCATCAACGAAACGCCGAAATATGACACGCCCGAAATGAAGGCCCTGTTCAAGGGCCTGTACCGCGGTGTCGGCCGCTACAATGTCGGCACCAACTGGAAGCTGTTCCGTCCGATCCGCCCCGGCGACGTCATCTATCATGACAGTGCCGTCTCCAACATGCAGGTCAAGGCGAACTCGTCGTTTTCCGGCGCACGCACCGTGCTCGATACGATCCGGCATCTCTATGTCGATCGCGACGGCAGGCCCGTGGCGGTTCGCTACGAAAACTTCATCAATGCCGAACGTGGCGGCTCCAGGCAGGTCGGCAAGCACGCCAACACCCAGCGGCACGTCTACACGGACGAAGAGATCGCCAGGATCGACGCGGTCTACGCGGCCGAGGAAATTCGCGGGCCGGAGCCGCGCTGGTGGGAAGACGTAAATCCCGGCGATAGCATCGTGCCGGTGGTGAAAGGGCCGCTCGGGACGCTGGATATCATTGCCGGACATCTGGGCTGGGGCCTTAGCGGCACCTACGGCGCCGGTCCGTTTCGCTATGACTGGAAGACACGCCAGAAGCTGTCCGCCTTTTACAGCAAGGATCGCTACGGTGTGCCGCAGACGATGATGCGCGTGCATTGGGAGCAGGAGCGCGCGGCGGAACTGGGCCTGCCGGCGCCCTATGACTATGGTCAGATGCGATCCAACTGGATGGCACACGCCATCACCAACTGGATGGGCGACGACGCGTGGATCGCCACGCTGGATACCGAAATCCGTGGATTCAACTTCCATGGCGACACCACGTTCATCACCGGCACGGTCGTGAGCAAAAGCGACGCGGACGGGATCTGCTCGGTCGATCTCTCGATTATCGGCACCAACCAGCGCGACGAGATTACGTGCAAGGCCTATGGTACGATCCGCCTGCCCTCGCGGACGAAGGGCGCTGTCGTGTTGCCCTTCCCCGATGCCGACATTTGCGCGCGCGGCGCTGATCTGATGGCGACGGCGGCAAGACGCCTGAATTCTCCGGCGTAAGGGCGAAAATAACCCGCCGGGTGAAAGGTCACCGTGACCGGCGTCCTCGCGAGGAGTGGCATGTCGCCATTCACCCGGCGGATCATCCCGCATAGCGCGGGGCTAGGAGATTGTCGGAAGCGGTTGGAAGCCAGGACATTGTCCAGCCGACTTGCGGATGCAACGTCCTGGTCAGGCTCGCAATCGATGCGAGGCGCGAGGGGGATAGCGACCAAATCCTGCAGCCGGAATCTGGGGACAGGTCCCCACCATCAGGTCGATCTGCAGTGGCTCGCGTCATGAGGTCCGGTAGGCCGCCCGCACGATGTCAGCCGCTGCGCGGCGCTGGCGGCGATGATAGACTGCGATGAGACGCCGAAGAAACTCGCGCTCTCCTCCAACTGCCGTCGACGTCCACGCGGCCAGATCCTAGTCTGTCCGTTCGATCACATGCGGTTTAACGGTCCGGACCGCGTGCAGACGTGCGTTGAGGCGATCCACGGCGCCTTGATGCTCGCCGTTTGTCGAACGTCGGGCAATGGACAGAAATATCGCCGCGGTGCGATCGGCAATCGACCGGTCGCCCTAGCCGCTGTCGAGCGCAGTCGCCGCGGTAACCGCGCGCGGCTATCCACGGATAGCGAGCGCAAGCAGCTCTGCGGACTTGCACGCCTAATCACTGGGTAGCTTCTGGTGCGCGTCCGCTACTGTAGACCGGCGTGCAAAAGGGCCCCTCATTTCGATGGTTTAGGCAGCGGCCTGGTTTTCCAGGTGGCGAGATCGGGATGTTGGTGGTGGAGACAGTGGTTCGGATCCGGCGGGAGCATGCCGGGGGCACGCGGATCAAGGCGATTGCGCGTGATCTGCGGTTGTCGCGCAAGGCGATCCGGGCGCCCGAGGGTGGCTGAATTCGGCCGACGACTTCATGGAATCCGCGAACGACACGCCCGAAAGGAGCGTTTCATCGAACGGCTGACGACGATGCCCTAGCCGTGGCGCGCTGACATAGGTGCGTGGCGGCCGGCAAGAGCGGCAAAAAGTCACGCCCCCACCATCTTCTCCAGTTTCGCGAGGAAGAAGCGGTCGCTCCATAATTCCAGCGACTTTGCCTCCGTTGGGCGCAGGAAGCGCCTGACGTCTTCGGCGGCGGCCTTCCAGTCGACAGCGACTATTGTGGCCCGCAGCATGCCCTCCAGCCATGCCATATCGATCTTGAGGTCTTCCTGCCCCGCCCATGGGCCTGCCTGGATCAGAGCGGCCTGGAGATGCATCAGATTGGGAGAAACCCCGTTCGAGACATACCAGGAGAAATCATACCAATCCCTGCCCTTCAGATAACCCCGGCAAAGCAGAGCATGGATTTTCAGCGCGAAGTTGGAAGGCAGATCTTGATGCCGCACCTCGTAATCGGCGGGAAAATCGAGAAAGGTGCTGGTTTCCCCGGACCCAGGCGGTGGATTGGTATCGATCTCCAGCTTGATCCTGATCGTCCTGCGACGTCCCGTGCCCGCGAAGGTCAGATCGAGCTGACTCGCGATGGAATTATCCTTGAGCACCGCCTCCCGAACTGCCTTGTCCATTCTCTCCTTGGGCTGGGCATCGAGCTTCAATCCGAATTGGGCGAAAACCTCGACCAGAATTTTGAGATAGGGGGCCCAGTCGAATTCTGGGTTCGGCGACCGGAGCATGAAATCGAGATCTTCGGAAAATCTTGGCAGACGGTGCAGAATGCGCAGGCTGGTGCCACCCTGGAAAAGAGCTACGTCGAAAAAATCGCCACGCCAGAGCGCGTACAGAGCGACCTCCTGGACGATCTCCTTGATCGCATTCTCCTCCTCGACCGCGTTGGTCGCTCCATATTGGCGGAGCTTTTCCTGAATAATCTCAATCATCCGAGGGACGTCCTTTGACCGCGCCTTTGATCGTCAGAATGGCGTCTTCGAGTGAATGGAGAAACGCGTTGGCGGCCTTGTGCTTGTAAACGGGCCGGAGCGCAGCGAAATCCTTGCGCCCGAGCGATCGTAGCCGGTCTTTGTCGATCCGCATGCCGATGGTGAGCCAGTCCAGACCGGACCAATGCTCCTTTCGTAGAGCGACAAGATCGATCAGCGCCCGTAAAGGCTGCGCGACAAATGCCGTGAGTTTGCCGAGCTTTTCGCGGCCTACGCTCGTCAGGAATTGGTATTCCTGGAGCGCGAGCGGGTGAAAGCTGAATTGCCCGAAGGATGGCGTATCATGGGTGATCGTCTTGCGGCCCGGTGAAACGCTTGCCGTGGTGAAGACGGCCTCTGGAATCCAGCCATGATAGGCCAGGGCGGTTTCAAAGGAGATATAGCTGCCCGGCAGGAGGGCCTGTGCTACGGCAAAGGGGTGGACGGCATCGTTGCTGGTTCGCCGACCGAGCATATAGGTAGCCCGCTTGAGACGGATCAGCGACCCGTTCTTTAGTGCCCGGTGAACCAGAGCATAGCGGCGGGCATCGCTGCCACCCAGAAGCTCACGAAGCTGGCCTTCGCTGAAAATACGATCTGCAAGGCCCGATTCTTCAACCTGTTCTGCAAGCGTGATCATAAAATTCCAGATACTTTCAAAGAATGAAAGTTTCAAGAATTTCCTGAAGAGCCATGAGCAGCGTCCGTTGGTCCAACGCAGCCCCGTCGAATCACCTGCCAACGCACATGATTTTGGAGGCTTCGAGACTCAAACCACTCCGATAAAAAGTCCCAGGGTATCGAGCATGGTACCACCTTGCGATGACTCTCAAGAAATGGCGGATTTCTACGCCATACAGGACTGTTTTCGAGTCCTCTTCTGGCACCACTTTTGGACGCTAAGTGCGTCCAGCAACGTCCAGCAAGCGGCTGGTTTTACAGCATAAATCGACGGATGATCGCCGGCTAAATTTCCGGTGACGTCCGGTCAAGACCAGCAACAGCACATCATTTTGTTGGTGCTTTTCTTGGTCCCGGATCGACCCGGCTTTGTTGATTTCCGCTGAGAGTTGCCCCGGGAGAGGTATAAATTTCCACTGAGAAGTGACCCATGTTTTGACCTTTCCCCTGGCTGATTTGTCGGGG
>NZ_FOOR01000013.1 GCF_900113255.1 Novosphingobium sp. CF614
CCCAGTTCCTTGCGTATCTGACCGAACAACACTTTGCGACGCCCCTTCGGGATGAACACAACGTGGTATTTGCACTCCCATCTCGTGTGGCTTAAACTCTGGTACTCGCTCATCGTGACATTCCTTTCGTGTGCTTGGCGGCTCACGAAAGCAAATGTCGCGATGGGTTCCCGGATACGTCAAACTATGATGGTCTCCCCGGCATAGCCGGGGGATTACCTTTTGGATTTAATGATTCAAATTATATTTTTGAGAATTAAATACTTATACAAACGTACTTAATTTCCACATAGTCATCTATACCGTATTTCGATCCCTCCCGGCCGATGCCGGAAGATTTCACTCCACCAAAGGGAGCCGCCTCGGTTGAGATGATCCCGGTATTTATCCCGACGATGCCATACTCCAGCGCTTCCGCGACGCGGAACACGCGGCCGAGGTCGCGGGCATAGAAATAGGCCGCGAGACCGAATTCCGTGTCGTTGGCGCGTTTGATGACATCGGCTTCGTCACCGAACCGGAACAGGGGCGCCAACGGACCGAAGGTTTCTTCACGGGCCACGGCGGCGTCATCGGGCACGTCGACCAGGATGGTGGGTTCGAAGAACAGGCCGCCCAGATCATGGGGCTTGCCGCCGGTCACCACCGCCGCGCCCTTGGCCACTGCATCGGCTATGTGCTCCTCGACCTTGGCCACCGCCTTCTCGTCGATCAGCGGCCCTATGGTGACCCCGTCCTCCATCCCGTTGCCGATGCGCAGCCGGGAGACGGCGATCTTCAGCCTGTCGACGAATGCGTCGTAGATTCCGTCCTGCACATAGAGCCGGTTGGCGCAGACGCAGGTCTGTCCGTTGTTGCGGTATTTCGACATCAGCGCACCTTCGACGGCGGCATCGAGATCCGCGTCATCGAAGACGATGAAGGGTGCGTTGCCGCCGAGTTCCAGGGAAAGCTTTTTGATGTCCTTGGCACATTGCGCCATCAGCTGGCTGCCGATCTCGGTCGAGCCGGTGAACGTCAGCTTGCGCACGATCGGGTTGCTGGTGAGTTCCGCCCCCACCTGCCCCGCCGAACCGGTCACCACGCTGAGGACCCCTTTCGGAATTCCTGCCCGTTCCGCCAGCTCGGCCAAAGCCAACGCGGAAAACGGCGTCTGCGAAGCGGGTTTGAGCACCATGGTACAGCCCGCGGCCAACGCCGGGCCAGCCTTGCGGGTAATCATGGCGGACGGAAAGTTCCACGGCGTGATCGCCGCGGTAACGCCGATCGGCTGCTTCAGGACGATTACCCGCTTGTCCGGCTGATGACCGGGAATGACATCGCCGTAGATCCGCTTGCCTTCCTCCCCGAACCATTCGAGAAACGACGCGGCATAAGCGATCTCACCGCGAGCCTCGACAAGCGGCTTGCCCTGCTCAAGGGTCATCATGCGCGCCAGATCTTCCTGATGCTCCATCATCAGCTCGTACCAGCGGCGCATCCGGACCGCCCTGTCCTTGGCCGTCAACGCGCGCCAGGCGGGCAGCGCCCGGTCGGCCGCTACAATGGCGCGCCGCGTTTCGGCCGCACCCATGTTGGGAACGCTGCCGATCGCCTGTCCGGTTGCGGGATTGGTGACCGTGATCGTCCGGCCGTCCATGGCATCGGTCCACTCGCCGTCGACATAGGCCTGCTGGCGGAACAGCGACGGATCGTTCAGTTGCACGCGCTTACCTCGCCAAGCGGCCGCAAGGGCAAACGGCCTCGTGATTTTGAAACAAGGGAGGCGCCCGCCATCCCGAGCCGCCTGTCAATCGACCAGTTCACTTTCGGATTCCTTCTCGAGCTTGAAGCCGCGGTAATTGTCCTGGACGACGTTCGCGAGCGTTTCGCGGAAAGCGCCGAGGCCGCCCATGTAAAAATAGATGGTGTTCTTCTTGCCCGGTATGTTCGCGCCAAAGATCCAGGAATCGGCTTTGGGGAACAGCGTCTGGCTTGCGATTTCCGCGCAAGTCCGGGTCCAAGCGGCTTCGGCGTCGGACGCGGGCTCGATCGTCGCATAGCCGTTGCGTTCCATATGATCGATCGCCTGGGCGATCCATTCCACTTCCGTTTCGATCGAGGGCGGAAGATTGGTGAAGGGACCGTTGGGGCCAAGCACCATGAACATGTTCGGGAACCCGGATGTTCCCAGGGATAGGTAGGCCGATGGCCCGTCCTTCCAGTGGTCCTGGATGCGGACGCCCTTTCTGCCGCGCAAGTCCATCCGCTTGTAATTGCCGTCCACCGCATCAAAGCCGGTGGCGAACACGAGGATGTCGAGTTCATGCTCCACCCCGTCCGCCGTTTTCACGCCCTTCGGCGTCATCGCCGTGATCGGGTTCTCGCCGATATGGACAAGCTCTACATTGTCCCGATTGAAGGTCCGGTAATAGCCGCTATCGCATAGCGGGCGCTTGGCGTAGAGATCCTTGGGCTTCAGCTTCCGGGCGGTCTCCGGATCCTTGACGATCTCGTCGATCTTCCGGCGGATATAGTCCTGCGCGGCCTTGTTCGCGGCCTTGTTCGCGCCCTCGTCCGTCGCGATGTCGCAGAACGTCTCGAACATGAAGCGGAAGCCGCCGCCCTTTTCCCAGGCCCTGTCGAAGATGCGCTCGCGCTCTTCGGCGGAGACGCTGGACACCGGCACGTCACTTTCCGGAAAGCCGAAGGCCAGCGCGGACTTGCGGACCGCCTCCCATATCCGGGGATAATCGTTCTTGATTTCCGCCAGTTCCGATCGGCTCAGCGGACCATTGCCGACGGGCACCGAATATTGCGGCGAGCGCTGGAAAACCGTCAAATGGCCGACCACCGGCGCGATCGCGGTTATGAGCTGGACCCCCGTCGAACCGGTGCCGACCACCCCCACGCGCTTGCCCTCGATTCCGGCATCGTCCGGCCAGCGCGAGGTATGGTAAATCTTGCCCCGGAAACTTTCGATTCCCTCGAATTTCGGAATGTTCGTCGCCGAAAGCAGCCCGACCGCGGTAATCAGATATTTGGCGGAATAGCGCTGACCGGTATCCGTCTCGAGTATCCAGCGCTTGGTATCGTCGTCGAACAGCGCGGACGTCACCCCGGTGTTGAGCCGGATGTTTCCATAAAGGCCATGCCGCTCGGCGACATGCTCAAGGTAGCGGAGGATTTCCGGCTGCGTGATATATTTGGAATGATGGTCCCAATCCCGCAGCAGATCGGTGTCCCAGGAATAGCAATAGACATGCGATTCCGAATCCGACAGCGCGCCCGGATAACGGTTCCAATGCCAGGTGCCGCCAATGCCGCCGGCCTTGTCAAAGGCCAGCGCATTCAGGCCCACGTCATCGCGAAGTTTCTTGAGGGCATAAAGTCCCGAAAATCCGGTGCCGATAATTGCGGCATCGAGGCAAGTAACCTCGCCATCACCGACAGCATTGACTTCATTCATCCTAGACTCCAATCCATGCCCTACATGTTATTCATGCTTGCCTGTTCGCTGCGGCGTATCCGCCAGCCATATCAGGTCGCTCGTGATGCCCCCTGAAACTCGCGGATCATGTTGCGCGCGATGATGACTTGCTGGATCTGGCTTGTGCCCTCGTAGATCCGAAACAGCCGCACATCCCGGAAGAAGCGCTCGATACCGTATTCGCTCATATAGCCCGCGCCGCCGTGAATCTGGACGCAGCGATCCGCGACACGCCCGCACATCTCGGTCGCGAAAAGCTTGGCACAGGAGGCCTCCGTGCTCACGTTCGCGCCCTCGTCGCGCTTCCGGGCGGCATCGAGCACCATGCACCGCGCCGCGTAGAGTTCGGCCTTGCTGTCGGACAGCATGGCCTGGATCAGCTGGAACTGCGCGACGGCGCGCCCGAACTGCTTGCGCTCCATCGCGAAGCGCAGGGTATCGTCAGGCCGAACAGGCCGAGCGCCTTCATCTGCTCGATGACATCGGCCGGAATGGCATCCGTTTCCGCGACCTCCTTTTCGCGCGGGATCAGCGCTTCGTCGACGAACCTGCCGATCGAAGCGAGCAGCGCGTCCAGAATCTCGGCGTCCCGGATCATCGCCTTGTCCTATGCCCGGCCAGTCGGGTCGGCCCGCATCTGGCTGACCATGTGCTTGAGGCGGGGACCGATATCGTCCTCCAGCTTCTCCCGCGGGAGCACGAAGCTCGGGTCGCCGCAATTGAAAGCAAACGTACCATGCTCGGGATGCACGAAGGGGACGCCCACCGAGTTCACGTCCCGCTCCCACTCCCCGATCGAAAGGCAATAGCCATAATCGGCAGCGCGTGCGCGGAAGAATGGATTGCCTGCATCCATGCGGCGAAAGTGCCGGTCGGCCCGATCAACGACATTGCGCAGGCGCTGCGCGAACCGCAAGTCGCCGCGCGCGACATGCTCGTGAACATCCTCCCCCCAGGAACGAAGACTTCCAGATGATCGGCAGTCCGATCAAGCTGTCCGACACCCCGGTGACCTATGCCGCCGCCCCGCCGATGCTCGGCCAGCATACCGACGCGGTGCTGCGCGAACAGCTCGGCCTCACGCAAGCCCAGCTCGATTCACTGTCCTCGGCCGGAATCATCTCGCAACTCGGGCCGCAGGAAGCCAAGGGAAAGACACCAAAAATCGCCGTCGACTGAATCCCAGGTCTCTTGGACCAAGACTCAATCTTCTCCCTTCGTCGTTGCGTCGGCGAATGCGGCCCGCGCCGCCAGGCAAACAGCTCAAGCCTTTCTGGCGGCAGTGCTCTTTCGAACGATCAGGTCATGCGGCAGCGTGATGTTCCTCAGGCTTTCCTGGCCGTCGTTCATGATCTCCAGAAGCAGGTGGACCGCTTGCAGCCCGATCTCGACAGTGGGCTGGGCGATGGTCGTAAGGCTGGGCCGCAAGAAACGCGCGAAACGGATGTCGTCGAAACCTGCCACCGATATGTCCTGCGGGCAGCTCAGCCCGGCTGCCGCGACGGCTTCGGAAGCCCCGATCGCCATTTCATCGCTGAAGCAGAATATGGCCGTCACCGCGTGATTCCGGATAAGCTTCTGGGCCTCCGTGAAGCCGGAACCTACCGAATAGTCCCCCTTCCCGATCTGCAGACTTGCCTGGATGCCATGCCGCTTCGCCGCGCTGCGCACACCTTTCAAACGGTCGCTGCTGATCGGGCTTGCCAAAGGCCCGGTGATGATTCCAATCGACGAATGTCCCAGGCTTGCCAGATAGTCGATCATTTCGGCGGCGGCGCCGGCATTGTCGATGTGCACGCTTGAGACGGGCAGGCCCGGGCTGTATTCGCAGCCATTGACCACCGCCGCGTTGCTGCCCTGCTCCGATATCATGTCGGACAGGATATCGGGCACGCGGTGCCCCAGGAACACCAGTCCATCAACCTCCCGGCGCAGGAGCATCAGGGCGTACTGGCTTTCGAGTTCCGGATCATAGCGCGTATCGCCCAGGATGACCGAATAACCGGCATGGCGGGCGGCCTCCTCGGCCCCCCGGATGATGTTGGCGAAGAACGGGTTGGAAATGTCCGGCACGGTCACGAGGATTTTGGAGGCGCGGCTGGTGCGCAATGTCCTCGCGGCGCGATTGGGTTCGTACTTCAATTCCTCGATGACTTTGAGCACGCGGTCGCGCGTAGCCGCCTTCACCAGCGCCGGCTTGCTCAAAACTCGCGAAACCGTTGCTGTCGAGACAGCAGCGCGGCGTGCAACGTCGATAATACTGGACATGTCCCAATTAATCCGGCGACGAAGCGTTTGTCGACCCTGATGTTGGCCCTGATATTGGCGGAACCGTCATGGGCGCAGCGGCTGATACCCTTAGCGGCGCTCGATAGCGTGAGCCCGGCCCGATGCGGCGCCTGGGGCTCCCTTGACGACGATTTGAGATCGTGATAGCGCATATGTAAAGCATTACATCATGCTTGTCTGGGACCAGAACACAATCACGAGAGAGGATACGAATGGCTCACCGCCAAGCGCTGCTTGCCATGGGATGGACCGGAAAGGGCCGCATGCCCGCCTGATCGATCTGGACGCCGCAGCCAGCAGCGACGCTTATTGCCAGGACCTGCAAGGGCGCGTCGCTGAACACAACGTCTGCATCACCGAGCTTTCCACTCACCTGCAAGGGCAGCTCGTGGCGGTCCATCCCGCGAAAAGCGGGTGAGTTCTTATCAATGCAGGTTAGTATCAAGATGCTCCCGGGTGACGGGTTCCGCGGAGGGCACGCGCGTTTCGCGGATCGAGGAGCGGAACTGTCAGGTCAAGATGGGCCGCGGTATCGTGGCTGTCCCGGCGGTCATTGTCCGGCCCGACACTCGTCCCCGACCGCTCCCGCAGCGTTGTTCCAGGCGATTGCCTTGCGTCGAGGCGTGAGACAGCCCAGTCAACTTATCCCGCCGGCGCGGGCTTCAGTTCCCGCCGTCTTGTACCTGCGGCGATCCACAAAGGCGCGAACCAGGCGGTCCCCACTCCAGCAGGCGGTCCGCCTGCGCTCGCGCCTCGTCGGTCACTTCCGCGCCCGATAGCATTCGCGCGATCTCTTCCTTGCGCGCCGGCTCGTCCAGCAGGGTGACCGACGTGCGCGTCACCGTGCCTTCGCTCGACTTGGCGATCATGTAGTGCCGGCCCCCGCGCGCCGCGACCTGCGGCGAATGCGTTACCGCCAGCAATTGGCCGCCGCTCGCCAGCCGCGCCAGCCTTTCGCCGATCGCCGAGGCGACCGCCCCGCCCACGCCCCGGTCGATCTCGTCGAAGATCACTGTCGCCGCCCCGCCTTCTTCGGCGAGGGCTACCTTGAGCGCGAGGATGAAGCGCGAGAGTTCGCCCCCGCTGGCGATCTTGGCAAGCGGGGCGAACCCGGCGCCGGGGTTGGTGCTAATCAGGAACTCGACCGCGTCCAGGCCGGCCGCGCCCCAGCGCTCCTCGGGCAGGCGCACCACCGATGTCTGGAAACGCGCCGCATCGAGCTTTAGCGGGGCGAGTTCGGCCGCCACCGCCGCATCGAGCCGTTTTGCCGCCGCGCGCCGCAAGTCGTGCAGCGCGCCGGCCCGCTCGCGATAGGCCAGCGCCGCCTTGCCCGCGGCCGCTTCCAGCCCCGCGAGGTGTTCATTCCCGCCTTCGATGGCATCGAGCGCGGCACGCATTTCGCGCATCCTGTCCGGCAGGTCGTCGACCTGGCAGGCATGCTTGCGGGCCGCCGCGCGCAATTCGAACAGGCGCGTCTCGATGCGGTCCAGCTCGGCCGGGTCGAAGGCCAGTGCCTCGGCCGCACGCTCCAGCTTGTCTTCCGCCTCGCCCGCCTCGATCACCGCCCGGTCCAGCGCCGCCAGCGCCTCGGCGAGCAGGGAATGCTCGCCGGCTATGCGATCGAGCCGCCGCGCCGCGCCGCGCAGGCCGGCAAGCGCCGAATCGGATCCGTTCCACAAGTGCTGGAGCGCGGCCAGGTCGTCGGCCAGCTTCTCTCCCTTCTGCATCTGGGTGCGGGCCATGGCGAGCTGCTCCTCCTCACCCACCTCGGGCGCGAGAGCGGTCAGTTCGGCCAGGTGGGCCAGCAGCAGGTCCTGGTCCTCGGCGGCCCTGGCGACTTGCGCACGGGCGGCGTCGAGCAGGCCCTGCGCCGCGCGCCAGTCCTTCCACGCCGCCTCCACCCCGGCGACATCACCGCCGGCGAAGCGATCGAGCAGGGCCCGATGCCCGCGCGGATTGACGAGCCCGCGATCATCATGCTGACCGTGAATCTCGACCAGCGCGGGGGCGATTTCGCGCAGGAGCGCCACGCCCACCGGCTGGTCGTTGAGAAATGCCTTCGATCCCCCGTCAGCCTTGAGCTGGCGCTTCAGGATCAGCGGCTCCCCGGCCTCCACCTCCAGCTCGGCGGCCTGGATCACCGTGCGGACCGCCTCGGGCAGCATCGCGAAATCGAAGCTTGCGGTTACGCTTGCCCGCTCCTCCCCCGCGCGCACCAAGGTGCTGTCGGCCCGGTTGCCGAGCACGAGCCCCAGGGCATCGAGCAGGATCGACTTGCCCGCGCCCGTCTCACCGGTGAGGACACCGAGCCCTCCGGCGAAATCGAGATCGAGCGCCGCGATCAGGACGATATTGCGGATGGAAAGCCGGCTCAGCATGTTCGCGAAGCGTTCTAGCGAAGAGCAAGGCCGCCGTCACCCCGCTTCGCACGAAGCCGGGCGTCGCATGCGCGCCCGGTCGGGTCGATCAGGACATATGGTGCAGGAACTGGACGACTCCCGCGAGCCACACCAGGGCAAGCACCGCGCCGATCGTTTCAAGTTCCCAGGTCCAGCGCGTCCGGTATCGGGGAAACGACTGGCGCGGATATCCGCTATGTGTTTGGTTCGCCTTCATGGCTAAAATCCTCGCGACCACTTTCGTCCGGATCATCCAAACCGGACGGGGGCATCCATGTCCCAACCTTCTGGTTGATTACATGAATCCGGTGTTCAAAAGGTAAATCGCGCGGTTGCGTCATGGTTCCCGCGACGCGCGCGTTTTCGCGCCGCGCCGATCAGGTCGCGAGGTTTTCGGGCGCGTTCTTGTTCATCAGCCTGTACGCCCGCTCATACCACACGCTGTTCGGATAGTTGGCTTCGAGCACGGCGGCCGCTTTCTGCGCTTCCTCGGAAATCCCCAGCGAGAGATATCCTTCGACAAGGCGATAGAGCGCCTCCGGCGCGTGGCTGGTGGTCTGGAAATTGTCCACCACGTTGCGGAAACGCAGCGTGGCGGCAAGCCACTTGCCGCTGCGTTCATAAGAGCGGCCGATGGTCATTTCCTTGCCGGCAAGGTGATCGTTGACGAGATCGAGCTTCAGCTTGGCATCGGCGGCATAGCTGGTGGTCGGATAGCGGCGGACGATGTCGGTCAGCGCCTGCTTGGCCTGCTCGGTGGTCTTCTGGTCGCGCGTGACATCGCTGATCTGCTCGTAATAGCAGACGGCGACCAGGTAATAGGCGTAAGGCGCGTCCTTGTTGCCCGGGTGGATCGACAGGAAGCGCTGCGCCGACTGGATCGCCTTGTTGTAGTCACGCGCGGCGTAATAGCTGAAGGCGCTCATCAGCTGGGCGCGGCGGGCCCAGGGCGAATAGGGATGCTGGCGCTCCACTTCGTCGAACAGCGCGGCGGCCTGCTTGGTCCGCCCCTCGTCGAGCCGGGCCTTCGCCGCCGCGTAGAGCGTGTCCACGTCGCGCGCGACATAGGCGGTATCCTTGTTCTTGCCCCCTCGCCCGGCGCAGCCGGCGGTAAGGACAAGCGCCACCGTGGCGGCGGCAAGGAGGGCGGTCTTCAATCGCGAACGTTCGAGCATGGCGAGGGTCTATAGACAGCGCGATGCTGAACGCCAAGTGAAGTTGCGCGGGTGCATGCCCGCCGTGCCGATACACGCACTGCAACAGGTGACAATCCGGCACGCGATGCCATAGTAGGCGGGCATGACCGGCAGCAGCGATCTCTATTCCCCCGTCATGTCCGATGCCCTGGTGATCCTGGGTGCCGCGGGCATTGTCATCCCGGTGTTCAACCGCTTCCGGATCACGCCGGTGATCGGATTCATCCTGGTGGGACTGCTGGTCGGGCCGTTCGGCCTGGGCCGGCACGTCTTCGATCACCCCTGGCTTTCGTACATCACCATCACCGACCCCGACGGGCTGGAGGGGTTCGCCGAATTCGGCATCATCCTGCTGCTGTTTTCGATCGGGTTGGAGCTGTCCTTCGCGCGCCTGTGGGAAATGCGGCGGATGGTCTTCGGGCTGGGTTCGCTGGAACTGATCGTGACCGGCTGCGCGCTGACCTTCATCCTCGCCGCGATCGGTGAGCATTTCGTCGGCGCGATGGCGCTGGGGCTGGCCCTTGCCCTGTCCTCGACGGCGCTGGTGCTCAAGATCACCAACACCACCACGCCGGTCGGCCGCGCCGCGCTGGCCATGCTGCTGTTCGAGGATATCGCGCTGGTGCCGATCATCTTCCTGCTCGGCGCGCTGGCGCCGCACGCGGAGGGCAATGGCGTCGGCAACCTGCTCGACACGCTGCTGTGGGGCACCGTGGCGGTGGGGGGCCTGCTGGTGCTGGGCCGCTACCTGCTGCCGCCGCTGTTCGCGCAGGCGGCGCGCACCAAGAGCCCCGAGCTGTTCCTGGCCGCAAGCCTGCTGGTGGTGATCCTTGCCTCGCTGGCGACGGCGGCCACGGGCCTTTCGCCGATCGTCGGCGCGCTGGTGGCCGGCCTGCTGATCGCCGAGACCGAGTACCACGCCGAAGTGGAGCAGATCACCGAGCCGTTCAAGGGCCTGGCCCTCGGCGTCTTCCTGATTACCATCGGCATGAGCATCGACCTCATGGTGGTCTGGGAAAACCTGGGCTCGATCCTGGTCGCCACGGTCGGCGTCGTCCTGCTCAAGTCCGTGGTGACGGGGCTGCTCCTGCGGCTGATGGGCGCGCGGCGCGGCACCGCGACCGAAACCGGCATCCTCATGTCGAGCCCTTCCGAAACCACGCTGATCGTCCTCACCGCCGCGTCCTCCGCCCAGCTGATCCAGCAGGGCACCGCGCAGTTCTGGCAGATCGTCACAGCGCTGGGCCTCACCATCACGCCGCTGCTGTCACTGGCGGGCAAGACCATGGCGCGACGCGTCGACGGCATCGAGCCGCCGCACCAGCCGGCGGACGGCGAGGGCAAGCCGCGCATCATCATCGTCGGCTTCGGCCGCGTCGGACGGCTCGTCGCCGACATGCTGGCGAAACATGGCCGACCCTATGTGGCGGTCGAAAGCAACACCGATTCCGTCACGGAAGGGCGCCGGCGCGGCTATGCGGTGACGTTCGGAAATGCCGGTCACGGCGATGCGATGCTGCGCCTGGGCGCCGCCGAAGCCGCCGCGGTGATCCTGACGATGGACGAGCCCGTCACCGCCCAGCGCATCGTGCGCAAGCTGCGCGCCCAGTTCCCCGACCTGCCGATCATCGCCCGCGCCCGCGACGCCGACCATGCCGCCCAGCTCTACCGCGCCGGCGCCACCCACGCGGTGCCGGAAACGCTGGAAAGCTCGCTCCAGCTCTCCGAGGCGGTGCTGGTCGAGATCGGCGTGGCGATGGGCCCGGTAATCGCCTCGATCCACGAAAAACGCGACGAATTCCGCGAGACGATCATGCGGCAGGGCGGGCTCAAGGAGAAACCCGCGCTCAAATCCAGCCGATTGCGCGAGCCGGAATCGAGCTAACGAAGGAGCAGCGACCATCATGGAGAACGCATCGGCGGCAACGCAAGGGAGATACGGCAAATTTACCTGGCTCATAGTACCGGCAATTGCCATTGGCGCGGCGCGATGGGCCGGACACAGCAGCCTTGCCTTAGCCTATCCCCGCCTTGCGGCAGCCCTGTTCCTTTGGATTGCCGCCGATGCCTTGACGCTGACAGTGATGGCCCGCTCGCCGAACCGCCGCCCTGCCGCCCATTCCGTCCTCGCATGCCTGGCCAGCGCCTGCATCGTAGTGGCCTTGAGCGCGCCACCGAGCGTGCGCCAGGGACTTGGCGCTCTGCCATGGCTGAGCGCCGTGATGACGCTGGTCGTGCTGGCCCATCTGGGCTGGAGCGCGATCCGCGCCAGCAAGACCTGGCGATCCGCCCAAGGGCAAGCCGCGGACAGATTCCGCGCTGTCGCGGAAGTTTTCCTGCCTGGCCCGCTGGTCCGTTTCGCAAGCGCGGAGATTTCGCTGCTTCACCTCGCCCTTTTCAAATGGGGTGCCGAGCCCGACATTCCGCACGGTACGCGCGGCTTTGCCTATCATCGCCACCTTGCGCCGATGGTGAGCGTGCTGCTGGCCATCCAGGTGATCGAAATCGCGGTAATGGACTTGCTGGTCGGGTTGTGGAACCGCTACGTGGCCAGCGTGCTCACCGCGATCGGCCTTGCCGCGCTGGTTTACATGGTGGGATTAATCAAATCACTCCGCTTGCGGCCAATCCTGCTCACCGAAGAAGGGTTGCTGGTGCGGGCCGGCATTCTGCATGAGCGCTTCATCAGCTATCAACAAATTGCCGGAATCGCACCAAGCATAGAAGCTGTGGAGGTCAAGGATCGCACGACGCTCGACATGGCCCTTCTGGCTTGGCCCAATGTCCTGTTGCGACTTCGCCAGCCCATCGCGCGTCGCCCTTTCCTGCGCACTCGCCCCGCCATCACCGCGCTTGCCTTCAAGGTCGACGATCCCGAAGCCTTCCTCAACGCTCTGAACTGGAAGCTTCGGCAGGCCTGTGCTTGAAGCCCCTACCCTCTCGGCTCGAACACCGACCATCCCGTCCGCTGCACCAGCCGCTCCAGCGCCAGCTGGCCCAGATGCGAGTTGCCGCTCGGGTTGAGCCCCGGCGACCAGACCGCGATGCTGGCGATCCCCGGCGCGACGGCCAGGATGCCGCCGCCCACGCCGGACTTGCCGGGCAGGCCGATGCGATAGGCGAAGTCGCCCGAATTGTCGTAGTGCCCGCAGGACATCATCAGCGCGTTGATCCGCCGCGCGCGCTTTTCGGTGACGACCCGGTGCCCACCGACTTGCCCCCCGCCCATCAGGTAGCGGCCGGCCATGGCCAGTTGCCGGCAGTTCATCGCCAGCGCGCAGAAGTGGAAATACGTGCCCAGCACCATGCCCACGTCGCCATGGATATTGCCGAAGGCGCGCATGTAGTTGGCCAGCGCCATGTTGCGAAAGCCGGTCTCCAGCTCGGCGCGGGCGACCGTCTCGTCGATCGCGATGCCATCGTCGCCCGCCAGTTCGCGCACGAAGCGCAGCATCTGCCCGATCGCCTCGCGCGGCTGCAACCGCCCGAGCAGCACATCGCACAGCACGATCGCACCGGCATTGACGAAAGGATTGCGCGGAATTCCGTGCTCGGTCTCGAGCTGGACGATCGAGTTGAACGCCGATCCGGAAGGCTCGCGCCCGACCCGGTGCCAAAGCTGGTCGCCGACCGCGCCCAGCGCCAGGGTCAGCGCGAAGACCTTGGAGATCGACTGGATCGAGAACGGCTCTTCCGCATCGCCCGCGGCGTGGACGGTGCCGTCATGCAGGATGACGGCGATGCCGAACTTGTCGGCCGGCACTTGCGCGAGCGGCGGGATATAGGTGGCGACTTTGCCGCGATTCTCGTGGGAGCGCATCTCTTCGGCGATTTCGGCGACGATCCGGGCGATGGCGATGTCCGCGACGGCCATGCTTTCACATCTCCCCTTCATTCCGCGTCGGCGGAATTCCTGCCGTGACGTAAGGCGACAGGACCGTCCAGCCCATACTGAGATAAAGCGCCTTGCCCTCTTCCGTCGCGGTCAAAACCTGCTGGCTGGCCGCGCTTTTCCGGCAGCTCGCAAGCGCTCCCATCACCGCCCGGCCAAGCCCACGTCGCCGATGGTCGGGCTCGGTTCGGATGCGATCATAAACAAATGCTTCTTCGGTCTCCACGGCGAAGCCGCTGGCCGCAAGCTTTCCGTCCCGCGCGAAGATCGCCGCGTGGTTGACCCCGCCTTCGGCAGACAGTTCCAGATCGTAACCAAGTGGAACGACCGGGCCGGACAGCGTGATATCGGCGCTCATGAAATAGCTGGAAGACATCAGTCGCCAGCGGTCCGGCAATAGCGACAGGAGAACCTCGGCTTCGCCGCAAAGCTTGAGCAGGTGGAACGGCTTCGTCACCTCCCGGCCAATGGCGGTTATCCCTTCTTCGGGAGCGGCAAAGACCCAGCGCACCCGTTCATCATCCAGATTCGTATCGACCCGCCAGCTCCCCCGATCGAATACCGGCGCCGGCAAGCCGCGCGAGATGGATCGGCCTTCAAGCCAGGCGCGCACCAGGGCGCGATCGCGGCCCTCGCCGAACATAAGCCGCTCGGCTACCCTGCCAGCGCCGCCTTCACGGCCGCGATCGCCTCCGCCGCCTTGCTGCCGTCGGGCCCGCCGCCCTGGGCCATGTCCGCGCGGCCGCCGCCACCCTTGCCGCCGAGCGCCCCGACGCCCGCGCGCACCAGGTCGACGGCGCTGATCGTGCCGGTAAGGTCGTCGGTGACGGCGGCGGCGATGCTCGCCTTGCCCTCGTTCACCGCGACGATGGCGGCGACGCCCGAGCCCATGCGCTGCTTGGCCTGGTCGAGCAGGCCGCGCAGTTCCTTGGGATCCAGGCCTTCGAGCACTTGCCCCGAGAACCTGACGCCGCCCACCTCCTCGTCCGCGCTTTCCGCCTTGGCCGAGCCGCCGCCGAGCGCGCCGGAGAGCGCAAGGGCCTTCCTCGCCTCGGCCAGTTCGCGTTCGAGCTTCCGGCGCTCGTCGAGCAGCGCGGCGACGCGCGCCTCGACCTCCTCGGGGTTGGTGCGCAGCAGGCCCGCCGCGCCCTTGAGCGCGTCCTCGCGCGCGACCAGCCACTGGCGCGCGCCCTCGCCGGTCAACGCTTCCATGCGGCGCACCCCGGAGCTGACGGCGCTTTCCGAGACTATCCGCAGCAGGCCGATATCGCCGGTGGCGCGCACATGGGTGCCGCCGCACAGTTCGACCGAATAGCTGTGCTCACCCACCTTGCGGCCCATCGAGAGCACCCGCACCTCGTCGCCATATTTCTCGCCGAACAGCGCCATGGCGCCCGCCTCGATCGCGTCCTCGGGCGTCATCAGGCGCGTGAGCACCGGCTCATTGGCGCGGATCTCGGCGTTCACCTCGGCCTCGATCGCGGCGATATCCTCGTCCGAGAGCGCCTTGGGGTGCGAGAAGTCGAAGCGCAGGCGATCGGCCGCGACCATCGAGCCTTTCTGGGTGACGTGATCGCCAAGGCGGCTGCGCAGCGCCGCGTGAAGCAGGTGCGTGGCCGAGTGGTTGGCCCGGATCGCATCGCGCCGGGCCACGTCGACGGCGAGCTGGACCGTATCGCCCGGCTTGATCGTGCCGCTCTCCACCGTGCCGCTCATCGCATGCAGCCGGCCGAGCGGCTTGGCGGTATCGGCGACCGCTATCCTGAGGCCGCCGGCACCGGTGATCGTGCCGGCATCGCCGACCTGGCCGCCCGATTCGCCGTAGAACGGGGTCTGGTTGGCCAGCACCATGATCCTGTCGCCGGCGCTGGCGGACTGGACTTCCTTGCCGTCCTTCACCAGCGCGACGACGCGGCCTTCGCCCGAAGTGGAAGTGTAGCCCGTGAACTCGGTCGCGCCTTCGCGCTCGGCCACGTCGAACCAGACTTCGCTGTCGGCGGCCTGACCCGAGCCTTTCCAGGCGGCGCGCGCGGCGGCCTTCTGCCGCGCCATGGCGGCATCGAAGCCGGCCTTGTCCACCGCGATGCTGCGCGGGCGCAGGGCGTCCTCGGTCAGGTCGTAGGGGAAGCCGAAAGTATCGTAGAGCTTGAACGCGGTCTCGCCGGGCAGTTCGCCGCCCTCGGTCATGCCGGCGGTCGCCTCGTCGAGCAACCTCAGGCCGTTGGCGAGCGTGCGGCGGAACTGCACTTCCTCGCGTTCCAGCGTTTCCTCGATCAGCGGCTGCGCGCGGCTCAGTTCGGGATAGGCCTGGCCCATCTCGGCGACGAGCGCGGGGACGAGGCGGTGCATCAGCGGGTCCCTGGCGCCGAGCAGGTGCGCGTGGCGCATGGCGCGGCGCATGATGCGGCGCAGGACATAGCCGCGACCCTCGTTCGAAGGCAGCACGCCGTCGGCCAGCAGGAAGCTGGTGGAGCGCAAGTGATCGGCGATGACGCGGTGGCTCGCCCGCCCCTCGCCCTCCGCCGCGACGCCGGTGAGGCTTTCGGACGCGGCGATCAGCGCCTTGAACGTGTCTATGTCATAGTTGTCATGCACGCCCTGCATGACCGCCGAGATACGCTCCAGCCCCATCCCGGTATCGATCGAAGGCTTGGGCAGGTTGCCGACGATCTCCCCGGCGGCCTGTTCGAACTGCATGAAGACGAGGTTCCATATCTCGATGAAACGATCGCCATCCTCTTCCGGCGATCCCGGCGGGCCGCCCCAGATGTGGTCCCCGTGATCGTAGAAGATTTCCGAGCACGGGCCGCACGGGCCGTCATCGCCCATCGCCCAGAAGTTGTCCTTGGTGGGAATGCGGATGATCCGGCTTTCGGGCAGGCCGGCGATCTTCTTCCACAAGTCGAAGGCCTCGTCGTCGGTGTGGTAGACGGTGACCAGCAGCTTTTCGACCGGGAGGCTCCATTCCCTGGTCAGCAGGGTCCAGGCGTGGGTGATCGCCTGTTCCTTGAAGTAATCGCCGAAGGAGAAGTTGCCCAGCATTTCGAAGAAGGTATGATGCCGCGCGGTGTAGCCGACATTGTCCAGATCGTTATGCTTGCCGCCGGCGCGCACACACTTCTGCGAGGAAGTCGCACGCGGGACCGCCCGGGTTTCGAGGCCGGTGAAGACGTTCTTGAACGGCACCATGCCGGCATTCACGAACATCAGCGTCGGGTCGTTGTACGGGACCAGCGGCGCGGAGGGAACCGGTTCATGACCGTTCGACGCGAAATAGTCGAGGAAGGACCGGCGGATTTCGTTGGTCGTCTGCATATTCGCGCCGATAAGCCACGCGCGCGCGGGCGGCAAGCCGTTGTCTGCGGTCAGAGTGTTCCGCATTCGCGATGAACGACCATGTGGCGAGACGAGCCCCGACAGTTCACGCGGGTTTACACCAAGTATCATCGATCGGAACTCCTGTTCCGCTTTCCTTCGTCGTCGCGGGCCGCCGAAGGGCGGCGCGGCAATCTAACGCGGTTGACGCCGCCCTGGATTGCTTCGGCGGCTTCCCCGCCTCGCAACGGCGAAAGGAGAAAACGAGTCGCAGCACGATCACGCGCCTCCGCTCGTCCTGAGCCCGTCGAAGCTTGTCCGGAACGGCGGCTGCAAACCGCCAGCCGAAAGGGACGATGGCGCGGCGGTGGGGCCAACACTCTTCGACAAGCTCAGAATGAGCGGACCTTGATCCGGATTTCGGGTTCTTCACTCCGGGGCGCACGGGCTCTAAGCGCTGCATCCATCCGACGGAACGGTTGCATCACCTACCCGGCCGTCGCGGTTATAGATGTCGGGATACAACGCAAGCTTGCCCCGGCCGTCGGCACCCGCGGTGAAGTAGGCGACGTAGACCGGCAAGTCGGCAGGCAGCCTGATCGTGATGGTATTCCTGGTGGCCACGATGGCCTGAATGTCGTCGCGGGTCTTGATCCCTTCCAGCAGGGTGCCGGCGAAATCCAGCGCGTTGCCGACCCTGATGCAGCCGTGGCTGAAAGCGCGAACCTCGCGCGCGAACAAGTGTTTGCTCGGCGTGTCGTGCATGTAGACGGTAAAGGGATTGGGCATGTCCAGCTTCATCGCACCCAGCGCATTGTCCGGCCCGGGCTTCTGGCGGACTTGCCCCCCGCTCCGGACATATCCCTGCCGTGCCGGAAAATTGCCGTGCTTCTCGCGGATGATGCTTTCGGGCACGGTCCACCAGGGATTCAGGATCACGCCGGTAATCATGGCGGAAAAGACCGGGGTCGGCGTCGAGCGCTTGCCGACGATCACCGGCCAGGTACCGACAAGGCGGCCCTGGCGCCACAGCTCGGCCTCGAAGGCCGCTGCATTGACCAGCACATAGTCCGGCCCCAGCGATCGCGGCATCCAGCGCCAGCGTTCCATGTTGCGGGCGATCCTCAGCCGGGACGGCGGATCGGCCGGGGCGGCATAGGCGGCGCGCAGCACGGCGTAGTCCGGGTGCGTCGGTCCGAGGCCGGCGAAGAAGGAATCGATCATGTCGAGCGATACGGCGCGCTCCAGCTGCCCGTGCAGGTCGACCGCGCCGTCGCTGTCGGAAATCCGCCATCCCGCCCGCTGCGCCGCCGGGGCGAAACCCAGAAGATGCATGCGCGCCAGGCGAAGCGCCAGGTCGGTGGCCGTGCTGTCGATCGCCGCGCCGTCACCGCTGGCCTCCGCCCTGGCCAGGGGGGCGGCATCGAGCAACGGCAGGGCGTCCTCGGGCGCCTTGGCGATCCAGTACTCCAGCCGTTCAAGCTTCGCCGGAGTCCATCCGGGAACGGTTACTTCACCTGGATGCGCGGAACACAGGAACAGGGCGCCCGCCGCAAGCAGGCCGGTCCGCGTTGTTCCCGCCGTTCGCCGGCGACACTTGAAAAGTCGCGCAGCCGCTTCCACGTGTTGGGAAAAGACTTTCGGGATTCGCAAAACATGATTTTCAGCAGGCGCCGCTTTATTGGCGCCGTCGCTGCAGGTTCCGCAGGACTGGTCGCGCCGCGCGCTTTCGCCGCGGTCCGATCCGGCGATCGGCCGGCCCTGCTGCCACGCGCGATGGCTGCCTTGGATACCCATGCCTTCCATATCCGCAATCGCGACCTTATGGGGCTGGTCGACTTTACCGAGCCTTCCGCCCTTCCCCGCTTTCACGTTGTCGACATCGGCAATGGCAGGGTGCTGGCGACCCATCTCGTCGCGCATGGGCGCGGCTCCGACCCAGGCAACACCGGCTGGCTCGACCGCTTTTCGAATCGCCCCGGCTCCAACGCATCCTGCCGCGGCAGTTTCCTGACCGCGGGTACGTACTACGGCAAGCATGGCCGCTCGGGCCGCCTCAATGGCCTCGATCCAGAGAACAGCAATGCCGCGAGCCGCGCGATCGTGATCCATGCGGCCGATTACGTCAGCCTGGGCATGGCCCTGTTGCAGGGACGCATCGGTCGCAGCCTCGGCTGCTTCGCCGTGCCGGACCGCAATGTGGCCGAAGTGCTGCAGCAGCTTGGTGAAGGCCGATTGCTGTTCGCGTGGAAATAGCCGCGTCAACCTGCCCTCCCCATCCCCGCCGTGGAATGTTCCCTGCCTTGCGCCGACGGTCCGGCGTGACGTTCCTCGTTTCCGCGCATGCGAACAGAAATCCATCCCCGGCACGGCTTTTGCATTGATTGCGGTCAACGCATGCGGCGCATGCTGTCGCGGCAGAAGCCGTGCCGTTTCGCGGCCTGTAACGATGCTTGATGATTGGTCGCAAAATGTCGCACCTGCGAATTGCGCTCTTGTGGGAGCGCCCGTTTGCATCGATAGGATGCGTCGAAGTCAGGAAAGCATGCGACTTGATACCCGCCCCCCATCACGACCTTCCAGCGCCGGGTTGGTGGCGATCGAGCCTTGCTCTGCTCGCCGCCGCGGCGCTTTCCTCCTGTTCCGGCGATCCTTCGCAGCAAGCCTCGCAGCATCCGGTGCCGCAAGTCGGCTACATCGTCGCCAGCCAGACGAGCGTGCCGCTCGCGGTCTCGCTCAGCGGGCGGACGGTCGCCTACGAGACTTCGCAAGTACGGCCGCAGGTCTCCGGAGTGATCCGCAAGCGCTACTTCACCGAAGGCAGCTACGTGCAGGCCGGCCAGCCGCTGTTCCTGATCGATCCCAGCCTGTACCAGGCGGCGGTCAACCAGGCCCGGGCGAACCTCGCCAGCGCGCGCGCCTCCGCTGATGCTGCGGCTGCGAAGGCTGATCGCTACAAGCCGCTGGCCGATATGGAGGCGATCGCCAAGCAGGACTATACCGATGCGCTCGCCAGTTCCCGGGTAGCGAAAGCAGCGGTGTCCCAGAACGCCGCCGCGCTCGATACCGCGCGGATCAATCTGCGTTTCACCCTGGTCCCGGCCCCGATCAGCGGCCGCATCGGCCGTTCGCTGGCCACGGTAGGGGCGCTCGCCAGCGCCAGCCAGACCGATCCGCTGGCAGTGATCCAGCGCACCGATCCGATCTATGTCGACATGCAGCAATCCGCCGCCGACCTGACCGCGCTGCGCCGCAAGCTGGCCGCGGGCGGGGTCCGTCCCGGCAGCACCGCAGTGCGCCTGAAACTCGATGACGGTTCGGACTACGGATCGCCTGGAATCGTGCAGTTTTCCGAAGTGACCGTGGACCAGGATACCGGCACCGTCACCTTGCGCGCGCGCTTTCCCAATCCCGACGGCCTGCTGCTGCCCGGCATGTTCGTGACCGCGGTGTTCGACCAGGCATCCGATCCCAACGCATTTCTGATTCCGCAGAACGCGGTCCAGCGCGATTTTGACGGCAGCGCCTTCGTCATGGTGGTCGGCGCCGGCAACAAGGCCGCGCACCGCAAGGTGACGGCGGATCGCACTTTCGGCGCCAACTCCGTCATAACCGCCGGCCTCGGGAAGGGCGACAAGGTCATCGTGCAGGGGCTGAACGGCCTCAAGCAAGGTACGGCGATCCGGCCCGTGGCCGCGTCCAGCCCGCAGCAGGCCCTCGCTCCGGCCGGCGACAAGGCATCCGGCTCCGGCTCCGGTAGGGGCGACTGAGCCCGGCATGTCGCGCATCTTCATCGACCGACCCATTTTCGCGTGGGTTCTGGCGATTATCGTCATGCTGGGCGGCATCGGCGCGCTGAAATACCTGCCCAACGAGCAATACCCGGATATCGCGCCGACCCAGGTCAACATCCGCGCGAACTATCCGGGCGCCTCGGCCGAGACGATCGAGAACAGCGTCACCCAGATCATCGAGCAGCAGCTGACGGGCATCGACGGCCTGCTCTACTTCAGCTCGCAATCGACCAATCGCGGCCAGGCGACGATCAGCGCGGTCTTCGCGAAAGGCACCGATCCGGACATCGCGCAAGTCCAGGTCCAGAACAAGGTGCAGTCGGCGATTTCGCGACTGCCGCAGTCGGTCCAGAACCAGGGCATCAACGTCACCAAGTCCAACCCGGACCAGCTGCTGCTGGTCGTGGTCTACGACGCGACCGACACGCGCTCCAACCAGGACGTGTCCGATTACCTCGCCTCGAACATCCAGGACCCGCTTTCGCGCATCCAGGGGGTTGGCGACGTCAATGTGTTCGGCACGCCGCACGCCATGCGGATCTGGCTGAATCCGAACCGGCTCGCCGCCGTTTCGCTGATGCCCAGCGACGTGGTCTCGGCGATCGAGGCCCAGAACACCGAAGTCGCCGCCGGCGAGATCGGCGGCCTGCCGGCGGCCAAGGACCAGGCGATCGACGCCATCGTCACGGCCGGATCGCGCCTCCAGACCGTCGACCAGTTCCGCGATATCGTGCTCAAGACCAATACGGACGGGTCGACGGTCACCGTGGGCGACGTCGCCCGGGTGGAGATCGGCGCGGAAAACTACAGCGTCGTCAGCCGGTTCAACGGCCACCCCGGCGCCGGTATCTCGGTTTCGCTTTCGCCCGGCGCCGATGCGCTGGCCACCGCAGAGGCGGTCAAGGCGAAGATGCGGGAACTGTCGGCCAACATGCCCGACGGACTGAAGTTCACTTACGGCAGCGACACCACCGAGTTCATCAACCTTTCCGTCTCCGAAGTCGAGAAAGCGCTGTTCGAGGCGATCGTCCTTGTCGTGATCGTCATGTTCGTGTTCCTGCAAAGCTGGCGCGCCACGCTCATCCCGGCGATCGCGGTGCCGGTGGTGCTGCTGGGAACGTTCGCGATCTTCTACATCGTGGGCTTCTCGATCAACACGCTGACCCTTTTCGGCCTGGTCCTGGCGATCGGCCTGCTGGTCGACGATGCCATCGTGGTGGTCGAGAATGTCGAGCGCCTGCTCCATGAAAACCCCGGGATGTCCCCGCGCGACGCGACGATCAAGTCGATGGCAGAGATCCAGACCGCGCTGGTGGCGATCGCGCTCGTCCTTTCGGCCGTGTTCCTGCCGATGGCCTTCTTCGGCGGGTCGACCGGGGTGATCTATCGCCAATTCTCGCTGACGATCGTATCGGCCATGGTGCTTTCGGTGCTGGTCGCGCTGGTCCTGAGCCCAGCCCTTACCGCGACCCTACTCAAGCAGAAATCCAGCGGCGAACACCGCGAACCCACCCTGATCGAGCGCCGCATACCGTGGCTGGCGCGTGGCTGGGAGAAGTTTCACACCGGGTTCAACCGCGGTTTCGAACGCACCGTGGATGCCTATGGCCGCCGGGTCGAGCGCGTGGTCGCGCACAAGTGGCGCTGGCTCGGCCTGTTCGGGCTGACTTGCGCGGCGACGCTGGTGCTGTTCGAACGCTTGCCGACCGGCTTCCTGCCGAACGAGGACCAGGGCATCGTCATGGTGCAGTGGCGCCTGCCGGCGGGGGCCCCGCGCACGCGCACCGAGGAAGTTCAGCGCCAGGTCGAGAAATACTTCCTGACGTCTGAGAAAAGCAACGTCGACGGGATCTTCACGATCGCCGGCGGCGGTTTCGGCGCCACCGGGCAGAACACCGGCCAGGCCTTCGTCAAGCTGACCGACTGGGAAAGGCGCAAAGCCTCCCGCGACGGCGCGGATGCCATCGTGGCGCGCGCCGCCGCCGCCTTTAACGGCCTACGGGACGCGCAAGTCTTCGCGCTTGTTCCCGGCGCGATCCGCGGCCTGGGCATCTCGGCCGGCTTCACGCTCGAACTCCAGAACCGCACCGGCATGAGCCGCGAGCAGTTCCAGAAGGCGCGCGACACCCTCCTGGCCGAGGCTTCCCGGAACAGCCGGCTCTCGGGCGTCCGCCTGAGCGACCTGCCCGACGTGTCCACGCTCAAGGTCGACAGCAACACCCGCGCGCTCACCGCCTATGGACTGACCAAGAGCGAGGTGAACTCCACGCTCGCGACGGCCTGGGGCGGGACTTACGTCAACGATTTCATCGACAAGGGCCGCGTCAAGAAAGTCTACGTCCAGGGTGATGCGCCGTTCCGCTCTCGGCCCGAGGACCTCGCCTACTGGTACGTGCGTGGCAGCGACGGGCAGATGTCGCCGTTCTCGGCGTTCTCCACGGTCGGCTGGTCCACCGCCCCCAGTTCCAGCTCGCGCTTCAACGGACTGCAAGCCTACGAATTTTCCGGCAATGCCGCCACGGGCGTCAGTTCCGGCACCGCCATGGACCTCATGGAGCAGCTTGCGGCGAAGATACCCGGCACCAGCGTCGCCTGGTCGGGTTCTTCCTACCAGGAGCGGCTGTCCTCCGGGCAGGCGCCGGTGCTTTACGCGCTGTCGCTGCTGGTCGTGTTCCTGTGCCTTGCCGCGCTCTACGAAAGCTGGTCGATTCCAGTGGCGGTGATCCTCGTCATCCCGCTCGGCCTGCTCGGCGCCATCGCGGCGGTGACGCTGCGGGGCTTGCAGAACGACGTCTATCTCCAGATCGGCCTGCTCACGACGATGGGCCTTGCGGCCAAGAACGCGATCCTGATGATCGAATTCGCCGAGCAGGCGGAGCGACAGGGCAAGCGCGTGATCGAGGCCGCGCTCGAGGCCGCCCGCATCCGCCTGCGCCCGATCCTGATGACCAGCTTCGCCTTCATCTTCGGCGTGCTGCCGCTGGCGCTGGCGACCGGCGCCGGCGCGAACAGCCGCAAGGCGATCGGCACGGCGGTGGTCGGCGGCATGCTCACCGCGACCTTGCTGGCGATCTTCTTCATCCCGCTGTTCTTCGTCCTCGTGCGGCGCGGCGTGCGCGATGGACTGGCGGCGGCGCGGCGCTACTTGCAGGAGCGCCGCCAGGCTTCGGGAGAGACGCCATGAGGTGCCTGGAGGCGATGAAGCTGGCGGGCGGCCTGTTGCCGGCGATGGCGCTGGGCGCCTGTTCGCTGGCCCCGGCCTACGTTGCGCCTGCTCCGCCGGTTCCGGCCTCATGGCCGGTCGGCGATGCCTATCTCGCGCAAAGCGAGGCGAACCTGCCGCTGGTCTCCTATACCGAGATCTTTCGCGATCCCCGGCTCCAGGCACTGATCGCCCAGGCTCTTCTCAACAACCGCGACTTGCGCGTCGCCGCCGCGAACCTCGCGGCCGCCCGCGCCCAGATCCGGGTGGTGCGTGCCGACCAGTTCCCGGCCATCGGCATCGACGGTGCCGCGACCCGCACCGACAACGGCGGCGGATCCTCGGGCGACGGTTCGTCCTATTCGGTCGAAGGCGGTATCTCCAGCTTCGAACTCGATCTGTTCGGCAAGCTCGCCAACGCCACGGCGGCCCAGCGGGACACGGCGCTGGCGAGCGAAGCGGCGGCGCGCACGGTGCGCCTTGGCCTGGTGGCCGACCTCGCGCTGGCCTGGGCCACCTATGCGGCGGATCGGGACTTGCTGGCGATCGCCGAATCGACCGTGGACAACGCCCGGGACAGCGTAAGACTGACTTCGGCCCGCCTTGCCGGCGGCGTTGCCCCGCGCACGGACTTGCGCCAGGTCGAACAAGTGCTCGAGACCGCGCGGGGCGACGTCGCCACGCAGAAGACCGCCCTTGCCCAGGACGCCAACGCGATTCGCCTGCTGGTCGGCGCGGACTTCGACCAGGCGTTGCTCCCCGCCGGCGTCGAAGAGGTCGGCCAGGGGCTTGCGGTCCTGCCCGCCGGCACCAGCTCGCAAGTTCTCCTGCGCCGCCCCGACGTCGTCTCGGCCGAATACGACTTGCGCGCCGCCAATGCCGATATCGGGGTGGCGCGCGCCGCGCTGTTCCCGTCGATTTCGCTGACCGGCCTGCTGGGCTTCGCCAGCGACGCCCTTTCCTCGCTGTTCAACAAAGGCGCGTTTTCCGCCACCGCCGGAGTCGACGCGAGCTGGTCGATCTTCAACGCCGGCGGCAAGGCGGCCGGGGTCGAAGTCGCGAAGGCGCAGCGCGACGCCGCGCTGGCCGCTTACGAGAAAGCGATCCAGACCGCGTTCAGCGAAGTCGCCGATGCCCTCGCCGACCAGGGCACGCTGGCCGAGCGGCTGCGCGCCGCCAGCGCTTACACCGCCGCCGCGCAGGATACCGCGCGGCTGACCGAGGCGACCTATCGGCAAGGCATCGCCAGTTCGCTCGACAATCTCGACGCCCAGCGCAGCCTCTATACGGCACGCCGTTCCGAGATCGCGGTGCGGCTCCAGGTCGCCGCCAACCGGATCACGCTCTATCGCGTGCTGGGCGGGGACCAGGCAACGACGCCCGGGCAATGATGCGCTCCGCTCCGCGCCGGCGTGCGTCGACAAGCTGAGGACGACAAGCTCAGAACGAGCGGTTCTTGATTCGGATTTTGGGTCCCTGGCTTAATACCAGGTCTCTTGGGCGGAGACTCGTTTTCCCCTTTCGTCAATTGCGAGGCGGCGAAGCCGCCGAAGCAATCCAGGACAGCGCCAAACTGCGTTGGAGCGAGGGCTCTGAACTTGTCTCGATCCAGTATTCAGGCGCCTGACCATAGCCCCTTCACGGACTGATGAAATCGACGGTCTCCTGCCGTGGATCGTAGGAGTCCGCCTTCCACCGGACCGAACCGAACGGCCGCTCGAGCCGGCGGCGGACACGCCGTCCGTGCCGCGAACGGTTGAAGGAATCGGCTTCGGCCTGAATGTCGAAATCGGCCTGGGTATAGCGATCGCGCATGCGCAGATAGTCGCCCCAGGTCGGGCAATGGTAACGCTCGGTCCAGAGCGCCGGATTTTCGATATCGCGCGCGATCGACCACTGGAATCCGCCGATACGCTTGCGCACGCCCTGCATCTTCATCATGACGCCGTAGAAATCGCGCGCGCGGTCGGGATCGACGTCATATTCCACGTCGACCACCACCGGCCCGGAACGGAGCGTCAGCGCCAAGCTCACTTCCGGCTCGTACCCGATCTCGACCGACGAATTATCCTCCTCCTGGTCGCGGGCGATAGGCAGAATGAAACCGAGCAGCGCGGTCGAAGCGACGGCGATTCCCGATAGAATCATCGCGAAAGACACATCATGCGCGGCGGCGACCGAGCCCCAGGCCCAGGCGCCGATACCGATCCCGGCCGTCGTCGCCGAAGAAAACAGCGACAGCGCGCGCGCGGTGACCCAGCGCGGCGCGGAAAGCTGCACGGCGACGTTGAGCATGGCGACCGTCTGGATGTTGCAGCCACCCACCACCACGAACGCCGCGCAAGTCAGGATCAGCGAATGGCTGAACCCGATGGCAACCAGCGCCAGCCCGGTGCCGACCGCATAAATCCGCACGGCCAGTTCGGTCGAGATCCTCTCCCGGATGCGGCCGACCAGCAAGGCGCCGATCACCGCGCCGATGCCCTGCGCGCAAAGCAGCATGCCGAATGTCGCCGCATCGCCGCCCAGCAGGTCCTTGGCGACCAGCGGCGCGAGCGCCGACGCGGTGGCGGTGGACAAGGCGAAAAAGTTGACCCGCAACATCGCAGTGCGGATCGCCGGGGCATTCAGCGCGTAGCGCACCCCGCTGATGAGCGCCCGGTCGATTCGTTCGGGCGGAAGCCGCGAGGGTACGTGGTCCCTG
Organism: Novosphingobium sp. CF614; assembly: GCF_900113255.1. Taxonomy (GTDB): domain Bacteria; phylum Pseudomonadota; class Alphaproteobacteria; order Sphingomonadales; family Sphingomonadaceae; genus Novosphingobium. Next base: position 26,261 of record NZ_FOOR01000013.1, read on the forward strand.
CGCCAGAGGAAAAAGGCGGTCAGCAACGGCAGGTAGAGCAGGGCCGTCATGCCGAACACGGTCTTCGCGCCGTAGAGCACCACGATGACGCCGCCCAGCGCCGGGCCGAAGCTGCGGGCCATGTTGTAGCTGATGGTGCCCAGCGCCACCGCCGCGGGCAGATGCGCGCGCGATACCTGTTCCGGGATCGAGGCCTGCCACGACGGCGAGAACAAGGCCACGCCCGCGCCGATCAACATGCAGAACAGCAGCAGCAGTTCCGGCGTGATAAGGCCGAGAAAGCCGATCCCGGCCAGGACGGCGGCGCAGACCGCGCTGAAGCCAAGGCCCGTCATCGCGATTCGCCTCCGGTCGAACATGTCGGCGATGGCACCGGCCGGCAGCGTCACCAGCACGAGCGGCACCATCATCGCCGTCTGGACCAGCGCGACCATGCTCGGCGAACTGGAAAGCCGCGTCATTTCCCACGCCGCGCCCACGCCCAGGAACAGCTGCCCGAAATTCGAAAACAGGCTCGCCAGCCAGATTCGGCGGAACGTGGCTTCCTGCAAGGGAGCGAAAGCGCTGCTCCTCGTCCCAGCCGTTCCGGCCCCATTGGCATCGCTGCTGCCGGACATCGCCACGTCTTCCTCATACCTGTCGGACCGCGATCTTGTCCCCCGCGTTGCCCACGTCAAGGCGGCCTATCGCGAAGACGATCGATTGACGCAACCGCATCGCGCGCCAATATACTAACCATGGAAAGCAATTGGCCGTGATCGGGTTCGCACCGCTGATCGCATTTCATCATGCGACCTTCGCATGCCCCCGGCGCGAACGGGGCCGTATCGAATATTGCTGATAATTGAACCAGGAAGGAACTGCGCGTGGCGACCGACGCCGACAACAAATCGACCGAGGTGAAGAAATCTCCCTTCGGCAACCGTGAGGAAAGTCCGAAGCGGCACGTCGGCTTGCGCATGACGGTGATCGCGCGGCTGCTGCGCAACAATTTCGACCGCAAGGTCGCGGTGCTCAACGTCACGCGCTCGCAATGGGCGATGATTGCGACGGTGGCGCGCCATCCCGGCTCTACCCAGCGCACGATCGCGGAATACCTGGAAATGTCGGAAGCATCGGCTGGCCGCCTGATCGATCGGCTCTGCGCTGACGGCCTGCTCGAACGGCGTGACCGCCGGGACGACCGGCGCGCACGCGCGGTCTACCCCACCGAACAGGCACGTCCCCTGCTGGTCAGGCTCGGCGCTATCGCCAACGAAAGCGAGCAGCGCATGTTCAATGGCTTTTCCGACGAGGAAATCGAGCAAATGCGCGGTTTCATGGATCGCATTTATGACAATGTGTGCCGCGGCTGAAACGGCGTCCATCGGCCGGATGGAGCATCGTCCGCAAAAGTGGGAACCCGGTTTTTCGCTTAAAACGATGCGATAACAAAAACCAGGGCGGGTGACTTGCGCCGGATTTCGCCCCGGATTTCGCACAGCCCGCTCAGAACGCGCACAAACAGAAAGGGCGGCGCCGAAGCACCGCCCTTTCCGCCTTGAGAGCTCGTGAAAAGCTTACTTGATCGAAGCAAGGTCCCGCTTCGAGAGCGCGGTCGTGACCTTGCCGTTAACCTCGCTGAGGGTCGAGGCCGGAACCGTGACGAGACGGCCGTCCAGCATGACCTGCGGGTTACCGTCGGCAGTGACGCGGTATACCGGGGCGATGCGATAGCCGTTCGCCGAGTAGAGCATGGCGCCGGCATTCACCTTGACGGGGGCGGCGGCTTCCTCGGTAACTTCGCGGACCGACTGGGTGGTTTCAGCGAAGACGGCGGAAGGGATACCGGCCAGAGTCGCGAAAGCGGCAAGGGCGGCGAGAGGGGCGAACTTGTTCATCGTGATAATCTCCGAAATTATGAAAACTGCGAACTGGTGGCTTCTTCACCTTACTAACCTAGGTTAGGAGTTGTTCGCACCAAAGTCAATTGCAATTGTTGCAACTGCGAACGCGGTTTGCTCAAAAGCCGGACTCCATCGCGGGTCGCGGCGGGAGAGCCAGCCGGGCGCGGTGCTCCGGGGTCAGGGAGCGGAGGACCTTTTCGCGGCTTCTCATGGCGGCGCGGCCATGCATAATATTCTATCGGCACCGCTCGAACTCGGCCTTGAACGGGAACCGATCGCATGCCTAAAGACACGCCGTGCGATTGCATGGGGATGCGCAAGCCCCCTATGCTGGACATTCAACATCAAACACCCGCCAAGAAGGAACCCGAGATGAAGCCTGGAACCCGCCTCAAAAGCGCCGCCTGCGACACCGAAGTCATGGTGATCCGCTGCGCCGACGGCCAGATCGAATGCGGCGGCGCGCCGATGGCCGAAGCCAAGCCCGCCGAGCCCGCGCCGCTCGCCGCCGATTTCTCGGCCGGCACGCTGATGGGCAAGCGTTACGTCGATGCCGACGGCAAGTACGAACTGCTCTGTGTCAAGCCGGGCAAGGGCTCGCTTTCGGTTGACGGCGTCGCGCTGGTCGTCAAGGACGCGAAGCCGCTTCCGGCTTCCGACTGATCGCCCATCCGCCAAGGCAGCAATATACGATGAACATTGCCCTCCTTCTCGAAATGGCGGCGGAAGCCGCGTCCGATCGTATCTGCCTTGTCTGCGACGGCAAGCGCTGGACTTATGGCGATCTGCTCGATGCCGCGCGCGGCGCTTTCGAACTGATCCAGGAGAGCGAGGCCGAATACGTCGCGCTGCTGGACGAAAGCAGCGAGGCGGCGGTGATCGCGGTGTTCGGCGCGGCGCTGGCCGGGGTGCCCTATTGCCCGCTCAACTACCGCCTGCCCGATGCCGACCTGGCCGCCCTGCTCGGCCGCATCGCACCGGCGCTGGTGATCGGCGACGAGGAACGCGTGACCCGGCTCGCAGGAGATCAGGGCCACACGATCTACTCGCGCGAGGAATTCACGCTCAAGGCACAGGAAACCGTGCCCGCCGACGACGCGCGCGAGTACGATCCGGGCGAAGGCATCGCCATCCAGCTCTTCACCAGCGGCACCACCGCCGCGCCCAAGGCGGCGATCCTGCGCCACTCGAACCTGCTCGGCTACATCCTGGGCACCGTCGAGTTCGCCTCCGCCGACGAGGCGGACGCCGCGCTGATGGTGGTCCCGCCTTATCACATCGCCGGCATTTCCGCCCTGCTCTCCTCGATCTATGCCCAGCGCAAGATCGTGATGCTGCCCAATTTCTCGCCCGAAGGCTGGCTGGGCCTGGTGGAGGCCGAGGCGATCACCAATGCCTTCGTGGTGCCGACCATGCTGGCGCGCATCGTCGATGCCATGGAGAAGGGCCTGAACGCCGATGTCGCCACGCTGCGCGCGATCGCCTACGGCGGCGGCAAGATGCCGCTGGAGGTGATCCACAAGGCCCTGGAGCGCTTCCCGGGCGCCGGTTTCACCAATGCCTACGGCCTTACCGAAACCAGTTCCACCGTCGCGCTGCTTGGCCCCGACGATCACCGCGAGGCGCTGGCGTCCGACGATCCCAAAGTCCGCGCCCGCCTGACCTCGCTCGGCAAGCCGATCCCGACCGTCGAGATCGAGATTCGCGGCGAGAACGGCGAAGTCCTGCCCGCCGGCGAAGCGGGCGAGATCTACGTGCGCGGCGAGCAGGTCTCGGGCGAGTACAAGGAAAAGAGCGCGCTCGACGCGGAAGGGTGGTTCCCCACGCGCGATGCGGGCTACATGGACGAGGACGGCTACCTGTTCCTGTCCGGCCGGGCCGACGACGTCATCGTGCGCGGCGGGGAAAACATGTCGCCGGGCGAGATCGAGGACGTGCTGCTCACCCACCCGGCCATCGCCGATGCCTGTGCCTGCGCGATTCCCTCGGTGGAATGGGGCGAGGCGGTGGGCGTCGCCGTGGTCACGCGCGACGGGCACGAGCCGCCGTGCGAGGCGGAGCTGAAGGACCTCGTGCGCTCGCGCCTGCGTTCCTCGCGCGTGCCCGAGAAAGTCGCCTTCGTCGCGGAGCTGCCCTACAACGAGATGGGCAAGCTGCTGCGCCGCAAGGTCAAGGAAGTCCTTGCCGACTGAAACCCTGCCCTCCGGCCCGGCGATACCCCTGTCGCGCTGGGCCGACCGGCAACTGAAAGCCATGGCGCGCGAGCACGGCCTGGCCGCGCTTGCCGCGCTGGAAGGCGCCGCCCTGATGGGAGAGCGCGCGTCGAGCGGCGGCTATCGCATCGCCGGACGCGTTTCCGCCGGAGCAGGCGGCAGCCGGCTGCTGCCGACGCGCGATGGCGGCTGGTTCGCATTGACCTTGATCCGGGACGAAGACCGCGCACTGCTGCCCGCGTTGCTGGGCGATGCCGGCCTGTCGATCCACGACGATGACGCGATCACCGCGGCAGTGGGACAGCACGATTGCGCCGCGCTGGTCGAGCGCGGCCGCGTCCTGGGGCTGCCGGTCGCCTCCACCGACGAAACGCCCGCCGCGCCGCCCGTGGAGATCATGACCCTCGGCCCCCGCCGCCGGCGTCCGCCCGGCCACCGCCCGCTGGTGATCGACCTGTCCGCGATCTGGGCTGGGCCGCTGGCGGGTCATCTGTTCTGGCAGGCCGGCATGGACGTGGTCAAAGTGGAGAGCCGGGGCCGTCCCGACCTGATCCGGCACGACGATCCGGCGATGTTCGCCCTCGTCAACCAGGGCAAGGCCAACGTCCTGGTCGATTTCTCCAGCGAGCCCGAGAAAGCGGCGCTGATCGCGCTCATCCGCCGCGCCGACGTGGTGATCGAATCGTCCCGCCCGCGCGCGCTGTTGCACCTGGGCGTCGATGCCGGGGCGCTCGTCCGCGAAGTGCCGGGGCTGGTCTGGCTTTCAGTGACCGGGCACGGCGCCAGCGGCGATGCGGCGAACTGGGCAGGCATCGGCAACGATTGCGGCGTGGCCGGCGGCCTGTCGCGCGCGATGGCCGACCTGACCGGCGAGATCGGCTACGTCGGCGACGCCATCGCCGATCCGCTCACCGGCATTCTCGCCGCGCGCGAAGGGCTCAAGGCCTTGCGCGGCGGCATGGCCCAGCGCATTGGCCTGTCGATGAGCGCGATAGCGGCCATGGCCCTGGCCGAGGAACGCGCGCATGACCGCGCCGCCATCGACGCCGAGCTGCGGGCGTGGGGCGAGTCGGGCGGCCGCTTGTTCCCGCAAGTACCGCCCCGCACCCCGCGCGCCGAAGTCCGCGCGCTGGGGGCCGATACCACGCGCTGCCTGCCGGAGCTTGCCCGGTGCTGATCCGCAATGCCGAGGTTTGGCAGGCCGGCCCGGCCGACGTCCGCGTCGAAGCGGGGCGGATCGCCGCGCTCGGCACGCTGCCGGCCCTGCCCGGCGAAACGATCGTCGATGCATGTGGCGGCGCGCTGCTTCCCGGGCTCCACGATCACCACATCCACCTCGCCGCGCTGGCCGCGCGCAAGTCTTCGGTCGCTTGCGGCCCGCCGGAGGTCCGCGACGCGCAAGACCTTGCCCGCGCGCTGGACCGCCCGGGGACCGGCTGGCTGCGGGGCATCGGCTTTCACGAAAGCGTGCTGGGCGGCATCCTGCCCGATGCCGCCGCGCTCGACCGGCTGGTGCCGCACCGGCCCTTGCGCATGCAGCACCGCACCGGCCGGATGTGGCTGCTCAATTCGATGGCGCTGGACGAACTGCTGCGCGCCGCCGCGCCGCCGCCGGGGATCGAGCGCGAGGGCGGACGGTTCACCGGGCGGCTGTTCGACGAGGACGCCTGGCTGCAGCGCGCGCTGGGCAGCCGGCCCCCCGACTTTTCCGAAGCGAGCCGGGAACTGGCGCGGTACGGCATCACCGGCGTGACCGACATGTCACCGCGCAACGACCCGGCGATGGCGGCGCATTTCGCGCGGCAGGCGGCATCGGGCGCGCTGCGGCAGTCGCTCGTCCTCGCCGGGACGCCCGCGCTGGCGGAGGCGGCTTGCGAGGGATGGCGGCTCGGCCCGGTGAAGCTCCATCTGCACGAAGCCGCCCTGCCCGATTTCGACACGGCGCTGGCCTTCGTGCGGGCGGGCCATGGCCAGGACCGGCCGGTGGCGGTGCACTGCGTGACCGAGGTGGAGCTGGTCTTCGCTCTGGCCCTGCTGGAGGAAGCGGGCCACCTGCCGGAAGACCGGATCGAGCATGTCTCGATCGCCGCGCCCGAACTGGTCGCGCGGATGGCGGCGCTCGGAGACGAAGCGGGGCTGCGCGCCTGCGTGCAACCCCACTTCGTCTCCGAGCGCGGCGACCGTTATCTCGCCGATGTCGAGCCGCGTCACCACGGCGACCTCTATCGCCTGCGCAGCCTGCGCGAGGCCGGAATCGTCATGGCCGGCGGCAGCGACGCGCCTTACGGCAGCCCCGATCCCTGGACCGCGATGGCGGCGGCGACAAGCCGGCGCACCAGCGGCGGGGCCGTGATCGGCCGGGACGAGGCGCTGACCCCAGAGCAGGCGCTGGCGCTCTATCTGGCCGATCCGCTCGACCTGGCCCGGCAGCGCCGGGTCGCGCCGGGCGAGCCCGCCGACCTCTGCCTGCTCGATCGGCCCTGGGCCCAGGCGCGCGCGCGGCCGCGGGGCACGGACGTCGCCGCTACCTGGGTATCAGGGCGCCTCGTCCACCAGCGCGTCGACAAGGCCCCAGTCGAGCGCTTGCCGGGCGCCGATGCGGCGCCCTGACAGGATCATCAGCAGGGTTCGCTGACGGCCGATGCGGCGCGTCAGCGATACGCAGCCGCCGGCGCCGGGAAGGATACCCATGGCCAGTTCGGGAAGCTGGAACCAGGCGCGGGCGGTCGCCGTCACGCGCCGCGCGAAGGCGGCCAGTTCCAGCCCGGCGCCGACGCAGGCGCCGTCGACGTGAACTTCCAGGCGATCGGCGCAGCGCAGCGCCTCGCGCGCAGGCAGGGTATGGCAGCGGATCCTGTGCGCGGTGGCCGGGTCGGTAGTCGTGCCGAACTCCGCCAGTTCCGCGCCCAGGCTGAACGCCTTGCCTTGCGCCCGCAGCAGGACGCGCGCGATGGTGGGATCGGCGTTGGCGAGCGCGAAGGCTTCATGCAGGCCGTCGCGCATCGCCCGATCGATCGCGTTTCCCGCCTCGGGCCTGTTCAGCACGACCACCAGGTCGTCCTCCTCCCGCGCCAGCATCACTCGCCCGGTCGGAGGCACGCGCTCGTCCCGGGGACGCGCGGCGATCCACGCGCGGTGGGCTTCGCTGCCTTGCAGCATGGCATAGGCGAGCGACTCGACGGTCAGCCCCTGTTCGAGCGGCAGCGCGGGCAGCAGGCGCAGCACTTGCGCCGCGGTCGCGGCGGCCAGCGGCTGGCGCGCGGCGGCCCGCACGACGGCGTCCGGATCGAACCGTTCGTCCACCACGGCATCCAGCCGCGCGGCGAGCGGATGATCCGGCGCCCCGATCCCGATCACCGGGCAGGATGGCAGGCTGATGCCGGGGATGTCCGCGCTTTCCCGGGCAAGATCGATCAGCGCGATCGGCCCCCGCCACTGCCCGGCATCGCTTTCCAGCCGGGCGGCCGGGATGGTGAAGGCGGCGGGAGACGTGGCTTGCATCATGGTCATGCGAACCCGGCGCCGGGATCGGCACCCTTCGACCGGGGGATCGGACCCCGGCCCGGTCTTCGTGTTCCCTGCTCCAATATCACGAACCCGTTTCCCCTTGACCACCCTGGCCCTACCGCCGCGCGGCTTTGTCCGCCAGCCCCCGGAGGCCTTGACGCCAGACGCCCTGCCGAGGCGGACCGGCGCCCCGACTGGCCGCGAACCTATCGTCCGTGGCCGGCGCGCCTCTTCCCCGGCCGCGCTGCAGGCCCGGAAAGGGCCCGCAGCAGCGCGCGGAGGCGCGGTCCAGTCAACTACTTATTCGCAGGTGCACAAGACCCCCGGGCCTGCTCCCAACACACTCCAACGAACGGCATCCACCAAGAAGAACGCCGTCACGTCGCGGGAGGGGCCAGGAAATCACAACCCCGGGGGCGTCGATGTTCAGGAATGTTCACACCACCTGCCTGCTGACCGCAGGCGTTTCGCTGCTCGCTTTCGCATCGGGAACAGCACAGGCCCGCAGCGACGACGCTGCGGCGTCGGCCAGCGCCACCGCGAGCGCCGAAGCCGATACCGGCCTCGGCGACATCGTCGTCACCGCCGAGCGGCGCGAAATCAGCCTGCAACAGGCACCGCTTTCGATCAGCGCGATTTCCAGCGACACGCTGAGGGCGGCGAACGTAACCGACATCACCGGCCTCAACGGCACCGTGCCGGGGTTGGTGATCGCGAAGAGCGGGGGCGGCGAACGCATGCTCTCGATCCGCGGCATCGGTTCGGAGACGCCGGAAAACACCAATACCCAGCCCGGCGTTTCCTATCACATCGACGGCGTCTACATCTTCAACTCGATCGCGGCGAGCGCGGCCTTCATCGACGTCGCCCAGGTCGAAGTGCTGCGCGGGCCGCAAGGCACGCTGTTCGGCCAGGGATCGACCGGCGGCACGATCAACGTCGTGTCGATCGACCCTTCGGCCGCCGATTTCAGCGGCAACATCGGCGCCGGCATCGGCAACTACAACTACAAGGAAGGCAACGGCGCGCTCAACGTGCCGATCAGCGACACGCTGGCACTGCGCGGCGCCTTCCAGTTCACCAAGCATGACGGCTATGCCCATGCAACGCAGGTTCCCGGCGTCGAGAAGTACGACCTCGACGACGAGGACAGCACCGGCTGGCGCATCGGCGCGAAGTGGTCGCCCACGAGCAACCTTTCCGTCACGCTGAACACCATCCAGTACGACAGCAACACGCATGGGCCGGCCCAGAAGAACATCCTCGACCCCGAGACCGACCCGCGCGTGCTGACCCAGGACTATCCGGGACGCTCGGTGGTCAAGACCCAGCTCTACACCGGGGTGGTGCGCTGGGAGACGCCGTTCGCGGTCATCAAGTCGATCACCGGCTTCCAGAAGCTCCATTCCGAACAGGCGTGGGACGCGGACGCGCTCGATACCGACCTGTTTTTCGCCCAGACCTACAGCCCGCTGAGCTTTACCGGCTATACTTACGACCACGTCGCCCTCTGGCAGGCCGACACCAAGAGCTGGAGCCAGGAAATCAACATCGCCTCCAACACCGCGGGGCCGTTGAGCTGGGTCGCGGGCGCGGTCTACCTGTGGTCCAAGAACAGCCAGTACATCAACGAATACAAGGGTTCGGACGACGATTTCCTGCGTCCGCCGCTGGCGATGAACACCGCCTACGACGACGCGGCGGTGGGCTTCCTGACTTACGCCGAGCTATCGTCGATCACGCGCGAGGACTATGCGTTCTACGCCCAGGCCACTTACGCGCTGACCGACAAGCTCAAGCTTACCGGCGGCGCGCGCTACAACCATGACAAGGCCTCCGGCACTTACGACAGCCTGTCGGGCGGCAGTTCGTCGCAGACCTCGGGCAGCTATCTCCAGCCTTCGGCCACCGCGCCGCGCAAGGCCTCGGCCTGGACCGGCAAGGCGGCGCTCGAATACCAGTTCGATCCCAGCCACATGGCCTATGCCAGCTTCACCAGGGGCTTCAAGCCCGGCGGCATCAACTCCGGCTCCGCCTCCGGGTTCGGCGCCTATCCGATCTTCGGCTGGACCGACGCGATCAAGCCGACTTACGCGGAGGAAAAGGTCGATTCCTTCGAAATCGGCACCAAGAACCGCTTCATGGGCGATACCCTGCAGCTCAACGCCTCCGCCTTCCTCTACAACTACAAGAACATGCAGTTCCTGGAGGAGGATCCGGTGCTGTTCGCCAAGGGCATCAGCAATGCGCCCAAGGCGCGCGTCTGGGGCGCCGAGATCGAAGGTTCCTGGCTGGCGACCAGCGCGCTGCGGATCGACGCCTCGGGCTCTTGGCTGGAAGGCAAGTTCACCGCCCACTACGGCGCGCTCGATCCGACCGCGGCCTCGGCGGCGCAGATCGCGGCGGGCTATCCGGACTACCTGTTCTGGACCAACTTCTACGCCGCTTCCGCCGCGCGCGAATCCGCCCGGGTGGACATCGACGGCAACCGCGTGCCCAAGCTTCCGCGCTGGCAGGGCACGATCGCGGCGACCTATACCGCCGAAATCGGCCCCGGCAAGCTGACGGCGCGCGGGCAGGTGATCTATCGCGGCAGCTACCAGTCCCGCGTGTTCAACACCGGCACGGTGGATCAAACGCCGGGCTATGCCCAGGTCAACGCGATGCTGAAGTACGAGCCGACCGATACCAACACCGACATAACCCTGCGCGTGACCAACCTGTTCGACAAGAACGGCCTCAATTCGCGCGTCACCGATCCCTACGGCAGCAACCAAGTGTTCGATACCTATATCCCGCCGCGCCAACTGATCCTGTCGATCGGCTACAAGTTCTAGGCTTCCTTCTCCCTCCGGGAAGCGCGGGAGGGCGTGGCGGACTACCGCCACGCCCTCTTTTTTCGGCACCGGGGGCCACGATCAACTCTTCTTGCGCGAGTCACCAAGAGCGCGGTCGCCGTCCGTGCGAACCTCCGCCGGTCGATTTCCAGGACGCAGCAGGAGCTTCTATGCCGCGAAAACTCATCGTCATGTGCGTCGCGTCGCTTGGCTTTTTCTTCGTCACCGCCACGACGTTCACCTCGCTGGGATATGTCCTTTACACGATGGTGGCCGAACTGGGCTGGTCGCAGGCGGTCGCCGGGCTGAGCTTCTCGCTGCTGGGGCTGGCCTGCGGGCTGGGCAGCCCGCTGCCGCCGATCATCATGAAGGCCGTCGGGACGCGGCTGACCATGTTCGCCGGCTGCATCGTGCTGGCGAGCGGATTCTTCATCGCCTCGATCATCCAGCACCTGGGCTTCTTCTTCCTGGCGACGACGCTGATGGGCCTGGGCTTTTCGCTGGTGGCGCCCTCGCCCGCGATCTTCCTGCTGGCGACGTGGTTTCCCAGGTCCTCGGCGCGGATGATCGGTTTCTACTTCATGACCGGGGCCGCCGGCGGCATCGCCGGGCCACTGATCGTGGAGGGCATCGTCGGCTTGACGGGCAGTTGGCGGCTGCATTGGATGGTGATGGGCATCTTGGCGCTGCTGCTCGGCGCGCTGTGCCTGCTCGGCATCCGCGACGCGGTGAAAGTCGAAAGCGTCAAGCAGGTGACCGGCGCCGGAAGCGGCGGGAGCAGGACGAACGGGAGCGAATCGCCCTGGACCGTCCACGCGGCCGTGCGCAGCCCCACCTTCCTGATTCTCGCCTTCGCCATGATGGTCGTGCAGACGGTGATAACCACCGCGCATTCCACGCTGGTCTCCCACGTCGCCACGCTCGGCGTGGGGGCCGGCCCGGGCGCGGTCGCCATGAGCCTGCTCGCCTTTGCCGCCACGATCGCAAAAGGCTGCACCGGCGCCCTGAGCGAACGGGTTCCCCCCAAGCGGCTGCTGGTCATCGGCCTGGCCTTGCTCAGCATCGCCATGACCATGCTCTACGCGGCCGGCGGCCTCGCCATGGCCTATAGCGGGGCAGCCATCATGGGGCTTGGCTGGGGAATCGCCTGGCTCAGCGCCCACGTGCTGCTGCTGCGCTACTTCGGCGCGGCAATCGCCGGGGACATGACCGCAATGGCCACGACGGCGACGACTTTCGCGGTACTGGGCCCGATCATAGCCGGCAGGGCGGCCGATATGACGGGCAGTTTCGGCCCCGCCTTGTTCGGCTTCGCGATCCTGCTGGCCTTCACCACCCTGTCGACGGCGCTCTTCCTGCATCCGCCGGTGCGGCGTGGACGAGAGGCCGAGGCCGAATTTCCGGAAGACGCCGGCCTCGTGCCGGCGGAATGAGCCGCGGCGCGATGCAAAAAGCGACTGCACCAAAACAGACGGCGCGCGATACAAGGCGCGGAAACGGGCCGGGTGGCCTCTACCGGCCAGGCCGCCTTTACGGGCCTAACTGCCTTTACGGAATCGTATCATGACACTTCTGACCGACCAGTTCTTCGACAGCTTCGCCAGTTCCATCGAGGACACGCTGAAAGCCGATACCCTGCCCCCGGCCTGCTATACCGATCAGGAGTTCTTCCGTTTCGAACGCGACGCGATCTTCCACCGCGAATGGCTGTGCGTCGGCCGCGTGGAATGGCTGGAGAAACCTGGGGACTACTTCACCGTCACCCACGCGCAGGAACCCATCATCGTCGCGCTTGACCGTGAGGGGCAGTTGAACGCGATGTCCGCCGTGTGCCAGCATCGCGCCATGCTCGTCGCCGAGGGCGCCGGCAACGCGCGCGCCTTCGTATGCCCCTACCATCACTGGACCTATGACCTGGACGGCGCGCTGATCGGCGCCCCGGCCATGAACCGGACCTGCGACTTCGACAAGGCGGGTGCCAGCCTGCCGAAGATCAGGATGGAAACCTGGCATGGCTTCATCTTCGTCAACTTCGATCCTGAGGCGCTGCCGTTGACGCCGCGCCTGGCGGGGATCGAAGCCGTCGTCGCCAACTACGAATTCGCCGGCGCGCGCGGCCCGCGCCCGGATGCGCCGCCTTCCTATCCCTGGAACTGGAAGGTAATGTTCGAAAACAACAACGACGGCTATCACGCCAACCGCCTCCACGCCGGGCCGCTGCACGATATCGTGCCCAGCGCGCTGGCGAGCTTTCCCGAACTGCCGCCGGAAACCGCCGGATATTACCGACTCAACGGATCCCTGCATGCCGATGCGAGCTTCAACGCCACGCAGAAGGCGGTCTTCCCGGTCTTCCCGAAGCTGACCGAAGAGGAGCGCAACCGGCTGCTGTTCGTCAACCTGCCGCCCAGCCTGTCGCTGGTGGTGATGGCGGACATGGTCATCTACATGATTCTCCACGTGGAGGACGCGGAGCATCATGCGATGACCACCGGCATTCTTCTTCATCCCGAAGCCCAGGCCGATCCGCTGTTCGAGCACAAGATGCGGATGAACATGGATGCGGTGGCGGAAATCATCGCCCAGGACATGCATGTGGACCGGCTGGTGCAGAAAGGCCTGGGTTCGAAATTCGCGCCGCGCGGCCGGTACAGCTGGCAGGAAGGGGCGCAGCGGCAGTTCAACCTGTGGCTGGTCGATCGCTATTGGAGCGAATGGAACCGTCGGCGCGGCCCTTCCGCACCGGTCACCCAGTTCCGGCGTACCGGCGCCGCCTGACGCCGCTTCCCGATGCCGTCGCGGGCGCGGAATCCACGCGCCCGGTCAACCTTTCGTGCGCGCGCCGCAGAACGCGCCGCGCACGCGCTCGATCAAGAAGGAACCTGCCGCCGATGACCAACAGCCTGATTTTCGTCGATCTTGCCTCGGACGATCCGGCCGCCGCCGGCGCCTTCTATGCCGAAGTGTTCGGCTGGGAAAACGATGCGCGCCCCCAGGGGATCTACCACCGCATGGTGCCCGGCGGCTTCTTCAAGCACGCCGACGGTTCGGACAGCCGGATCGGCAACCTGCACCTGGGCATTTTCGATGCCGCCAACGCCCGTCCCCATCCGGACCCGGCCGGCGCCGAGCCGCGCGCCATTTCCGCCGGTGGCCGCAAGCCCCGCGTCTGGGTGCTGGTCAGCGACGACGACACGCCCGAGCGGATCCTTGCCACGGCCGAGAAGCTGGGCGCGACCGTGCTCTGGCGCAATCACTACTGGAAGGAATTCAACGGGTACAACCACTGCTTCGTCGATCCCTGGGGCAACGAAATCCTGCTTTGGGGCAAGGCCGGCGAAAATCCCCGGATTCCCGATGATTACACGCGGGAATGACAGCGCCCTGGCCTGAAACGCGGCGACAAGTTGTTGTGCGTCGTGCCGCAAGACCGCGACACCTCCCGCTTCCTAGCCTTCGGGCATCGGCAGCAGACCTCCGGATCGCAACCAGTGAACTCTCCCATCGCAAAGCATAGCTGACACGAATGAGCCGCCTTCCACTCGTTTTCTTTGGCCACGGCAGTCCCATGGTGGCGCTGGAGAAGAGCACCCTGACGCGGTGCTGGGCGGGGATCGCCGCCCGCATCGGCAAGCCCAGGGCGATCCTGTGCATCTCCGCCCATTGGCTGACCGATGGAACCGCCGTCACGGCGATGCCAGAACCGCGCACCATCCATGATTTCGGCGCCTTTCCGCAGGCCCTGTTCGACGTGCGCTATCCCGCGCCCGGCGATCCCGACCTGGCGCTGCGGGTGCGGGAGCTGCTGTCCCCCATGCCCGTCGCGCTCGACCATGGCTGGGGGCTGGACCACGGCACCTGGTCGGTGCTGGTCCACGCCTATCCCGAGGCCGACGTACCCGTCGTCCAGCTGGGCATGGACTTGTCCAAGGACCCCGCCGCCCATTGGGAAGTGGGCCGCCGGCTCCGCCCGCTGCGCGACGAAGGCGTGCTCATCATGGGCACCGGCAATATCGTCCATAACCTGCCGGCGATGGACTGGAACAATCCGGCCGCTCCCCCCTACGACTGGGCGGACAGGTTCAACGCCGCCATGATTTCCGCCATCGCCGAGGATCGGCCCCAGGTCGTGATCGATTTCGAGGCGCTGGGCGAGGCCGCCCACCTCTCCGTGCCGACGCCCGATCACTTCTGGCCGCTGCTCTACGTGCTGGGCGCCCGGCACGATCGGGAGAAGGCGGAATTCGAGGCCGACTTCATTCACCACAAGTCGCTCGGCATGGCCAGCGTCCTGATCGGCGCGTCATGACCGGGCTTTCCCCTTTCCCTCCTGCCTCAAAGGAGTTTTGATGGCACTTATCAGCCTTAAGCCCGCCGCGGTTCGCGAGGATGCGCGGCCAAGTGCCCTGCATTTTCTCCGCGCGACGCCGGAAACGGTGCACTGGGGCTATTTCTCGCCCGAGATCAAGCCGGCGCTGACGGTCAAGAGCGGGGACCTGATCCAGGCCCAGGCCGTCACCCACCATGCCGGGGACGATCCCACCCTGATGTTCGACGAGGATATTCGCCGGATCTTCACCGAAATCGATCCCGAGACGCGCGCGCCCGGATGCCACATCATGACCGGACCGATCTACATCGAAGACGCGGAACCCGGCGACATGCTGGAAGTGCGCTATTTCGAAATGGTGCCGCGCTTCAATTACGGATCCAACCTGCAGGCCAACTGGGGGCATCTCTACCAGGAATTCGGGGAGACCGAGCGAATCACGATCTACAAGCTCGATCGCAACGCCAATACCGCAAGCGCCATGTACGCCTATGACGTGCCGGACAAGTACATGGTGCCGGGCCGCATCACCCACTGCCCGGAATGCGATCGCATGCCGGCGCTGCCGGGCATCTCGATCCCGGCGCGCCCGCACCTGGGCACCGCCGGGGTGGCGCCGGCCGTGAACGCCCCGGTCAGCACCATTCCGCCGGGCCTGCATGGCGGCAATATCGACAACTGGCGGATCGGCGCGGGCGCGCGCATGTATTATCCCGTGCAGGTCAAGGGCGGGCTGTTCTCGATCGGCGATCCCCACGTCAGCCAGGGCGACGGCGAGATCAGCGGCACGGCGATCGAGGCTTCGCTGGACGTGCTGTTCCAGATCATCCTGCGCAAGGACTTCAGCTTCCCCTCCCCCTTGCTGGAGACCGACGACTGCTGGATCGTCCACGGCTTCGGCGCCGACCTGGACGAGGCCATGAAGAACGCCTCGCTCGACATGCTGCACCTGCTGACCGAACATCAGGGCCTGTCGCGCACCGACGGCTATTCGCTGATGAGCGTGGCGGCCGATTTCGGCGTGACCCAGGTGGTCGACGGCACGCAGGGCATACATTGCCGCATCGAAAGGCGCATATTCCCGGACAAGGGCACCTTCCGCGATCCGGGGTAAGGACACCCGCCGCTTCGGCAAGCACAGGCAGGCATGATGGAACCGCACCCATGGCCAACGATCTGATCGACGTCCGCCCCATGACCAAGCGCATCGGCGCGGAAATCTTCGGCGTGGACCTGGCCCGCCCGCTCGGCAACCGGGCCTTCGGCGAGATCCACGCGGCGCTGATGGAGCACCAGGTCGTGTTCTTCCGCGACCAGGCGCTCACCCACGATGCGCACAAGGCGCTGGGACGCGTGTTCGGCGATCTCCACATCCACTCCGGCGTGGCGGGCCTGCCCGATCATCCCGAAGTGGTCGCCATCCATGCCGACGAGAACAGCAAGTTCGTCGCCGGAGAGAACTGGCATTCGGACCTCAGCTGCGATGCCGAGCCGCCGATGGGCAGCATCCTCTACATGCATACCGTACCGGAGGACGGCGGCGATACGCTGTTCGCCAGCATGTATGCCGCCTACGACGCGCTGTCCCCGGCGATGAAGGCCTTTCTCGAACCGCTGACCGCGGTGCATGACGGCAACCACGTCTACAAGGCGCTGTTTCCGGATTCGACCAGGACCTATCCGTGCAACGCGCACCCGGTGGTCCGGACCCATCCCGTCACCGGCCGCAAGCTGCTGTTCGTCAACGGTTCCTACACGACCCGCATCGAGCAGTTGTCCCGCGACGAAAGCGCCGCGGTCCTGGCCTTCCTGTTCGAGCATGTGAAGAACCCGAACTTCCACGTGCGCTTCCGCTGGCGGCCGCATTCGGTGGCGTTCTGGGACAATCGCTGCACCCAGCATTTCGCGGTGTGGGATTATTTTCCGCAAGTGCGCTCAGGTTTCCGCGTCACCGTCGCCGGCGACCGTCCCCGGTGAGAGGCCGCCGATGAAGCGGATGAAGCGGGCCGCGCCGGCGGGCCTGTTGCTGTGGGCCTGCCTGCCGGGAGCGCCGATCACGCCGGCATGCGCCGAACCGGCCAGGGAAGCGCCCTCCCCTTCGCCCGCCAAAAGGCTGCGCGCGCAACTGTCGGCCATGGTCGATGCCGGGGAAATTCCCGGCGCCATCGCGCTGGTCGTGCAGCACGGCCGGCCGCTGCTCTCGGTCCGGGTCGGCTACGGCGACGTGGCGACGCGGACACCGATGGCCGAAGACGCGATCTTCCGGCTCTATTCGATGACCAAGCCGGTCACCACCGTGGCCGTCATGATGCTGGCCGAGGATGGCCGCCTGTCGCTCGGCGATCCCGTCGGCCGCTACCTGCCCGAGCTTGCCGGCTTGCGCGTGTACGGCGCCGGCACGCAGGAGCCCCTGACCACGGTGCCGGCGGCGCGGCCGGTGACGATCGAGGACCTGCTGCTCCACAGGTCCGGGATCACTTATGAATTCATGGGCAACACCCCCGTCCACCAGTTCTATCGCCGCCACGGCATCAGCCGCGCGACGGCGGTCGCCAGCACCCGGGCCCAGGCCGCTCCCGCCCGCACGCTGGACGAACTGGTCGCCCGGCTGGGCACGGCGCCGCTGCTGCACCAGCCCGGCGAACGCTTCAGCTACGGCTTTTCGACGACCGTGCTCGGCGCCGTGATCGAACGCGTATCGGGAGAGAAGCTCGACCGCTTCCTGAAGCGCCGCGTCTTCGGCCCGCTGGACATGCCCGACACGGCCTTCGTCGTGGATGACCGGCACCTTCCCCGCCTCGTCACCAACTATGCGGCAAGCGATGGCGGGCTGCGGGCGGTCGATGAACCCGCCACGTCCGAGTATCGCGATCCTGGCCGGCTGCTCGACGGCGGCGGCGCCTTGACCGGCACGATGCGCGACTATCTCCACTTCGCGGAAATGCTGGCGCAGCGAGGCAAGTGGAAGGGACGGCGGATCCTGGCGGCGAAAAGCGTGGACGCGATGTTCACGCCGCGCCTGCGCACCGGCGCCGCGACGCCGGAAGACGATTCGCCCTTTGGCTACGGCCTGGCGATCGGCGATGCCGGGACCGAGGCGATCGGCATGATCCCCCGGGGCGCGGGCGGCTGGTCGGGATCGGCCGGCACCTATTTCTTCGCCGATCCGGCCCATGGCGCCGCCGCGATCCTGATGACCAACGTGCTGTCCCCGCCGCCCTACACGGCGCGCGCCTATCGCCTGCGCGCGCTGCTGGACCAGGCGGCACTGGCTGTTATCGAGCGATAGGACCAAGCTCCATCGGGCGAGGCCCGATGCCAAGTCTCACTGATCGCAACTCTCGTTTCCCTTCGTCGTTACGAACCGCCGTGGGTGGCGCGGCAATCCAGCGCGGTTTACGCGGCCCTGGATTGCTTCGGCGGCTCCGCCACCTCGCGGCGACGAAAGCCGGGCGTTGAAACCTGGCCGGGAGGATGCCGTGCGCGCCGGGCAGGGCAAAGGCCGCGTCAACTGGTGAACAGCGATTTCCTGATGATCGCGTGAACGCCCCAGTTGCCGTTGACCACTTGCGACACGCCGAAATCCACGCCGACCGAGAGCAGCGAAATCGCTTCGTCCTCGCTCAGGCGTTTGGCGGTCATCAGGAACCGGCGCGCCTTGCGGAAGGCGTCGCGCATGGCGGCATCGACCGAGGATTGCTTGTAGACCTCGCTCTGCGCGTCCTCGCCCAGCTCCTTCAGGTAATCGGGGTGACTGAAGCCCATGACGACCCATTCGGTTTCGGTCTCGATCAGCGGATAATCGAGATCCCGGAACTGGTCGACCAGGGTCGAGGCGCGATGGTGGACGATCTGGATGAGGGCATTCATCGAACATTCGATGGCCGTGCCGCAGAGTTCGGAATCCCCCTGCGATGCGTGCGGGTCGCCCAGCGACAAGAGCCCGCCGGACACCTGCACCGGCAGGAAAATGCGCGATCCCGGGCCCGTCCGCCAATTGTCGAGGTTGCCGCCGAACGCGGCCGGCGGCACCGAATCGACCAGGCCGTTGTAAGCGGGAGCCAGGCCGATGAAGCCGAAATGCGGCCGGATCGGAATCTCGACATTGCGCAGCACGTCATAGTTGCGCTCCGTCGTCGCGGGATCGACCGGCACGCCGGGATAGTCGTAGCGCGCGTGGCGGATGCCGGATGGATCGACCTGCTCGGTCCAACGAAAACTGTATACCGCGTGCGCCGTCGGCATCCTGCCGGCGGCGGTTTCCACTTCGTAGATGGTGATGACTTCGCGCTGCTTGGGCTCGGTCAACAGGTCGTGATAGTGAAAGCCCCAATACGTCGCGGCATTGCTGCCGAAGCATTTGCCCGCGAAACGGGGATTACCGCTCGGCCGCGGCGCCAGGTCGAGCACCCGCACTTCGATCAGGTCGCCCGGCTCGGCGCCGTCGACGGCGATGGGCCCGGTGCAGATATGCACGCCAAAGCCCTCGCCCGGGCCGCGACCGAAGGCGCTGGCATCGATCGGTCCCGCGCCCCTGCGTTCCACCGCCTTGCCGGTTTCGTCCCAGCGATAGACGCTCTCCACCCCGGCATCCCCTTCCACCATCCGCTCCGGATCGTCGTTGGCATGGTGGGTCAGCGTTTCGATCGTGACGAAATCGCCCGACCGGACCTGGAGCACGGGCTTCAACGACCGGCTGAGAAAGCCCCAGTGGATCGTTTCGGGACTCGCCGGCAAGTGATGATGCCGGACCGACGGGCCGCTTTGCACGCCGCCGGACGCCATCAGGGCGGAGGAGGCGGCCGATGCTCCGGATTCGCCGTCGATCTCCGGCTCGATTTCTGGCTCGCCGTCGGTTTCCAGGTCCGCTTCGGAAATGCCGGCCGCATCGTCGTGGACGCGCGCCGGCACGCGTTCGCCGCGCGCGGGGCGGCCCCGGCGCAGCAGCGTCACTTCCTCCTCCTCGCTGTCCCGCGCCTTCCGGTATTCCCTTGGCGATATGCCGTACTGTTCGCGGAACGCGCGGCTGAACGAAGCGGAATCGTTGAAGCCCCATTCGAACAGGATGTCGGAAATCGACTTCTGGACATGCAGCGGGCTGCGCAAGTCCAGGCGGCAGCGCTCCAGCCTCCGGACTTTCACATAGTGGCCGAAGCTGTCGTTGATCGATTCGAACAGTTTCTGGAGATAGCGGGAGGAAATGCCGTGCTCCGCCGCGACCTGCTGGTAATTGAGTTCAGGATCGCTCAGCCGGATTTCGATGGTCTGGAATATCCGTTCGAGAAGGGCCGCGCGCATGCCCGCCGCGCCGCCCAAGGCCTTGACCGGAGCGTTGTCCAGCAGGCTGGTGACGAGGAATTCCGGAAACGCCAGTTCGACCGGCCGTGCCTGGTCCGTCGAGATATCCGGCAAGACATCGGCCAGCGAGCGCAACATGCCCGAAAAAACTCGCGCCGTCCCGGAATCGGTCGCGATCATGCGCGGTTCGCCCGCGATCGGCGTCTTGAGCCGCATGCTGAGCACGCTTTGCGGCACCCGCACCACCAGGCTGCGATTGTCGCCGGTGAAGCTCAGATTGGCGGCGCGATCGCCGCGTCCGCAGATGATCTCCCCGTCGAGCAGCCGCAGGGTCTGCTGCGCTTCGCGTATCGTCGCGGTCCCGTCCAGGATCATCGCCAGCCAGTAGGATCCGGGCTGCTCGCGGAAATCGATGGTCCAGGACTGCGGCGTTCCGGTTATCCGTATGAAATCGATGCCGGTGCTGCTGCGGAACTGGATGAGTTCGCCGTAGAGCGTGGCGTCATCCGCCTCCGCAAGCGTCAACGACAGCCGCTTCAGCGCGAAGCCCCAGGCATCGCGCCGCTGTTCCTTGGGATAGGCGTTGGTCGTAAAGCGCAAAGATCCAACCACTCGTTATCAGTGGCACCCGCTTCCCCATCCACGATCTGGTGTCGGCTGCGCAAAGGCTATTGGCGGAAACGGGAACCGTCAATCGCGACCACCGCCCCGAACGCCGGGTGGTCAGAAGGGCGTCCCATCTCCGTACACGCTGGTGGTGCCGCCGGCATCGCCCGAAGCATTGCCGCGACCGCACACGGCCAGCATCGTCAAGGCATAGATCAGCGCGCTCGATGTCATGTCCCCGGGCATCGGGCGCCAGCGCGGCATGCCGGTGGTGACCGCCGGGACACGGTGCATGTTGAACACGTTATGATCCCGCCACATGCTGGAATAAACCGGATTGGCCCGTTCCAGCGGTGCCGCGCGCGCCAGCCGGGTGGCCGCATCGACCGCGCCGACCAGCGGCGCCACTTCGCCCGGAACCGCCTCGAAACCATGGCGGACCACCATCGGTTCCACGTCGAAACCCTCGACATCGACCGAGCGCATCGCCGCGACGATGCCGTGATAGGCGTCGGCCGCCTTCTGGCGGGGGTTCAACGTGACATCGATATAGAGCGCGCAGACTTCCGTGCCCGCCCCGAAATCGAACGGGATCCCCCCGCGCACCGACGCGATCTGGACTTTGGGCACCACACGGCCGCCGGGCGTTTCGATCGTGCTCTCCCGCTCGAACGCAAGGCTCCAGGCATGGAGCGCGTCGATCACGGGGCCCAGCCGATAGATCGGATTGGGATGCCGGCGGGCATCGGCGGGCGCTTCCAGGATCGGCGTGAACACGCCCCGTCCGAACAGGCGGACCCGGAACAGCGCATAGCCGCACCCCAGCCAGGTCAGGCCGAAATCGGTGCCTTCAGCGGCAATGGCATAATCGGGCGCGACGCCGCCGTGATGGAACAGATAATGGGCGCCGATGTCCTTGCCGTTATAGGCGATACCGGAAAACTCCTCGATCGGTTCGGGCCCGATCTCGCCGGGACAGGCCGTCAGCCAGGTCTTGCCGGCCAGCGCGATGCCGGCTTTCTTCAGCGCTTTCGCGGCGATCAGGAAGCACGACATGGGGCCGCGATCATTGGCGATGGGATAGCCGCGCAGCTTGCCGTCCTCGATCCAGCATCGCGTCCATTCGGGATCCGCCAGCGTGGATTCGCGATACCGGAAGGCGTCCTGTTCCGGCATGCCGCTGGGGCTTTCGGTGTCCAGGTGCGCGGTGAACAGCAGGTTCGCGCCCTGCCCCGTTCCGCCATATTCGCCGATCACGTTCATCCGCTCGGGCGTGGCCCCGACCAGGCGTGGGCGAAAGCCCTCCCGCGCCATCCAGTCGCGGACGAACGCGGCGGCGGCGGCCTCTTCGCGCGATCGGCTGGGTATGTTGCCCAGGGCCAGGGCGAGATCGACCAGTTCGTCGGTGTCGATCGCGGCGGCGATGGCGTCGCGCTCCTCGGGGCTCACGGCATAGGGGGCCTTGGCCGGATCGGCGAAAGCCGGCACCATCGGTTCGGGGCAATCAGCCATCGCTCGCGTCCCTGCCCCGCGTCATTCGCCGGCCGGCAAGGACAGGGCCGCCACGCGCGCCGCCGCGTTTCCGCCGTGGTGCCAGGCCGCCTCGACCGCATCGGTGGTGGTCAGGAGCGCGCAGTTCTTTTCCAGCGCATTCAGCGCGCTTTCGTGCAGGCCCGGCTCATAGGCCGCGCAGGCGTCGGAAACCAGGAACACATCGTAGTCGCGATGGAAGGCGGCGCGGGCGGTCTGGTCCACGCAGCAATCGGTGCTGAGCCCGCAGACCACCAGCGTATCTATGTCGCGGGCCCGCAGCCGCGCGTCGAAGTCCGTCCCATGGAAGCTGTCGTAGAGCAGCTTCTGAACCTCGATATCGCCCGGTTCGGGGAAAATGCGGTAATAGTCGGCGCCGCCGCCCTCGGCCCGGCAGATCGCCTCGCCGCCCGGCTGCCCGCGCCGGGCCATCAGCGTCTTGAGCGCCCGCGAGTCCGTCTCCGGGCGCGTCACCACCCGCATCAACGCCACGGTCGCGCCCGCCCGCCGGGCTGCCGCGACCAGCCGCTCGCAGCGATCGATGGCCTCGTGCGCGGCCGAGAGGTCCACGCCCAGCCGGCCCAGCAGCCCTTCGGGCGCGGCGAAATCGACCTGGACATCGACCACCACCAGCGCGGTGCGCGCGGGGTCGATCATCCCGGGCAGCCGCGCCGGATCGATGTGAGGAAACGCCGCGGGCATGTCAGGCACGAAGGGGCATCTCCACGCGGCCGGGAAACCGCTCGCGCAGGACCGGCAGCACCTGCTCGCCGAAAATGGGGATGTCCCGGTGGTAATCGGGGAAGATCAACATCAGTCCGTCCGTCTCCGAGACCTCGATCAGCTCCGTGATCCGCTCCGCCACCGTTCGCGGCGTGCCGAGCACATGGGCCGACATGAAGCCGGACCGGCTCTTCTCGACGAAGGCATTCTCCTTGCCGATCTCCTCGTCAAGGAAGCCGTAAGCCCGCATCATGCCCCACAGCGCGCCTTCGTCCAGCCCGTCGCGGAAATGCTGCGCGGTGGCCCCGGCCTCTTCGTCGGTCGTCCCGAACACCACGGTCAGCATCGAATACGTGCGGATGGTGCGGCCGTATTCGGCGGCGATATCCTTGGCCCGGCGGCTGTCGGCGCCAAGCTGGACGGCATCGCCGCCGGACAGGAAGATCGCGTCCATCTCCTGCGACGTCAGGCGCATACCCTTCTCGGAAGAGCCGGCGCAGACCAGGAAGGGCTGCGGGTCCGGCTTGGGCCAGGATTCGCAATCATCCAGCGTGAAATAATCGCCGTGCATGGTGACCGAATCCTGCGTCCACAATGCCTTGATCGCGCTGATCCATTCCTGGGCGAGGTCGTAGCGCTGGTCGTGGTCGACGCCTTCCGGCCACGCGCCCATCTGCGCGAACTCCCCCCGGTAGGAACCGGTGACGAGGTTGAGCCCGGCGCGCCCGCCGCTGACCTGCTGCAGCGTCGCCAGCATCTTGGCGGCGACCCCGGGGTTCTGCAGCAGGGTGTGGATCGTCGTCCACACCTTCACCCTGCTCGTCACTTCGGCCAGCGCGGCCATCAGCACGATCGGGTCCAGCGAGCTGTTCCAGTGCCGCGTCTCACCGCCATAGCCGCGAAACTTGGACATCGACATGATGAAATCGAAGCCCGCCGCCTCCGCCAGCACCGCGCATCGGCGGTTATAGGCATAGGAACCGTCCAGCACCGGCTTGTTGCGCGAAAGGATCCAGCCGCCGTTGGCGATCGGCAGGAATATCCCCAGATCCTTGCCGCCCTTGTCCGACGGCAGACCGAAAGGCGTGGGCTCAAACGTCGTCATTCCAGGCTCCCCTGACTGGCCTTTCAGCTTAGGACCGCGCCGGCCATGGTCTTGTTCTCCAGCGCATGTTCTGTTGCTCGCTTCGCCGGACCGGCCCCGGAGGGAGGTGCAGCGCCGCGCCGGAAAGCATGCCGCGCGCCGTGCGCCCGGCGCCAAGAATTGCGGCCGCCAGCACGAAGAACGAATCCCCGCGCGCACCCTACCATGCCGGCGAAACAGGAGGTATCGGCATGACGACATGGCTTATCACGGGAATTGGCGGAGGCTTCGGACGGGCCCTGGCCGGCGCGGCGCTGGCGCGCGGCGACACCGTGGTGGGCACCACGCGGCGCCCGGACGATCCCGCCTTCGAGGCGCTGGCGCCCGGCCGCGCCCATGTCATCAGCCTGGACCTGGGCGACGAGGCCGCCGTCGAAGCCGCCGTCGCCAGCGCGGAAACCCTGACCGGCGGGCTCGACCGGCTCGTCAACAACGCGGGCTACGGCCTTGCCGGCGCGATCGAGGAAGCCGCGCTGGACGAGATCCGCGACCTGTTCGACGTCAATCTCTTCGGGGCGATCCGCATGATCCAGGCCGTGCTTCCCGCCATGCGCGCGCGGCGGGCAGGCCATGTCGTCAACATTACCTCCGTCAGCGGCTTCGCGCCCTGGGCCGGCACCGCCATCTATGGCGCGAGCAAGTATGCGCTGGAATGCATCGGCCAGACCCTGGCGCAGGAAGTGGCGCCCTTCGGCATCAAGGTGACGAACGTCGCCCCCGGCGGTTTCCGCACCGGCTTCGCCGCGACCGGGCTCAGGATCGCCCGGCGGAGCATCGCCGACTATGACGGCGTTGCCCATCACGCCGGCCGCAGCCTGACCGAGAACGCCGGCCGGGAACCGGGCGATCCCGCGCGCGCGGCGGCCGCCATCCTCACCGCGCTCGACGCGCCCGAGCCGCCGCTCCACCTGCTGCTGGGCGAGGATGCGCTGCACTACGCGCGCGACCAGTTCGCTTTCGTGGAATCGCAAATCCGGGCGTGGGAGGCCCTGTCGCTGTCGACCGCCGCCGAGCCGGCCTGATACCGGACCGGCCTGATGCCGGGCCGATCAGCCCAGCAGGCGCGGGATCGCGATCGAGCGGATGTCGAAGCGTCCGTCCGCGTGTTCGGCCTTGCCGCCGCGCGGCGCGGCGCGGTGCTGCACCACGCCGTTCTTGCCGAAGCCGGGCACCACCGGACGACCCGCGTCCCGGCTGAGCCAGAGGCGCAGCAGGTGGCGGCGGCGCTGCGGTTCCGGATAGTCATGGAACGTCGTGCGGGCGTGCAGCGCCGCATAGTTGGACAGCCACTGAATGTCGCCGGGGCGGAAATCCATTGCGATGGCCACGCCCGGCTCATAAGTGATCTCGTCGAAGAGGTTCAGCACTTCGACCTGCCCGGCGCTGAGCCGGGGCACTTCGGGATAGTCCTGCGCGGTGAGGATATAGAGAGACCCGGCATACATGGAGAAGACCCCGTCCACCAGGCTGACGATCGGCGACGTGTAGGTATTGGCGGGCGCCTCGTGATCCTGCCGCCGCCAGTCCCAGTGGAACGGCTGGAGCAGCAGCGGCGCTAGATCGGGCCGGCGCCGCAATATCTCATTGTAGATCGCCGCGCCCGACACGAGGCAGGACGTGCCCCCTTCCATCGCCGGCCGCAGGCACATCAGCGCCACGATGTCGGAACTGTCGGAATGATAGACCAGCTTGTCGCGGACCTTGGACGAAAGCGCGCTGGGATCGTCCATCGTCTTGTCCGACGTGGCGTAGACATGGTCGATCAGGTCGCCCATCTCGTTCTGGCGGATGGGATCGCCCATGTGGAGCCCAAGGATATAGTAGATGGCGGCCGACAGGACGTCCGAATAGAGATGCGTGCGCAGGCCCCGCACCAGCACGAAGCCCCGGCCATAATCGACATCCCGCCCCCATTCCGCGACCGCATCGGCGCAGGCCGAAAGCGGATAGTCCCCCGCCCGCACGGTCCTGAGATCGGGATCATCCCCGACGAACCGGGTGCCGAGCGCCTCCAGCTCCGCCACTTGTCCTTCGGAGAGATGGTAGATCCATTCGCCCGAGCGGACGAGTTGGTCGCCGGTCCAGGCCGCTGCGGTCGTGACGGGGGGCAGCGCGTGGGTCGCGGCGGGCGCGAGAGTGGACATGAAAAGACCTTCCGCTGGGATCGACGGCGGCAGGTTACGCCATGCCGGTGCCCGGCACTTGACGGTCGGTGCCGAAAGACTTTCCGCCCCGCGAACGACGGAGCCCGAGATCCGATCCCAACACCTTTCTTCGTCATCCAGGCGAGGAGGGCCCGTTTCGGTTCGAAGCGTGCGGCGGCAGCGGCATGCCGTTGGCCGCTGGCCGGCCTGGTGGAACCGGCACGGGGGCTCGTGCACTGTACTTGGAGGAGGGCCGGAAAGGACCCGATCATCGGAGAACAGCCATGCCAAGAGGCGACAAGGATCGTTACACCGACAAGCAGAAGCGCAAGGCCGAGCACATCGAGGAAGGCTACGAGAAGCGCGGCGTCAGCCACGAGGAAGCGGAACGGCGCGCCTGGGCCACCGTGAACCGGGAATCGGGCGGCGGCAACAAGTCCGGCTCCGGCCGGGGAACGCCGGACACCCATGTATCCTCCTCGCGCGGCGGCAGGGCGCACAAGTCCGGCTCGCCGGAACAGCGTTCGGCCGCCGCTCGCAAGGGCTGGGAAACCCGCCGCAAGCACGAAATCGCCTGAGCGCGCCCCGGAAATACCGGGTTGCGGTGATCGCAGCCCGCGAGGCCCTGTCTCCCTTCAGGGGGGGTGGGAGTGGGAATACGCGGCGCGCCGATGCCCTCTCCCGGCTGCGGCCAAGCGGCGGGCCGCCATGGCTGTGCGCATTTGTTGCAGCGGTTTCGCCAAGCCTGAGAAATTTTGAAATCCGCCGGAAATCCGATGCCCCTAGCCCACCATGACGGGAGCATTGGAATGGAGACGGCAATGTATCAACCGACGGGCGATCCACGCGCCGATCCGGCTTCCGCCGCGATGACGGACGATCGCATGGGATTCGCCCCTGCTCACCGCTTCGACCCGATCGCCGCATCACATGTTCACCCCTGCCGGCATAAGTCCGGCTTGAACAACGCCGCGACCGGGCCGATCGTTCACGTCGGCTACCACAAGACCGGGACGACCTGGTTTCAGGAAAGCTTCTATCCGGCCGTGCGCAACCGGACCTACCGTTCGCGCCTGGCCGCCCGCGCGGCGCTTCTCGACGTCGGCGCGCTGCACTTCGATCCGGCGGCCGCGCGCGCCGCGCTCGGGGACGATCTCGAGCGCATGGTGCTCTGCGAGGAAAATCTGAGCGGCGGGCTGCACAATGGCGGGCTCGCGGGCAACCTTTCGAAGGACGTGGCCTGTCGAATCCGCGCGGCCCTGCCCGGCGCCCAGATCGTGATCTTCGTGCGCGATCCCTGCTCCGCTATCGCCTCGGCTTACCTGCAATACCTAAAGGGCGGCGGCACTTATTCCGTGCGGCGCTATCTCTTCGGGCGAAAACGCCTGTCTCCGGCCGCGCCCGAACGCGATGAAGCGCCCGGCTTTCGCCTTGAACACTTCGACTATGCCCGCCTTATCGCCCATTATGACGCGCTGTTCGGCGAGGAGCGCGTCCACGTCTTTCGCTATGAGGACTTCCGGGCCGACCGACGCGGCTTCGTGGCCGCCTATGCGGCGCGTTTCGGCCTGGAGGTCGACCTGGACAGGCTCGATTGGTCGGTCCGCAACCCTTCGCCCAGCCGCCTGCTGGTTGCGCTGCTGCGCGCGGCAAACATGTTCACGCGCCGCGCGGTGGCCGACAAGTCCTGGCTGATGCACGTGCCAGGCTGGTACAAGCTGAGCCGCCAATTGCTGCGCCGGGCCAATGCCTGCGGGCGGTTCGGCAGGCCGCTGGGCACGCACGACATTCTCGACGAAGCGACTCATGCGCGTCTTGCGGAATACTATCGGCCCTGCTCGCGGGCCCTCGATGCGCGCATCGCGCGCCAGGCCGCCACCGCATCGGCGGTGCCCCAACCCTTGCGGCGAAGCTCGGGACCGCGCTCTTTCGCCCTCTTGCCCCTTGCGCGCGAATCGCTAGAGAGGGGACTGTGACGCGGCTCATGCCGCAGTGCAGTATGACAGGGATAGATCGATGGCGACCTTCACGCTTCCGGCCAACAGCAAGATCAAGAAGCAGGGCAAAGTCCACAAGGCGGAAGGCGCCAAGCGGGTCAAGAAGTTCACCGTCTACCGCTATGATCCCGACTCGGGCGAAAACCCCCGCTACGACACCTTCGAGATCGACCTCGACAATTGCGGCCCGATGGTGCTCGACGCGCTCATCAAGATGAAGAGCGAGGCCGACCCGACGCTGACGTTCCGCCGTTCCTGCCGCGAAGGCATCTGCGGCTCGTGCGCGATGAACATG
The DNA here is from genome assembly GCF_900113255.1 of Novosphingobium sp. CF614. GTDB lineage: Bacteria > Pseudomonadota > Alphaproteobacteria > Sphingomonadales > Sphingomonadaceae > Novosphingobium. The sequence goes on from NZ_FOOR01000013.1 coordinate 54,771, forward strand.
AACGGCGCGAACGGCCTCGCCTGCACCACCGCGATCGAGGATCTCAAGGGCGACATCCGCATCACCCCGCTGCCCAGCATGGACGTGATAAAGGACCTCGTGCCCGATTTCACGCATTTCTACGCCCAGTACGCCTCGATCCGCCCCTGGCTGCAAACGGTCTCCACCACGCCCTCGGGCAAGGAGCGCCTGCAATCGCCCGAACAGCGCGAGAAGCTTGACGGCCTCTACGAATGCATCCTGTGCGCCTGCTGCTCGACCTCGTGCCCCAGCTACTGGTGGAATTCGGACAAGTTCCTCGGCCCGGCGATTCTGCTCCAGGCCTACCGCTGGCTGGCCGACAGCCGCGACGAGATGACCGGCGAGCGGCTCGACGAGCTGGAGGATCCCTTCCGCCTCTATCGCTGCCACACCATCATGAACTGCGCCAACGTCTGCCCCAAGGGCCTGTCGCCGGCGCGCGCGATCGCCGAAATCAAAAAGATGCAGGCGGAACGCCAGGTCTGAGCCGGATATCGGGTGAGGCGAACCGGTGAACTCGTCCGCGAGCGGGGCACTGGCCATCCCTCCCGGGACCGCCTAGCCGCGCCGCGATGACTGCGATGCTCGAACGATACGAAGCGCTGGTCGCGACGGGCGAGTTGCGGCCCGATCCCGAACAGGCGGCGGCGGCCGAGCGCCTGAGCCAGCTTCAGCGCGAACTCTACAAGGCTTCCTCGTCCACCGGGCTGATCGGCAAGCTGCTGGGCAAGAAGCCGGTGCCGCCGCGCGGCATCTACATGTGGGGCGGCGTCGGGCGCGGCAAGTCGATGCTGATGGACCTGTTCGTCCAGACGCTCGACATGGCCGAAAAGCGCCGCATCCATTTCCACGCCTTCATGCTGGAAGTCCACGCCCTGCTGCGGGAAGAGCGCAAGAAGGAAACCGGGGATCCGATCCCGCCGGTCGCCGCCGCCCTCGCCCGCAACGTGCGGTGCCTCGCGTTCGACGAGATGGTCGTCAACAACTCGGCCGACGCGATGATAATGAGCCGGCTGTTCACGCACCTGATCGTCAACGAAGGCGTGACGATCGTCACCACCTCGAACCGCGCCCCTTCCCAGCTCTATAAGGACGGGCTCAACCGCGAGCATTTCCTGCCGTTCATCGCGCTGATCGAACGGGAACTGGACGTGCTCACGCTCAACGGGCCGACCGACTACCGCCTGCAGCGCCTGGGCGGCATGGCCACGTGGCACCTGCCGCTTGGCGAACACGCCACCGAGCAGGCGCGCGAAGCCTTTTATCGCCTGACGGACTATCCGCCGGAGGACAGCGAACACGTGCCATCCGCCGAACTGGACGTGGGCGGCGGGCGCATGCTCCATGTTCCCAAGAGCCTCAAGGGCGTGGGCGCTTTCAGCTTCAAACGGCTATGCGGAGAAGCGCGCGGCGCCGCCGACTACCTGGCGATCGCACGGGCCTACCACTCGGTGATCCTGGTCGGGATACCGAAGATGGGGCCGGACAAGCGCAACGAAGCCGCGCGTTTCGTGACGCTGATCGATGCGCTGTATGAGAACAAGGTCAAACTGATCGTCGCCGCCGAGGCTGCTCCGGAAGACCTCTACCAGGCCGGAACCGGACGCTTCGAATTCGAGCGCACCGTCAGCCGCCTCAACGAAATGCAGAGCGCCGACTACCTCGCAAAGGGCCACGGCGAAGGCTGATCCCGAATTCTTTTGATCGGTACCCCCTCGTTTCGCCGCCCCGCGATGCCGAAGGGAGAAAATGACCCCCTCCGCCAAGGAACCCGGCACGATTCGTTAACGAATCCCGAATCGGGTGCGTCTTTCCGCCGTTGCGCCGCCGAACCGCGCGACCAGTATTCGATGCGATCGCGCTGCCTCGATCCGCGATAGCAAAGCAAAAAAATAGCGCCTGTTCCGAACAAGGAACGGCGCGACAACAAAATCCATACCATATGACAATAAAGAAGCGCTTTTCAAAAGACAGGAGTTCTTCTGAAAAGCGCTTCAATTTTTCGCGGTCTACTGCGCCGTAGCGCAGTACTTACCTTGAAGTCAATCAGCTCAAACGCTGCTGCCCCAGTGACCGCCCCAGAAGTCCTTACGCATTGTCATTCCCCATGTGAACCGCCACGATTTTTCGCGGCTGTCAACATGGATAACAATAGGTTAACGCTTCTTCAAGGAATTTTTAACCAGCTTTAAGAACCTTCGGGTGAGCAATGTGCTCGATCAGATCCCGGAATGGGACAGGGCGGCTCAGGTAATACCCCTGGATCACGTCGCACCGCAGGCGCTTGAGCATCTCCAGCACGGTCGCGGTCTCGACCCCTTCGGCGACCACCGTTCGATCGAGCGAATGCGCCATTTCGATGATCGACTGGACCAGCAGGAGATCCTCCTTGTTGCTTTCCATCGCCGATATGAACACCTTGTCGATCTTCACTTCGCTGGCGGGCAGATAGCGCAAGTAGTCGATCGTCGCGTTCCCGGTGCCGAAATCGTCGATCGAAAGGCGCAGCCCCGACTTCACCAGCCGCTGCAGCATCTGGAACGTGCGCGAGCTGCGATCGAGACGGTCGGTTTCCGTGATTTCCAGCACCAGCCGGTCAGGCGGCAATCCATGATCGGCCAGGATATCCCCGATCATGCCGGGAAGCCCCGGATTGCGAAGCAGTTGGGCGGAAATGTTGACCGATACCGTCAGGTCGTATCCCAACCGCGCGAGTTCCACGGCGGCGCCCACGGCTTCGTTGACGACGAACCGGGTTATGCGCTCGATCCGGTGGAATTCCTCGGCGATGCGGATGAACTTCTCGGGGCTGATCGGTCCGCGTTCCGGATGAGTCCAGCGCACCAGAGCCTCGGCGCCGCAGATCCGGTTCGATCGGAGGTCGAGCTTGGGCTGGTAGGCCACCCAGACTTCCCCATTGTCGATCGCGCGATCGAGCGAGGTCAGCAGCGAGATTTCCCACTGTGCTTCATGCTTGCGGCCGTCGTGCTGGTAGACGAGTTCGTCATTGCGGAGCGCCTCTTCTGCCGATTGCATGGCGCTGGCGACACGGCTCGACAGCGGCCGGTCGAACTCGGAATCGACGCCGCAATTGAACGACATGTCGATATCGAGACCGCCGACCTGGATGCCGTTCTGGACGATGCGATGCAGGCCTTCGAGGTTTTCGAAAAGGTCGAACGTGCTGCGGATATTCGAAAGCCAGACGAACATCCCGCCTTCATGATAGACGATCACGCCTTCATCGCTGATGCGGATGCGCCGGACGATTTCATTGGCCAGCTGTGCTTCCACATGCTCGGCAAAGCTGCCGATGATCGCCCCGTAATTGCGGATCTTCAACCCGACCAGAATCTGCGGCGAAAGATCATCGATATTTCGCAAGGCCTGCACGCTGGGCAGGCCGGAACCCGCGTTGATTTCGCCCGCCTCCTCGACGCGGTCGAGATTGCGCATCCGCACGACCGCGACCAACGCGACCGCCAACGCTGGTATAACCTCTACGTTTATCCGAACGAAGTCGAACAAAAATGGCGTAGCGGCCAGAGCAAATGCGAGTCCAGCCAGACGGTAAACGTCCAACGCCCGTCCGCGGCCAAGGCCTGAAATTATCACTGCTAGAACTAGGAAAAATGGAGGAAGCCAGCCAAGTTCCCTGGGCAACCCATGCTTGATAGTTTCTGCACCGATGGCATGAAAATAGCCGCCAGGCGCGTCGATTCTCTGACCGGGAATGGAGTGGATATCGTTGAACAGTACGGCTGCCGGGATGATTAAGACAGTCTTGCCGCGCACCAAGGCCGGATCCATCTGTCCGCGCATGACATCAATGTAACTCAGTTTCGGAAACGATCCGACGCCGATTGAAAAGTCGGGCGAATATGCCTGACTTGGGTCGCCATCGACCTCAGCCATCTTGGCGGATAGCGATGGAATTCTCCCGATTGGACTATCAGATACCAAAGGAAGTCGCACATTCAGATTGAATGGGCGATAGTAGATAAGAGATGAAACAACGCCAGAGTAATCACGGAATTTTTTTAGCGGTAATTTACCGGCATAATTACCAGACCTTCCATCGGGAGCGGATGAAGCTACTAAAAATACTTTTCCCGGAGCGGATTTTAACTCACTTATGAACTTCTCATCGTCTTCCTGCTTCCCGGCAGCCATGAAGCCCCGATCAAAGAACACGCGATCAGCCCCAGCAGCAAACAGGCGTGCTAGTACGTCCGCATCGTTCCCGCGATTGACGTCGATCGCTCCCAGTTCATCAAGGGTCCGATTGTCCTGCTCGACGACGACGATCTTCCCATCGGATCGCTCATCTCGCACGGCCCAGCGCACGCCGCTGAGCACATCCTCGGCCGGCTGGGCAATGCCGGTCACACCAACGAGCATGCCCGTCAGCGCCGCCCAGAACACGATGCGGACGCGCGGATTCTTCCAGAATTTGCGTAGCCGAGACCAGAGCTCAGCCATGGCGGCACACGCTTTCCGGGCATTCAAGCCATGTCATCCGCCATGTCATCCGGACGTGCGCCATCGCGGCGGAAAACACCCGTTTCTGGTATCGATAATGGCAGCGACACTCGTTCATGCACGTCCCGTACTGACGCTTAGGTTCACTGGGTTACGGCAAAGATACTAAGAATCGGTGTAGTTAACACGACGCGTCTGTCGCAGCGCAGGATGCTCGGCGCCGGTAACCACGACCGTGGCCCGCATTCAGCCGATTCCGAGCTTGGTAAACGACTTCTCCAACATGAGAAGCTGCCACAGGATCCGGGAATTATCCGCGATTCCCGATAGATGATCGTCGACCAGCGCGGCCAAGCGGCGGCTGTCGAACCAGCCGGTCTGCGCCAGCGTGGTGCTGACGGCGATGTTTCGCGCGGTCTGCGCCAGGGGGCCGCGGAACCATTGCGCGATCGGCGTCACGAATCCCTGCTTGGGCCGGTAGAGAATATCGTCCGGCAGGAAGCGACGCATGGTGCGTTTCATCAGCCACTTGCCCTGCCCGCCGCGCACCCGCATCGATTCCGGCAGGCTCGCGGCGAATTCGATCAACCGGTGGTCAAGCAGCGGTTCGCGCGCTTCCAGGCTTACCGCCATGCTGGTGCGATCGACCTTGGTCAGGATATCGCCGGGCAGCCAGACCTTGAGGTCGGCATATTGCGCCCGGTCCAGCCCGGATCGCGCCGGTGCCGAGCGCATCAGCGCGAGCACCGGGTCTTCCGCGCGATAGCTGCCGCGAAGCCGCTTGAATGCATCGGAATAGAGGCCTTCGCGCAGTTCGGGCGGCGCGAAGGCCAGGGCGCGCGCATATCCCTGGGCGCTGTCCCCCGCCAGCGACAGCAGCGTGGTCTTGGCCCGCAGCGGCCGGGGCGCCCAGTCCGCCTTGGGGTAGATCGCGCCGAGCGCGCCGAACAGCGGCGCGCGCAGCCCTTGCGGCAGGAGCGCGCGCACCCGGTCCTCGCCATGCTGGAACAAGTGGCGGCGATAGCCGGCAAGCGCCTCGTCCGCGCCGTCGCCGGACAAGGCGACGGTCACCGATTCCCGCGCGAGCTGGCACACCCGCCAGGTCGGCAAGGCGGAAGCATCGGCAAAGGGCTCGTCGAACATGCCCGCCAGGAGGTCGATCGCCTCGAAATCATCGGGAGAGACCAGGCGCGACGCGTGATCGGTCTGATAACGCTGGGCGACATGGGTGGCATAGGCGCTTTCATCCAGCGCGGCGACGTCGAAACCGATCGAACAGGTCCTGACCGGCCGGGCGCTGGCCTCGGCCATGAGCGCCACCACGCTCGAACTGTCGACGCCGCCCGAAAGAAAGGCGCCGAGCGGCACATCGGCCACCATCCGCGAGGAGACCGCCTGGCGCATCAGATGCAGCAGTTCGGCCTCGAGATCGATGGCCTTGCCCTTGCGGCGCTCGGCGAAGGAGACGTCCCACCACTGATGCGGGCTCGGCAGCGGCGCGCCGTGGCGAAGCAGCAGCGAATGCCCGGCCGGCAGTTTCGTCACGCCTTTCAGGATCGCCCGGCCGTCAGGGACATAACCCCAGGCAAGATAGTCCTCGATCGCCAGGGGATCGACTTCGCGGCGCAGCAGGGGATGCGCCAGCAGCGCCTTCAGCTCGGAACCGAAGGCCAGGCCGCCGTCACTGAGGGGAGCGAGGAAGAGCGGTTTCACCCCCAGCCGGTCGCGCGCCAGGAACAGCGTGCGGGCTTCCAGATCATAGAGCGCGAAGGCGAACATCCCGTGCAGGCGCGTAACGCAGTCCGGGCCCCAGCGCTGCCAGGCCGCGATGATGACTTCGCTGTCACCATCGGTGTGAAAGATCGCGCCGGTCTGCTTCAGTTCCTGCCGCAGTTCGCGGTAGTTGTAGATTTCTCCGTTGAACACCAGCATCGCCCGCCCGTCGCTCGAAGCCATCGGTTGCGGCGAGCCGGCAAGGTCGATGATCGACAGGCGGCGGTGCCCCAGCGCCACGCCGGGCGCGGTCCATATGCCCTGCCCGTCGGGCCCGCGATGCGCCAGCGCGTCGCACATCGCCTCGACCCTGGCGGGATCGACCGGCTTGGGCGTTTCAAGATGAAAGATACCGGCTATGCCGCACATGCGAAGGCGATCCTACCTGACCTGGGTCACGCGGTCCATCCACGAGTCCAACGGTCCCGTGGAAGCCTGAAAACGCTGGATGGCCTGCCGGGCGGAACCCTTCGGCGAATCCTCCGCGGAAAGGATCAGCATGGCCGTGGGGCGTGCCTGGAACAGCAGGTGATTGGCGATGACCGCCAGCTTCAGCCGGGCATTGCTGCCGGTCAGCAGGTCTCCGGTGCGATACCAGGTCACCGCCAGTCGCTCGACAGTGCCGTTGCCGAGCAGGCGTTCGCTCCGGCCGGCGCCGAACGGGGCGCCGGTCGATTGCCACGACCACGGGCTCTCCGGCATGAGCGCGCCCTGGCCGAAGCCGCCAGCCTCGCGCCCCTCGTCCTGCCGCGAATAGAGCGCGACGAAGACATCGACCTGGTGCCCCGAACGGTCCCGATAACGGCCGAGCAGGCGATGCTCGGCGCCCTGGGCGCGCGGCTCCCACCAGATGGCCGGCGAATAGTCGGCCCGGGTCCAGCCCGGCACGGCCGGCAGTTCGATATGGCGGGGCATCGGGGCGGCCAGGGTATCGGCAGCGAGGGCCCAGCCCCTGGCCGCGGCGAGCACGATCGCGAGCGCCGCCAGCGCCTTGCCGGGCCGGACCGACAGCGCCTCAAGGCGGGCCAGCCCGGCGGAAGTCCGAATCTGCGCCGCGTCGATCATCGGCGCGTTCGGCGGTCGGTCGAAAAACCGCCATGCCCCCAGGATCACCAGGGCCAGCACGATCGCGAAGAATATCCAGCCGTAGACGATATGATCGAAGCCGGCCGCCGCTTCGACCCCGAAGAACTGGGCGGCATAGATCGTTCCCCAGGCCCGGACGCCGTTGGCGAGGATCGGAACCACCAGGCAGGCCGCGAGCATGGCCGCGCGGCGGCGCCAGCTCAGGAAGCAGACGTTGGCCGCGAGCACGCCGAACGCGATCATCGCGATCAGGAACTTCACCCCCGAACAGGCCTCCGCCACTTCGAACAGGCCGGCCGGGGTGTTGATAAACACACCGTCGATGACCGCGGAAATGCCGCTCAGGTGCGTAAGGCCGATGGTGATCCCGGCAGTGATCGTCTGGAGCGGCTTGACCAGTTCCTCGCCGACAGGGACGAGAAAGGCGAGATAGGCCAGCGGGAACAACAGCCCCGCGCTGACCCGCACGCCCAGCAGCAGCGGCACGGTCGCTCCGAGCATGGCGACGGCACCCGCCTGCCGCGCAAGGTCGAGCCCGGAGATCGCCCCGAGCAGCCACAGGAAGGCGGCCCCCGCGAACAGCACGAGGCCCGGCCACCACGTCTTCGGCTCGAGCGTGGCCAACTGCGGCCAACGCTGCCACACCAGCCAGGCCAGGATCGGCGGGATCAGGATGATATGGTTGTAGGTGGAGATGTCCCACCATTGCAGCGCCATCGCCGCCCAGTCGGACGCAAAGCCCGAAAGCAGCACTGCCCAGACCAGTCCGAGCCGCACCAGCGCCGCGCGCCAACTGGGGGGAAACCTGGCCATCAGGGCCCGCACTTCAAGCGGCATCGCTGAAGCTCACGCCGTCGAGGCCGAGATAGCCCGGGAGCCGTGCCAGCGCGGCATCCCAGCTGGCGCTGGAGACGATCCATTCCCGCGCCGCCGCGCCCATCGCGCGCGCGCGCGCCGGATCGTTCGCCGCCGCGACGACCGCCTCCGCCAGCCGTGCGTCATCGCCGGCGACCAGGAAATCGCGGCCATCCCGCGCGTCGATCCCGGTCGCCGCTTCGGGCGAGAGCACGACCGGCAGGCGCATCGCCATGGCTTCCAGCACCTTGTTCTGCACGCCGCGCGCGATCTCCAGCGGAACGAGCGCGATGTCGGCGGCTGAAAGCCACGGGCGGATGTCCTCCACCCTGCCCCAGACCTCGATGCCGTCGCGCCCGCCGCGCGCCTTCAGCGCCGCCGGTGGATTTCGGCCGACGATGTGCAGGCTCGCCTGCGGACAGGCGGCGCGCACGCCAGGCATGATGCGGTCGATCGCGCGCAGCGCCGCCTCGATGTTGGGCGGGTAGTCCATCTGCCCCGTGAAGATCAGGCGCGGCGCGCTCATTGCCAGCATGCGCGGTTCGGGTTCGACATGCGACGGATCGAAATGATCGCTGTCCATGCCGTTCCCCATCGCGCGGACGCGCATCGCGGCGCCGTCCCGATCGGGCAGGCGTGAACGCAGCAGGTCCGCCTCGGCTTGGCTGACCAGCAGGGTCACGTCGCAGGCCCGCGCGATCCGCGCCTCCTCGGCCCGCAGCAAACCGCTCTCGCGCCGTTCCATCCAGGCCCGCACGCCTCGGCTCTTGGCCGCGTAGGCTTCGAACTTGGCGGAATCGACATCGACCAGATCGGCGACGACCTTGCCGCGAAAGCCCGCCGGCACGTATTGCACCATTTGCCCGGAGAACACGTAGATGACCTCGACCGCGCGGCGCGAAAGGACATCGCGGACATACCGTTCAAGCCGGCCGTCGCGAAAGGCGGCAAGGCTGACGGGCTGTCCCGTCGCCAGCGCCTCGATTCCGGCCACCGGCAAGGGCTTGCGCCGATGCACCAGGCGATAGCTCGCGGCGAGGCGCGCGAGATCGGCCTCGAAGCGATGGTCCTGCTGATCGTCCGTGAAGGTCGCGACATGGACCGGCGCAAGCCGCGCGAGCGCCTTGAGCACGTGATGCGAGCGGATCTTGTCGCCGCGATCCGGTGGAAACGGAATGCGGTGCGAAAGGAACAGGATTTCGCCCATCAGCCTATGCCGCGCGCAATCAGCGGCCCCAGGCGATTGGCGATCGACAGCGGCAGGCGCTGCCACACCGCGATCTGCAACGAGAGCTTGCCGCTCGTCGGATCGGCCTCGCGCCGGGCCGAGCCGGGACGGGTCCAGGTCGCGTAAGTCAGCGGCTCGGGCTCGAAACCCCAGTTGCGCTTGAAATGATAGGCGCCGCTGCCGGTCTTCGAGCGGCCGAAATCGAACTGCGTGCAGCCGCGCCGGCGGGCATGGAGCATGAGTTCGTAATACATGCGGTCGTTGGCGCGCAGCCGCCGGGCGTCCCAGGTGCCACCGCCCCAGTAAGGCATGACCGCACCGCCATGATAGACGCTGATGACGCTGGCCAGCGCCCTGCCCTCGTGGCGGACGGTGAGGATGTCCGCATCATCGCCGAAGGCATCGACGACGCTGTCGAGCAGCGCGCGCGGGAAGACCGGGGTGCCGAGATTGCGATAGCTCTCGCGGAAGACCTCGTAATGGGCCCTGCGGTCGCGCTCGGCGGTGCCGATTTCCACCGTCAGGTCGATGGCGAGCGACTTGCGCACTTCGGCCCTCTGCTTGCGCGGAATGTCGAGCAGCTGCGCTTCGTCGTCCGCTGCCAGCGGCCTTGCGAAATTGCAGTGCGATTCGGTCTTGAGCGCCCAGCCTTGCCCGCTTTCGGGCATGACGCCGCCCCGAAGCTCTATCGACGGGCAGGACAGGCGCCGCGCCAGTTCCTCCACCGCGGCGAACATGGCGCCCGGCTCGGCGCCGGGAGACGTCAGCAGCCCGCCGCCGACCGCGAAGCCGGTGGAGGCGAGCAGCCGGCCGAAGATCGGCGAATGGATCGCGTCAAGCGGCAGGAAGCCGACGATCTCGCCGTGCCGCTGCTGCACCAGCGCGTGCGCCTGGTTCCCGGTCGCGCGGGCGACGGGGACGAACCAGGCCGGGCGGTGATACGGCGTACCCTGCGGATGGCGTGCGACGAAGCCTTCCAGGCGCTCGATCTCGCCGGGGTCGGCAAGATCGACCAGGCGCACGTCGCCGCGTTCCAGAGCGAAAGGCGCGTTCATGCCGCCAGCGCCGCGCCGCGGGCGGCTTCGCGCACGGCCAGCTCGTCCATGCGCCCCCAGCGGAATTCGCCGATCAGCTGGCGCAGCTTGCCCGCCATGACGCCCAGGTTGGTATAATGGCGCAGGCGCGATCGCATCGGCGCATCGGCGACGCGCGGCTGTTCCGGATCGATTTCCCAGGGGTGGAAATAGAACACCGCCGGACGGCGATCCCGCTGGTTGACCTGCCGGATCGCCCAGCGCGAGAAGCCGTAGGGCAGGACGCGGAAGAACCCGCCGCCGCCCGCCCCGAACCGCCGCCCGGCGAACATCGCGGTGGTCACCGGGATTTCGATCAGATCGCTGCCGGGCAGCGGCCGGAAGGCGAAGCGCGGCGCCTCGCGCCAGCCGTAGTGGTCGTGCGCGATCGGGGCGACGCTCGAACTGTAGGCATAGCCCTGTTCCGCCAGAACCTCGAAAGCCCAGGGCGTGCGCGCGTCGATCGAAAAACTCGGCGCGCGATAGCCGGTGACGGCAGCGCCGGCGGCATCCTCGATCGCTGCGCGGGCGCGCGCGAGGTCGTCCGCGAATCCCTTGGCGCCCAACCTGAAGACGCGCTCGTGATCCCAGCCGTGGCTGGCGATCTCGTGGCCTTCGGCCACGATCCGCCGCATCAGCGCGGGGTGGCGCTCGGCAACCCAGCCCAGGGTAAAGAAAGTGCCTTTCACGCCCGCATCGGCGAAGAGCCGAAGAATCGCATCGCAGTTACGCTCGATGCGATCGGCCAGCGTGCTCCAGCTATCGCGATCGATCACCTGTTCGAAGGCGCCGACCTGGAACCAGTCCTCGACATCGACCGAAAGCCCGTTGATCGGCTCGCCGGAATGCATGGGGGAATGCATGGGGGAATGCATGGGGCGAAACTCCCGGCGATGGTGCGTCAGGCGGCCTGGCGCTCACCGTCGCCGCTTTCGATCCATTCGATCAGCATCGTCAGCGTATGGCGAAGCGTGCGCTCCTGCTCGCCGAGGCGCGCTTCGAGCTTCGCCGCGTGTTCGTTGGCCTCGGCCAGCCGTGCCTCCAGCGCCGCGACGCGTTCGTCTTCGCCCTTGGCCTTCTCGCCCTCGGCGGCCTCGCGCGCTTCGGCGGCGGCGGCCAGTTCGATCACGGCCTGCTGCAACTCGCCGATCTGCGCGTCGCGGTCGGCCAGCCCGGCCTCGATCAGCGCCACCGCAGCGGCGGCGTCGAACGCGTCGACCGGCCGCGCGGCGGGCGCTTGGGCATGAAGCGCAAGCTCGGGCTCCTCCTCGGGCGCGGCAGGTTCCCCGGCCGGAGCGCCCGCAGCGGCAACCACGGCAGGCTCGATCGCCTGCGGCCTCGAACTCACCAGGGTCAGCGAGCCGTCGTCATTCAGCTCGTCCAGCACCTGGCGCATCATCGCACTGTCGATGCGGTCGCGCTGGTCCACCGCACCCAACAGCAGCAGGCGGTTGACGATCTGGTTGACCCGGCGCGGGATGCCGCCGGTGGCCTGGTAGATTTCGGCGAACACACGCTGATCGAAGCTGGGATTGCCGTTCCAGCCGACACAGGCCATGCGATGCTCGATATAGGCCTGGACTTCCTTGGGCTGCATCGCCGCCAGGTGATGCGTGGCGATCACCCGCTGGCGAAGCTGTTCCAGCTGATCGCTTTCCAGCAGCGTCTCGCGGAACTCGGGCTGGCCGAGCAGCAATGTCTGCAGCAGCGGGTGCGAGCCGAGCTGGAAGTTCGAAAGCATGCGCAGTTCCTCGAGCGCACCGATCGAGAGGTTCTGCGCTTCATCGACGATTAGCAGGCAGCGGCGGCCGGCGCGCGCTTCCTCGTGCAGGAAGGCCTCGATCGCGCCCAGCGCGGAGGCCTTGTCATGGCCCGCCACGTGCAGCCCGAAAGCCCGCGCGACGACATGGACGATCTCCTCGCCGTCGAGCGCGCTGGTCACGACGTTCGCGGCGCTCATGCGCGCCGGATCGATCGTCGCCATGAGATGGGCGACCAGCGTCGACTTGCCGGCGCCGACTTCGCCGGTGATGACCACGAAGCCCTCGCCCTGGGCAAGGCCATAGCCAAGGTAGGACAGCGCCTTGCGGTGCGTCAGGCTCTCGAAATAGAACGCCGGGTCGGGCGTAAGCTGGAACGGCCTGCCGCTCAGTCCATAGAAGTCGTCGAACATCGTTGGTCCTCCCATGGGACTCAGAAGTTGTAGCGCAGGCCGGCCAGCGCCGAGGCGGTCCAGATATCGTCGATCGCCGGATCGTCGCGCGTGACGCCGTCGACCCCGACCGCCAGGCTCGCCCGCAGGCGCCGGGTCAGCAAACGGTAGTAGCTGGCCGTGGCGCCATAGCCGGTCACGTCGCCGAACAGCGGATCACTGGTGGAAAGCCAGTTGGCATAGACATTGGTCGACCATCCTGCACTGCGGCCAAGCTGGCCGCTCAGGTAGCCCGCCAGCCACAGGTTCTCGTCGACCACCCCGTTGGCGGCGGCGAGCACGGTGCCCGGCGCCGCGATGAACTTGCGGCGATCGTAGCCAAGGCCCAGCCCCGCGTTGAGGCGCCCGATCTCCATCGAATAGCTCGCCGCGACGCCGCGCGCGCGGAAAGTGGACGAGCGCAGCGAACCCAGCGCACCCGAGAAGCAGTTGTTGCCCTCCAGCGAGGAGACGCAGCCGCTCAATTCCCCGGTCACCGGATCGCGCACCGCCTCGAAGTCGTCCGGCAATTCGTCGATCAGGCGGTTGAGCTGGCCGCCGAAACCGGACACGTTGTCGTAGACGGCGAGGCTAAGCTGGCTGCGGTCGTTCGGCGCGTAGGACAGGGTTCCGCCGTAGCTGGTCGAACCATAGCGGCGGCCGACATGGGCCGAAAGCGACGTGCGCCGGCTGGGGCGCCACATCACCGCGACATCCCAGGTCAGCCCGCTGACATCGTAGGCCAGGACGCGCGGCGCGCTCTTGTCGGTAAGGTAGCGCCCGTCCGATCCGATCACCGGATTGCCCTCTTCATCGCGCACCGCGTCGCGGCTGGAAACCTCGACGTCCTCGTAGCCGATCGCGCCGACCACCTGGACGGTGCGGCCAAGCGGGACAGTAACCATCCCGCGCGCCTGCATGTCGCGCACGCGCTGGTCGAGATTGGAGATGTCCTCCTGGTAGAAACTGCCGCCCGCGCCCACGCCGACCGGCAGCACGGTGCCCGGGGCAAGGCCCGCCTCGACATCGGCGACCTGGGTCACGCTCTTGTCGAAGACGTCCACCGCCGCGCCGCCCGGCGTCGCGACGAAGGCATCGGATTGGTCGACCTTGGTGAAGCCGGCGCGGTAGTTGGCCGAAACTTTCACGTCGCCGGCGCGGGTCGCCACCGAGGGGCCGCCGTAGACGGAGTAGATGTTGGTCTTGCTCTTGTCCGAAACCCGCCCGCCGGTGAGCGCGGAACCGCCGCTGTTCACGGTGGCCTGGGTCGCCAGGCCGCCGGCCTCGACGGTGACGCCGGGCACCACCGTGGCGTATCCACGGGCGACGCCGCTGATCGCATCGCCATCGGCCGTCTTCTTGCCCCAGCCGAACTGCCGTTCGTAGCGCACCGAAGCCGAAGCGCCGTTGTGGCGCCCGCTGATCGCCGCATCGACGCCCACGGCCAGCTGCGTATAGGTCAGCACGTCGTTTCCGGGGGAAAGCTCGGCATCCACGACCTGGGCGACTTCGATGTAGGGGCTTATTTGAACGCGCTTGCCGCCCTTGCCGCCGCGCTTGCCCGATTTGCCGGCCTTGCTCGACGGATCGGGATCGGACGCCTCGGCCGGGGCTTGCTGATTCCCGTTGAAGCCATCCCCATTGAAGCCGTCATAACCAAGCGTCTGGGCATGCGCGCTTGCCGGCATCGCCGCGACGGCAAGCGCCGCCAGGGACGCGAGACCCGCGAAAGTCCCGCCAGCCGATCTGATCGATAACTGAGGCATACGGGTCATCCCCTGTATCCGTAGTAGGTGCCAAAACTGCGTCCGCTTGGACTGAACTGCGCGCCGTTGAGCAGCAGCTGAACGTTCGGACAGGCGCTGAGGAGCTGGATCGCATCCTCCAGCGCGCCCTGCCCGGTGCGGTCGGCCCGCACGATCACCACCACCTGGCCAACATACTTGGCGAGCTCCGCCGCCGGCGATGCGGCGAGCGCCGGCGGGGAATCGAAGATCACCATGCGATGCGGCGCGCGCGCGGTCAGGCAATCGAGCACGCGCGCGGTGCGCGAGCTGGACAGGTATTCGCTGTCGTGATTGGTGGTATCGCCGGCAGGCAGCACCCAGAGGCCCGGAATGTCGGTGCCCAGCACGTAATCCATGACATCGACGCTTTCGTCCATCAGCGCATCCATCAGGCCCGGCCCACCCGGCAGACCGAGCGCCGAAAGGATCGAAGGCTTGGCGAAATCGGCATCGACGAGCAGGACTTCGCTTTCCTTCTCCGCCGCGATCGAGAGCGCGAGGTTGAGCGCGCAGTAAGTCTTGCCCTCGCCCGGATGCGGCGAGCTGACAAGCACGCGCTGGGCCATCGCGCCCGCCTTCTGGCGGCGCAGATCGGCCGACTGCACCAGCAGCTGGCGCTTGACGATGCGAAACTCCTCAAGCAGCGCCGTGACCGTGCCTTCGGGAACGATCAGCCCCTGTTCGCGCAGGCGTTCGCGGTCGATCGGGTGGGGCTCGCCATGGAATTCGTGCGCCGGCTCGGCGGCGGCGTCGACCGCTTCCGGAACCTCGGCCATGGGTTCCGGCACACCGGCCGAAGGCACGGGTTGGGGAGCCATCCTCGGCTCGGGCAGCGGGTCGGCCGCGTTCACCGGCGCAGGTGCCGCCGCGACCAGGACCCTGGCTCGAACCTGCGCCTCGGGCGGAAGCGGGATCGGCTTGCCGATGAAGCTGTTCAGGTCGAACCGGCCGGCAACGCGCTCTATCAGCGACTCGCCGCGGCTGTCCGGCGCGTCGGGGCCCAAGGGCATGGGGATCTTGCTCTGGTCGGTCATATCCGGTCCCCTCACGCCACCATGCCACGCTGGATGAATTCGACGGCGAGAAGCACGACGAAGAGCCCGCCCAGCGCCGCGCCCGCACCGTAGAAGTACTTGAGCCGCTTGCGGCGCAGCGCCCGCGCGGCATCGGTCAGGTTCTGCGAGATCGCGCCCAGCACCGGCAGTCCGGTCGCCCGTTCCAGCCCGGCGGTCGTCGAGAACACCGAGCGCAACCGGCTCAGCGCGAACGCGCCCGCGCAGCCGCCGCCGAGGCCGGCAATCAGCACGCCGAGCAAAAGCACCGGACGGTTTGGCGCGACCGGCGAGCGCGGGGTCGTCGGCGGATCGACCACCTCGAACTTCACCGCTTCGCGCTCGGTCTTTACTTCGCCGCGCAAACGCAGTTCCTCGCGGTCCTGCAAGAGCTTGTCGTATTGCTCGCGCAGCACGTCGTAATCGCGGTTGATGCGCTGCGCCTCGGCCGCCAGCCCGGGGTCCTGGATCGCCGAGACGGTGAGCGAAGCGACGTCGGACTGCAGCCCGGCGCGGCGCGACTGCAGTGCCTGGACATTGGCCTGGCGCTCCGCCCGGATCGATTGCAGCGAGCTGTAGGCGGGATTGACGATGCCGCCGCTGCCGCTGGCCGCTTCCTGCGCCGCCGGCCCCTTCAGCGCGGCAACCTGGTTGCGCGCGGCGATCACGTCCGGATGGCTATCGGTCAGGCCGCGCGCGCGCATCGCGGCAAGGTCCGCCTCGGCCCTGGCAAGCGACGCCTGCGCACCGCCGCCCGCACCGCCCGCGATCGAGCGCGGGGTGCCGGCGAGTTGGCCGTCGATCGCGGCCAGCGCACTCTGCGCCGCCGCCAGGTCGGCATCGACATCGCGCATCGCCGCGCGTGAATTCTCAAGGCGCTGGACCACCGCCGTGCCGCCCTGTGCCATCTCGGGATGCTGCGCCTCGAAGGCCATGCGCTTCTGCTCGGCCGATTCCAGCTCCTTCTCGCGCTGCCTGAGCTGCTGGTTCACGAATTCCAGCGTCTCGACCATGTCGCCGCGGTTGCCGGAAAGGTTCTCCTCGCGGAAGATATCGATCAGTTTCTGCGCCACGTCCTGTGCCAGCTTGGCATTCTCGGCATCGGAGAAGGAAGAATTGCTGGCGGTCGCGGTGATCTCGAACAGGTTGTCCTGCTGGCTGACCACCTTCACGTTGTCACCCAGCTCCAGCACCGCGGCTTCCATCTGCTTGGGCGATTGGATGGTGTCGCCAAGGCGCGTGGCGCGAACGACCTTCTCCAGGTTGACCGCGCTCGTCAGAGTCTGGCGGATGCGCTCTATGTCGCGCTTCTTGTCGGCCATGCCGATGCCGACCTGTTCAGCCAGCGCATCGTCGAGCTGGATGAATATCCGCGCCCGCGATTCGTAGCTGTTCGGGATCAGCGCCACCACGAACCAGCCGATCAGGCAGATCGCCCAGGCGATCACCAGCGCAATCCAGCGCCGGGTCCAGACGCTGTGGATCGCGGAGAGCAGTTCTTCGTAGAGGTTGTTCATCGCTCGCGCCCGGCCCTCAGAACATGCTCTCGGGGATGATGATGACATCGCCCGGGCTCAACATCACGTTGGCCTTGCTGTCGCCCTTCTTGAGCAGATCACCGAGACGCAGCTTGAATTCCTTCTGCTTGCCGCTCGCCTTGTCGAAGCGGACCAGCCGGGCGTTGTTGCCCGCCGCGTATTCGGACAGGCCACCGACGGCGATCATCGCGTCGAGCACGGTCATGTTGGCGCGATAAGGGATCGACGCCGGCTTCTCGGTAGCGCCGACGATGCGAATCTGCTGGCTGAACGTTCCCGAGAAGCCGTCCACGATGACGGAGACGAGCGGATCCTCGATATATTGCGAAAGCTGCAGGCGGATGTCCTCGGCCAGCATCGAGGGGGTCTTGCCCACCGCCGGCATGTCGGTAATCAGCGGCGTGGTGATGCGCCCGTCGGGCCGGACCTGCACTTTCGCCCCCAGTTCCGGGTTGCGCCAGACGAAGACGGTGAGCTGATCGAGCGGACCGATCACGTATTCCTCGCCCGGCCCTTCCTGCATCGCGACGAACGAGGCGGGCGGCAATTCCGGCCCGGAAGCCGGCCCCGCGCAACCCGTCAAGGCGACGCTGGCAAGCGTTGAACCAGCCAGAAGTCGGGCATAGCGGTGATGCGGCATGGACACTTCCCTGTCAGCGCCGATCCCCTCGAACGCACCGGCAAAGACCCGGACGCGAAGGGAGACCTGGCAAAATCCAGCCTCCGTAATGCGAAAAAAGGGTGAATATTGCGTTAGCTTTGGTTGTCGATTTGCAACCAGGTCCCAATTCGGGACGTCCAGGCACTGAAATGCTTACCGGTTTTTCATAGCAGTACTTCGGTGGCCGGGCCCTGCCCCAGGAACGTGGCGGGGCTGGCACTGGCCCCATAGGCCCCGGCGCAGAACACCGCGACGAGGTCTCCCACGTCCGCGCGCGGAAACCCGCCCTTGTCCGCCAGCTTGTCAAGCGGGGTGCACAGGCAGCCGACGATCGAGGCTTCTTCCTCCACCGGCGCGCCGAAGCGGGTGGCGATGGCCGAGGGATAATTGCGCCGCACCACCGTGCCGAAGTTGCCCGAAGCCGCCAGCTGGTGGTGCAGGCCGCCGTCCGTAACCAGGAAAACCTCGCCGTGGCTCACCTTGCGGTCGACGATCCGGGTCAGATAGACTCCCGCTTCGCCGACGAGATAGCGGCCCAGTTCGATACAGAAGAAAGTTTCATCGAGGAAACCTGGCAAATGCGCGAAACGATCGGCCAGCCGTTCGCCGACGAGCGCCAGATCGACCGGCGTGTCGCCCGAAAAGTACGGAATCCCCAGCCCTCCGCCCAAGTTGCAACAGGGCAGCGCGACGCCGCCCTGCCGGGCCAGCCGCGCCGCGAGGTCGATCGCCCGGGCCTGGGTTTCGGCGATCGCTTCGGCGTCGAGCGCCTGGCTGCCGGCGAAAATGTGAAACCCGCGCCAGTCAGCGCCGCTATCCACGATCCTGCGCGCCAGCGCGGGCACGCGATCGGCATCGATCCCGAACGGCT
This sequence comes from Novosphingobium sp. CF614, assembly GCF_900113255.1. Taxonomy (GTDB): domain Bacteria; phylum Pseudomonadota; class Alphaproteobacteria; order Sphingomonadales; family Sphingomonadaceae; genus Novosphingobium. The sequence goes on from NZ_FOOR01000013.1 coordinate 73,389, forward strand.
TGGCGCCGCCGCCCATCTTCATGCCCGAACCCTTGAGATCGAAATCGGGATTGACCCGGATCGCCAGGCGCGGCGTGACGTCCAGGCGTTCGGCCAGGGCCAGGGCCCGCGCCGCTTCCCCTTCGGATTCCAGATTGAGCGTGACGCCCGCGGAAATCGCCGCTTCCAGTTCGGCATCGCGCTTGCCCGGCCCCGCGAAGCTGACCTTTTCGGGCGCGATTCCGGCGTCCCGCACGATCCGCAGTTCACCGCCCGAGGCGATGTCGAACCCGTCCACGAGGCCAGCCATCAGCGAAAGCAGCGGCGGGAACGGATTGGCCTTCACCGCATAGTGCAAGCCGAGGCGCCGCGGCATCGCCGCGCGCAAGGCGGCAACGCGCTGCCGCACGAGGTCCGCCGAATAGAGGAAAAGCGGCGTCGCGCCGGCCTGGTCGACCCAGTGCGTCACCGGCTTTCCGGCCACGGCCAGCACTCCGTCGACCGCGCCGTAGCCGGCGGGAATCGGACCCAGCGGCTTCATGCGGCCAGTTCCGCCTGAAGACCCGTGCGATCGATCTTGCCGTTGGGGCCGATCGGCATCGCCTGGCGCCAATGGATGGCCTTGGGCATCATGAAATTCGGCAGCTCCTGCATAAGTTTACGCGGCAATGCTTCCTCTGCGCCTGAAACCCCGGGCAAGGCGCGGACAACCAGGTGGACCGCCTGCCCCAGCCGCTCGTCCGGCACGCCGAGCGCGACCGCTTCGGCGACGAGGCCGGTCGCCAGCGCCGCTTCCTCGATTTCCTGCGGGCTGATCCGGTTGCCCGCGCTCTTTATCATCGCATCGCGGCGCCCGACGAAATAGAGGAGCCCGTCCGCCTCGCGCCGAACCCGGTCGCCCGACCACACGGCGGTGCCGCCATAGCGCGCAGCGGCGGGCGCCGGCCTGAAACGCTCGGCCGTGCGCTCCGGATCCTGCCAGTATCCTTGCGCCACCAATGGCCCGCAGTGGACCAGTTCTCCCTCTTCCCCGTCCCGGGAAACCTGGCCCAGATCATTGATTACAAGGATTTCGGCATGCGGGATGGCCCTGCCCATCGAAGTCGGGTGGATATCGACCAGTGCGGGATCGAGATAGGTCGAGCGGAAGGCTTCGGTCAGCCCATACATCGGGAACAGGCGCGCCTGCGGAAACCGCGCGCGCAGCCGCCGGACCAGATCGACGGTCAAGGCCCCGCCGCTGTTGGTCAGGCGGCGCAGCTTCGCGGCGATTTCGGCGGGCCAGTCCAGTTCGCACACCTGCACCCACAGCGGCGGAACCGCCGCCAGCGTGGTCACGGCGTGGCGCTCCACGGCCTTCATCACGTCGCGCGGCACCAGGTAGTCGAGCGGGACGACGCAGCCGCCCGCATGCCAGGTCGAAAACAGCTGGTTCTGGCCATAGTCGAACGACAGCGGCAGCACGGCCAAGGTGCGATCATCACCGGCAAGGCCCAGGTATCCGGCAACGCTTTCGGCCCCGAGCCACATGTTGGCGTGGCTGAGCATGACCCCCTTGGGTCGGCCGGTCGAACCGCTGGTGTACAGGATGGCCGCCAGCTCGTCCGGATCGCTCGCGGAGGGCGGCAGCGCGATGCCGATTTCCGTCGCGGCGGTCAGCGCGGCGGCTTCCTCGACGACGCGGCAGGAAGGCGGCACGTCGCCCGGCTCCAGCGTCTTGAGGCGGGCCGGCGTGCCGACCAGCATCGCGGCGCCGCTATCGCCCAGGATATGCGCCACTTGCGCGTGCTTGAGCAGCGGGTTGACCGGCACATGCACCAGCCCGGCGCGCGCCGCGGCGAGCGGGAGCAGGCAGGTCAGCTCGCCCTTGGCCGCCCAGCTCGCCACGCGCGCGCCCTTGCCCGGCACTTCGCCGGCCAGCCAGGCCGCCAGGCGGGAGACACGCGTTCTTAAGTCCTTGTAGCTAAGAACACCGTCACGCAGCACGAGCGCTTCGGCGTCTTCGTTTCCGCGAAGGACGAGATGGTCCAGTGGCAGGATCGGATTTTCGCTCGAATTTTCGCTCTGGCCGCGCATCGTTTTGGCAAGTGCTCCCGCGAGGTTCTGGACGGTATCGTGGTAAAGATCGAATATCACTGCGATCTTAAGGAAGTGCAATCGGATCGCCAGCTGGCAAGGCTGTTGTCGGCCGAATGCCAGTCCGCGCCGTTCGACCGCCTTGCATGGTGGCAGGGACTTGGCAAGCACTGCGGGATGGCGCCGCTGCTGGCCGTGGCCCGCCAGGACGAGGCGATCGCCGTGCTGCCGCTGGCGGGCGGCGGCGGACGCTATTCGGCGCTGTCCAACTGGTACACCTTCCGCTTCCGTCCGATCCTCTCGCCCGCGCCCGGCAGCGCGGCGATGCTGGCCGCCCTGGCCCGCGATCTGGCCGGCAAGGCCCACCGCCTCACGCTGGGCGGCCTGCCGGACGAGGATGGCTCGGCCGCGCGCGTCGAGGCGGCGTTCCGCAAGGCCGGCTGGCTCGTCACGCGCGCGCGCTGCGATACCAACCACGTCCTGCCCGTTGCCGGGCGCCGCTACGAGGAATACGTCGCCGCCCGCCCCGGCAAGCTGCGCACCACGCTCAAGCGCAAGACCGGGAAAGTGGAGATCGAGGTGCTCGGCCGCTTCGACGCCGCGGCCTGGGACGATTACGAGGACATCTACGCCGAAAGCTGGAAGCCGGAGGAAGGCTCCCCCGCGTTCCTGCGCGCCTTTGCCGAGGCGGAAGGCGCGGCGGGCCGGCTGCGGCTCGGCATCGCGCGCGCCGCCGGCGACCCGCTGGGCCGCGCCATCGCCGCGCAGATGTGGACGGTGGAAGGCGGCACCGCCTTCATCCACAAGCTCGCCCACCGCGAAGCGGCCAGGCCGCTTTCGCCCGGATCGGTGCTGAGCGCGGCGCTGCTGCGCCACGTGATCGACGTGGACCGGGTCGACCTCGTCGATTTCGGAACCGGCGACGATCCCTACAAGCGCGACTGGATGGAACAGGTTCGCCCGCGCTACCGGATCGAGATGTTTCGCCCGCTGGACGTCCGGAACTGGCCGATTTTCGCGCGGATCGGCCTGCGGCGCCTTGCCGCACGTGCCAAGCGCGGCTAGAGCGCGGCCGTTTCGATGGGTAGAGGGTTGAACCGAAGGGCCATGCAAGACGATACTGACCTGCTGCTGCGGCGCATCCTGACGGACGTGCTCGGCCTCAAGCAGGGGCAGGCCGACGGCTTCGATGCCGACACCGGCCTGTTCGGTCATTTGCCGGAACTCGATTCGATGGCCGTGGCCGGTCTCCTCACCGAGCTGGAAGACCGTCTCGACATCGTCATCGACGATGACGAACTTGACGGCGAGATGCTCGAAACCTTCGGCGGCCTGCTCGCATTCGCGCGCTCCAAACGCGCCGAGGCATGACCGGGCGGTGATCCTGGCGAACTGGCCTTGCCCGCTGGCCACCGGCGGCAACGCCCAGGAGTACGCCCTTGTTTTCGACAGACAGCGGCCGCGCAGGCTGCTGATCGTCCCCGCGCTGTTCGACGAAGGCAACCGCATGCGGCGGCTGACCGTCGAAACCATGCGCCGCCTCGATGTCATCGGCATCGACAGCTTCCTGCCCGACCTGCCGGGCTGCAACGAGAGCCTGCGGCGGCTCCAGGACCAGACCCCCACGGCCTGGCTGGAGGCGACGGCCGCTGCCGCCCGGCACTTTGGCGCCACCCATGTCCTGGGCATTCGCGGAGGCTGCCTGTTCACGCCGCCGTCGCTGCCGTGCTGGCACTACGCCCCGGCCAAGGCCGCCGCGATCCTGCGCCAGATGCTGCGCGCGCGCATGCTCGCAAGCCGCGAAGCCGGGCGCGAGGAGAATCGCGAAGACCTGGCCGCCATGGCCCGAAGCACCGGCATCGAACTGGCGGGATATGCGCTGGGCGCGGACTTCTACCGGGAATTCGAGGTCATGTTGCCCGCCGCGCTGGAGCAGGGAACCCGAAATCCGAATCGAGATCCGCTCAGGACGAGCGGAGGCGAAGCCGATTTTCCGCGCGATGCTCCAGCAACCCCCATCACGCAGGACATGCTCGGCGGCAGCGGGCTGTGGCTGCGCGCGGAGCCGGATGAGGACCGGGACCAGGCCGATGCGCTCGCCGCGATCCTGGCCAGGGGAATCGCGCCTTGAGCCGCCGCCATTTCACGTTCGCCTGCGCAGGCTGCCAGCTTGTCGCGACGCTCGACGAAGCGGGCGCGGAGACCGGCCTGCTGCTGGTGAGCGGCGGCAACGAGGTGCGCGCGGGGGCGTGGAACGGGCAGGCCCGCCTCGCCGCGCGGATCGCGGCGGAAGGCTATCCGGTCCTGCGTTTCGACCGGCGCGGAGTGGGCGACAGCGAGGGCGCCAACGGTGAGTTCCGCTCCAGCGGCGCCGATATCGCGGCGGCCCTCGCCGCGTTCCGGCGGCAATGCCCGCACGTGACGCGCGTGGTCGGCTTCGGCAATTGCAACGCCGCCAGCGCGCTGATGCTGACCGGCGGCGCCGGGTTCGCCGCGCTGATCCTGTCCAACCCCTGGACGATCGAGGACAACGGCGAAGCCCCGCCCGCCGCGGTGGTGCGCGATCACTACCGCCGCCGCCTGGCTAACCCGGCGGCGATCGGGCGCCTGCTGACCGGCAAGGTCTCGATCGGCAAGCTGGCGCGCGGCCTGGCCGCCGCCATCCGCCCCGCCCGGCAGGCCCGGGGCGGACTGGCCGCCGAGATCGAACGAGGTCTCGCGGGGTTCCACGGCCCGGTGCGCTTCCTGATCGCCGGCCGCGACCGCACCGGCATCGCCTTCCTGTCGAAGTGGCCCAAGACCGACCCGCGCATCCGGACCTGCGCGGAGGCCACGCACAGCTATGTCGAACCCGAAGCCCAGGAATGGCTGGCGCGGGAGGTTCTGGAGATACTGCGCGGTTGAAACGTGGTGCCGTGCCCCTTGGCGCGCTTCAGGCCTCTACTTTCGCGGCTTCCGCGAATTCCTTCGCCGCGAGGTAGCGTTCGGCGTCGAGCGCGGCCATGCAGCCGGTGCCGGCGGCGGTGATCGCCTGGCGATAGACGTGGTCCATCACGTCGCCGCAGGCGAAGACGCCGGGGATGTCGGTCTTGGGGGTGCCCGGCTGGACCAGCAGGTAGCCGGCATCGTCCATCGCGAGCTTGCCCCGGAACAGTTCGGTGGCGGGGGCATGGCCGATCGCCACGAAGGCGCCGTCGGTCTCGATCTCGCTTTCCTCGCCGGTCAGGGTATCGACCAGCTTGACCGCGCGCAGCTCGCCATTGCCGGCGCTGCCGAGGAAGCTTTCGACGCGCTTGTTCCAGACCACCTTGATCTTGGGATTCGCGAACAGCCGGTCCTGGAGGATCTTTTCCGAGCGCAGCGAATCGCGGCGGTGGATCAGGGTGACGTCGTCGGAGTGATTGGTCAGGTAGAGCGCTTCCTCGACCGCGGTATTGCCGCCGCCGATCACCACCACCTTCTTGCCGCGATAGAAGAAGCCGTCACAGGTGGCGCAGGCGGAAACGCCCTTGCCGGACAGGTCCTGCTCGCCGGGAACGCCGAGCCACCTGGCCTGCGCCCCGGTCGCGATGACCAGCGTATCGCCTTCGTAGAAGTCTCCGCTGTCGCCCGTCGCCACGAAAGTATCGCCGGACAAGTCCACCGCGGTGATCGTGTCCCACATCATGCGCGTGCCGACATGCTCGGCCTGCGCCTGCATTTCCTGCATCAGCCAGGGGCCCTGGATGACCTCGCGGAAGCCGGGGTAGTTTTCCACGTCGGTGGTGATGGTAAGCTGCCCGCCGGGTTGCAGCCCCTGCACCACGATCGGCGCCATCCCCGCGCGCGCGCCGTAGATGGCGGCGGACAGGCCGGCGGGGCCGGAACCGATGATGAGCATGCGGGTCTTGTGCGTCGTCGCCACTACGAAATCTCCGGAGCGTGGAATCCTGAACGCGCGAGATAGGGCCTCGCCCCCCGCCTTGCCAAGGACATGGGCGGGATAGCATTAATTCATCCCCACAAATGCGGGCTTATGCTGACCTGCATTGATAAGAACTCACCCGCTTTCCCTTCGTCCTTGCGAGCCGCCACGGGCGGTGCGGCAATCCACAGCGGATGGCGCGGCCCTGGATTGCTGCGGCGGCTTCGCCGCCTCGCAAGACGAAGGGAGAAGAGACGAGGGGGAGAAGAGGCGAGGGGAGAAAATGAGTCCCGCCCCAAGGGACTTGGCATTGTTCGTCCTCACGGCGGTTTCCAGTGCTCATACGACCATGAGGGAATGACCTGCCGAGCGGTGAGCCGCACCGTTGACGAACCCTGCATCGCAGCGCAGTTGGAGCGCATGGAAACGCAGCTTGGCCCTACCTCGAACCGCTTCATCTCGCAGCGCCTGCGGCTCAACTATGTCGACTGGGGCAATCCCGAGGCACCGCCGCTGATTCTCCAGCACGGCGGGCGCGACCATTGCCGCAGTTGGGACTGGGTTGCCGAGGAACTGCGGCATGACTGGCATGTGATCTGCCCGGACCTGCGCGGCCACGGCGACAGCGAGTGGTCGCCCGAAGCGCACTACGGGCTCGACGCCTTCGTCTATGACTTCGCCCAGCTCGTCCACACGCTCGGCCACGAGCAAGTGACGATCATCGCCCATTCGCTGGGCGGAAACATCGCGACGCGCTTCACCGGCCTCTATCCCGAGAAAGTCGCGAAGCTGGTCAATATCGAGGGCCTGGGACCGCCCCCGGAGATCCGCCGCCAGCGGGAGGAACGGGGCATCGGCGAACGGATGCGCCAGTGGATCGACGACAAGCGCAAGGCTTCCGCCCGCGTCACGCGCAAGTACGCGACGCAGCGCGACGCCTATCAGCGCATGAAGGACGAGAACGCCTTCCTCACCGACGAGCAGGTACGGCACCTCACCATCCACGGCGCCAGCCGCAACGAGGACGGCACCTGGAGCTGGAAGTTCGACAACTACCTGAACGTCTGGTCCGCCCAGGACGCGCCGACCGACCAGATCATCCAGCTGTGGCAGGCCATCACCTGCCCGGTCCTGCTGATGTGGGGAAGGAACAGCTTCGCGTCGAATCCCGGTGCCGACGGGCGGCTCGCCTATTTCCAGTCCGCCCGGCTGATCGAGTACGAGAACGCCGGGCACTGGCTGCACCACGATCAGTTCGACCGGTTCATGGCCGACGTGAAGGCGTTCCTTGCGTAATATCAGTTTCCATTGATGGAATTCCTTCGCCGCTGCGAGCGGCCTTCGACGGCTCGCAGCGGCGAATGGAGAAGATGAGTCTGGCTTCGGGAGACTTGGCGGAAATCGCAACGCCGCTCGAAGCGGGAAGCTCATTCGCCCTGGCGGTGATCTTCGCTATTGCCGATACTAGCCATGCTTAGTATCGGCAATGACAGCCACGACAGGAACTTTCATGAACGCTGAGAGCACGATTTCGGCCGATAGTGAGATCGGCATCGTATCGCCGCCCCGCAGACGCGGCCTGCGCACGGTGCTGATGATCGTCGGACCGGCGCTCGTGCTCGCCGGAACGGCGTGGTTCTATTTCACCAGCGGCCGCTACGAATCGACCGACAGCGCCTCGCTGCAGACCGCCATGGTGGCGATCAGCCCGAGCGTAGCCGGCACCGTCGTCGCGGTCGAGGTCCGCGAGAACCAGCGCGTGCGCAAGGGCGACGTGCTGTTCCGGGTCAAGGCGGACACTTTCCAGACATCGCTGGCCCAAGCGGAAGCTGAACTGGCCACCGCCCGAACCGATGTCGAATCGATGCAGGCCGACTATCGCGAAGCCCTCTCGCAAGTCAGCGCCGCCAGGGCGCGCTACGACCTGGCGACCAGCGAGGCGGCGCGCCAGAAGTCGCTTGTCGCGGAGGGCATTTCCTCCCGCGCGCAGTACGACCAGGCCGTGACGCAGGCCCGCACGGCGCGCGACGCCATCGCCGCCGCGCAGGCCAAGGCCGACAGTTTGCGGGCCGGCCTGTCCGGGGCGATCGGCGGCAGCGTCGATTCCCACCCGGACGTGCGCCAGGCGATTTCCAAGCTCGGTCAGGCTCGCGCCAACCTGTCCGACACGGTCGTGCGCGCACCGCGGGACGGCATCGTCACCAAGGTCAACCAGCTGCAGGTCGGCAATTACGTGACACCGGGCCGGCCGGTCTTCACGCTCGCCGGCCTGAACTTCTGGGTCCAGGCGAACTTCAAGGAAAGCCAGCTCCGCTACATGCGGGTGAACCAGCCTGTCGAGATCACGATCGACGCCTATCCGGACCAGGTGCTGAAGGGCCATGTCGAGAGTTTCAGTCCCGGGACGGGATCGAGCTTTTCGATCCTGCCGCCGGAGAACGCGACGGGGAACTGGGTCAAGGTGGTCCAGCGCCTGCCCGTCCAGGTGGCGATCGACGATGTCCCGGCGGACCTGCCGCTCAGCGCGGGGCTCAGCACCAGCGTCAAGGTCGATACCGGCCACCGGCGTCGCCTGTTCGCCCCGGACGCCGCCCCGGACGCGCCGCAGCCCGCGCCATCCAGAACCTTGCCGCCGCGGCCGTGAGCGGCAGCGCGTGGAGCATGCGATGACGCCCGCCGTTCCGGCCCAGTATCCCACGCCGTTCCGGCGGATGCTGATAACGATCCCGCTGATGATCTCCATGATTATGGTGGCGGTGGACGTCACCATCGCCAACGTGGCGCTGCCGCACATGCAGGCGAGTCTCTCCGCCTCGCAGGACCAGATTCTGTGGGTGCTGACGTCCTACCTCGTGGCCGGCGCGATCGCCACGCCGCTCAGCGGCTGGCTGGCGGGGCGGTTCGGGCGCAAGAACGTGATGCTGGTTTCGGTCTGCGGCTTCACCGTCACCTCGATGCTGTGCGGGCTCGCCGTCGATCTTTCGACGATCGTCATCGCCCGGACCTTGCAGGGGGCCTTCGGCGCCGCGCTGATCCCGCTGAGCCAGGCGATCCTGCTCGATATCAATCCGCCCGAGGACCATGCCAAGGCCATGGCGATCTTCGCGCTGGGATCGATGGCCGGGCCGATCGTCGGGCCGAGCCTGGGCGGCTACCTGACCGATTCGCTGAACTGGCGCTGGGTGTTCTTCATCAACGTGCCTTTCGGCATCCTGTCCTTCGCCGGAATGTTCGCCTTCCTGGTGCGCCGGCACAGCGGGAGGCACGGCCGGGAAAAACTGCGCTTCGACCTGTTCGGCTTCCTCACCGTGTCGATCGTGCTGACCTCGCTGCAATTGCTGCTCGACCGCGGCGAGCATGTCGGCTGGTGGGAATCGACCGAGGTCCAGGTCTATGCGCTGATTCTCGGCCTTTCGGCTTACCTGACACTGGTGCACATGTTCACCGCCAGCGACACGTTCATCCGGCCGCAGCTGTTCCGCGACCGCAACTTCGCGATCGGCTTGCTGTTCAGCACGCTGATCGGCATCGTCGCCTTCGCCACCGTGCCGCTGCTGGTGGTGATGACCCAGTCCCTGCTCGGCTATTCCGCGCTGCACACCGGCATGATCGGCATCCCGCGCGCGCTCGGCACGCTCGCATCGACGCTGATCGTCACCCGGCTGATGGCGCTTTTGGACGTGCGCGTGCTGCTCATCGCCGGCCTCGCCGTCATCGGCACCAGCATGCTGATGTACTCGCGGATGAACCTCTACGTCGACGACGGGACGCTGATCGCCATCGGACTGGTGCAAGGCTTCGGCAGCGGGCTGATCTTCGTTCCGCTATCGGTCGTGGTGTTCTCCACCCTCGATCCCAAGCTGCGCAACGAAGGCGCCTCGATGTACGCGCTTACCCGCAATGTCGGCAACTCGGTCGGCATATCGCTGCTCAACGTCCTGTTCATCCACGACAGCGCCATATCGCGCAACAGCCTGATCCAGGGCCTGCGTCCCGACAATCCCGCGATTCTCTCCGCCCGGCCAGACCTCGACTTCGGTTCGGGCGAGGCGCTGGGCAGCCTGAACGGGGAGGTGGTGCGCCAGGCCAGCATGGTGGGCAACGCCTCGCTCTATCACTTCGTGTTCATCATCAGCCTCTGCCTGATGCCGCTCGTGCTGCTGCTGCGCTCCAAAAAGACGCCGGCCAGGGGCATGGCGCTGCCGATCGGGGACTGACATGAAACGCCCCCCAGCCTTCCCGGCCGCCCTCCTGGCCCCGCTTCTGGCCCCGCTCCTGCTCGTCGGCGGATGCACCGCGGCGGGGCCGAATTTCACGCCGCCCGCGCCGCCTTCGATCGACGCCGGCTACGCCGATGGCGGCGGTAATGGCAACAGTGGCCGGGCCGATCTCGGCGATGGGCCCGCGGCGCAATGGTGGAAGGCATTCGCCTCGCCCCAGCTCGACGCGCTGGTGGCGCGGGCGCTGGCCGGCAACCACAGCCTCGCCGCCAGCCGCGCCACGCTCGAAAAGGCGCGGGAACGAATCGCCGCCATGGCCGGAAAGCGGCTGCCCCAGGTCGATCTCCAGGGACGCGCGGAGTACCAGCAAGTCAACCTCGGCTCGTTCGGCTTCGACGGACTGGCCGACGCCGGCATCTCCAACCCGCGCTTCGATCTCTATACCGTGGGCGGCGGCGTCTCCTACGATCTCGACCTGTTTGGCAGGAACCGGCGCGCGCTCGAACAGGCGCAGGCTTTGGCAGAGGCCCAGGCGCGCGCGACCGAGGCGGCGCACCTCGTGCTCACCGGCCGGGTGGTCGCGCAAGTACTGGCGATCGCCGCCCTCAACGACCGGATCGAAACCGAACGTGCCCTGCTGGCCGAGGACGAGCGCAACGTTTCGCTGACGCGGGCGCGCCAGGATGCCGGCGCCGGCACGCTGGTCGAGGTCCTGAGCGCGCAAGGCCAGCTTGCCGGCGACCGGGCGGACCTGCCCTCGCAGGAACAGCAGCTTGCCGAAGCGCGGGCGATGCTGGCCGTGCTGCTCGGAATCTCGCCGGCCGAACTCGGCCCGACCGATTTCAGCCTCGACGACTTCGTGCTGCCCGCAAGCGTGCCGGTGGCGCTGCCATCGGCGCTGGTCCGCAAGCGCCCCGACATCCTGGAAACGGAAGCCCGGCTGCATGCCGCGATCGCGGCGGTGGGCATGGCGACGGCGGACCTCTATCCGAACCTGACCCTGGGGGCCACCATCACCCAGTCAACTTCCGAACCCGACCGGATCACCAGCAGCAAGTTCAACGCCTTCGACATCTTCGCGGGCGTGACGGCGCCGATCTTCCACGGCGGCACGCTCAAGGCCAACAAGCGCGGCGCCGAAGCCGAAGCCCGCGCCGCCGCCGCCCAGTACCAGCAGACGGTGACCGAGGCCTTCGGCCAAGTCTCGGGCCTGCTTTCGGCCCTCGACAGCGACAGCCGCGAATTGACCGCGCGGCACGAGGCGGCGGAAGTCGCGGACCGATCGCTGTACCTTTCCCGGCGCAGCTTCCAGGTCGGCAACAGCGGCATCCTGCAAGTCCTCGACGCCAGCCGATCCTATCAACGCGCCAGGCTCTCGCTGCTCGATACCCGGATCCGGCAGTATCAGAACGTCGCGCGGCTCTATGTCGCGACGGCGGGCGGATGGGTCGATCACGGTCCGGAAGAACCGGCCCCGCGCCCTTCGCCGAAACCCTGATCGCGAAAGCCTATTCCGCCGCCAGGGGCCAGCCCTTGCCGTTGGCTTCCTGGCCCAGGTCGGACACCATCGCCGCCAGTTGACGCACCAGCACGCTCAAGTCCTCGATCATCGCCGCCATGCCCGGTCCCGGCTCGACGAGATCGGCGTCGAGATAGCGGCTGCGGTCGATCTCCAGCTGCAGCGCATGGATTCCGCCGCGCGGATCGGCATGGCGCTCCAGCACGTACCCCCCGGCATAGGGCCGGTTGTGCGCCGCTTCCCGGCCCGATTCGGCAAGCTGCGAAAAGGCCGTCGCTACCAGGCTGCCATGGCAGGCGGCGCCGAATCGATCGCCGACGACCACTTCCGGCGTCGCCGTCCCGGCGCGGACCGGCAAGGGCGGCATCGAATGCAGGTCGATCAGCAGGGCCGCGCCCCATCGTTCGCGCAAGGCCAGCAGCGCCTGCGCGAGCGCCGCGTGATAGGGGGCGTGGATACCCTCGATCCTGTCCGCAAGGTCCGCGCTTTCCAGCCGCCGCCGCCACAGCTCCCCGGTCCCGGGCAGCCGCCGGGGGATGACGCCAAGACCGCTGCGCGCGCGCCGGCTGGGCACGCCCGCCGCGCCTTCGGGGCGCTCCGCACGGGCGAACATGTCCCAGTCGACATCGTCCGGCGCCCGGTTGAGATCGATCATCGCGCGCGGCGCGTTGGCCACCAGGAGATTGGCCCCGGTCGCCCGCGCGATGCCCTGCGCCAGCCGGTCCACAAAACGGTCCTCCAGCCGCAGCACGACCGATCCCGAATGCCGCATGTCGTGAAGCAGCGCGCTCGGATAAGCCCGGCCGCCGTGCGGCACCGCGATCAGGACCGGTATCGCCGAAGGTTCCCGGGCATGCAGGACGAAGGCGGGAATCCCCGGTGCGCCCGGGATCCATCCCCCTGCCTCCCTGTGCACGTTGCCCTGCAAATTGCCCTGCGAATCGCTTTCGCCCGAACGCTCGATCATGATCGCCAAGCTGTCCTTTTCATCTTGTCGAGTCAAAGCGTCCCGTTCCCGGTCAGTGCGAAATCCGGGCGAGAATATTAACCCGTAACGCGTTATGGACAGGGTCCGAAACAAACAACCACCGTCGCACACGACAATCTGGATACCAAGGCGATGATCCGCATCCTCCTAGCCGAAGACGACCATGCCATGCGCACTTACCTGGCGCGGGCGCTTCAGAATGCCGGTTACGATGTGGTCGCCGTCGACCGGGGCAGCGACGCCCTGCCCTATCTCGAAACCGAGGACTTCGACCTGCTGCTTTCCGACATCGTCATGCCGGAAATGGACGGGATCGAACTCGCCCAGCGCTGCGCCGAAATTTCGCCGATGACCAAGGTGATGTTCATCACCGGCTTCGCCGCCGTCACGCTGCGCGCCAGCCGCGAGGCTCCGCAGGCCAAGGTGCTGTCCAAGCCCTTCCACCTGCGCGACATCGTGATGGAAGTGCAGCGCGTTTTCGGCCTGACCGAACACGCCAGGCTGTAGGCGCGCCGGGACCATGAATTTTCCTGTCCAAAGCCGCTTGCATCGATAGAATCCCGAGGCTAAAGGGCCAACCTCCAAGCGGGTCACCCCGCAAGGAACGCTCGAATGGAATGGGCGTATAGCTCAGTGGTAGAGCACTATGTTGACATCGTAGGGGTCGCAAGTTCAATCCTTGCTACGCCCACCATTCCAGGAACCCCGCCAGAAACCCCGTAAGTCCAAGGACTTGACGGGGTTTTTCCTGTGCCCCGCGGCATTCCGCGATTTTCGCGCGAAGCACCGCAAAATCCATTTTCCTACATCGCCCGAGCATGACACAGTGCCCATACGAACCCGGTGCCGTGCTCTTTGAATCGTTAATAGCAAACCCCTTCCCGCCTTTCGTCGCTGCGAAGCGGCGAAGCCGTCGACGCAATCCAGGGCAACCCTCCGCGCCGCCCCGGGGCAAGCCCAGGATGATTTACCCGGCCGAGTGGACAATTCGATCCCGGGCTGCCGATGGCCACAATCCGGGATTTTCAGCCAAAACCTGTCTTTCCGGATGCGCCGACAAGGACGACATTGCTTCAAACCGCGAATTTGGCCATTTTCAATCCATGATAGTCAAGTTGGAAACTGTCGCCGCTCTTCTCTGTGGCGTGGTTGCGGCGGCAACTCTGGGATTGGCGTTCAACGCCGCGCACTTCAGCTTTTGGGAATTTATCCTTCCGGGTGCGGAACCATGGACTTGGCTAGCGCCGTTGGCACTTTTCGGAGCTCCGCTTCTACTAGTCGCTTCGCGAGCCGTTTCAGGGTCACTTGCACGTGGATTGACTTGGCTCGCGCTGGTGCTTCTGACCTTGCCCGTGTTAGGGGTTTTGGCGCTGATCATCTTCCCTAAGCAAACGGGCTACTATGATCCAGATCGTCAGCCGGGCGGTGTGCCATGGGAGCAGCACGGCGAATAACACCGGTGACGGCTACTCGCTCTCAAGACCGAATTTGGGCAGTTCGCTCCTCCCGAACTTCGCCGTCGCCCAGCACGGTAATGCCGACGCCGGGAGCAGTCGACCGTTCAGGCGAACGGCAGCATTTCAAAATTTTAATCAGCAGGTGACCTTTCCAACTCCGCCGACGTTGCCAACATTGGATCCATAGTACTCGCGAATGAAGGCAACTAACGGAAGGCAGGTAAAGAATTGGATCTCTCCATGATTCTTGGGCTCATCCTGCTATTTCTTGTCCCAGGAGAGGCGCTTTGGCGCACGCTGCGCAAGAAACCAGTCAGACCTCGAACAACGAGATACCGCCTGACGATTGCCCGAGCGCTTGCCCTCTTGCTTGGTTTGGTGGTTGTGTCGCACGCCGAGCATGTAACTGCCGCCGCGCTTGGCATTGGAACTCATCTGGAATCCGGAGGATACATCGGGTTAGTTATATCGCTATGTCTGGTCGGCGGACTGACCTTGTCGACAATGCTCGCAAAGCCTAAGATTCAAGGAGGCGATCGCCGTCAAGCGGCTGATATATTTCCGGAAAATTTTCAAGAGCTGACGCTTTTCCTCGTTATGACGCCATTGATCGGGTTTGCGTGGGAACTGCTCTACAGAGGTTACCTGCTTTGGTGGCTGACGCCATTGGTCGGCCTTCCAATAGCCATTTTCTGTTCTGGCCTTGCATACGGTCTGGCTCATGGCTGGAAAAACTTCCGCGAGAGCTTTCCAAGCATTGTGGCCGCTTTCCTCTTTGCAATCGGTTACGCACTGACTTCGAGCTTGTGGTGGCTCATCATCATTCATATCGCGCTGCCAATTATCGGCTATCTGGCCGCACGTCGAATTGCTGCGACACAAGATGAAGCGACAATGGTTTGAGATTCGAGCAACGCCCGCTCCCCCCAACTTTGCCGTCGTCCAGCCGGGAAGGGCAGATGCCAGGAGTGGTCGAACGTTCACGTGAAGGGCAGGTTTTCAACATTTTAACCGGAGACCGGTCTTTCCGAATGCACCGACGTGTCTGTCACCGGGGCTTTGGCAGCGTTGCCGGTCGTTCCACAGCCAGAATGGACGGCCCGAAACCCACCGTGCCGAAAAACACCTGATTGTCATGCATCGGTGAATGACTGAGATGGGTGGTTAGCTGCCGTCGCCTGTGCCCGAAGGAAGCAGCTTCGGTGGAAGATTTTCGACCTTCCCGTTGGCATGAATGATAAATCGACCACCGCCGTATCCGGTCGCTCCTGTCGTTGCCGTCACCTCGTAAATTGTCTCACGCCGCAGAGGTTTAGCAGCTACTTGCGGGCTATCCGGCTGGTGCGTGCCAAGTAAACGGCGACCGTACGGCAGCGGGAATTTATTAGCGCAGTCATCGTCGTAGCTGGCGCTTTCCTGCCAAGAGGCGGTTCGCTCGTCCTCTGCCGAGACTTCAATCCGCCGTAAGCACGTAGGGTGCTGGGGCGAAGCAGGATCGACATCGATTGTGACCTGCCCGTTCCGCACTTCCACGATTAGATCGTAGCTGTAGGAACAGCCAGTTAAGGAAGTGCCGAGGAGCATCGCAGCGACTATCTTGCGGATCATTCGCGCACCATCACCTTACAAGGAAGCGTCCGCAAGTGGGCGCTAGCCGACCGGCAGCTTTACCCTGACGGAAAACACATGATGGCAGCACACCGGCATTGCTGACAGGGTCTTCCGGCAGTCGCGACCGGAATGGCCTGATTTTGGTCAGCATGAGCCATGCACGTTCTTGAAAGACGCTCGCTTGGCTTGCAGCTAAGGTAATGATAACGTATACACCATGTCATTACTCAGCGGAGCTGCGATCATGGGCAAAGAAGCAGTTTTCACGATGAAGCTGGAAGCCGAGCTACGGGCAGATTTCATGGCCGAGTCAGAGGCCCTGCATCGACCGGCCTCCCAGGTCGTGCGGGAACTCATGCGCGAATTTGTCGAGCGCCAACGTATGAAGCGTGCGCATAGTGCCTTTGTCGAGCGCAAGGTGGTTCTAGCTCGCACGTCGATGCAGGCGGGCCAAGGGCTTGGCAATGACGAGGTTGAAGCGGAATTCGCCAACCGCCGCGCGCGCGTTTCCAATCAAGCGTGAAAGTTCTCTGGACGCCGGAGGCGCGGCAGGATCGCGCCGATATATGGGACTATCTCCTGTCGCGCGATGGCGACGCCGCCGTCAGGATTGATGACCTGTTCAGCGAGACCGTTGCCCGACTTGCCGATTTTCCGATGCTGGACCACGAAGGCGAAGTGCTCGGAACGCGCGAACTCACGCCGCACAGCAGCTACCGGTTGGTTTATGAGAGTAAGTATCCCCCGGCAGAGCCGGGGGCTTTACGATGTGAGCCGCTCAAAGCGGCTGGTTCAGGTCGCTAACGCGGCCTGACGGTTTGGAACCG